>JBAYTX010000015.1:0-80342 GCA_041675415.1 Rhizobium sp. | reverse complement strand
TAAGGGACACGTTGCGACGGGTCCGAGAACCATAAGAGGCTTTTGCAGAGCCTATTGCTTTGCCCTGTCATGGAATCCGCCTATATCCGTTCCATGATCTTCAAATCCGTTGCCCGCCTCTTCGAAAGCTGGATCGACCCCTTCGCGGTCCGCGGCAATCTGCGTCCGCCGGAAAGCACCTGGGCCTTCGTCTGGTTCTACGTCCGCCAGGCCAAGTGGGCATTCTTCGCCATGCTGGTGCTCGGCGGCGCCGTCGCCATGCTCGAGGCGGCGCTGTTCTGGTTCGTCGGCCGGCTGGTCGACCTCATCGACACCGTGCCGAAGGAGGCCGGCTGGAGCGGGCTGATCGAAAGCCACGGTACGGAACTGCTGACCATGTTCCTCGTCGTCCTCGTCGGACGCTTCATCGTCGTCACCTTGGGCGCGCTGGTCGAGGAACAGGTGATCGTGCTGAATTTCTTCAACATGGTGCGCTGGCAGACATATGTGCATGTGGCGCGCCAGTCGCTTGCTTTCTTCCAGAACGATTTCGCCGGGCGCATCGTCACCAAGGTGTGGTCGGCCGGGCAGGCGACCGGCGACCTGATGACCTCGCTGCTGCAGGTCGTCTGGTTCATGGCCATCTATACAGTATCAACCATGGCGCTGGTGGCGCAACTCGACTGGCGGCTGGCAGTGATCGTTGCCACCTGGGTGGTGATCTTTGCGATCCTGGCGCGGATCTTCGTGCCGCGCATCCGCTTTCACGCCCGCGATACCGCTGAGACCGCCTCGATGCTGAACGGCCGGCTGGTCGACAGTTTCGGCAATATCCAGACGCTGAAACTCTTTGGGCGCGAAGAGCAGAACGACCATTACATCAAGGGCGGGTTCGAACGGTTCCAGGCATCGCTACAACCCTTCGCCCGGCTCCTGACCGGCGTTCGTTCAGCGCTGGCGCTGTTGTCCGGGGTGATGATCACCATGATCGCGGCGCTGTCGATCGACCTGTGGTTCTCCGGCGCCATCACCGCCGGCGGAGTTGCCTTCACGCTCGGCCTGGTGCTGCGGCTCAACATGCTGCTCGGGCGGATGATGACGCAACTGAACGGCATCATGCGCAATATCGGCACGATCCAGAACTCGGCGGAGCTGATTTCCAAGCCGATCGGCCTTGTCGACCGTGTGGACGCCAAGCCGCTGACGGTCACGCGGCCGGAAATCCGTTTCGAGGACGTCTCGTTCCACTACGGTCGCGGCAAGGGGGCGATCGACCACCTGACGCTGACGATCCGGCCCGGCGAAAAGGTCGGCATCGTTGGCCGCTCGGGTGCCGGAAAGTCGACGCTGGTCAATCTGCTCTTGCGCTTCTACGACGTCGAGGGCGGGCGCGTCCTGATCGACGGTCAGGACATTTCCACGGTGACGCAGGAGAGTCTGCGCGCCCAGATCGGCATGGTGACGCAGGACACGTCGCTGCTGCACCGCTCGATCCGCGACAACATCCTCTTCGGCCGCACCGACGCCAGCGACGCGCAGCTGGCGCTTGCGGCCGAGCGCGCCGAGGCCGACGAATTCATCGCGAGACTGGAAGACCAGCGCGGCCGCAAGGGATTCGACGCTCATGTCGGCGAACGCGGCGTCAAGCTGTCGGGCGGCCAGCGCCAGCGTATCGCAATTGCGCGGGTGATGCTGAAGAACGCGCCGATCCTGGTGCTCGACGAGGCGACCTCGGCGCTCGATTCCGAAGTGGAAGCCGCGATCCAGTCCAACCTCGACCGGCTGATGCAGGGCAAGACGGTGCTGGCGATCGCCCACCGGCTGTCGACCATTGCCGCTCTCGACCGGCTGGTGGTACTCGACAAGGGGCGCATCATCGAGGAGGGCGCGCACGCCGAACTTGTCGCCAGCGGCGGGCTCTATTCGGAACTATGGGCGCGTCAATCAGGTGGTTTCATTGCTGTCGACAAGGAGGGCGAGGGGGAGACTGAGCCCCGTTCCCCGGACGTGGCAAGAGGCGTCGGCATGCGAAACTCGTAACCGAGTTCGAACCTGCGGCCTGCTGTCTCTTGCATGCCTGACGATGAGGCTCTGTTGACTGGGTGATATAGGGGGAACAGGTCTGAATATTTTCCGCGACAATGTGCCTCCATCCCCCTGTGAAGGCTGGACATATTTCGCTATCAGGCTTAGAACGCGCCAAATTGGCGGGGAATCTGTGGCGCATTTGTGTCTGCGCGCCGATTCGTCGTCCCCGGGGCAATGCGGTTTGTCGCAGAATTTGCGAAGAGGATGGTTTGACCGTGAGCGAACACGACATGAATAGCGAAACCTTGGGCGAGCCTTCTCGCCGCGATTTCCTTTATCTGACGACCGGTATGGCCGGTGTGGTCGGTGCCGTTGCGGTTGCCTGGCCATTTATCGACCAGATGCGTCCGGATGCGTCGACACTCGCGCTCGCTTCAATAGAAGTGGATGTCTCGGCGCTTGAACCGGGCATGTCGCTCACCGTCAAGTGGCGGGGCAAGCCTGTCTTCATCCGCAACCGTACCGACAAGGAAGTTGAAGAGGCAAAGCAGGTCGCGCTTACTGACCTCAAGGATCCGATCGCCCGCAATGCCAACCTGGCGCCTGACGCGGCAGCGAACGATCTCGATCGCTCGGCGGGCGAAGGCAAGGAAAACTGGATCGTCATGATCGGTTCCTGCACCCATCTGGGCTGCGTGCCGCTCGGTCAGGCCGGTGATTTTGGCGGATGGTTCTGTCCCTGCCACGGTTCGCACTACGACACGGCCGGCCGTATCCGTAAGGGGCCGGCACCGGAGAACCTTGCGGTTCCAACCTTTGCATTCGTTTCCGATTCTGTGATCAAGATCGGTTGAGGGGATACATAATATGAGTGGTCATTCTAGCTACCAGCCGTCCAGCGGCCTCGGGAAATGGGTTGACGCGCGGCTGCCGCTGCCGCGCATGGTCTATGACAGTTTTGTCGCCTATCCGGTGCCCCGCAACCTGAACTATGCCTATACCTTCGGCGCCATGCTGTCGGTCATGCTGATCGTGCAGATCCTGTCCGGCGTGGTTCTCGCCATGCACTACGGCGCCGAGACGTCGATTGCGTTCAACTCGGTCGAAAAGATCATGCGTGACGTCAATCACGGCTGGCTGCTGCGCTACATGCATGCCAACGGCGCATCGTTCTTCTTCATCGCCGTCTACCTGCATATGGCCCGTGGCCTCTACTACGGTTCCTACAAGGCCCCGCGCGAAATCCTCTGGATCCTCGGCGTGGTCATCTATCTCCTGATGATGGCAACCGGTTTCATGGGCTATGTACTGCCCTGGGGGCAAATGTCCTTCTGGGGCGCGACCGTCATCACCGGCTTCTTCACGGCCTTCCCGCTTGTCGGTGAATGGATCCAGCAGTTCCTGCTCGGCGGCTTCGCGGTCGATAATCCGACGCTCAACCGCTTCTTCTCGCTGCACTACCTTCTGCCCTTCATGATCGCCGGCGTCGTCGTCCTGCACGTCTGGGCACTGCATGTCACCGGCCAGACCAATCCGACCGGCGTGGAAGTCAAGTCGAAGACGGATACCGTTCCGTTCACGCCTTATGCGACGATCAAGGATGCTTTCGGTGTATCAGTCTTCCTGATCGCCTACGCATGGTTTATCTTCTACATGCCGAACTACCTTGGCCACCCGGACAACTACACGATGGCCGATCCGCTCAAGACTCCGGCTCATATCGTTCCGGAATGGTATTACCTTCCGTTCTACGCGATGCTGCGCGCCATCACCTTCAATGTCGGCCCGATCGACTCCAAACTCGGTGGTGTCCTGGTGATGTTCGGCTCGATCATCATCCTGTTCTTCCTGCCTTGGCTGGATACGTCCAAGGTCCGCTCGGCGGTCTACCGTCCGTGGTACAAGCTGTTCTTCTGGGTCTTCGTGATCGACTGCATCGTCCTCGGTTGGCTCGGTTCCCGGCAGCCTTCGGACCTGTACACGCTGCTCGCACAGCTTGGCACGCTCTACTACTTCGGCTTCTTCATCGTGATCATGCCGCTCCTGGGCCTCTTCGAGAAACCGCGGCGCGTTCCGAACTCGATCACAGAAGCGGTTCTCGAGAAGAGCGGCAAAACTGCCGACGCCAACGTCTAATCGCTGCGATAGAGGGATAACAAACATGAAAAAGCTTGTTGCAGGCATTCTATCGCTCGCAGTGGTCGCCGGTTTCGGCCTCGCTTCGGGAGCCGCAGCCCAGGATACAGGCCATGATATGGCTGCAGCCGCCGAGCATGCAGCCGCGCTCGGGCACTACCCGATCGTCAAGCCGAAAAACGTTGACTGGAGCTTTGCAGGCCCATTCGGCAAGTACGACAAGGGGCAGCTTCAGCGCGGCCTCAAAGTCTACAAGGAAGTCTGTTCTGCCTGCCATTCGATGAGCCTCGTTTCCTTCCGGACGCTGGAAGATCTCGGCTATTCGGAAGAGCAGGTCAAAGCCTTTGCCGCCGAATACGAAGTTCAGGACGGCCCGAACGCCGACGGGGAAATGTTTACCCGCAAGGCTGTTCCGTCGGATCACTTCCCGTCTCCCTTCCCGAACAAGGAAGCGGCCGCTGCCGCCAACAACGGCGCAGCCCCGCCGGACATGTCGCTGCTTGCCAAGGCCCGCGGCGTCGAGCGTGGCTTCCCGACCTTCCTCTTCGATATCTTCACGCAGTATCAGGAAGGTGGCGCAGACTACATCTATTCGCTTCTGACCGGATACCAGGAAGCGCCGGAAGGCGTCACCGTCGCTGACGGCACCTACTTCAACCCGTACTTCGCCGGTGCCGCCGCGCTGGCTATGGCGCCGCCGATCAGCGCGGACCAGGTTACATATGACGACGGCACGCCCCAGACCCTCGACCAGTATTCGAAGGATGTCTCCGCGTTCCTGATGTGGGCTGCCGAGCCGCATCTCGAAGAGCGCAAGCGCACCGGCTTCATGGTGATGGTGTTCCTGGCGATCTTTACCGCTCTCGTCTACCTGACCAAGAAATCGGTTTATGCCAACAAGGAGCACTGAGCGCTCCCGTCGGAATTGAGAAAGGCGGCTACAAGCCGCCTTTTTTGTTGGTCGGAGATAGTGGAATTGCTAGTGTCCCGCGCGACCCTCCCGAAATCCAGTCATGACGGAAATACCATGAGCAACTTCGCGCTTGAGCTCGCATCCTCCATCCGGTCTATCCCGGACTATCCGAAGCCCGGCATCGTCTTTCGCGACATCACCACGCTTCTTGGCAATCCGCGCGCCTTTCGCCGGGCGGTGGACGCGCTCGTGCATCCGTATGCGGGCATGAAGATCGACAAGATCGCCGGCATGGAAGCCCGCGGCTTCATTCTCGGCGGCGCCGTGGCGCATCAGCTGTCAGCCGGTTTCGTTCCGATCCGCAAGAAGGGCAAGCTGCCGCACGAGACGGTCAGCATCGCCTATAGCCTTGAGTACGGTGTCGACGAGATGGAGATGCATATCGACGCTGTCGAACCGGGCCAGAAAGTCATCCTGGTCGACGATCTGATCGCGACCGGCGGGACGGCGGTCGGCGCCGTGCAATTGCTGCGCAAGATCGGCGCTGACGTGGTCTCGGCCTGCTTCGTCATCGACCTTCCAGACCTTGGCGGGCGCAGGAAGCTGGAAGCCCTCGGCGTCGAAGTCCGCACGCTGGTAGAGTTTTCAGGCCACTGAATCAGGCCAGTGTCAGGTCCGTACCACGACCTGACAGAGACGGTGCTGACCTGCCTGAAAACAAGACCCGACGCACGGATGCATCCGTGTGCCGGGCTCAGGCGTTCTCGAATGTCTCAGTTGTCGTCCTTGTTCACGACGGTCCTGGCAGGACGAGGATCCTCTCCCTTGTTCTCTCGGGCACGAGTTTCCGGGCCGGCAACGATGATACCGTGGTCGAGGTCTTTCTTGGCTGCTTCCTCTGCCTCTCGCTTGTCCTTGTGCATGGTCAGCTCCTCCTTGGGTTGCTGATATAACGACCACAAGGCCGGACGGTTCCATCGCGAGCAATAGAGGGGGCCGATTGGTGCTGTCCTCCATACATTGGTGTCACCGACGGAGACGAGAAGGCGACCGTATCACGCAGCGATGGCCTTCAGGATGTCAGCTTCGATGTCCTCGGGTTTCGTGCTGGGCGCGTATCGGGCAATCGGTAGGCCGTCGCGGCCGATCAGGAATTTGGTGAAGTTCCATTTGATCGCTTCGGTGCCCAGAATGCCCGGAACCTCGCGGGTGAGGTATTTATAGAGCGGATGGGCATTTTTCCCGTTGACGTCGACCTTCGCGAAAAGGGGAAAGGTGACGTTGAAGTTCAGATCGCAGAATGTCCTGATTTCCGCCTCCGTCCCGGGCTCCTGGCCGCCGAACTGGTTACAAGGGAAACCAAGTACTGCGAGGTTTTCGGGAAATTTCTCCTGCAATGCCTGGAGGCCGGAATATTGGGGTGTGAAGCCGCACGCGCTGGCAGTGTTGACGACGAGGACGACCTTGCCTGCGAACTCGGAGAGCTTCCGTTCCTTGCCTGTTATGTCGAGCGCGCTGAAGTTATGGAGGTTCATGCTCGTGTCCCTACCGGTCATATTCCAGAACACCGCTCTTGAAGCGCAATACTGTCTCGCCGTGCTGGTTTTGCCCCTCGCACAGTATGGTGTTGAGGAGGAGCCCTGGCCTGCTCCTGAGGGCACGGCTTTCTAGCATGGCCACGCTATAGGAAATCGTATCACCGGCATAGACAGGCTTCAGCCATTGCAGCTCCTGAAAGCCCGGGGAGGGGCCGAGCTTGGGGGCAACGATACCTGCGCCGTCAAGCCGTGCCGTCTCCGATTTCCAAAAGTCGACGAAGGTGCGCATCCACTGCGCGCAGGTATGCCAACCGGAGGCGCAGAGCGCACCGAAGACATAGTCCTTTGCCGCGACCGCGTCGGTGTGGAAAGGTTGGGGGTCGAATTTCTTGGCGAAGCGGATGATCTCGTCCGCGGTGAATGTCTGGCCGCCGATCTCGATTTTCTCTCCCGCCGGATAAAGATCGATCATTTTCATGCGGCGTTTCCTTCCACAGCCCGCAGGCGGAACATGATCGAATTCGTCGACAGCAGCACCGGCTCCGACCTCTGGTTTTCGAGTTCATGCCGGAATGCGACGATGCCGATATGAGGCCGCGAGCGCATCGGGCGCGCCGCCTCGACGACCGATCGGCCTGAGAGCGTGTCGCCGGCCAGGACGGGCCTCTTCCACTCCATGACGTCAATGCCCGGTGATCCCTCCGACGCCGATCGCAGGAGATAGGAATCGATCATCATGCGCATGAACAGGCTGCTGGTGTGCCAGCCGGAAGCGGCAAGTCCGCCGAGCAGGCTCTTCTTGCCCGCCTCCTCGTCCAGATGCATCGGCTGAGGATCGAATTCTGCGGCGAATGCCGTGATCTCGTCTGCCTCGACGGTCTTGGGACCCAATTCGAAAATCCTTCCGGGATAGAGGTCCTCGAAATACAGTTCTAACGACGGCATGCGCGGTTCCTTGTATGATTTTCCGTGCAGCATGGCGGTCCCGGCCCGCAAATTCAAGGAGCGTTCACGGGAGATGGATCCAGTGGGCGCTCTTGCTGGCTCCTCGTGCATTAGGCACCCGGCCTGCCACGGGATTGCGGCCGCAGCGCGTGTCCTTGTGGGCCGTGAAACACCGCTCTGCGTGAGTTCGCAATGACCTGTCGTGCGCGGCGGCAAATTTCATGATATCGTTTCAAGGCTTCAGCCCGAAAGGAAAAAGCCATGTTCACCAAAAACGTAGGTTCCGTAGACAGGATCGTGCGCGTGATCCTAGGCCTTGCCATCCTCTCCCTGTTTTACTTCTACCCCAATGCCTGGTGGCGCTATTACACGCTCATCGGGCTCATACCCCTATTGACCGGATTGTTCTCGTTCTGCCCACTCTATTCGATGCTCGGCATGTCGACCTGCCCGACAAAGAAGGTGTGACGGCCGCGCGCATCGCCAGTTAGAGGGGCCTTGTCTCGATAAAAAAAGCATCGCGACCGGATTGGCCGCGATGCTCTCGTTCGGTCTGTCCGTATCGTCTTACGTATTGAATCGGAAGTGGATCACGTCGCCGTCGTGGACGACATATTCCTTGCCTTCGTCGCGGCCCTTGCCGGCTTCCTTGGCGCCGACTTCGCCCTTGTAGGTGATGTAGTCGTCATAGCTGATAGTGAAGGCGCGGATGAAACCGCGCTCGAAGTCGGTGTGGATGACGCCGGCGGCGGCTGGCGCCTTGGTGCCGCGAACGATGGTCCAGGCGCGGCATTCCTTCGGACCGACGGTGAAATAGGTGATGAGATCCAGCAGATGATAGCCGGCGCGGATTAGCCGGTCGAGGCCTGCTTCCTCCAGGCCAAGGGCGGAGAGGAACTCCTTGGCTTCCTCTTCCGGCAGCTGGGCGACTTCCGCCTCGATCGCGGCGGAGATGATCACGCATTCCGCGCCCTGTTCGGCAGCCATCTTGGCGACGGATTCGGTATGCTTGTTGCCGGTCGCGGCATCGGGTTCCGCGACATTACAGACATAGAGCACAGGATGTGAGGTGAGGAGGTTGAGGCCCCTGAGGATCTCGATCTCATCGTCGCCAAGGGTCTTGAGCAGCAGGCGTGCCGGCTTGCCTTCATTCAGGAGCTTGATCACGGCTTCCATGACCGGCAGCTGAGCCATCGAATCCTTGTCCTTGGAGGCAGCACGCTTGCGGGTCTGTTCGACGCGGCGCTCCAGGCTTTCGAGATCGGCGAGCATCAGCTCGGTCTCGATCGTCTCGGCGTCGCCAACCGGATTGATACGGCCTTCGACGTGAGTGATGTCGTCATCCTCGAAGCAGCGCAGCACGTGCACGACGGCATCGACTTCGCGGATATTGGCGAGAAACTTGTTACCGAGTCCTTCACCCTTGGAGGCACCGCGCACCAGGCCGGCGATGTCGACGAAAGAGATGCGGGTCGGGATAATCTCCTTCGATCCGGCAACGGCGGCAAGCTTCTGCATGCGCGGATCCGGAACGGCCACTTCGCCGGTGTTCGGCTCGATCGTGCAGAAGGGGTAGTTGGCCGCCTGCGCGGCGGCCGTCTTGGTCAGCGCATTGAAGAGGGTAGACTTGCCGACATTCGGCAGTCCTACGATACCGCATTTGAAGCCCATGGCTTGTCACCTGCTCAGCTTGAATTCCTTTGCAGTGCGTATGGGATAAAGGCGGTTCGCGGTCAACCCTTTGAAGTCCCGCTTTGAGGTTTGTGTTTGCTTCGGTCGCAAGGTCGCGGGGACTGGGGATTGGATGTTGAATGGCAGGCCGATACGCGGCAATATTGCATGATCGGAATGCCTCTTGCCTCGTTCTGTCAATGACCGGGCGTTGAGATGAGTGAAAATGGAACCGAGCTCAAGCCAATAACGAAGACGGTGCCCAGACCGGAGCGGCCAAAGCTCAACAAGGTCATCCTCTTCAATGACGACTACACGCCGCGCGAGTTCGTCGTCATGGTGCTCAAAGCGGTTTTCCGCATGGCCGAGGAGATATCCTATCGCGTGATGATCACTGCGCATCAGAAGGGCAGCTGCGTGGTGTGCGTTTACGCGCGCGATATCGCCGAGACCAAGGCCAAGGAGGCGGTGGACCTGGCCAAGGAGGCGGGCTTTCCGCTGATGTTCACGACCGAGCCGGAAGAGTAGGGGCGTGGCTCAGCGCGGTGGAATTCGGCGGATTTCCAGCCCGTGCTTGGTCGTATCGAAGCCGCAGCTTCTATAGAAGTCGAGCGTGCCCGGACGCTTGGCACCCGTCATCAGCCGCACGGTATAGCAACCGGCGTGAAAAGCGGTGTCGATTGCGGCTTGCAGCGTTCGCCGTCCCAGCCCGGTGCGGCGATGTCCGGCGTCGGTGACGACGTTTTCGATGAAGGCGTAGGGCATGCCGCCGCGGGTGAGATTGGGCACCACGATCAGTGTGCAGGTACTGGCAAGTGCGCCGTCGGCGAAGGCGCCGAATACGGTAAGACCGTCGCGAGCGAGGATTTCATCGAAGCGCATTTCTGCGAGATCGGGCGCAAGCGGCAGATCGTTCTCGATCAACTGGCGATAAAGTGCCAGCAAACCTTGAAGATCCGGCTTTCCGAGCGCCCGTATCTCTACCTGGTTCGCCATCGGATCAGTCGTCCCTCTTCGAGAACATCCGCTTCAGCATTTCCGCCATCGGGCCGGTCTCAGGGAGCTTCTTTGGTTGCGCGGTGTTTCGCGCCTGGCGGATGTGCGACTGGCCGGCCGGTTTCTCCGTTTTCGCTTTCGCCGTCTCCTCCTTGCCGCCGGTAGCGAGTGCGAGCTTGTTCATGAGCTTCGATTCGTCGGGCTGGAGCAGGAGGTCGGCATTGTCGGCGATCGCGTCGAGCAGCGGGTCGAGCCAGGTCCTGTCGGCCTTGGCGAAATCGCCGAGCACATGTCCGTGTACGCGCTCCTTATCGCCCGGATGACCGATCCCCATCCGCAGGCGGCGGTATTCCTTCCCGCAATGGGCGTCCAGAGACTTCAAGCCGTTGTGCCCACCGTGGCCGCCGCCGGTCTTCATGCGGACCTTGCCCGCAGGAAGATCGAGTTCATCGTGAACGGCAATAATGTCGGACGGCTGCAGTTTGAAGAAGCGCATGGCCTCGCCGACGGACTCGCCGGAAAGATTCATGAAGGTCTGCGGCTTCATCAGCAGGACCTTCTCGCCGGCGATCTCGCCGTCGGCAATCTCGGCCTTGAACTTCTTCGACCAGGGCGAAAAGGCGTAACGTCGGTGGATGGCATCGACCGCCATGAAGCCGATGTTGTGCCGGTTTTCCGAATATTTTGCGCCCGGGTTACCGAGACCTGCGATGATGATCATGAGCCAAGTCCGCTGCTGTGATGCGTCGCTTCTCAGCACCGCGAAACGGCCGCCTTGTCAACCCGCTTTGCTGTCCTGTCTGCGTGTGCCGGTCAATCGCCTGTCAATTGCCGGTCGGCATCTTGTATTTCTGGAAGATCGCCTTCTGCGTCCCGTTGGCGATCAACTTGTCGAGGCCGGCCTGCATTTCCCCGATCAGCGCATCGGGAAAGTCGATATTGCAGGCGATGGAGAACTTCTGTTCCGACACGATGAACAGGGCTTCGATGGCATTACCTTCCGCCTTCAGATCCTCGTAGTACTTCTCCGAGATCGGCATCAGGTCGATCCGTTCGCTCATCAGCTTCTTGAAAGTGAGCTTCAGGTCGGTTGCGAGGTCGATCTTCGGGAAACCGTTCCGTTCGAGCAGGTCCTGGGTGTAGTCGTTGCGCTGGGTGCCGACGGTGTACTGGCGCGCTTCCTCGATTGAACGGGGTCTGACGCCGGATGCCTTATTGGCGATCATTACGTTGCGGTCGATGGCGAGCGGCTCGATCCATTTGAAGCGCTTGTCGCGTTCGGCGATATGGGCGGTGGTGAACACGCAGTACATCTTTTCGCTCTCGGCGAGGGACAGCGCGCGCGCCCAGGGCATCATCTCGATCGTGTGATCGGCCTTGACGTATTTCATCAGGGCGACCGTCTGATCGTAGCCGACCCCCTTGTATTCGCTGCCCTCGCGGAAGTTGTAGGGCGGGTAGTCCTCTGTGGTGAAATGGATGGTTTCGGCACTGGCGGCGCCGGCCAATGTCATCGACAGAAGAAATGCGGCGATCCTCATAGGCACTTTCCTTCGCGATATCAGGGATGCTCAGGTGATCGAGCGTCCTCGTTTTGGTGAATTCTCCAGGGTTTTGATCAATTGGCGGACCGGTTGCGGTCGGGCGAACAGATAGCCCTGGCCGCGATCGACGCCGAACTGCCGAAGGATTTCGCGCTGTTCGTCTGTCTCGATACCTTCGGCTACGACCGAGCATTCCATCTTGTGCGAAATCGCCGTGATGCCTTCGACCAGCATGCGGCTCTTGTGCTGCAGTTCCTGCTCCTCGGCCGAGAGCGAGCGGACGAAGGACTGGTCAATCTTGACGATGTCCACGGGGAAGCGGTTGAGGTAGCTGAGCGACGAAAAGCCGGTGCCGAAGTCGTCGAGGGCGATGCGGCAGCCGAAGCGGTTGAACTCGTCGAGGATAGTGCGGATCTGCGGATTGTCGTGCAGCAGGGTCGCCTCGGTGATTTCGATCACCAGGCGGTTCGGCGCGATACCGTAACGAGAGGTCAGCGCGGCAAGCCTGATCGGCAGGGTCTGTTCGAATTGCAGCGGCGAGAAGTTGATGGCGATATAGGCCTCGTCGTCCTTCGTCACCTTCGTAATCTGCACGAGATTGGCAAGCGCCTTTTCCAGAATTCGGTTGCCGATATGGGTGATTGCGCCGGTTTCCTCAGCGATCGTGATGATATCGCAGGGAGCTATGGTTCCTTTTTCCGGATGCTCGAGCCGCATGAGAGCTTCGTAGCCGACGACCCGGTTGTCTCTGAGGTCGACGATCGGCTGGAAATAGGCTTCGAACCAGTCCTTGTCGAGGGCGGTCTCGATGTCGCGTTCAATCGCGGCGCGCTGACGTGTGTTGTCCTGGATCAGGGGATCGTAAAGCAGCGCGCCATTCTTGCCGTCGCGCTTCTTGCTGTACATAGCCATATCGGACTTCTGCAGAAGTTCAGCGGCATTGCCGGCATGGCGCGGATAGAGGGCCACGCCGACACTGGCACTGAGACGGACAGTGGCGCCATGGACCAGCAGCGGCGTGTCGAAGATGGCGCACAGCCGATGGCTGAGTTCCAGTGCGTCGTGCTCGGCCTTGGCCGATCGCAGCAGTATGGCGAATTCGTCACCACCGAGGCGTGCTGCAATGGCGCCGGGCGGCAGCAACGGGCGCATCAGGTCGACCAGCATGCGCAGGACCATATCGCCGGCCTGATGGCCAAGATTGTCATTGATCCACTTGAAGCGGTCGAGATCGACGAAGATGCAGGCGAGTTCTCCGCCCATTTTATCGGTCAGGCGGATCTCGGCATCCAGCGCATTCTCGAATCCCTGCCGGTTCATCAGGCCGGTCAGATGGTCGGTGATGGCCTGGCGATGATTGCGCGCCTCGGACTGTTTGAGCGCCGTGACGTCGGTCATGACGCTGAGGGACAGGCCGTTCTCGCCCTCCTTGCCTTCCTTGCTCGCCTCGGCGATCAGCACGTCCATCACATTGCCGTCGGCGCAGACGAATTTCGTTGTGCTCTCGACCACGGCATCCTCGCGGTTTATTTGACGTTTGCGCTCGAGATAGGCGTCGCGGGCGTCCTCATGCACGAGATCACCGAAACGTTTGCCCAGAATTTCGCTGCGCTGGTAGCCGGTGGCCAGAAGCCAGTAGTCGCTGACGCCGGTGATGCGATCCCGCTCGTCGAGCGAGAACAGCATGGCAGGAGTGAGGTTGTAGATGTCGGTGGCGCGACGGTGGGCAATCTTCAACTCGCGCTCTTCCTGCTCGAGCTGGATCTGCATGGCGTTGAAGCTCTTTGCCAGCCGGCCAATCTCGTCGTTGGACTGCCAGTCGACGTGATGGCGCGAGCCGAGCTGGCGCGTCGCCTCGATTGCCGCCGTCAGCTTCATTAGCGGCTTGATGATCATGATGCGATTGCCGAAGATCGCGGCACCGACCACGACAAGGATCGCCATGACGAAGATCCCGATGAAAACGCCTTCCGCCTGCCGCACCGTCGAAAACACATTCAGCCGTCTGAAATAGATGATGATCGTTCCGACGGTCTTGGGGCCGTCGAGCGTCTGATAGACGATCGGTCGAGAAAGGGACTGCACGCCGCTCTTGGGCCAGACCGGAAGGGCGGGCATGGAGACTTTGATCCCGCCTGACGTGTCACGGACCTGAGCCTCGGCGATAGAGGTATCGGAGACGATGGTCGCGGTGATTTGCTCGACGCTTTCCAGATCGAAATCCCACAGCGGCTTGGCCAGCGCCTGCGCATTGGCGGCCAAAAGAACCTCGACGTGATTGTGCAGTTCTCTTGATGAGCGCTCGGAAGAAAGCGCCAGGAAAAGGACCAGAAGCGGAACCACGAGGATGACGACGGCAACCGCGATGATCGCCAGAAAGCGGCTCTCCACGGATCGGTTCATGGCGCCATGAAACCGGCAGAGTTTTGATCTGGCGTCATCTCGGTCAATGTCTCGCGCTCCCGATCGACATGTCGACACGCGAGCGTGCCATTCATTTGTTAAATCTCGCTAAAGCGAATAAAGAAATATTTTGTGGCTTTGGTGATTGCTTTCGCGCCCGCGCGCGAACACGAAAAATCCCGCCTCCTTTCGGAAGCGGGATGATCATGCGGCAACAATGCTGCCGTATTGTATCAGGCTTCTGCTTCGCCTTCTTCGGCGACGCCGCCAGCCGGAGCGACGATCGTGGCGATCGTGAAGTCGCGGTCGGTGATGACCGGCGTCACGCCAGACGGCAGCTTGACATGCGAGATGTGCAGGCTGTCGCCGATCTTGTGACCTGCGAGATCGACCGTGATGAATTCCGGGATGGCATTGGCCGGGCAATGAAGCTCGACTTCGTGACGGACGATGTTCAGGACGCCACCGATCTTGACGGCCGACTTGTCTTCGTTGATGAAGTGAACCGGCACTTGGACGACGACCTTGCTGTCTGCGGAGACGCGCAGGAAATCGACATGCATGGTGAAGTCGCGGACCGGATCAAGCTGGTAGTCCTTGGGGAGGACCTTGATCTTCTCGCCGTTCAGATCGATCGTCGCGATCGTGGTCATGAAACCACCGGCGTGAATGCGCTTTGTCACCGCATTGGTATCGAGAGAGATGGCGATGGGGGCCTGCTTGTCACCATAGATGACAGCGGGAATCAAACCGTTGCGGCGAAGTTCACGGGAGGACCCCTTACCAACCCGTTCGCGTGCCTCGGCCTTGAGCTCATAAGATGCGTGGCTCATGGTTTTACCTTTCGAGATTATATGGAGAGTCTCGCAAGCGCGCGTCAGCGACGTTTGTCGAAACCGGAGGTTCCCGAAAGAACCTCATCCGCGTTGCCTCCAAGGGTGTCTACACGGACCGGCGCGCTATAGAACAGAAGTGCCGGAAAGGCAAGCTCGCGCGGAAATATTCCCGTAAATGCGGTGGTTCTGCGGTATTTTGGCCGGTTGGTCGCCTGAGCTAGCCGTGTCCCGGACACTTCACAAATCGGTGCCGGGTGACTGATCACCGTGCAGAAGGGAGGCCGACACGCCGACCGCCCCTTCGACTGTTGTATGGTGTCTTCCCGACGGTTGCCGAAGGCGGGAATGGTGGGGCCGAGGACGAAGAAGAAACCCGCGACGCGCCGGCGCCGCGGGGCAGGGTGCTGCCTTGCCTCAGGCGGCGCGCCGGTTCGACACGACCGGGCGGTGGCCGATCGAGAAGCTGCTGACCTGCTGGGTCAGGCCGTCGGCCTCATTTGCGAGAGCGAAGGCCGCGGCTGTCGTTTCCTCGACCATGGCTGCGTTTTGCTGGGTGACCTGGTCGAGATCGTTGACCGAAGCGTTGATTTCCCCGAGTCGCGTCGCCTGCTCGCGCGAAGCAGTGGCGATCGCCCCGATATGGTCGTTGATTGCCGCGATGTTGCCCTCGATCAGATGCAGGCTCTCCCCGGTCTTCAAGACCAGCGCCACGCCACCCTCGACATCGGCCGTCGAGGTGTTGATTAGCTGGCTGATGTCACGCGCGGCGCCGGAAGACTTCTGCGCCAGTTCGCGCACTTCCTGGGCCACAACAGCAAAGCCCTTGCCGGCATCGCCCGCGCGGGCAGCCTCGACCCCGGCATTAAGAGCCAGAAGGTTGGTCTGGAAAGCGATCTGGTCGATCACATCGATGATCTGGCGGATCTTCGACGACGAACTTTCGATACGCTCCATGGCCACGATGGCATCGTTCACCACAGTGGACGAGGTTTTTGCACCGGAAAGGGTCTCTGCGGCGACCTGAACGGCGGTTTCGCAACGTTTCAGCGCGTCGTTCACCGAACCGGTCATCTCGCCAAGCGCCGCTGCCGCTTCCTCAAGGGAGGCTGCCTGGCGTTCGGTGCGGTGGGCGAGATTCTCAGAGGCGCTCTTGAGATCGCCAGACCCGCCGCGAATGGTGTCTGCGCTTGCGCTGATGGTGCCGATCGTCTCCTCGAGCCGTTCCACAGACTGGTTGAAGTCGATACGCAGATGATCGAGGGAGGGCACGAAGGGCGTGTCGATCCGCTGGTTCAGATTGCCGCTTGACAGGTTCTGCAGGCCGGTTGCCAGCGCCGACACGGCATCTTCCAGCTCCTTGGCACTGCGGGCCTTTTCGGTTTCGCGCTGGCGGCGTTCCTCATCCATCTGTTCGTTGCGCTCGACGGCTTCCGTTTCCATGCGCTCCTTCTCCAGTGCGTTCTGACGGAAGGATTCCAGCGCGCGGGCCATGGTGCCGATTTCGTCTTTCCGGCTGGTGGCCGTGATGTCGATATCCTTGTCGCCCTGGTTGAGGCGGTTCATCAGGTTGGCGAGGTCGGTCAGCGGGCGGGTGAGGCCAGAAGAAACGAGCATGCCGACGCCACCCATGGCGAAAAGCACCGCGACAGTGGCGAGGAAGGCCCACCATGCCAGTTCGTTGGCAGAGGACAGAACCTTTGCTTCTGCCTGGCCGATAACCAGCAGATGCTTCTGCCCGAACAGCGTGACCGGCAGGAACGAATAGAAGGAGGTATGATCGCCGGAGGTTGCGAATGTCGAACCCGCGGTACCCGTTGCCGCGGCCGCGGTCAACTCGGGCGCCACGCTCGCATCCTTGCCGCCAGACACAATGCCGGCGCGCACCGCGCCGCCATCGCTGAGCAGGAAGGCATCATCGATGGTGGTGCCCAGACCGTCCGGCGTCAGCATCGTGGAAAGCTTTTTCGCCGAGATGCGAACGATGATCACGCCCTTTTTCACTGTTTCGCCCCAGACCGAGACGGCCAGCGGCTGGGCGATGAGCGCTGATGGCGTGTCATTCTCGTAGGGATAGGCGCCGAATCCGGACATCTGAACCTCGTCCAGCTTGCCAGCATTCGCGCGGTCGACAATCTCCTTCAGCGGGGCATTCTGCGGGTCATTGGTATTCGTGAGGAATTCCTGCCCCTTGGTGACGGAGTAAACAATGGTGCCATTGTTATCGACGATCAGGATGTCGCTGGCATTGGTGTTCTTCCAGGCGCTGGACAATGTGCCGTGGATGCCTGCGTGACGCACGCCATAGAGAAGTTTTTCCTTGGCGCCATCGATAGCGGCACGTTCCTCGGCCATGGCGCCGTCTGGCTGGAAGACTTTCTTGATGCCCTCTGCCTCGATGGGAATAATGTTGACCATCGTGTCAGTGGCTTCGCCGATTGCGGTATTCTGGGCAAGTTCCGCGAGCGACTGACCGACGCGGCTGATGTACGAGTCCAGGTCCTTGGACTGGTTGCTGGCAACAGACTCGAGGCGCAGCTTGCTGGCTTCGATCAACCCGTTCTTGCCTACCTGATAACTCAAGATGCCAACCGAGAGGCAGGATACCAGGGTCGCGCCAACGACAAGGCTTGCGAACTTGGCTTTGACCGACGACAGGACGCCCGTCCTGACTGGTCCCAAATTGTTTCGTGACATGAAAAACGCTCCTCCGGCGGGAATAAAATCCTCGGGAGTGTCGCGGAAATTGTTTACGGTAATCTTAAGTGAGCCCTGATGCCACGATCGAATGTGACAGGCGCCGCAGACGATGATGTCCGTGCACAGAGCAAGTTGTTGCCGGCGAGTACTGCTACCGGCGAACTGAGACCGAACGGGTGCTTTCGACGAGGACCTTAGTCGAAAAGGCTCGAGACGGATTCTTCCGCGCTGGTGCGGTTGATCGCCTCGCCAAGCAGATTGGCGGTCGTGAGAACGCGGATGTTGTGGGCCGACTGGACAGCCGTCGTCGGCTGGATAGAGTCGGTAATGACCAGTTCGCGCAGTTTGGACGACGCGACGCGGGTGACCGCGCCGCCGGAAAGCACCCCGTGGGTGATATAGGCGGTGACACTGGTCGCGCCATGCTTCAGCAGGGCTTCAGCGGCGTTGCAGAGGGTGCCGCCGGAATCGACGATATCGTCGATCAGGATGCAATCCTTGCCGGTGACGTCGCCGATGACGTTCATGACTTCGGATTCACCCGGACGGTCGCGGCGCTTGTCGACGATGGCCAGCAGACAGTCCAGCCGCTTGGCGAGCGAACGGGCGCGCACCACGCCGCCGACGTCTGGCGAAACGACCATGACGTTCTTTGTATCGTAGCGTTCCTTCACGTCGCGGGCCAGAAGTGGCACGGCGTAAAGGTTATCCGTTGGAATGTCGAAGAAGCCCTGGATCTGGCCTGCATGCAGGTCGAGCGTCAGAACGCGGTCGGCGCCGGCTTCGGTGATCAGGTTGGAGACAAGCTTTGCCGAGATCGGCGTGCGGGGACCGGGCTTCCGGTCCTGGCGGGCATATCCGAAATAGGGAAGCACAGCGGTGATGCGGCGGGCTGACGAGCGACGGAAGGCGTCGATCATGATCAGCAATTCCATCAGATGGTCATTGGCGGGAAATGAGGTCGACTGGACAACGAAGACGTCCTCGCCGCGCACATTTTCCTGGATTTCGACAAAAATTTCCTGATCCGCGAACCGCCGAACGGTGGCTTTCCCGAGAGGAACGTTTAGATAATTGCAGATTGCCTCGGCCAATTGCCGGTTCGAATTACCTGCGAAAACCTTCATTTTGGCCCGCCTGTTGTCATGCTGATGGGCGCCTTTTAGCGTCCCTGAACTCGAATGCAAGAGCCTTGGCCGCAATGGGCTTTTTTTTAATGAAAAGTTTATGACTGCTGCCGGTCAGCCACGTTGGCCGCGCCGCCAGCCAAGGTACTCTGCGATGGTCTTGGTCGCTATCTGCTGCATGAGGGAGGCGGGGACACCGGCCCAAGGATCGCTCCCATTCGAACGTACCACTTCCTGTCCCTGAATACGATGCAATCTGCTGCCGTTTGCGTCGAGAATGTCCCAGACATAGACAACGGTCACCTGACCGCCCTCGCCAAAGGCCGAGAAATAGCCCTTTAGGATATGATCGCTCGCGGCGTCGTTTGAACTCTTGATCGTCAAGCCATTCGCGCGGGCTTCCGCGCCGAGCTGCCGGGAGAGGGGTGTGACCGCCTGGACCGGCGCGCCGATGATCGGCAGGAAGCGGACCGTATCCCCAGTTGACACCGGCAGCGCCGCGGTCTCCTGCGCGGGTTGCCGGGATTCCTGAGGCTGAGAAGCTTGCTGCACCGGTGGTGGCGGCTGCATAGGCTGGTTGCCGGCGGCAAGAGCCTGTGCTTGCGCCTCGAGCGTATTTTGCGGTGGCGACACGTAGCCCGGCTGTGGCAGGGAAGATGACTGCACCTGCCCTTCGCCCATGTCTGCCATCTGGTCGAGATCTGATTGGGTGAGAGAACCGCTCGTGGCAGACGGCACGCTCCCACCGACATCGACCTGGGGCGTGAGCGCATCGGTCGTGTTGCAGGCGGACAGGGAGAGTGCCAGGATCAGGACAGTTGACGCCAGTCCGAAAAATCTCATCCCTTGTCTCGTCCCTTCCCTTCCGGCACCGCCGATCCTCTGCTGGATGTTATGAATTCCCGGTGGGCTTCCTGTCAAATCCTGAATGTCGGCCGGCCCTAGCGGACGATCAGATCCAGCGGATGCCTGGAGAGCGGTTTCGGTTCTTCGGCCGTCGTCAGATAGGTATGTCCGAGCGTCATGGCGGTTTCTCTCTCGGAATCCATGATGATCATGTGTACGAAGAGCGACATGCCGGGCAGGATCTCCTGCGGATTGCCGACGTGGAACATCTGGTGTTCCATCCATGACGGCGAGAACCGCGCGCCGAGCGAATAACCGCAGGCATTGAGGCGATGGCGCGTCAGGCCGCGCTCGTCCATGATGCGCGCATGGGTATCGAACACGTCGCCGAAGGTGTGGCCCGGGCGCAGCACGGTCTCGATCTCCTTGATGGTTTCATGGCAGGCGGCGTAGAGCTCGCGGTGGCGGGGCAAGGGTTCTCCGATCACCACGGTGCGCATCATCGCTGCATGGTAGTGCGCGCTCGCGCCGGCCCATTCGAGGGTCAACTGATCGTTTGCCGACAGCGTGCGGCGCCCCGCCTTGTAGCGGCAGAGAAGCGCATCGGCGCCCGAGCCG
Organism: Rhizobium sp.; assembly: GCA_041675415.1. Lineage (GTDB taxonomy): Bacteria > Pseudomonadota > Alphaproteobacteria > Rhizobiales > Rhizobiaceae > Allorhizobium. The sequence continues at coordinate 60,065 of JBAYTX010000015.1, read as the reverse complement.
ATGATGAACTCGTTGGCCGGATAATCGCCGCCACCGGAGAATATCGCGCCTTGCATGGCGGCGAGGATCGCCGCTTCGCTGCCGCCTGCGTGAATGAGCGGAAGAGCCGCGTCAAGGGCATCGTCAGCGAGAGCCGCCGCGCGCTCGATATAGGCGACCTCGGCTGGGCTCTTGACCAGACGCAAGGCGCTGACGAGATAAGAGGCGTCGACGATCTGGCCGAAGCTCGTCAGCTGATTGTCGAGCAGACGCGCGACGCGGCCCGTCATGCCATGGGTGTCGTATTCGACGCCGATGCGGCATCCGAGCAGATCCATCTCGCTCAAGAGATTGCGCAGATCCATGGTTGGATCGGCGTTGACCCTGTCGACCCAGATGATCACGTTCTCGATATTCGACGTATGACGAGCCTGGCGCAGGTCTGCCGAGCGCGTCAGAAGCGTCATGGAGCCGTCGGCCTTGACCACCAGCGTCTGGAAGAAGCAATAGCCGAAGGTGTCATAGCCCGTCAGCCAGTACATGCTTTCCTGGGCAAAGAGCAGCAGCGCGTCGAGCTTTTCCTCGGCCATCCTGGCCGTCAGCCGCTCCAGCCGTTCGGAGAATTCGCTCGCGTCGAAATGCAGCGCCATGTCAGTCCTCCGTAATGGCAATCGCGGAAATCTGCCGCCCGTAATCCGGCTCTCCGGCATGGGTGGTACGGCGGTAGGAGAAAAATGTCTCGGGCTCGGCGTATGTGCACAGACCGAGGCTTTCGGCGCGCAGACCTGCATCGGCCAGACGTTTGAGTGTCAATGCCTGCAGGTCGAACATGGCATGCCCATTCTTTGGCGATGGTGCGAAGCAGATCTCGTATGCGGGGTTCTGATCGAGGAAACGTGCGACGAACTCCGGGCCGACCTCGTAGTTCTTGCCGCTGATCGAGGGACCCAGGCAGGCGAGAATATTTTCACGGCGGGCACCGAGAGTCTCCATCGCGGCCACGGTATTTTCGAGCACGCCCGCAAGCGCCCCTTTCCATCCGGCGTGAGCGGCGCCAATCACGCCGTTTTGCGGATCGGCGAAGAGAATGGGACCGCAATCCGCCGACAGCACGCCAAGGATGATGCCTGGTTTGGACGTCACCATCGCGTCGGCTTGCGGGCGGGAGCCGTCGTGATCCTTGTCCACGATGATCGCGTCCGGAGAATGGACCTGGTGGACGGTTGCGAGCCGTTCCGGCGGAAGACCGAACCATCGGCTCACGCGGCTACGGTTTTCATAGACGCGCTCGGGCGTGTCGTTTGAGCCGAGGCCAACATTCAGTCCCTCGTATATGCCCTCTGACACGCCGCCTTTACGGGTGAAGAAACCATGGCGGAACCGGCCTTCGCCGTTGCCTGCGAGGAGAGGGCTTTCGATCGGCTCGGGTGAAGCTTGATCCTGCATTGCCTGTTTCGTGTCCGCGATAGGGTGAGGGGTGTCTGTTGTTCTTCCGCCCTGTCTGCCGAGCGAAAATGATACTGGCGGCGCGACGATGACCGGCGCGATGGTGGCCCATGGTCAAGCGGTCTGTCAATCCGCCGGCTTGAAAGGTTGAAGTGCTACCGCCGGGTTGGAGAGTGCGAGTACCTTGAAGAGCTCGCCCATCCGGCCTTCTCCGGCGCCTGCCAGCCGCTCGACCGCCTGTACGATTTCCTGTTGGACTGTCTGTTCCTTGCCCCGTCCGAGGGCCGCTGCGCGCTGTTCGATTCCGAGGCCGACCAGGAAGTCGCCCTGATGCATGCATCCATTGACCCGGACGCCTGCGGTTTCCGCGGTTTTGGCAAGCTCCTCGAAATCGACATGGCTCGTGAGGTCCGCAAGGCCCGGATTGGCCAATGGCGGATCGAATTCATGGGAACGGACCGCCTGCAGCGTGTCGCCGTAGCTGGTCACCATGTGGCCGTAGTCGAAGATGAGTGCCGATCCGCCAAAAGCGCGCAGTCGTTCGCACATGGTCAGCAGGACTGCCTGGCGCGCTGGTGCGATCTCGAAGACCGTGCCGTCTGGAACCGGACCTTCCAGCGTCGGCAGTAGGCCTGGATCGAGGCTCGAGACACCAATGACAAATGTAAGGTCGTCGTCCGCGTCAAGACCGATCATGCGTTCGCGAAAACCCGCCGGAGTCTTCACAAACTGGCGGATGGGTATGGCGTCGAAGAGTTCGTTAGCCGCAATCAGGGTGAAGCCTTCGGGCATCTCGTCGAAGCCCGAATGCCATTCGACTTTGCCTTCATGGGCAAGAAGGGTCTGGCGCTGGATATCCTGAAGGCCCGGGCTGGTTTCCACGAGGTGGACCGTCGCTGCCTCGTAGAAGGCCGGGGCGATGCGGGATATCACCCGCAGCATATCCGCCATCATGGTGCCCCGTCCCGGGCCGATTTCGGTCAGGCGGACCAGATCTGGCTGCCCGTGGCGCTGCCAGGCATGGACCATGAACACCCCGACCATCTCGCCGAAGAGCTGACTGATTTCCGGCGCGGTTATGAAATCGCCGGCGCGTCCGAAGGGATTGCGGCTGCGATAGTAACCGTGCTCCGGATCTGCAAGGCAGAGCGCGAAGTAATCGGCGACGCTGATCGGTCCGTTGGCGCGAATGAGCGATTTGATTTTGCTGGCAAGCGCGGTGGTCACGATCGATGCCTCATCGGTTCAGCTTCACTTGGCGCGACTGTCGGTTTTGCGCGCGCGAAGGATCGCCCAGAGCCCGACCGCGAGCATGGGCAGCGACAGGACCATGCCCATCGTCAGCCAGTTGCCGGCGAGATACCCAAGCTGCACATCAGGTTCCCGGAAGAATTCGACGAAAATGCGGGCAAGCGCGTAGAGCGCAACGAAGCTCCCCGTCACCAGACCCGGCGATCTGAAAGCTCTGAAAGAGCGGATGAGGATCTGCAGCAGTATGAAGAGTAGCAGGCCTTCCAGGCAGGCTTCATAGAGCTGGCTCGGATGGCGGGGCATCGGCCCCCCGGTCGGAAAGACCATGGCCCATGGAACATCGGTCACGCGCCCCCACAATTCGCCGTTTACGAAATTGGCGATCCGCCCGAAGAAAATGCCGATGGGGGCAACGCTTGCGACGATGTCGAACAGGCTCCAGAGCGGAATGCCATGACGACGCGCGAAGAAGACCATGGCGAGCGCCGCACCGACGAAACCGCCGTGGAACGACATGCCACCATTCCAGATCTGAACCGCGCGGATGGGCTCGGCCAGAACTGACGGCAGATCGTAGAACAGCACGTAACCAATACGACCGCCCAGCACGATGCCGAGGGCAACCCAGACGAGGAAATCGTCCAGATGGGCGCGAGTGCAGGGCGGCGCATCATTCGGCCAAAGCGTGTTGCTGGCCAGCATGCTGCGCGCCACGAGCCAGCCGAGCATGATCCCGGCCACATATGCGAGACCATACCAATGGATGGCCAAGGGACCAATCGAGATCGCCACCGGATCAATGGCTGGAAAGGACAGGATGGCGAGGAGGGCGGTGGCTGATTGCACGGTTGCACCTTCATGAATGTTGGCGGAAAATGGCGTTCCATTACGGGACGGTCAAGATGCAATCTTGTCGCCATGGACCGGGACGGCGGACCTGCGGTATGAAATTGCCTTGCATCACCCCCGGCAAATGCCTACCTGAAATCGCGTCATCAACGATGCCGCAGAGCGGTGTCGAACACAAAAGGGAGCCCAAATCATGTCCACCGGACCGAACCGTGTTCTGGATGAATTCGCAAAGCTGATGACGGACGCCGCAGGTGCTGCCCAGGGCGTTCGCAAGGAAATGGAAACGGCTTTCAACGCCCAGGCCGAGCGATGGCTCAACAGCATGGACGTGGTAAAGCGCGAGGAATTCGAAGCGGTACGGGAAATGGCCGTGAAGGCGCGCGAGGAGAACGATGCTCTGCTCAAGAGGATCGAAGCGCTTGAAGCGCGCCTGGGTAAAGGGGGGAAATAATCTCCCGTTCATGCGTGATCGCGTGACAGTCCGCCGTCGAATCCCCGAGGTCTGACGACTTCGCCGGATTCGGCGGCGAATCTTTTCAGCGCTGGTGCTCCTGTCCGGTCGCCCTTGCGGCTCATGGGGCTGCCGGCAGCGGCAAGGCCGTTCGAGCGAAAATAGTCCCAACGATTTTCCACATGTCGGCGGAGCCTAAAAAGCCAATCGACAGAGTCAGTTAAGCTCGCTTGCGGAGATTGTGCCGCAACGGCTGTCCACAGGCCTGTGGCGCAAATATCAATTCTGGGCTGGTGCTTCGACTTCGCCGTTATACACTGATTTTAAATGATGATTCGAAACGGACCGTCGCAAGTTTCGGACAGGGTGGGTGTGTTGTCCTGACGGTCCTTAGGGAATCATTCCCAGTGTTGTTCCCGGTAAAATCGTGTCTGTTCGTCTGCGTCGTCACGCGAATTGTCGCATTCAATCCGGTCAAGAAGGTGCTGCATGAGCCTTATGGAAATTGAATTTGAGCGTCAGTCCAACCCGGTCGACATGATCGAGTTCGTCGCGGCCAACAATGACTGGTCTTTCGAGCGGTCTGGCGAGGACGAGATCGCCATGACGGTCGAAGGGCGGTGGGCAGACTATCATGTTTCGTTTTCATGGATGGAGGAGTTCGAAGCCCTGCATCTTGCGAGCGCCTTCGACATCCGGATCCCGGAGACCCGGGTGAACGAAGTCATCCGTCTGTTGTCCTACATCAATGGCCAGGTGCTGATGGGCCATTTCGATCTATGGCGGCAGGAAGACGTGATCATCTTCCGTCAGTCGCTGCTTCTGGCGGGGGGCGCGGAGCCGACCAATCGTCAGGTCGAGGTTCTGCTGTCGAGCGCGGTCGATGCTTGCGAGGCGTATTACCAGGCCTTTCAGTTCGTCGTCTGGTCCGGCATGGACGCCAAAAGCGCCATGGATGCGGTTCTGTTCGAAACGGCCGGGGAGGCCTGATCATGACGGCGTCGGCAACCCGTCACATCGTCCTTGTCGGTGCTGGCAATATGGGCGGCGCCATGCTTTCGGGTTGGCTGAAGAGCGGCGTGCCCGGTTCTTCCGTGACGGTTATCGATCCGGGGCCATCAGAGGCAATGATGGCGCGGATTGCCGAAGCGGGCGCGCGCTACACCAAGGATGTTCCGCAGGGGCTGGAGGCAGGAATTTTGTTCCTTGCGGTCAAGCCGCAGGTCATGGGGTCGGTTCTGCCGCCCCTGAAGCCGTTGGTGGGGGATGACACGGTCGTCGTTTCGGTCGCGGCCGGCACGACCCTTTCCTTCATGGAGAGCCATCTCGGGCAGGCGGCCATGGTGCGTGCCATGCCGAATACACCGGCGATGATCGGACGCGGCGTGACCGGCGCGTTTGCCAATGTCAGGGTCAGCAGAGCGCAGCGCGACATCGTGCACGACCTGCTCAAAGTCTCCGGCCCAGTCGAATGGGTTGCGTCCGAGGCCGATATCAATGCAGTGACGGCACTGTCGGGCAGCGGCCCGGCCTACGTCTTCTATCTCGTCGAGTGCATGGCTGAGGCAGGCCGCAAAGCTGGCCTGCCGGCGGACCTCGCCATGCGTCTCGCACGGGAGACCGTCGCGGGGGCTGGTGAATTGCTACACCAGTCTCCCGACGACGCTTCACGGCTTCGCCAGAACGTCACGTCGCCGGGAGGGACAACCGCTGCGGCGCTTGCCGTTCTGATGGCCGAAGATGGGATGCAGCCGCTCTTTGACCGTGCCATCGAAGCGGCACGGGTGCGGGCCGAGGAACTTGCGGGATGACCGAGAGGAATATCCTGCCCGAGCTCATCACCTACGGCGATTTCGAGAAGGTTGATATCCGCGTCGGGACGATCATCGCTGCAGAACCTTTTCCTGAGGCGCGCAAGCCGGCGTTCAAGCTCAAAATAGACTTCGGTCCCGAGATCGGGGTGAAGAAATCCTCGGCACAGATCACCGTGCATTACAACACGGAAGCGCTTGTCGGCAGGCAGGTGCTCGCGGTCGTCAATTTTCCACCTCGGCAGATAGGGCCGTTCCGCTCCGAGGTTTTGACGTTGGGTTTCGAAGACGAGGACGCGGCCATCGTCCTTGCCGGTGTCGAGCGTTCCGTTCCGAACGGGAAGAAGTTAATGTAACCGGGTGTCAACGCACCTTGTAGATGCGGCTTGTGCGTGCGCTCACAAATGAGCCGCCGGCGATCTCTGCCGCCTCAGGCCGGAATGCGTATGGTGGCGCGCAGGCCGCCGAGCGGACTATCTCCAAGCGTGATGTTACCACCGTGGCTGCGCGCGATATCGAGGGCGATTGCCAGCCCGAGGCCAGTGCCGGAAGCATCGAGATTGCGCGCCTCGTCGAGCCTGAAGAAGGGCTTGAAGACGTCGTCGCGCAGCTCCTTCGGGATGCCGGGTCCATCGTCGTCGAAAGTGACGGTCAGCCATTTGGCGCTGTGCGTCGCGTTGATCTCCAGCCGGTGCGCGTAGCGACTGCTGTTGGAGGCAAGATTGCCGACAAGGCGTGCGAACGCATTCGGCCGCACATTGATCTCGTCCTCGCCTTCAATCCTGTAGGACATCTCCTTGCCCTGGAGCGTGAAATCGCTTCGGAGTTTTTCGAAGAGTTCGCCGAGCCTGACCGTGCCGACGTCTTCTTCCGCTTCCCCGCGCGCGAAGGCCATATAGCCCTCGAGCATGGTTTGCATATCCTCGATATCCTTGTTGAGGCTTTCCAGTTCCGAATTGTCGCCGGCAAGCGCGAGTTGAAGCTTGAAGCGCGTGAGGATCGTGCGCAGGTCGTGGCTGACGCCGGTCAGCATGGCGGTGCGCTGCTCCATCTGTCGCTCGATGCGCTCACGCATGAGGATGAATGCGAGGCCGGCGCGCCGCACCTCGTCCGCTCCGCGCGGACTGAAGTTTTCTGGAGCCTTCTGCCCTTTGCCGAAGCTCTCCGCCGCCTGGGCGAGCGAGAGAATCGGCCGGATTTGCCCCCGCAGGAACAGGATGGAGATAACGATGAGCACCAGTGCCGTTGCGACCATCCAGACCAGGAAGATATGGGTATTCGAGGCATAGGCCTGGTTGCGTAGTGCGAAGATGCGCAGGATGTTGTCTGCGAGCTTTATGCGGATTTCGACAAGCCGGGAATCACCTACGGTGTCGATCCAGAAAGGTCTGTTGATCTGGCTCTCGATCTGGTCGCTCAGGATCTGGTCGAGGATGGAGAAGAACGGCTTCGGGCGTGGCGCCGGAAGGTCGCTGCCCGGCTCCAGGGAGATCGTCATGGCCAACCGCTCGCGGGCTATACGCACGATATTCTGGTAGTCTGCCTCGCTCGGATAGTGCTCTATGAGGTCGATGATCGCTGAAATGTCGCGTGTAACGCCTTCTGACAGTCTTTCCGTCACCATCTGCCAATGACGCTCCATGAAGACGAAGGCGACCACCGTCTGAAGGATCAGCATGGGCAGGATGATGATCAGTAGGGAGCGGGCATAGAGACCCGTCGGCAGCTGGCGTCGCAGCCAGCGCGAAAACCACTTCAAACCGCTGGCAGGAGTGCGGTCCTGGTCCCTCCGGATGCTGTCAAAGAGTACCATCTTTCCCTTCGCTTCCGCGCCATGTCCCACCGATCGTCGGCCGGCCGAATGCTGCGCCTATTCCATGCTGAGGCGATATCCTATGCCCCTGACGGTCTGAAGCCAAACCGGATTTGCCGGATCGTCCTCGATCTTGCGGCGGAGCCGGTTGATCTGCACATCGATGGTGCGTTCTCCCACCTCCGTATCGTTGCCGATCAATTCATGGCGGGGGATTGTGTCGCCCGCACGACTGGCGAACAGCAGCATGATCTCCTGCTCCCGGTCGGTCAGGCGGATCAGTTCGGAGGCTTTCTTGAGCTCTCTGCGCGACAGCGAGAAGGTATAGGGGCCGAACATGATCTGCTCGATCTTGGGTGTGTCGGCGGTGGTGTTGCGCTTGAGGATATTATTGATGCGCAACACCAGCTCCCGCGGATCGAAGGGCTTGGGGAGATAGTCGTCGGCGCCCGCTTCCAGGCCTGCTATGCGCGATTCCGCCTCGGAGCGGGCGGTCAGCAGTATGACCGGGATCTTCTTTTCGGCGGCAAGGCTCCGGGTCAGCGAAAGACCGGACTCTCCCGGCATCATGACGTCGAGCACAAGCAGGTCGAAATTGAGACCCTCGAGCTTGCGGCGGGCTTCGGCCGCATCTGCGGCGACGGTAATCCGGAACCCCTGTTCCGTCAGATAGCGATGCAGCAGGTCGCGAATGCGCGTGTCGTCGTCGACCACCAGCAAATGGGGCGCGTCATCGGGAATGTACAGCTTCTTCGCCATTTCATTCGCCTCCGGAAGTCACTGATGGGGGCATAGGCTCCGTCAGGCTCATGCCTTCGAGAAAGTGTTTCACCGCCGCGCGCATTTCGGGGTTGAAACCTTCCAGCGCCCGGGAAATCCGGAGCGATTGCGGTTCCGACAACGCCAGCGCCAGTTCACGCCCGGCGAGGGTCGGATAGAGCCTGCGCTGCCGACGGTCAGCCGGCCCGGCGATCTGGCGGATATAGCCGGAATCGATCAGTTCCTTCAACACCCGCGCCAGACTCTGCTTGGTAATCTGGAGGATGTTCAAGAGGTCGGCAACGGTCATGCCCGGTCGGCGGCTGACGAAATAGACAACGCGGTGATGGGCGCGGCCATAGCCTATCTTGGCCAATATCGCATCCGGGTCCGAAACAAAGTCGCGATAGGCGAAGAAGAGGAGTTCGATGGTCTCGAAATCGATCGTCTTGTCGTCGACGACCGGCATTTCAGGGAGTTCCTTTTTGGCAGCCTTACCCGCAGACTGTCGTGCCACTGTTGTATTTCCTTTCATTCGGTCGATGGCGGCGCAAGCTGCAAAGCGACAGCGCCCCGTCCTCACATCGGCCAGCCGTTGTTTCCGAGCTGTGACCGCGATTTCCATGCAAGCGCCTGGCGCCTTACGGGCGGTATCTCGAATTTGTCGCCAAAACTAAGCGGATATCGTCCTAAACTCCAACGAAAATCCGGCGTTCGCACAGTTTCTGACGTGTCCGAAAGGTTTGCGAAAGGCGCAGTCGCTATCCGTTCATGGCGATCCGGGTAAAGGGGGAGGGCCAGATGGCGACAGTCAATATCGATGAGACGGGCAGCAATGCCACGCGGTCTCTTCTCCGTCCCGTGCTGATTTCGGTTCTTGTTGTGAAAATGGCGATTGCGGGCATGCTGATCCTCCATGTCAGCTTGCCACCGCATTTGCAGATAACCCTCGATCCGCCAAGCCAAGACTGATTTTCCAACGGCTGCAAACATGGTATGCGCGTCTTCCGCCACGCATGGGATGCCAACCGTTTTAGAGGACGTCATGGGACAATTGCAGGCCGGGATTATCCCGGTGACACCCTTCCAACAGAACTGCACGATACTATACGATTCGGAAACGAAGGAAGGCGTGGTCGTAGATCCCGGCGGCGATGTCGATGCCATCATTCAGACGGCCAAGGAAAACGGAATCGACCTCAAGGAAATCTGGCTGACCCACGGGCATATCGACCATGCTGGCGGCGCTGACGAACTCAGGGAAGCTCTCGGTCTCAATATCATCGGTCCGCACGAGGCCGACCTGGCGCTGCTGCAGAACCTGGAAAAACAGGCGCTGATGTTCAATGTGCCGATGCGGGTGCGCAACATGGTTCCGGACCGCTGGCTGAAGGATGGCGACCAAGTCTCCTTTGGCGAGCATGTTTTTGAAGTCTATCATTGCCCCGGCCATGCACCAGGTCATGTCATCTTCTTCAACCGCAGTCAGAATTTCGCTCACTTGGGAGACGTCCTCTTCAGCGGGTCGATCGGGCGGACCGATTTGCCGGGCGGCGACCACCAGACGCTCCTGAATTCAATCCGTGACAAGGTATTGCCGCTCGGAGATGACGTCGGATTCATCTGCGGCCACGGACCGGGCGGCCGGATCGGCGAGGAGCGGCGCAACAATCCCTTCCTGAGCGGGATATGACCTAAAAAAGATGCGCCGGAGATCCGGCGCATCCTGCTATTTTTCCGTGCTCTTGCCGTCAGCCGGCAGTGCAGAAATGCGACATTCCATCGTAACCGGTATAGGTGCCGGTGCGAGAATTGAAGCTGCGATACCGGTCCGAGCAATAGCGATACCATTCGGGCGTCCAGGGCTCCAGATCGTATGCCACATACGCACGGGCTCGACGAGGGGGCGGCGGCGGTGGGTAGTCGTCGATATATGCCGGTTCAGGATCCTCGTAGATCGGAACCGGTTCGACATAGCGCCGCTCAACATAGCGCCGTTCGACGTAGCGCGGCTGGCTCGCAATGGCCGTGCCCGCGATCACGCCCGCAGCAAGGCCGACGGCGCCAAGGACCAGGGCATCGTTGTTTCGATGACGGCGATAATATTCATCAGCGACCGCCGGGCTTGCGATGGTCACCGCCGCGGCAGCGATTGCGGCCGACAGGAGAGAGATTTTTGCGAACTGGATCATGGCGTTGCCTTCCTATGCCTGCGATTCACATCGCCTTGTCTATCGGACAATGGGGGCAATTTATGGGCTGCAAGGTGAATGCAAGCTGAACAAAAAAACCCGGCAGTTATGCCGGGCCACAACGCGAATACCAATGCCGTTCCGAAGATCAGCCTGCGATCTGCAGGTTGACGGCCTTCGGGCCTTTACCGCGGCGGTCCGGCTCCGTGTCGAAGCTTACTTTCTGGTTTTCCGACAGTCCCGTCAGCCCGGAGGCCTGGACAGCGGAAATATGCACGAAGATGTCAGCGCCACCATTGTCCGGCTTGATGAAGCCGAAGCCCTTGTCGATATTGAAGAATTTTACAATGCCAGTCTCGGCCATGCGTCAGGTCCTTTTCTCTCTGCCCAATGTCTGAAGGGCAGCATTGCAAGTTTACCCTCAACGGGTGTGTAGCAGGCACTTCTCGAAATGTGAGGAAAGGGGCCTCTGTTACCGCAGCGGATGATGCGGAAACGATCAAGCCAATCGTTTCGCCATCAGGCTGCCCGGAATATTTTGCGCCTCCGGCACGCATCAAATTATAAGGTCTTCCCGTGCTCGTAAAATTGCCCGAACGCGGCAAGAGTGCTTGGTTTGTGAAAGATTGGCAAGCGAAAGTTTTCTAACGGTGCCGTGCAACGCATTGGCGTCATACGGTTTTATGCGCTTTTCTCAGAAATTTCCGCCTTGCTGGGCAACGCCCCGAGCAACGTTGCATCGTAAGCGATGCTTCTCAGAGGAGTATCCGGACCAGCGCCAAGGAGACCCGGCTTCGTCCCTGAGGGGAGTGGCTTCAGGCCGCGCTTGTCCTGCGCCGGGCGATTTCCGGCACCAGTTCAACCAGCAGCATGGCGCTGAACATCAGCGCGCAGCCGGCATATCCGATCCCTGGCAACATTTCGTCCAGCAGGATTGCGCCGAAGACTGCACCGAAGACCGCTTCTGATGACAGGAAGATCGCGGCCTGGGGGGCTGTCGTGTAGCGCTGACCTATGATCTGCAGCACGAAGGCGACACCCGAAGACAGGATGCCGGCATAAAGGATCTCAGGCAGCGCATGCGCGACCGCCGCACCGTCGATCGGTTCGAACGCGATGCCAGCCAATGAGGCGCCAACCGCGCAAACGGCGAATTGTGCGATCGCCAGTGCGAGCGGACGGCCGCTTTTGCCGACGACAAGCGGGGTGAGCGTGATCTGTATCGCGATAAAGACAGCGCACAGAATGATCAGATGGTCACCTGCCCGCAGGCCTGACAGTGAGCCGCCGCTCAGGAGTAGGATACCGAGGAGGGTGAGGAATGCCGCCGGCCAGATCACCCAGTGGGGACGACGGCGAAGAATGAAGACCGCGATGAGGGGGACGAAGACGACATAGAGGCCGGTCAGGAAACTGGCATTGGTCACGGTCGTGGTCTTGATGCCGATCTGCTGGGTCGTCTGGGCTGCCAGAAGCGAAAACCCGATCGCCACGAACGAGGCCCAGTCGCGGCCTGTTAGCGGCGTGTTCGCGTTCCTCGCCTCACGTAGGGCAAAAGGCAGCACGACAACGAAGGCAAGCCCGAAACGCAACGCATTGAACCAATTGGCGCCAAGGTACTGCATGGCCGTCGACTGGGCCACGAAACCGCCGCCCCAGATCGCGGCGGCGAGAAGCAGTAGGAGATTTGCCTGCATGCGAGTCATTGGGAAGTCCGGATTGCGGTGCGAGGGCGGGAGACGCGAGGGCTAGCAGTTGCATCTTCATTCGACAAGCCGGATTGAGGTTGCCGCTCGCTTTGGTGCAGCGATTCCACTTCCTTTCGTAGCGAAATCAGGAAGGAAGATGACAACCGCCTTGTCTCCACGCCTGGCGCCACATCCCGAGTCCACAACGACCCTTTTCTCTCTGTCGTGGCCGTCCTGATGCGCCTACAAATTCCTCTGTGAACCAGCGACGAAAATGTGGACATCCTTTCATCGGGGCGGGGAGATCGGCGATTTCGGCCCGTGGTACAAACGGCGGATAGATCTGACCCGAAACAACCATTCACTCGTCCCGGCGGGTCAAAGAATGAAAGGCGGATGTGACGGCAATGGGCTCGACGGGCCTGAGCACTGGACGGCGGTCTGGCCGCGTCGAGCCGATCTAGGGTGAGGGCGCGCGTGTCACCCTCAGAAGAGCCCCGTCTTCGTCATCAGTCAGGAGTAGAACGGAGCCGTCTGGCGCGACCTTCACGTCGCGCAATCGTCCGAATTCTCCTTCGAAGATACGCTCTTCGTGAACAATTGCGCTGCCTTCGTCACGCTCGAGACGGGCAAGCATCTGATATTTCAGGGCAGCGACAAGAAAGTTACCGTCCCATTCCGGGAACATCGCGCCGCGATAGACGTCGATTGCGCCGGGAGCGATCGACGGGTCCCAATAATGGAGCGGCTGCTCAAAACCCTCGGCTACCTGGCCGATGCCGATCTCGGCGCCGGAATAGTGCTTTCCATAGGCGATGACCGGCCAGCCGTAATTGCTGCCCGCCCGCGGCTCGTTGATCTCGTCACCGCCGCGCGCGCCATGCTCGACGGTGAAGAGCCGGCCATCGGCGGGATCGATCACGATGCCTTGTGGATTGCGGTGACCGATAGACCAGATCTCCGCCATGCCTGTACCGCCGCTGCCCACCAGCGGATTGTCGGGAGGAATGCGGCCATCGGCATTGATATGTAGGATGGAGCCGGCATGGTCCTTCGGGTCCTGGGCGCGATCCATCTCGCCACGTTCGCCGATACCGAAGAAAAGGCTTCCGTCGGCGGCAATGGCGATCCGCGAGCCGAAATGCAGGTCCGTGTCGGTGAAGCGGTTCATCTCAAAGAGCTTGGAGAGTTTTTCAAGGCGGTTTCGAGCCTCATCGAGAACAGCACTGAACAGCGCTGTTCCCTGTCCCCCGGGGCCGGGGATGGAGGCGGTAAAGAAGAGTTTGCGGCTGTCCTTGAAGTCGGGGGCAAGCGCGATGTCGAGCAAGCCGCCCTGTCCCCCGGCATAGATATCCGGTAGCCCGGAGATTGGCTCGCCTTTCTGGCCGTCGCGGATGATACGGAGCCTACCGGGACGTTCGCTGACAATATAGCTTCCGTCCGGGAGGATCTCCACGGACCAAGGGTTTTCAAGGCCCCTGGCAATTTCTGTCACCTGAAGGCTCACCTTTTGCGAGGGGTATTCGTCAGCTGCGGATGCCGTGTCGGCAAAGGGCAGGTCCGGGCCGGCGATCACCGCGAGCAGCGCCAGCAGCGCGACCTTGCCCGGAAATCCTTTCTTCGGCACGGAACTTCCTCCCTCGGCCGCATCGAGCCATTACATTCCGAAGATATATTTGGGAAATTGCGGACAATTGACAAGCATCGGGTACGGCGCGACGAAGCGAAATACGTCAATGAGTGTTTTGATCATGGGGGTGGAGTGCGGGGCGCATCATGTTTGCCCCGTCCCTTGCCATCAGCAAGACACTGCGCTGCGAAGGCGGTGCCGAGGTCAACGCCTTGGTCTTGAGCAGTAGCCCATCTCCAATAAGGACGATCCCCCACAGACCGATGGCGGCAATCGCCACGGCGATCAGCTTTTCCAGCGAGCCGAGGCGCTGCCAGGCGCCCGGTCGTTTGCGGGGTGGTTCAGAACCCACGGCGGCGGTCCTCCGCCTGAATCATATCCTTCAGGCCACGGCGCCCAAGTGATAGCCCTGCGGCGGCCATCACCGCGAAACAGAGCATAATGATCCCCATGAGGATGCGTCGGTCAGCCAGTCCCGAGACCTGTAGCAACTCGAAGCCGCGCGCGTCGCGGGCAAGGAATTCTGCGGTGGTGGAGGTCGAAGCGGTACTCATGGGACTTGCCGCAACGAGAGCTGCCTCCCGGACAATCCGGCCGGCGATCGGGTTGCTGTCCGCCGTTCCCTCGGGACTGGAAACGGCTCTGGCAGCATCGGTAATCAACCCGGACGCCTCGACGAGGGAATCTGAATTGTTCGATCGCGAGAACGGTCCGCCTAAGTCCAGGTCGCTGGGAGTAACCGATGCTGCCAGGTGAGGTAAGGGGATACGGGTAGTCTCGGCGCGAGCGGTTGCCGTCGTCATGGACATTGCGAGGAAGGCACAGACAAGGAGCGCCGCGGACACGACAAGTGCCGTCGCCAGGGATTTGCGGAACCTCGACAGAGCAGTTGCTTCCTCGTTATCCATAAACATGACCGGTACCCTCGGTACAAGAAATTCAAACCGTGAGAATATTGCGCCTGCTTTATGGGCTTCTCGGGGACCGAATTGTGGCCGTGGCGCGCATTTCTCATGGCAATAATATGGCAGCAGACTGGGTGCTTGCGGGGTCCTGGCTGGTTCCCAAACTGCGTTGAGGCTCCTAGCCTCGACGCTTTCCGAAGGTCCGGGTTTGGCGTGGGCGCATGCCATCGGGAGCGCCGGAATCATGGGTGCGGGTCTCCGGCGCTGTCAGGCTGGGAAGAGCGGTAGCTTTCCTTTCCGGTGCCAACGGCAACAGCATTTCAGGAAACTGCTCATTGAAGCTCGTGGGCACGATTTCCGGACGGGCAAGGGCATAGCCTTGCAGCAGCGATACGCCGAGTTCCTGGCAAAGATCGACCTGCCACATCTCTTCCATGTGCTCGAAAATCGTCTCGGTTCCCGTATCAGACAACTGCCGCACGATGACCTTGAGCAGGGCGAAACCGGTGGCGTTGTGCATGTAGTCCCGTACCCAGTCGCCGTCCAGCCTGACGAAGTCGGGTCGAAGTGTGCGTACCCGTTCCACATCCGTGTCGCGAGCGCCGTAATCGGAGAGTGAGATGCGGAAACCCGCCAGGCGGAGACGCTCTACGTTGCGTGCAAGTTCATCGGGGTCAACAGCGATAGCGCCGGAAATGTCGCAGATGATACGGCGCGGCTCAATGCCGGCTTCATGTCCGGCAAGGCGGATGCGGTCGAATTCGAGGCGCATCCTTGCCGGATCGGGATAGAGCGACGGATTGAAGCTGACGAAGGCCAGCGCGCGGCTGCGATGCAGCAGTCCGATATTGAGGATATGAATGCTGCGGAGCAGGCTTTCGATTTCCGGCAAGTCGTCCGGATCGACCAGTGGAAAGAATTGCGCTGGCGAGAAGGGCTCGCCGTTGCGGTCGGCTCGCACGAGCCCCTGGAACGAGTGGATGTCGAATACACTGCCGGACAAACGCCGGAAGACAGGCTGGAGGGCAGACTTCAGGACGAAGGGGCCGTAGGCCGTCGACCATGCGCCGTCATCGCCGCGAACCATATTGTTATAGATACTGTGTGTGTGCATTCGTCTTTGCTCGTAGTGATGGAACGGGCCTTTGTCTGCAATCAATCCTACCAATCAAGACTTACCCGGGCACTAATCGAACCTCAAATACCGAAAACATTGTCGTTCCCGGACGCGTGGGGCGGTTTGCGCTTGAAACAGCGGAGTGATTTCGCCATAGAACTTGAACCTGGAGCCTTGCTCGAACTAGGTTCCCCCATTCAACAGCTTCAGGATCCATGACCATGGCATTTCTCGCCGACGCCCTTTCCCGCATCAAGCCTTCCGCGACCATTGCCGTCACGCAGATGGCTCGGGAACTCAAAGCCCAGGGTAAGGACGTGATTTCACTGTCCGTTGGTGAGCCGGATTTCGACACCCCCCAAAACATCAAGGACGCGGCGATCGCCGCCATCCAGCGCGGCGAGACGAAGTATACGCCGGTTTCCGGCATTCAGCCGCTGCGCGAGGCGATTGCCGCCAAGTTCAAGCGCGAGAACGGGCTGGACTACAAGCCGAGCCAGACGATCGTCGGCACGGGCGGAAAGCAGATTCTTTTCAACGCCTTCATGGCGACGATCAATCCGGGGGATGAAGTCGTCATCCCGGCACCATATTGGGTGTCGTACCCGGAAATGATCGCGCTGTGCGGCGGCACGCCGGTCTTCGTCGAGACGACGATCGAGAACAATTTCAAGCTGACGGCCGAACAGCTGGAAAAGGCTATCACGCCGAAGACCAAGTGGTTCATGTTCAACTCGCCGTCGAACCCGTCGGGGGCCGCCTACAGCTATGACGAACTCAAGGCGCTGACCGACGTCCTGATGCGGCATCCGCATGTCTGGGTGCTGACGGACGACATGTACGAACATCTCGTGTTCGGCGATTTCGTCTACTACACCCCGGCCCAGGTTGAGCCCGGCCTCTACGACCGCACGCTCACCATGAACGGTGTTTCCAAGGCCTATGCGATGACCGGCTGGCGTATCGGCTACGCCGCCGGCCCGATCGAGCTCATCAAGGCGATGGACATGATCCAGGGCCAGCAGACCTCCGGCGCCTGCTCGATCGCCCAGTGGGCCGCCGTCGAGGCGCTCAACGGCCCGCAGGATTTCATTCCGATGAGCAAGAAGGCCTTCGAGGAGCGGCGCGATCTGGTTGTCTCCATGCTCAACCAGGCGAACGGTCTCGTCTGCCCGAAGCCGGAAGGCGCCTTCTACGTCTATCCGTCCTGCGCGGCGCTGATCGGCAAGAAGGCTCCGTCGGGCAAGGTCATCGCGACTGACGAGGACTTCGTTATGGAACTGCTCGGGACCGAAGGTGTCGCGACCGTTCACGGCTCGTCCTTCGGCCTGGGCCCGAACTTCCGCGTCTCCTACGCGACCTCGAACGACAAGCTCGAGGAGGCCTGCCGCCGCATCCAGCGTTTCTGCGCAGACTGCAAGTAAGCACAACGCGCCGAGGCTGAAATTGAAACCGGGCGGTGGATCAATCCACCGCCCGGCTTTTTGTTCAGAATACCAGTCCTCGGCCCTAGGTTGCTGTTGCCGGTGACGGTAGCCATCTCTCGCGCTCCCGGTAGAGCGCCGGCAAGCTGAGCAGGGCCACGCAAAATACTGCAATCGCGGTCTTGGTGATCTGCGAGAACTCAGGCGTCTTGCCGTCGATGTAGTAGACCATGAAGACGATGAGGACGTGCCACACATAGACCTGCAGGGAGTGTCGGCCGAGCAACTGCAGGTAGCGAATGCTGAATACGGCGGTGACAAGGCTTGCCGCCCTGCGTATGCGGCTGTCTCTATGCCGGGGGCCGGCAATCAGGAGCCATGCCATCGCGCTGGCAAGCGCGGCGAAATTGATCAGGTAAACCGGGCCGAAATCGGCGCGGATCTCCAGAGTGCCAAATTTCTCCAGCACAAACCCGGGCAGCATGTCGTAGGCGGTTGCGACGCGAAGAGGCAGAAAGAAGACAAGAATGGTCAGCGCGGCCTTAGGAATGAGCGTCCTTTCGGGGCTGAAGACCCTTTGCCACTCGATCTTGTTGACAGCCGTCAGCGACCCGGCGATCAAGCCGGAGAAGAAGACAATCTGCCAGCCCAGAAGGTTGAAGCTGACCCTCAGTCCTTCGTTGTCGGGCGCGCCGAGCCAGGCGTCGATTGGATAGGTGACTATCCGGTGGAGGCCGAGCTGCCCGGCCATCCAGACCACCAGCGATCCAATGGCCACCATGGTCCAGCGACTGGTGATGCAAAGCCAGATCAGCATCGGCGCGAAGATCATGTAGATGATGTATTGCGGCAGGATATCCATGAAAGTTGGCTGGAACAGGAATGCCGCAATGGCGGCCAGCCTGAGCGGGTCGTCGAGGCGGGTTTCGCCGAGCCAGTTCTGCCAGATGGCGGTCGCGCCAGGCAGCAACAGACGGGCCAGAAGAATGACCAGTATGATCCCCATCGCGTAGCGATAGAGTTCCAAGGCGCGCGCCCATATCTTGTCGCGGCCGGCCTCATATCCGCTTTTCAGCATCCTGCGGGCGTAGACCATGCCGACGAGAAGGCCGGACAGGAATACGAAACCCTGGGCATCTTCCACGAAAGTCAGTTGGCGGTGGTTGATCTCCACGAGCCAATAGCCACCGGCGAAGATGAGATGGTTAAGCAGCATGAAGACAAGGAAATAACCACGCATCCCGTCGAGAATGTCGAGTCTCTTCACAGTTCCGACTCCAAGTTTTCCCTCCCCGCGGGGCACAAATCACTCGCATCATGTCGATA
Organism: Rhizobium sp.; assembly: GCA_041675415.1. GTDB lineage: Bacteria > Pseudomonadota > Alphaproteobacteria > Rhizobiales > Rhizobiaceae > Allorhizobium. The sequence goes on along the minus strand of JBAYTX010000015.1, from coordinate 41,421 downwards.
ATACGGCGATCCGGTCCCAAGGATGGAGGTCGCAACGGCAAAACGGCAAATGCACAGAAAGGTTCCAGACGCCGGAAGTTATGTGTGCAAGGTGCGAACGATCGCGTCATGGAATCGATGCTTTCTTGACCTGAATTTGCAGTTGGCCGGCTTTGATGAGATAGTGCCCGGGGAGAGGAGCAGACCGGAGCGAGGAGACGTGCATGGTCAAGGTCACCTACGAAATCGTACCGCATGACGGCGGCTGGGCCTACAAGCTCGGCGATGTCTTTTCCGAGACGTTCGCCAGTCACGACGAGGCTTTGGAGGCTGCGCGGATTGTCATCCTCGAACAGCAGGTCGGCGACGAGCCTGTCGAGATCAGCTACCAGGACGAGAATGGCAAATGGCACGAGGAATATAGCGACGGGGGCGATCGGCCCGAGACAGAGGTTGTCGATCGCTACAATTCCGGTGAGACGCCCGCCTAGCGGATCCGGTGCGCTCCGAAGGCCGGCGAAAACGGATCCGGTAGTCTTCCGGTTCGTGGGCGGGGATTTCCACGCGCCCGTATTCGAGAGTCTCTTCAATACGGTATGAGTTTTCGCTCATCCTCCTGGAGAGGGGGCAATCCATTTTGTGAAGTGCTTCAGGTAGTGATTCAAGTTGCGTTGGCACGCGGAGACTTCGCTCGTTCACACGCGTTCAGACCCAACAATGCCTATGGTGCGATGTAGTCCAGCAGGCCAGCGACGAGCGCGTCGAAGGTGGCGCGGCAGCGCGGAGCCGTCTTCAGGTTTTCGTGCATCACGATGAATGTTTCCAGAGACAGGTCAAGGGTGCCGGGCAATACCGACACAAGATCAGGGTCGCGGCGGGCAAGGGCATTCTGACAAATGCCGATGCCGCAACCGGCACGAATGGCCGCTAGCTGGGCGAGATTGCTGTCCGTGCGCAATGCGAAATGGGTTGCGGCCACCTCCGGCCTGTCCTTCAGCATGGCGCGGACATAGGCAAGTCCCCGGTCGAAGCCAATCAGCCGATGTTTGGAAAGTTCGTTAAGATCGGCCGGCGTACCGTGGACTTCGAGATAGCGGCGATGCGCATGGAAACCGAGTGGTATCCTTCCGATCCGGCGACTGACCAGTGCGCCCTGTTTGGGGGCGACCATGCGTACTGCGACATCGGCTTCATGCTTCAACAGGTCCTCGACTTCATCGGACAGCGACAGTTCGACCTCGAGTTCGGGGTATATTTCCTGCAGATTGGCGATGATGGGCGGGAGAACCTCGACACCGATGACTTCACTGGCGCTGATCCGCACCGTGCCTGTGACAGCGCCAGGGCGACTCGACGCTGTACGCAACAGCGTTGCGGCCGCCGCCGCCATCGTCTCGGCATAGGGTTTCATCTGCAAAGCGGTTTCGGTCGCAAGCAGCCCTTGTTGCGTTCTCAGGAACAGGCGCGCGCCGCTTGCTTCTTCCAGTGCATCGATATGGCGGCCGACCGTTGGTTGGGTGAGGCCAAGGGCACGGGCCGCGCCCGAGAGGGAGCCCTCCCGCAGGACTGCGAGGAAGGTGCAGTAGTAGTCCCAGGATGTCACGGCGTCGCTCATGCAAATACGTATATCAAATAGATGGAAATAGACAATTCCGTATGTCGCCGCGTTCATGAATACTTCTGCCCTCGAAATCAATCAGGAGCGATCCATGACAGAAGACAGAAAGAAATCGCGCCCCATGGCTCTCGTTCTGGGGGCGACGGGTGGTATCGGCAGCGCAATGGCGAAGAAGCTCATTGAACGCGGTTATGCGGTGCTTGCGCTTCACAGAAATGCTACCGCGACAGCCAGGGACAACCCCGCGATTGATTGGGTGCAGGGGGATGCGATGAACCGTCAGGACGTCCTTCGTGCCGCGCAGGGCGCCGACCTCATCGTACACGCGGTCAATCCGCCGGGCTATCGCAATTGGCGCCAGTTGGTGTTGCCTATGATCGACAACACCATCGCAGCCGCCCGGGCCGTTGGCGCCAGCATCCTGATGCCGGGAACCATCTACAATTTCGGGCCGGACGCTTTCCCCGTCCTGAGGGAGGATAGCCCGCAGCATCCTGTCACCGTCAAGGGGAGGATCCGTGTCGAGCTGGAGAAGCGGCTCGAGGCCGCGTCGGGCGATGGCGTTCGGGTCATCATTGTGCGGGCGGGCGATTTTTTCGGTCCGGGCGCGGGCAACAACTGGTTTGCGCAGGTAGTGGTCAAGGCCGGGAAGCCGCTTGCCTTTGTCACTTCGCCGGGTAAAACCGGCGTCGGGCATCAATGGGCATATCTGCCGGATGTCGCCGAGACGATGATGCAACTTGTCGAGCGCGCTGATCGCCTGCCGCTCTTCGCCCGCTTCCATCTGGATGGATTCTATGATGTCGACGGGATGCAGCTCGCCGCTTCGATACGTCGGGTCACTGGCAAGCCGGACCTCAAGGTCAAGCGCTTTCCATGGCCGTTGGTGCGTCTGGCGTCGCCCTTCGTGCCGCTCTTCCGGGAATTGGCAGAGATGCGCTACCTGTGGCGCGAACCGCTTCGGATGAGCAATGTGCGCCTTGTGGAGGTGCTGGGTGCTGAGCCGCAGACCCCGATTGATTTGGCCGTCGCACAGACGCTCTCGGGCCTCGGATGTCTTGATGCAGGGACAGGAGATCGGGCTCCGTCCCTGTCCGCACAGGCGATTGGCTAGGCGGATACGCACTCGTGGAACGCCCCACCGGGTCCGGCGGGGTGTTCCACGGCGCCTTCAGTCGAGGAATGGGTAGTCGGTATAGCCCTCTGCGCCGCCGCCATAGAATGTGCTGCGGTTCGGAGTGTTCAGGGGGGCATCCTCTTTCAGCCGGCGCACCAGATCGGGATTGGCGATGAATTGCTTGCCGAAGGACACCATGTCGGCTCTGCCCGAGGCGACGGTCTCGATCGCCATCGCGCGCTCGTAACTATTGTTGGATATCCAGGCTGCCTTGCCGCCCTTGTCGCGGTATGCGGATTTCATGCCGGCCCAATCGAAGGGCTGGCTCCCTTCATGAAAATCACGATCGCCGCCGGTCGCTCCTTCGATTACGTGGATGAATGCGAGGTTGTGGGCTGCCAGCTTTTCGACAAGATAGTTGAAGAGCGGCTGCGGGTCCGGATCCGAAACGTCATTGGAAGGCGTCACAGGCGATATGCGGATGCCGGTTTTAGGACCGCCGATCTCCGTGGCGATGGCATCCACCACCTCCAGCGCGAAACGGGTGCGGTTTTCGATCGAGCCGCCATAGGCATCGGTTCGGTGGTTGCTTCCCGCCCGTAGGAACTGATCGATCAGGTAGCCATTGGCGGCGTGGATCTCGACCGCGTCGAAACCGGCATCGATGGCGTCGCGTGCGGCGCGGCGATAGTCTTGGACAATGCCCGGGATTTCAGAGAGCTCGAGCGCGCGGGGCTCGGACGTCTCGACGAATGCGCCCGTGCCGTCCTCGCCGATGAGATAGGTCTTGGACTTTGCCTGTATCGCCGAGGGGGCGACGGGTTTTGCGCCATTCGGCTGCAGCGATGTGTGGGACACGCGGCCAACGTGCCAGAGTTGGGCTGCAATGTGCCCGCCGGCCTGATGGACGGCGCCCGTTACGCGTTTCCACCCTTCCAGCGCTTCCGGCGTATAGAGGCCCGGCACCTGGGCGTATCCCTGACCTTGCTGCGTGATCGCCGTGCCCTCACTGATCAGAAGACCGGCCGTGGCACGTTGCCTGTAATAGATCACGTTAAGGTCGTTCGGAACATTGCCCGGAGAGCGGTTGCGTGTGAGCGGGGCCATGGCGATGCGGTTGGGGAGCGTCATGTCGCCTACGGTGATCGGATCGAAAAGCGAGGTCATGGAAAGCCTTTCCTGATGAAAAGCGGTACGGGATCGCACCGGGGAGGGGAAGAGTTATAGGGAGGCGTTCAGAGTATCGAGAAATGTTCCTATTGTTTCCTCGTCACGTCTGTAGAAAACCCATTGGCCTATGCGTGTGGAAGAGACGAGTCCGGCGCGTTGCAGAGTTGTGAGGTGAGCAGAGACCGTGGATTGCGACAGTCCGCAACGCTCGAATTGTCCCGCGCAGACGCCGACCTCGAAGGGCTGTGCCTGAGCCTCGAAATGCGCCTGCGGGTCCTTCAGCCACATCAGCATCTTGACGCGTGCCGGGTGCGCAAGCGCTCTGAAGATTTCATCGAGGTTCATTGTTGCTGCATTCCGTATCACTGTCTGACGCTTCAGATATGGCGTGCCGGCGGGGGTTCAATACACATCGAGGTGAAACTTTTCGGCGGAACCGGAGGTGGACGTCTCAAAGTCTCGTGCCCTCGGGCAAACGGGACCTGGAAAACGGACGGCAAAAAAAAAGGGCCACCGGATCGCTCCAGGGCCCTATAAGTGTGAAGGTCAAAAAACCTCCAGAGGGGAACAGCTGCTGCGGTGGAACTGGGAGGAAAAAGCCACCATGTGCATCAGCTGTGTGCGATATGGTGGTTATTTGTGCAGCGAACAATGGTTTTTTATGCATGTCTGGCATGCGTATGTTGCACGCCTTGGAAATCGCACACGCACTGGCTGTGTCTCGGACCATTTCATCTATGACGACAGGCTCTAGAAGTTCCAGTTGCGGGCCTTTGCCACGATGAAATCGCGGAAAGCCTTCAACTTGGCTGCATTCTTCATTTCGTCCGGGTAGCAGAAATAGGTGTCGAAGGAAGGAACGTCGGCACTTGTGACGAGCTGCAGCAGGCCAGGATCGCGCCCGACGATATAGTCGGGGAGCATGGCGATGCCGATACCTAGCAGGCAGGCACGTTTAATGGATGTCAGGCTGTTGATCTGCAATTGCGGCTGCCGGGGATTGTCCGAGGTCCGCCCGGCCACTTCCAGCCAGTTGACGTCGAGCAGGTAGCCTGGCGCCGGTTCGCCGAAAGTGATGATGCGATGGTTGTCGAGGTCCTCGATGGTTTGCGGCTCGCCATAGCGGTTGATGTAAGAAGGGGCCGCATAGACATGCATGTGAACCGTGAACAGTTTGCGCTGGATCAGGTCCGACTGCTGTGGCTGGCGAAGCCGGATGGCGCAGTCGGCGTGGCGCATGTTCACGTCCAGTTCCTCGTTGTCGAGGATGAGCTGGATCGACATGTCGGGATAGAGTTGCAGGAATTCCTGTATCTTGTCGGTGAGCCAGCCCTGGCCAAGACCGACCGTGGTCGTGACACGCAGCTTGCCGCTCGGCTTTTCCGTCGTTTCGGTAAGCTGCATCTTCACCGTTTCGAGCTTGAGCAGCACGTCATGGGCGGTGCGATAGAGCAACTCGCCCTGTTCCGTCAAAATCAGCCCGCGTGCATGGCGGTGAAAGAGTTTGACGCCGATATCCTGCTCGAGAGCGCTGACCTGCCGGCTGATCGCCGATTGAGAGAGGTGCAGCTTGTCCGCTGCGTGGGTGAATGAGCCTGCTTCGGCGGCTGCGTGGAAAATACGCAGCTTGTCCCAGTCCAACGGCATGCCACCCCCTCTCACGATCTCTACTCCGCCGCTTCTGCGCGAACGGAAACGGCAGTCAGGTAACGCTCTGCCTCAAGCGCTGCCATGCAACCCATTCCCGCCGCCGTAATCGCCTGGCGGTAGACGTCGTCGGTGACATCGCCCGCGGCAAAGACGCCTTCGATATCGGTGGCCGTCGAATCCGGGGCGGTCCACAGATAGCCATTGGCTTTCATTTTCAGCTTGCCCTTGAAGAGTTCCACTGCCGGTGCGTGGCCAATGGCGACGAAAACGCCATCGATCGGCATTTCCGTCATCGCTCCGGTCACGGTGTCGCGCAACGTCGCGCCGGTCACGGATGGCGGCACGGGCGGCTTGGCGGGCGTGCCGGTGATTTCAGCCACTTCGGTATTCCAGATCACCTTGATGTTCTCCTTGGCAAAAAGGCGCTCCTGGAGGATCTTTTCCGAACGGAAGGAATCGCGTCGGTGCACGACAGTCACCGATTTCGCTATATTGGAAAGGTAAAGCGCCTCCTCGACGGCCGAGTTGCCACCGCCGACGACGATCACATCCTTGTTGCGATAGAAGAAGCCGTCACAGGTGGCGCAGGCGGAAACACCGAAGCCCTGAAAATGCTGTTCGCTCTCGATGCCGAGCCATTTGGCCTTGGCGCCGGTGGCAACGATCAGCGTGTCGGCGGTCCAGACGGCTCCCGAATCCGTGCGCACGGTGAAGGGCCGTTTCGCCATATCGACTTCGGTCACGAGGTCGTTAACGATCTCTGCGCCGACATGGGTCGCCTGCATGAGCATCTGTTCCATCAGCCAGGGGCCCTGGATCGGGTCGGCAAAACCGGGATAATTCTCCACGTCGGTGGTGATCATCAATTGCCCGCCCTGTTCCATGCCTGCGATGAGGACCGGTTTCAGCATGGCGCGTGCGGCATAGATTGCGGCGGTATATCCGGCTGGGCCGGACCCTATGATCAGCACCTTGGTATGGCGGGCGGTCATGGTCTTTCCTTTCAAGGCGATGCAAAATGAACAGGGAGATCGATTCTCATCGAGGCTGCTTGTTTGCAGCCTCATTTATGATTGCTCCATGCATTTATTCAAGGTCAGCTTTGCAATAACAACAGGGCAATCTCTGTCATGGTAATATTTGTGCTTAATGCAGACTGATTCTTGCGTAATTTCCGGAATGGGCTACATATCGGCGCTGTCACGTCAGAAAAGGCTTTGCATTTGTTACGCGCCGAATTGGACGCCATCGATTTTCGCATTCTCCGAGAGCTGCAACGCGACGGTCGCATGACGAATGTCGAACTATCGGCCCGCGTGGGCATTTCAGCGCCGCCATGCCTGCGCCGGGTGCGCAAGCTGGAGGAGGCCGGAATCATCGAGGGCTACCACGCATTGCTGAACGCCCCGAAGCTCGGCTTCGATCTCGTCGCCTTTTGCATGGTTGGGCTGAAGCACCAGTCGGAAAGCAACCTCAAGGCTTTCGCGACCGCTACCGAAAGCTGGCCGCTGGTGCGCCAGGCTTGGATGGTATCCGGCGACAGTGATTTCCTGCTTCATTGCGTGGCCGAGAACCTGACCAATTTCCAGGACTTCGTGATCGAAGTGCTGACGGCCAATGATCACGTCCATACCGTTCGCACCATGCTGACGATCCGGCAGGTGAAGCGCGTCGGGCTTGTGGAAGTCTAGCGGCTCCCGTTCAGGGGTGTCTTGGCGGCTAGAACCATCTTGTGGTTGCGGTTGCGAAAACGCGTGATTGCGACAAGACGGCGGGTTCCGAAAAGAGTGCGGCGGATCTCGTAGAAGTAGCGGTAACCCCGCTCGTTCAGAAAGCGGATCAACTCGGTTCCCGGTTCGGCGGTCTCTGCTCTGAGAAGTTCGAAAGCAATCAAGGGTGCCGATTGCGCAAGAATGGCTTCCGCACCCTTGAGTGCGCTCAGTTCATGGCCTTCCACGTCGATCTTCATGAAGTCGATGACCGGTACCGCCTCGTCGCCCAGCATGGCGTCGAGCCGGTCGCAGGCAAAACCGATCGTGTCGGCACCAGCCTCGGCGTCCGTGACAATGTGGGCCGCACCGATATTGCCGGGCACACTTACAGCCCTTGCCACGAATGCTTCGCTGGAGGCTCCCTTCTGGTGGACCGTGATGTTCTTCATTGCCCGGGTGTTGAGCGACAGGATATCGAAGGTCAGCGGGTGGGGCTCGAAGGCGTGTACGTGCTGGAAATGGTTGCTGAAGGAGATGGTGTGAATGCCGATATTCGCGCCTACGTCCAGTGCGTATCGGCGTTCAGGCAGGCTCGGAAAGACGTGCTGCTCGAGATAGTCCAGCTCAAGGTTTTCGAACCGCCCATACAGAATTGACTTGATGGAGATGTAGTCGAAGATGAATCCGACAAAGGTCTGCGGCAAGGCTCGGCTTTTCCGTGATTCTCTCAGCACCAGGGTCAAGAGCAGCTTTTTCACAAGAAGCATTCTCAATCCAATTCGAGCTATCAGGAAACGCGTGCGAGACCTTTGTAGATCAAGCCGATACTGCCGGCCTCTTTTTCCAAGGTGAACAATGCGGTCACCCGTGCCCGTGCCCGCGCTCCCGCTGCATCACGTCGTGCGTCGTCGTCCATAAAGGCCGCCGCGGCCTCGCCAAGGGATTCGCTGCTTCCCGCCGGGGTTACTATGCCTGTTTCCTGGTGGCCGACCTGGACCAGTTCGCTGAACACGCCGACATCGGCGGCGACGACTGGAACGCCAGTTCCCATGGCCTCGAGCGGGGTCAGGCCGAACCCTTCCCAGCGTTGCGGGGCGACATAAAGGTCAAGGGCACGATACCAGTCATTGATATTGGTATGCTCGCCGACGAAAAGGATGCGTTCCGAAAGGCCTGCCTTGACCACGCGCTCCTTGAGGCTGTTCTCGTAGGCGACGTGCGAAGCGGTTGCGCGCCCGGCGATAATGGCGATCCAGTCCGGCCGGTCGGCAAGCAGCTCTATCATCGCGTCGACGAACAGGTCCGTTCCCTTCTGGTGGCGGACCCTGCCGAAGCAGCCGACGACATTTTTCTCGGGGTTCAGGCCGACAGCGCGCTTTGCCGCTGCCTTGTCTTGGGGTGGAGAGAAGCGTTCCGTGTCCACGCCATGCATGATTACGGTGTTTTCCACCTCGAGATAAGCGGCCGTCCGGGCGCTGGTGGCAATCACTGCATCGACCCGGGAAATGAGGAGCTTCGTCCAGCGGGTGTGCCGCCGCTGGGAGGCTGAGGTGAAGACGATCCTCAGCGGCATGCGCAGAAAATCGCGCAGAAGGAGGCCGGCCAGCATCTCATTGTTGCGACGGGCATGCCAGACACGGTTTTCTCTACCCTCAGGCGGGCGCCAGAGTCGAAGCAGGTCGGAAAATCGGATATGCGGGAGAAACGCCGGAAGGCCCGGGCCAAGAGTCGCAACCTTCTGGCCGAGCCTGTTCTGGACGGGGATGAGCTGGATGATCGTCGAGGTCACGCCGGACAGGCGCTTCTTGAAGTTCGGCGCTATTATCTCGACATTCCTGATATCCGTCACGTCGGAGACCCTCGCTCCGGCCTGATGCCGGTCAGCCCCAATTGACCGAGAGGATTTCATAGGCCTTGGAGCCGCCGGGCGCCACGACCTCGATGTTGTCACCGACTTCCTTGCCGATCAGCGCTCGGGCGATAGGCGAGGAGATCGAGATGCGGCCCTGCTTCACGTCCGCTTCCTGGTCACCGACGATCTGGTAGGTCTTTTCCTCCTCGGTGTCCTCATCGACAAGTTTCACCGTGGCGCCGAATTTGATTTTGGAGCCGGACATTTTGGCGAGGTCGATAACTTCGGCGCGCGCGATCAGGTCTTCCAGTTCGGCGATACGGCCTTCGTTGTGGCTCTGGGCTTCCTTGGCTGCATGATACTCGGCGTTTTCGGAAAGGTCGCCGTGGGCACGCGCTTCGGCAATCGCTTCGATGATGCGGGGCCGTTCTTCTTGCTGGCGCCAACGCAGTTCCTCATTCAGCTTGACGAAACCGTTCTGCGTCATCGGTACCTTTTCAACCATTTCGACTTCCTTCGAGTATGGAGTCCGCGTGGTGCAGACATAAAAGAAAACAGGTTCCGAAGCGAAGCCGCGGAACCGTGTTTCAAATCGATATGCCGGAAACTATAGCAGAATCCAGAAGGACATTTCCAGAAGTTTTGTGTCATGGCGGAACCGCCGCCAATGAAGGGACATCATCAGGGCTCGACCTGATGCTGCGTCGGCAGGTTGGGCGGATCATAGGGGCCATCGGGCAAAGTGGCTGCCATGCGGTCGATAACCGACTGGTGGATCAATGCATTCTCGGGAATGAGGCGCCGGTCGCATCGTGGCAGATAGAAGCCGCCGGTCTCTCCATGCATTCGCCAAGATGTGGCCGGTATGCGACGGGGAACCAATTCAAGCACTTGCCAGGCGACGTTCATGCTCTCATGACGATTCGCGGTGGGATCCGGCGCGACATATGGCTTCTGTGGGTTCTGGCCGAGAACGATCTCGTTCACGGTCCGGGTGATGAAATCCAGTCCGGCTGTTTTCGCTTCCCGGATCATCCAGACGAGCGGGATCTTGATCAGTGCGCTTTCCTTTTCGGGATATCCGCCGCCGACATCTCCGTGAACACCCGTGAACCAGACCTCCTTGAAGTCCTGCTGAGGCACTGCCTCCTTGGGCTTGAACGGTCCGCCCCAGTAGGGCTGGCCCGGCTCCCATGTCTGCGGATTGTACATTGTGCGGCGCTCGTCTATGGCCAAGGCTTGGCGCACGATCTCCACGCTGGGATTCCGGCGGGTGAAGGGATGGCTTTTCAGCTGAAGCAGCCATCTTCCGTTTTCGATGACCGAGGTGACTGTATCAAAGAGGCCTAGCATCTTGATCTTTGGGCGATGGGTCTTCAGCGCGCGTTCGTGAAGGCGCATGGTAGCGAAGGCGGAAGGCGCGTCTTCTCCAGTCACCGTCGGGTCGCCGCTCTGGTTCCTGAATTCGGGTATGCCCTTATAGGCCCGGTATGCATAGTCGACCAAATTGAGCTGCGGGCGGCTCACCAGGCCCAACGCGTGTATGAAGCCTGCCAGCACCCTTGCCGTATAGGCGCCACGGCTGAAGCCGAAGAGATAGATCTGATCGTCCTCGCCTTTCTTCTTGCCGTCCTTGCCGCGCGGCGCGGGCTGATAGTTCTCGACGATGAAACGGTAGGCGTCCTTGACATTCTGGTCGAGGCCCCAGCCGGTCGCCATTCCCCAGATCTCGATCGTCTCACGATAGGGTTTCAGCCAGGCGTCTACGGCGCCGAAAGTCCCGACGCCTGGATCGTAATAGACAACCTGTTCGTCCGTGCGCCGCAGGACGCCGAAGAGGCGCAGTATGTTGGTTCGGTCCGCCGCTATCTCGTTCGACGTTCCGTCGAAGAGGAGGACAATATTCTTTGCCATCTCGCATACCCTTGATCGCCTGTAGATAAAACATAGCAGCTGGCGCATTTCGGTGCAATTTCAGGTTGCTTGGCCGTGCGGAGATCAATGACTGGGAGCGGTCTCGATGACCGGATTTGCGCCGTAGACGCGGCGCGCGAGTACCACAAGCAGCGTCAGGGTCACAGCGGCGACTGCACAGGAGACGGCAAAACCGAGGGAAAAGCTGTCGCGGGCGATGTCGAGCCAGGGCGTGTCCACGCCCTTCATGCTGCCTGCGACCTCGACGGCCGCGGCGAGTGTCGAACGGGTGGCCTCGGCCAGTGGTGGCGGTAAAGTTCCGAGGTCGGCGGACGCCATGGCCAGCCGGTAGATGACGCTGGCGAGGCTGCCGAGCAGGGCAACGCCCATGGCGCCGCCGAATTCCGCACTGGTCTCGGAGATCGCAGAGGCGGCGCCGGCACGTTCGGGCGGGGCGGACCCGACGATGAGACCGGTCGTGGTCAACACGACGGGCACGAAGCCGAGGCCGATCAGCATGCTGGCGAACAGCACCCCGTAAAGGCTCTGGCCATAGGCCGCCATCGCCATGACGGCCGCACCGATCGCATTGACGACAAGCCCGAGCAGCACGGTCCGGACCTGCCCCAGCCGGTTCGTGATCCGGTAGGCCTGGAGCGACATCACGGTGAAGACCAGGCTGGGCGCGATCGACCAGAGTGCGGCCTCCAGCGGCGAAAGCCCTAGCACCAGTTGCAGGAACTGGTTCTGGAACAGGAAGATACCGAACACGAAAAAGACGCCGAACAAGTTGACCAGGAGCGACGCGGTAAAGGACGGAATGGCGAACAGCGACAGGTCGATCAGCGGGTCTTCCAGGCGCATCTGGCGGCGGAGAAACGGGAGGCCGAGACCGACACCAAGAGCAATCGGCAGGAGATGGACCGGATCGAAGCCGTCCGTGGCGATGTGCTTGAGGCCATAAATGACGGGCAGGACGGTCGCCAGCGAGAGAAGTACGCTCGCGACATCGATCCGGACGGATTGTTCGCTGCGGAATTCAGGCAGCAGGAAGGGCGCGGCGATGACCAATGCCAGCATGACCGGTACGTTGATCAGGAACACCGATCCCCAGTGGAAGAATTCCAGCAGTACGCCACCGATCAGCGGTCCGATCAGGCCGCCAAGGGCGAAGGCCGTGCCCCAGATGCCGATAGCCCGGTTGCGCTCGGACTCGTCGAAGAACAGGTTAACGACCAGCGAGAGCGTGGACGGTGCGATCGTGGCTCCGGCGATGCCAAGCAAAGCCCGGGCGAGAATGAGCATGGGCGCCGTCGTGGCGAAGGCGGCGAAGAGCGAGGCGAAACCGAAAGCGGTTGCGCCGAGCATCAGGATCCTGCGTCGACCGACCCGGTCGCCAAGCGTTCCCATCGTCACCAGGAAACCGGCGACCATGAAGCCATAGATGTCGTTGATCCAGAGGAGCTCGGCCGCGGACGGTGCGAGATCGGCGGTGATGGCGGGCATGGCAAGAAACAGGACGGAGAGGTCCATGGAATAGACCAGGCAGGCGATGGAAAGGACGAACAGCCCGATCCATTCGCGGCTGGTTGCCCGCGCTGGAATTCTATCAGCCTTGGTCATGGCCTTCGTGTTCCCAAAAGTGAACCGGGCGGAGAGTTTCGCGAATCCTCCGCCTTGGCAAGTGTCAATTTTGTGTGTGGCGGAGCGTTGCCGACGTTTCAGCCGGCCTGTAGTTTGGCGAGATAGGCGTCGAGCTTGGCCAGGGTCTGATGACCGCCTTCGATCGCCCCGAATTTCAGCGTCGCGTCGCGCGCTTCCGGTGTGGGGAAGACAAGAGTCAGCGTCACGCGTGTCTTGTCGCCTTCCGCCTCGAAGCTGATCACGCCCTCGAAATGGGCGGGCTCGCCGATTTCCTCGCCGTGATCGTAGACGAGTCGTAATGGCGGGCTAATCTCCCGGTAGCGGATCCAGTTCGGCCAGTCCTTGCCGTCGGGGCCGTGCATCGTGTAGCGCCACAGGCCGCCGACGGCGAACTCCATTTCATGTGTCTCGTTGGTGAAGCCGTCAGGCCCCCACCATGCATCGAGGTGTTTCGCATTGGAGAAGGCTTCGAAGACCAGCGCTCTGGGTGCCGACACGAGACGTTCGACGCGGAGGATTCTTGCGGGATCGAGTTCGGCGGACATGTCAGTGTGGACCCTTCTCTAGAACGGCCTGAAGCCGGTTGAAGTTCTGTTCGTTGGCGGCGTGAAGAAAGCGTTCGAGCTCCATGTTTCCCTCGGTACGATCGAACAGCATGCGCCATGTAAGGCGGGCGCCGCCGATTTCCTCGGTGAACGTCATTTCGAGCGGAAAGGCGTGAACGGGTTCGTGGTGAAACGCCCTTATCCGCTCGCCGGTGACAACCTCCTGGAAAGTCCAGCGATTGTGAAACTCGCTGCCGTTGGAGGCGATCATGGTGACGAGCCAGGTGCCACCGGGCCGGAGGTCGAAGGCGGTGATGTGGTTGGTGAAGCCGTCCGGTCCCCACCAAAGTTCGAGCTTTTCCGGTTCGGCGAACGCATTGAAGAGCGTCTGGCGATCAACCGGAAACAGGCGGTCGTTGAGGATTTCGATCTTGTCAGTCATGGGAGTCGGGTTCCCTTGCGCGTGCTTCCTGCAGTGTCGCCAGATAGGCGTCGAGGCGTCCGAGCCTGTCTTCCCAGAGCTTGCGATAATCCGTCAGCCACCCGTCGACCTGTTTCAGCGGTTCGGGCTCCAGCCGGCAGGGTCGCCATTGGGCATTGCGGCCGCGTGAAATCAGCTTCGCCCGCTCGAGTACCTTCAGATGCTTCGAGACGGCGGGCAGGCTCATGGCGAAGGGCGAAGCGATTTCGTTGACCGTCGCTTCGCCCTGAGCGAGACGTGCAAGGATGGCGCGCCGGGTGGGATCGGCGAGGGCAGACAGGGTTTCCGAGAGAGGGTCCTGGTTCATATTTATCTATTCGGTTAATTAACTTTATGGCTAAATACAGATGCGGATTGCTTGTGTCAATACATCTCGCGCATTTGACAGCTGGAGGCGCGGTCCCGATAGTCTGACCCAGGAGAGTCCGCACCGGGATGCGGAGCGGGAGGGACGGTTGCATTCGACATTGGTACTGACGACGGTGGCAATGGTTGCCTTCGCGGCGAATTCGCTTTTGGCGCGACAGGCGCTCGGGATACCGGTCATCGATCCTGCCGGCTACACGGCGCTGAGGGTGATCTCCGGTGCCGTCGTTCTCTACCTGCTGTTCCGGTGGAGAAGCGGGTCGGCGCAAAGTGCTCGTGTTCCCGGAAACTGGCTCGCGGCGATGGCCCTGTTTGTCTATGCTATCACCTTCTCCGCGGCCTATGTCGAACTCGGCGCTGCGACGGGTGCGCTCATACTTTTTTCGTCGGTGCAGGCGACGATGCTGGCCTATGCGTTGCTGCGGGGCGATCGGCCGAGCCTGGGCGAGACATTCGGTCTTGCGGTCGCTTTCGCGGCTTTCGTCTATCTCGTTCTTCCGGGCGCCGGTCGCCCGGATCCCGTTGGCAGCATGTTGATGATCATCTCCGGCATGGCCTGGGCCGCCTATACCTTGCTCGGCCGCGGTTCGGTCGATCCACTAGGGGAAACGGCGGGCAACTTCGCCCGGGCCTCCGCTTTCTGTATCCCGCTCGGGCTTTACGCCGCGTTTCGGGAAACAGCGACGCCCTCTGGCGTCCTGCTCGCACTTGCGTCTGGTATCGTTGCCTCCGGCCTCGGCTATGCGATCTGGTACCGGGCGCTTAGTGGGCTGACCACCTTTCGGGCTGCGCTGATCCAGCTCTCGGTTCCCGTTATTGCCGCAGCCGGTGCTATTGTGCTGCTGGGCGAGACCTTGACGCTGCATTTCGTCGGCGCCGGCGCAATCGTCCTCGGCGGAATAGCGTTCGCAATCCTCGCAAAACAGAAAAGGCAGGCGTGACGCCTGCCTTCCCAATCTCAAACCTGCAGATCGCCTCAGAAATAGCTCTGCAGCGGCCGGACCTCAAGCTGGCCCTTCTTCAGGGCCCGGATCGCTTCGGCGGCGGCGAGCGCACCTGCCATGGTGGTGTAATAGGGCACCTTCTGCATCAGGGCGGCGCGGCGCAGTGACTTCGAGTCCGAAATCGCCTTGTTGCTGTCCGTCGTGTTGACGACCAGTTGGACCTGCCGGTTGCGGATGGCATCCTCGATATGCGGGCGACCTTCCAGCACCTTGTTGATCTTCACCGCCTCAATGCCATTCTCGGCGAGGAAGCGCTGCGTACCGCCGGTCGCCATGACCTTGAAGCCGATGTCGGCAAGCAGGCGCACAGCCGGCAGTACCCGTTCCTTGTCCTCGTCGCGGACCGAAACGAAGACCGTTCCGTCACGCGGCAGTTCGACGCCGGCGCCGAGCTGGCTCTTGGCGAAGGCGAGCGCGAAATCGGTGTCGAGGCCGATGACTTCGCCGGTCGAGCGCATTTCCGGGCCGAGCAGGGTGTCGACGCCGGGGAAGCGGGCGAACGGGAAGACGGCTTCCTTGACCGCGATGTGCTTCAGGTTGCGCGGATCCGGCTTTTTGCCGTAGGCGGCGATCGCTTGGTCGAGCTTTTCGCCGGTCATGATGCGGGCGGCGATCTTGGCGATCGGCGCGCCGATGGTCTTGGCGACGAAGGGCACCGTGCGCGAGGCGCGCGGATTGACTTCAAGGACATAGATCACGCCATCCTTGATGGCGTACTGCACGTTCATCAGGCCGCCGACGTTTAGCGCTTTCGCCATCGCCTTGGTCTGGCGTTCCAGTTCGTCCAGCAGTTCCGGCGAGAAGGAGCGCGACGGCAGCGAGCAGGCGCTGTCGCCGGAGTGAATGCCGGCTTCCTCGATGTGCTCCATGATGCCGGAGACGAAGACGTTTTCGCCGTCGCAGAGCGCGTCGACGTCGACCTCGACGGCATTGGTCAGGTAGCTGTCGAACAAAAGCGGGTTCTTGCCGAGCAGGGTGTTGATCTGGCCGGTCTTGTCGTTCGGGTAGCGCTGCTTGATGTCTTCCGGAACGAGGCCCGGAACGGTATCGAGCAGGTAGGACTGCAGCATGCTCTCATCGTGGATGATCTGCATGGCGCGGCCGCCCA
This sequence comes from Rhizobium sp., assembly GCA_041675415.1. Classification (GTDB taxonomy): domain Bacteria; phylum Pseudomonadota; class Alphaproteobacteria; order Rhizobiales; family Rhizobiaceae; genus Allorhizobium. The sequence continues at coordinate 25,261 of JBAYTX010000015.1, read as the reverse complement.
GCACGTAGGACGGGCGCACGACCAGCGGGAAGCCGATTTCGCCGGCGACCAGGCGGGCCTGCTCGACCGAGTAGGCGATCCCGTTGTTCGGCTGGGTGAGGTCGAGCTTCATCAATAGCTTCTGGAAGCGGTCACGGTCCTCGGCGAGGTCGATCATGTCCGGTGCCGTGCCGAGGATCGGGATACCGTTCTTCTCGAGCGCCTCGGCGAGTTTCAGCGGCGTCTGGCCGCCGAACTGCACGATAACGCCGACCAGTTCGCCTTTTTCCTGCTCGGCGCGCATGATTTCGATCACGTCTTCGGCCGTCAGGGGTTCGAAATAAAGGCGATCCGAAGTGTCATAGTCGGTCGAGACGGTTTCCGGGTTGCAGTTGACCATGATGGCTTCGTAGCCTGCATCCTTCAGCGCGAAGGCGGCGTGGCAGCAGCAGTAGTCGAACTCGATGCCCTGGCCGATGCGGTTCGGACCGCCGCCGAGGATGACCACCTTCTTGCGGTCGGACACCTGCGCTTCGGAACGAGCATTGCCGACGAAGGGCGTCTCGTAGGTCGAATACATGTAGGCAGTCGGCGAGGCGAACTCGGCAGCGCAGGTGTCGATGCGCTTGAAGACCGGCCGGACGCCGAGCGAGTTGCGCAGCATCGCCACATCCTTCGGCTTACCGCCGGTGAGAGAGGCGAGGCGGGCGTCGGAGAAGCCCATGGCTTTGAGCATGCGCAGGTTCTCTGCGTCGCCCGGCAGGCCGTGCTCGCGGATGCGGGCTTCCATGTCGACGATCGCCTTAAACTGGGCAATGAACCACGGATCGATCTTGCAGCCTTCGTGTACTTCCTCCGGCGACATGCCGAGGCGCAGTGCCTGGACGACCATGCGCAGACGATCCGGGGTGGGCGTGCCGATCGCGGCACGGATGGCGTTCTTGTCGTCGGCTCCGTCACCATGGGCGTCGAGGCCGGGGATCTCGATTTCGTCGAGTCCGGTCAGGCCGGTTTCGAGGCCGCGCAGTGCCTTCTGCAGCGACTCGGCGAAAGTACGGCCGATTGCCATGACTTCGCCGACCGACTTCATCGCGGTCGTCAGCGTCGGCTCAGCACCGGGGAATTTCTCGAAGGCAAAGCGCGGGATCTTGGTGACGACATAGTCGATCGACGGCTCGAAGGAAGCGGGCGTCGCGCCGCCGGTGATGTCGTTTTCCAGTTCGTCCAGTGTATAGCCGACGGCGAGCTTGGCCGCGACCTTGGCGATCGGGAAGCCGGTGGCCTTCGAGGCGAGGGCGGAGGAGCGCGAAACGCGCGGGTTCATCTCGATGACGACGAGGCGGCCGTCCTTCGGGTTGACAGCGAACTGCACGTTCGAGCCGCCGGTCTCCACGCCGATCTCGCGCAGCACCGCGATAGAGGCGTTGCGCATCATCTGGTATTCCTTGTCGGTCAAGGTCAACGCAGGGGCAACGGTGATGGAGTCCCCGGTGTGCACGCCCATCGGGTCGATGTTCTCAATCGAGCAAATGATGATGCAGTTGTCCGCCTTGTCGCGGACGACCTCCATTTCATACTCCTTCCAGCCGAGGACCGATTCTTCGATCAGCACTTCGGTGGTCGGTGAGGCGTCGAGACCGGAGCCGACGATCTCGAAGAATTCCGAGCGGTTGTAGGCAATGCCGCCGCCTGTACCGCCCATGGTGAAGGACGGGCGGATGATCGCCGGCAGGCCGACCTCGTCGAGCGCCTGGGCGGCGATCGCCATGGCATGGTTCATGTAGCGTTGTTTGCGGTCCGTCTCACCGAGGTTCCACTGGTTCTCCAGCTCGTCGAGCGCCTTGTCGAGCTCGGCGCCGGAGAGCTTGGCGCGCAGTTCGGCGCGGGCCGCCTCGTGGGTCTTGCGGTCGGCGTCCTTGATGTCGGTCGCGTTCGCCAGCATGGAGCGCGGGGTTTCCAGCCCGATCTTGGCCATGGCCTCGCGGAAGAGGGCACGGTCCTCGGCCTTGTCGATCGCTTCAGGCTTGGCGCCGATCATTTCGACATTGTAGCGGTCGAGCACGCCCATCCGCTTCAGCGAAAGCGCGGTGTTGAGCGCCGTCTGTCCGCCCATGGTCGGCAGCAGTGCGTCCGGGCGTTCCTTGGCGATGATTTTGGCGACGACTTCCGGCGTGATCGGCTCGACGTAAGTTGCATCGGCGAGGCCCGGATCGGTCATGATGGTGGCCGGGTTGGAGTTGACCAGGATGACCCGGTAGCCCTCCTCCTTCAGCGCCTTGACGGCCTGTGTGCCGGAATAGTCGAATTCGCAAGCCTGGCCGATCACGATCGGGCCAGCGCCGATGATGAGGATGGATTTGATATCTTGGCGCTTGGGCATGGTCACAATCCGCTTTCAGGTTGCGCGAAAAACCGGCCAAGGTGAGTGGATATCACCGGCCGGGCGCACATACGAGGTCTTTTAAGGCTAGAAGGGGCTTATAGGGAAATGTTTGGCATAGAGGAACCCCGAAATTGACGAAACCGACAGGAATCTTCGGGGGCGCGTGAAAGCCTGGGGGCGATGTGTAACGGGAGCTGAGCCGGGCGGCCACATTGCCTTGGCAGGGTGGCGTGTTACTGTCGCTCTGGGGGAAGTCAAGGGAAGGGGAATGCGTGCTCGACGGCTATAGGAATTTTGACGGCCTGGGCCTGGCGGAACTGGTGCGCAGCGGACAGGTCTCGGCCGCCGAACTGGTGGAGACCGCGATCGCCGAGATCGAACGGCTCAATCCACCGCTGAATGCAGTGATCCGGCCGATGTTCGCCGAGGCGCGGCGGGCTGCGACGGGACCCATTGGCGATGGGCCGTTCGCCGGGGTGCCCTTCCTGTTGAAGGACCTTCTCTCCCAGGTCGAAGGTATTCCGACCTCGCAAGGCAACAGGCTCTTGGCGAATATCCCGGCTCCTGGCGACAGCGAACTGGTGAGGCGCTGGAAACGGGCAGGGCTGGTCATCGTCGGCAAGACCAATACACCCGAGTTCGGGCTGACACCCTATACCGAGCCGGGGGCCTTCGGGCCGACCCGCAATCCCTGGGACCTTGCGCGCACGCCGGGTGGTTCCAGTGGCGGCTCGGCAGCGGCAGTTGCCGCCGGCATTGTGCCGATGGCGTCAGGAGGCGACGGCGGCGGCTCAATCCGCATCCCGGCCTCGGCCTGTGGCCTGTTCGGAATGAAGCCGACCCGCGGCCGGACCCCTGTGGGTCCCTATATCGGCGAGGCTTGGGCCGGGTTTGCAGGCGAGCATGTTCTGACGCGTTCCGTGCGCGACTCCGCGGCCCTTCTGGATGCAACCCATGGGCCCGATATCGGTACGCCGCATCCCCTGGCGGTATTCCAGGGATCGTGGCTCAAGGCAGTCGGGAGCCCACCGAAACGCCTTCGCATTGCGGTATCAAGCAGGCCGATGCTCGGCAAGGCGGTATCCCCCGAGGTCAGGGATGCATACGCCGATTCCGTGCGACTTCTCGAAAGTCTCGGGCATGAGATCGTCGAGGCCGCACCCACGGTCGACCGGGACGCGTTTTCTCTCGCGTTCCTCACCGTGCTCGCGGCCGAACTCCGCGCCGATATAGAACTGGCGGCGGAGATTGCCGGCATGAGAGTGCGGCCTGAGGATTTCGATGCGTCATCCTTCGGTCTGGGCCTGTTGGGGCACGCGTTTTCGGCCACGGAGCTGACGGCGGCGCTACGTTATCTCAAGCTGTCGTCGCGTGCTATCATTGGTTTCTTCGAGAGCCATGATGTTCTGATGACGCCCGTACTCTCGAGTCTGCCGGTCAAGATCGGGGCGCTGCAACCGTCTGCGCTGGAAAAGAAGCTCATCCGCTTCATGGGTCATATTAGAGGTGGCTGGCTCCTGAAGAAACTCGGAATTGCCAATCAGCTTGCCGCCCAGACCTTCGAGTTTATTCCCTGGACGCCTGTTTTCAACGTGACCGGGCAGCCGGCCATGTCCGTTCCGCTCTGCTGGTCCAAAGAGAACTTGCCGATCGGGATGCATTTCGTCGGGCGGTTTGCGGATGAGGAAACGCTTTTCAGGCTTGCCGGGCAACTCGAAGAGGCACGGCCCTGGAAAGACCGGTGGCCGCCACTTTCATCGCGTAGTTGATGGTGCCTGCCGATGTCCGCAGGTTTAGCATCTGCTTATTTCGCATGGCCGGCTGGAACGCTTTGCTCTATAGACGGTTGTAGCCGCATTGACGGTGGAAGCCGCGCACGGACAAGCCATACGGAGAGGGTCCAACATCATGGAATGGAAAGGCCGAAGGCAGTCGAACAATATCGAAGATCGCCGCAACACTTCGACCGGCCGCGCCGGGTTGGGCCGAGATCCGTTGGGGCGATCCGGTATCAGGATTCCGATGGGAAGCGGCCGCCGCGGCGGAGGCCTGAGCATCGGCACGATCATATTTCTGGTTGTGATCTATTTCCTCCTGAAGATGATGGGCATCGATATGTTGCAGGTCCTGGACGACGGCTCGATGACCGGTCCGGGATATGAACAGTCAGTGGGCGAACGCCCGAGTGCTCCGGCGACAGACGAGATGACCGCCTTTGTGCGGACAGTTCTTGCCGAGACCGAAGATACCTGGAACGGCATCTTCAAGGCGGCGGGGCAAAACTACGAGGAGCCCACGCTGGTGCTTTTCTCGGGCGGTGTCAGTTCTGCCTGTGGCTTTGCTTCTTCCGCGACCGGCCCGTTCTACTGCCCCGGCGACCGCAAGGTTTATCTCGATACCGACTTCTTCCAGCAACTCGAACAGCAATTCGGTGCCTCGGGCGACTTCGCCGAGGCCTATGTTATTGCCCATGAAATCGGTCACCACGTCCAGAATCTGACCGGCATTCTGCCGAAGTTCAACCAGATGCGGCAGTCGATGGGTGAAGTCGAGGCAAACCAGATGTCGGTTCGCGTCGAGTTGCAGGCGGACTGCTTCTCCGGCATCTGGGCCAAGTACACAGAGCAAAAGGGGCTGCTCGAAGCCGGCGATCTGGACGAAGCGCTGAACGCGGCCCGTCAGATCGGCGACGACACCCTTCAGAAGCGCAGCCAGGGCTATGTCGTTCCCGACAGCTTCAACCATGGTACCTCGGCGCAGCGGATGAAATGGTTCAAGCGCGGTTTCGAGAGTGGCAGGGTGGACGCCTGTGATACCTTCTCCGAGGCGGTATGAGTGTAGACGTTCAGGCGGCTGCCGCGGGCAGCGTCCGCCCGCCTACCTGAACATGCCCTCGCGCAGGTTGATGCCGTATTCGAGCCAGGCCTTCATGGCGCAGAGCATCTGCATCCAGCCCTGGCAATTGCCGTAGGAGGCGGAGAGCCCGCCCTCCGTCGGGCGCCAGCCTTCCTCAGCGATGGTGACGAGCGTACGCCCGTCGGCGAGCGCTTCGAAGTCCATTGTCACGGTGGTCTTGTATCCGGCCGGCGTCGTCACCGCGTCGCCATCTGCGGGCGAGCCTTCGTTCGCCTCCCAGCGCAGCACGATGCGGCGATCCTTGGCGACCTCCACCACCTCGACCGGGAAAGCGCCGGGGAAATCATGGAAATCCCAGTAGACCGTCGCGCCGGTTTCGAGCCGCCCCTTGGCGCCGCCGGTGGTGAAGTAGCGTGAGAGCGTGGCGGGGTCGACGACGGCCTCGAAGACCTCGCCGACGGGCCTGGAGATATGCGCAGATACCCTGAACTTCAGCGGACCGTTCATGGTCTTGTCCTCCTCTTGGCGATGGCTCAATCATGTTATAAAAATATAACATGTCAAGTGCGAATCAGGAGGATCTGGTCTTCAAGGCGCTGGCCGCGCCGGTGCGGCGGGCGATGCTCGACCGGCTAAAGGACGCGCCGCTGACGACCGGAGCACTTTGCGAGTCTTTTCCCGCACTTGACCGCTGTACGGTGATGCAGCACCTGAAGGTGCTGGAGGGTGCCGATCTCGTCATCGTCAAACGGGAAGGACGGGAGCGCCGTAACATCCTGAACCCGTTGCCGATCAAGGCGATCCATGACCGGTGGATCGGCGAGTATGCGGCCAATGCCGTGTCGCTGCTGGACCGTTTGAAGCGGGACCTCGAAAGCTGAGCGCTTTGCCGCCTGTCGTGGTAGCCCGGACTAATTTGCACGGCACCATAAAGCGAATTGATATGTCGACGAGTTTTGCTGAAGGAACGCCATTTCGGGTTGCGCGTTCCCGATAGCTCGCGTAACGGTGACGCTGTCCGCCGCTTGCCAGATTTCCTGCAAGCGGCTTTTTTCGTCCAGGGTTTTGAACATGTCCACGCAAACCGCAGTTCGGCCGGTAGGCTCCTCCAACAGCTGGGGCGCGCATGTGCGCGCAACGCTGGCGCTGGGAATTCCGCTGATCGGCGCCCAGCTCGCCCAGCTCGGCATCCATACGACCGACGTCGTCATCGTCGGGCAACTCGGTGCACAGTCGCTTGCGGCGATGGTTCTTGCCGGCCAGTTCTTCTTCACGATCTTCATCTTCGGATCGGGGCTGTCGATCGCCGTCGTGCCGATGGTGGCGCAGGCCTATGGCCGCGGCGACGTAGTCTCGGTGCGCCGGTCGCTGCGCATGGGAATGTGGGCCTCGATCGCCTACACGCTGCTGACGATGCCGCTCTTCTTCAATGCCGAGCGGATATTGCTCGCGCTCGGCCAGAAGCCGGAGGTGGCGGCCCTTACCGCCGGTTACGTGATGATCGTCCAGTTCGGGCTCCTGCCGGCGCTGCTCTTTGCCGTGCTGCGCGCCCTCGTCAGCGCCATCGGCCGGGCGGGGATCGTGCTCTACGTGACGCTCGGGGTGCTGGTGATGAACGGCGTGCTGGCCTACGGCCTCGTGCTCGGCCATTTCGGCCTGCCGGCGCTCGGCATGACCGGGGCCGCAATCGTCGCCGTCTGCGTGCAGTGGGCCAGCTTCCTTGCCATGGTCGTCTATATTCAAACTCGCGAGCAGACCCGCAAATATGAGCTCTTCGTCCGCTTCTGGCGACCGGATTGGCATGCGCTCTGGGAGGTCGTGCGCCTCGGCCTGCCGATCAGTGTGACGGTTCTTGCCGAGGTGAGCCTCTTTACCGCAGCCTCGCTGCTGATGGGGCGCATCGGCACGATCGAGCTCGCCGCGCACGGCATCGCCCTGCAGCTCGCCTCCATCGCCTTCATGATCCCGCTCGGCCTCTCGCAGGCCGCAACCGTCCGCATCGGTGTCGCCCATGGTCGTGGCGACTATGCCGAGCTCGTTCGCGCGGCGATCACCGTGCTCGCCATCGCAAGCGTGATCGCGATCGCCGGCGGCATCCTGTTCTTCTCGTTGCCGCGAATGCTCAGCAGCATCTTCATCGACACCCGCAAGCCGGAGGCGTCGGCGGTGCTGGATTTCGCCACGCACCTGGTCGTGGTCGCGGGCATCTTCCAGCTCGTGGACGGGCTGCAGGCGATCGCCAGCGGCCTGCTGCGCGGCCTCAAGGATGCCCGCGTGCCGATGGTGATGGCGCTGATCGCGTACTGGCCTATCGGCTTCTTCCTCGCCTGGCTGATGGCGTTCCCGCTCGGTCTCGGCGGGGTCGGAATCTGGCTCGGCTTCCTCGTCGGGCTCGGCAGCGCCTCGTTCCTGCTCTGCGCCCGCTTTTATCTCAGAGTGCGTTACGAAATGCGAACGGCCCGGCAGTGATTGCCGAACCGTCGAAATGATCCGCTAATAAGAGAGTCGGATCAGCGCTCTGCGAGCGCCGGTTCGCCTTTTCTCTCGCGCACCATGTTCATGAAGCGGCGGAAGAGATAGTGGCTGTCCTGCGGGCCGGGAGAGGCTTCCGGGTGATGCTGCACCGAAAAGACCGGCTTGCCGACGAGCCGCAGGCCGCAATTCGAGCCGTCGAAGAGCGATACGTGAGTCTCTTCAACCCCTTCCGGCAGCGACTTCGAGTCGACGGCGAAACCGTGGTTCATGGAGACGATCTCGACCTTGCCGGTGGTGAAGTCCTTGACCGGATGGTTGGCGCCGTGGTGCCCCTGGTGCATCTTCTCGGTCGTGCCACCGAGCGCCAGCGCCAGCATCTGGTGGCCGAGGCAGATGCCGAAGACGGGCAGGCCACTGTCGATGAGCTTGCGGATGACCGGAACGGCATATGCGCCGGTCGCGGCCGGGTCTCCTGGACCGTTCGAGAGGAAGATGCCGTCGGGATTGAGCGCAAGGATGTCCTCGGCGCTGGTCGTCGCCGGCACCACCGTCACCTTCGCGTCCAGGCCGGCGAAGAGGCGCAGGATGTTGCGCTTCACGCCGTAATCGACGCAGACGACATGGTATTTTGCGTCTTCGGCGCCGAGCGTGCCGAAGCCCTTGTTCCAGACCCAGGGCGTTTCCGTCCAGACCGAGGACTGGCCGGAGGTCGCGACCTTGGCGAGGTCGAGGCCTTCGAGGCCGCTCCAGGCTCTCGCTTCCGCCTTCAGGGCGCCGAGGTCGAAGACGCCGGCCGGGTCATGGGCGATCACTGCGTTCGGGGCGCCGTTCTCGCGGATCCAGGCCGTCAGCGCGCGGGTGTCGATGCCGCAGAGGCCGATGATGCCACGGGCCTTCAGCCAGGCGTCGAGATGTTGGGCGGCGCGGTAGTTCGAGGGGTCGGTGATGTCGGCCTTGAAGATCACGCCGACGGCGCCGTGGCGGGCGGCCGGGGTCAGGTCCTCGATGTCTTCCGCGTTGGTGCCGACATTGCCCACATGCGGGAAGGTGAAGGTGACGATCTGACCGAGATAGGACGGATCGGTCAGGATCTCCTCATAGCCGGTGAGCGCGGTGTTGAAGCAGACCTCCGCCTGCACCTTGCCGGTCGCGCCGATGCCCTGACCTTCTATGACGGTGCCATCGGCGAGGACCAGGAGGGCGGTCGATTTCCGGTTCGTCCAGGGAGCTGTAGGCGTCATTTTTTCTTTTCCGTTTCCGGCCGTGTTCAACCGACCTTGAAGGTCGGGTGTCGAAGGGCCATCTCTGTCGCAGATCAAGGCGGCGCGAGTATCATCGCGCTGACCAGCCTGAACCCAATTTCTGTGCAGGTGCCGGAAAATAGTCGGATCGGATCGCAAGGTCAATTCTTCGCTGTGGAAACTGCGGATTTTAAACCCACTGAATTCAAAGGGTTGACTAATTGATTTGCCTGGGCGTCCGCGTCTGGCTATTACTGCGGCCGAAATGACAAGGAAAAGCCACAATTGACCGAGCCTGCCAACCGGCTTTTCCGTGGAGAAAAATCATGATGCGCGACACACTCGCCAATGTTCTTAAAGATGCCCTGAAGGCGAAGGATGTTCGACGGACCTCGACGGTGCGGCTGATCCAGGCCGCGATCAAGGATCGCGACATTGCCAATCGCGGCCAGGGAAAAGACCCCGTCAGCGACGACGAAATCATGCAGATCTTCGTCAAGATGATCAAGCAGCGCGACGAATCCGCACGGATCTACGAGGAAAACGGACGCCCCGAACTCGCCACTCAGGAGCGGGAGGAAATCTCGATCATCAAGAGCTTCATGCCGGAACAGCTGCCGGAAGAAAAGGTGCGCGAATTGTGCGCCTCGGTGATCAGCGAGACCGGAGCTCAGGGTTTGCGTGACATGGGCAGGTGCATGAACGCCCTGAAGGAACGCTATCCGGGCCAGATGGATTTCGCCAAGGCATCCGGTGTGGTCAAGGATCTGTTGAAGTAGGTTCCTGCAAAGTCGATCCGGCAAAGGCTCCGTCTTTTGGCGGGGCCTTTCTTATTGCCGGGCGCGGTGGGGGCAAATCCCGCGGTCGAGCCCGCCTGTGAATAGCGGGTATGGGCCATCGCCGTGATAGCATTCCCGCCGCGGGCGGCCTATATGGGAGTATCAATCCCAGGGGACATGATGCGCTTTTCCAATTCCTTTCTCGACGAGATACGCGACCGCGTGCCGATTTCGGCCGTGGTAGGCCGTCGCGTGTCGTGGGATCGGAAGAAAACCAACGTGTCGCGCGGCGATTTCTGGGCTTGCTGCCCCTTTCATGGAGAGAAGAGCCCAAGTTTTCATTGCGAGGACCGCAAGGGGCGCTACCATTGTTTCGGCTGCGGGGTCTCGGGCGATCATTTCCGGTTTTTGACGGATCTCGAAGGCTTGAGCTTTCCAGAAGCCGTTCAGCAAGTGGCCGACATGGCGGGCATTGCCATGCCGCAGCCTGATCCGCAGGCCGAGCGGCGCGAGAAGGAACGCACGACGCTTCTCGATGTCATGGAAATGGCAACACTCTTCTTCCAGGACCAGTTGCAGACCGCCAACGGCGCGCGGGCGCGAGCCTATCTTCGCGAACGTGGTCTTTCCGGACGAACAATCGAAACCTTCAGGCTTGGCTATGCGCCCGAGAGCCGCAACGCGCTCAAGGAGCACCTGGCCGGCAAGGGCGTGCCGAAGGAGCAAATCGAGGCGTGCGGACTGGTGCGTCATGGCGAGGACATTCCGGTATCCTACGATTATTTCCGTGATCGGATCATGTTTCCGATCCTCTCGTCGAGGGACAAGGTGATCGCCTTCGGCGGCCGGGCCATGGCACCGGACGCCATGGCGAAGTATATGAATTCGCCCGAGACCGAGCTCTTCCACAAGGGCAACGTTCTATACAACTTCACCCGGGCGAGACGTACACTGCAAAGGGCAGGCGGGTCCGACACGATCATCGCGGTTGAAGGCTACATGGACGTGATCGCGCTCCACCAGGCGGGAGTCGAAAATGCCGTCGCGCCGCTGGGCACGGCGCTGACCGAAAACCAGCTCGATCTCCTCTGGAAGCTCACGCCGCAGCCCGTCCTCTGTTTCGACGGCGACGGGGCCGGGCAGAGAGCGGCTTTCCGCGCCGTCGATCTGGCGCTTCCGCATCTGAAGCCCGGCAGGTCGGTCCGTTTCGCAATGCTTCCCGAAGGCAAGGACCCCGACGATCTCGTGCGTCAGGACGGTAGGGCGCCGTTCGACAAGGTATTGGCCGAGGCGCGGCCGCTTGCTGATATGGTGTGGGCACGGGAGGTCAATGCAGGCCGGTTCGACACGCCGGAAAAGCGCGCCGAACTCGAGGCCCGCGTAAAACAGGTGGTATCGGTGATCGGCGATGAGAGTGTGCGCCGTCACTATGCCCAGGATGTTCGTGATCGGCTGAACGCGTTCTTTCAACCGGCATCGGGCAGCCGCAACGACAGACGTGGCGGTTTCGAGCGCAATCCCCGATCGGGCGCGGCGCGGCCGGGTGCGCCGGCGACGGGTTTCGCTGGGCGCGGCACGGGTGGCATCTCCGACCGGCTTGCCCGCTCCAGTATGGTGAAAGGCAATCAGGACCAGCAGACGCTGAGAGAAAGCGTTCTGGCGCTCACAGTCATCAATCATCCGCAGCTTCTCCAGGACGAATATGACGAGATTGCCGCAATCGACTACGAGAGTCGCGAATTGCAGCGGCTGTGGTCGGCGCTTCTGACGGTCGCGGCCGGAGCGGGCGCGCACCTGTCGCGAGACCATCTTCTCGCCCGGCTCGAAGAGCAGGGGTTTTCCACGCTCATAAAGAGCCTCGACCAGCAGATCCGCAATGCCAGGCTCTGGACGGCGACCGAGATTGCCGCTGCCGAGGATGCGCGCGAGGGCTACCGGCAGGCGCTGTCTTTGCATAAGCGGTCGAAGGCGCTGAAAAAGCAGCGGCTGGAGCTTGAAAGGGAGGTTGCCGAAGCAACCGAGGAGGAGGATGCAGAGCGCATTGACCAGCTGATCGGAGCCCTCCACCAGGTGCAGCTGGAAATCACCCGCATGGAGAACCAGGAGGCGATCGTCGATGGTTTCGGCGTCATGTCCGGCCGGGTTAAGGGTGCGGCCACAGGCCAGCACTGAGCGGCGCGGCAGCCGGGTGTCTCAGCGAAACCAGCAATTTTGTCCGTCTGGGGCAGATTTCTGTCCGGCCGTCGAAAGCGGGTTCTGGTGAATTCAACTATTCCCGCTCTCTGTCATGGGAAGCGCGGCGCAGCTTTGCTTCCTGGCTTGAACCAGCGTGGAGAGGATGGAAGAATGCGCATTCAGACCGTGGAAATCAGCGTAGGCCAGAAAGACGTTCCGCTGGCTTGTGAGCTTTTGACGGAGGCTGCATTGGGAGCGCGACAGTTGCCAGGATGCCTCGACTATCAGCATTATTCCGTGCCCGGCGAAGCCGGACGGCTGCTGATCTTTCAGAAATGGACGTCGAAGGACAGTTTTGCCGCCTATCGCGAGAGCGATGTGTTCCGTGGCCTCAATTCGAGCCTGAAGCCGTTGGCATTGGCAGCGCCGGTGTCGTCGTCGTATGTTTTGGAGGATGCGAACGGCAACTGAGGGGATTCTTAGGTGACAACGTCTTGCGGGATCCCCGGCGCCTATTGCTTCTACAAGCGGTTCGAGGCGGCGCCGGCCCGCACGGTCACCTTCGACCGCGACTATCTCCTCTATAGTGCAGACGGGGCTATGCGGATCACTGCCGACGGGCGGTCATGGCTCTTGCCACCAGTGCGGGCCGCCTGGATCCCGGCGGCAATGCCTGTCACGGTCGCGATGAGCCGGCCGGCTACCTGTTGTTCCGTCCTGTTCGATCCGGAGTTCATCGATCGCCGTGTCCGCCAGTGTAGCGTATTCGCGATGGATGCGCTGGCTCGCGAGATGATCCTTCATAGCCGCCGTTGGAGCCGCGACGATGTACCTCTCGACGTGCACGCGGAAGTCTTTCTGAAGGCGCTCGCCGAGACCTGTATCGAACTCGCCCGGAACCCGCTCGAACTATGGGTCCCGACCGGTCAAACCGACGCCGTAAAACTGGCACTCTCCCTGACGGAAGACAAACTCGCCGGACCGGTCACGATGACGGAGATCGCCGATGGTTGCCACATGACGAGCCGCAGCCTTGCTCGCCGGATCCGCGGCGAAACGGGGATGAGTTGGGGCGAATTGCTGCGGCGGATGCGCATGATCCGGGCGACTGAGCTCTTGTCCGAGCCTGAGAGCCGGGTGCTGGAAGTGGCCTTGTCAGCCGGCTACGAGAGCCTGAGCGCCTTCAATCGGGCCTTTCAATCGTTCAGCGGCGTCACACCTTCCCGCTACCGCGCGGAGTTTTCCAGCAAGCACAGAGCCTGACACCGGACAGCGCTCAGCGTGAAGCGCCATGACGCACGATCCCGTTCGGGCTGGCGCCACCGGGGGAGAGTATTTGTAGTCGCTTGCATATGCCTGCATCTTCGGTGTCTCTCCCCTTGTCTTTGGCGCTTTCGATCCTACATTTGCGAATACAAGTGCGGGCGAAGGTCACGTTGTGACGGTTTTTCCTTTTTTTCTTGGGTATTGACGCTGGAAGAGCTTGACGCCGGAGAAAATTGTGGGAATCACCAATGCTGGCATTAATAGGTGAATTGGATCAGGGCGGATCTATATTACCATGTGCGGTCATTCGGAAGCGCAAGAATGCGGCGGGGCCGCTGGTACTCCCGTATTTAATCGGGAATTAAAGATCATTCCGTTAGGTCAGTGACTGTGATTCGCGGCGGGCAAGAGCCACGGTTTGAGCCTGCCTGCGTGACACCGTGCGATAGAATATAGCGTCAGGGAAAGCGACGAGATAAATGGCAACCAAAGTCAAAGAAAACGAAGAAGCAGACAGCGAACGCGACGGTGCGCCGGACGGTCCGCTTCTCGACCTTTCCGATGACGCGGTCAAGAAAATGATCAAGGCCGCCAAGAAGCGCGGTTATGTCACCATGGACGAGCTGAACTCGGTGCTGCCCTCGGAAGAAGTGACTTCCGAGCAGATCGAGGACACCATGTCCATGCTTTCCGACATGGGCATCAATGTCATCGAGGACGAGGAGGTCGAAGAGGCCACTGCCAGCGATGACAGCGACGACAGTGACGACGGCGATGGCGACGGTGGCGAACTGGCACCCTCTGCCGGCACGGCGCTTGCCGCCGCCAAGAAGAAGGAACCGACCGACCGGACGGACGATCCCGTGCGCATGTATCTGCGCGAGATGGGATCGGTGGAGCTCCTGTCGCGCGAGGGCGAAATCGCCATTGCCAAGCGCATCGAGGCTGGCCGCGAGACAATGATCGCGGGTCTTTGCGAAAGCCCGCTGACCTTCCAGGCTCTGATCATCTGGCGCGACGAGCTCAATGAGGGCACGACGCTGCTGCGCGAGATTATCGATCTGGAAACGACCTATTCTGGTCCGGAAGCCAAAGCTGCACCGCAGTTCCAGAGCCCGGAGAAGATCGAGGCTGACCGCAAGGCGGCCGAGGAAAAGGAAAAGACCCGCCGGCTGCGCTCGCCATCTGGTGAGGACGACATCACCAATGTCGGCGGCGAAGGCCTGCCGGGCGAGGAAGAGGAAGAAGACGAGGACGAGAGCAACCTGTCGCTCGCGGCCATGGAAGCCGAACTTCGGCCCCAGGTCATGGAGACCCTCGACCTCATCGCCGACACTTATAAGAAGCTGCGCAAGCTTCAGGATCAGCAGGTCGAGGCCCGTCTTGCCTGCGCCGGTACGCTCTCCACCGGGCAGGAACGCCGCTACAAGGAACTGAAAGACCAGCTGATCACAGCGGTCAAGTCGCTGTCGCTCAACCAGAACCGTATCGACAGCCTTGTCGAGCAGCTCTACGATATCAACAAGCGCCTCGTCCAGAATGAGGGACGCCTGTTGCGTCTGGCCGAATCCTACGGTGTCAAGCGTGAGGCCTTCCTGGAACAGTATCAGGGCGCCGAGCTCGATCCGAACTGGATGAAGTCGATCGGCAATCTGGCCGCGCGCGGCTGGAAGGAGTTTGCCCGGGAAGAAAATCAGACGATCCGTGACATTCGCTCCGAGATCCAGAATCTCGCGACCGAGACGGGCATTTCGATCTCCGAATTCCGCCGCATCGTGCACATGGTGCAAAAGGGCGAGCGCGAGGCGCGCATCGCCAAGAAGGAGATGGTGGAAGCCAACCTCCGTCTCGTGATCTCGATCGCCAAGAAGTACACGAACCGAGGCCTGCAGTTCCTTGATCTCATTCAGGAAGGCAATATCGGCCTGATGAAGGCGGTCGACAAGTTCGAGTATCGCCGCGGCTACAAGTTCTCGACCTATGCGACCTGGTGGATCCGGCAGGCGATCACCCGTTCGATCGCCGACCAGGCGCGCACGATCCGTATTCCGGTGCACATGATCGAGACGATCAACAAGATCGTCCGCACGTCGCGCCAGATGCTGCACGAGATCGGTCGCGAGCCGACGCCGGAAGAACTGGCCGAAAAGCTCGCCATGCCGCTCGAAAAGGTCCGCAAGGTCCTGAAGATCGCCAAGGAACCAATCTCGCTCGAAACCCCGGTCGGCGACGAAGAAGATTCACATCTCGGCGATTTCATCGAGGACAAGAACGCGCTGCTGCCGATCGACGCCGCCATTCAGGCGAACCTGCGCGAGACGACGACCCGCGTTCTGGCCTCGCTCACGCCGCGTGAAGAGCGTGTGCTTCGCATGCGTTTCGGCATCGGCATGAACACCGACCATACGCTCGAAGAAGTCGGCCAGCAGTTTTCGGTTACCCGCGAACGTATCCGCCAGATCGAGGCGAAGGCACTGCGCAAGCTGAAGCATCCGAGCCGCTCCAGGAAGCTGCGCTCGTTCCTGGATAGCTAAGGCTTCTCAACCGCAACAAATCGAAGCCCGGCCGGAGCGATCCCGCCGGGTTTTCTTTTTCCCATTGCCCGCATGCCGCGCCGATCTCGCATTTCTCCCTTGATGCAGCCGCTTTTTGGGGCCACATCACCCAGGACGTCAGAGGGTCCAGTTCATCGGCATGGAAAAGACATCGGCAAAGCGCTGGGGAAAGTTGGGCGGGGCCGTCGCGGCTTCCGTCGCGCTCCACCTTGCCGTGCTTGCTGTCTTTCTGGTGAAGCCACCGGATTTGCTTCCGCAGCCCCAGCCGGAGGAGACCGTGACGGTCGAACTCGTGCCGCCGCCGGAAGAGAACAAGCCGGAAGAACAAGCAAAGGCCGAGGAGCCGCCACCACCCAAAGAAGAGAAGGCGGAAGAAGCCAAGGCCGAGGAACCGCCCGCCCCGGCGGAGCCGCCGCCGCCATCTCAAGGGGAGGGGCAACCGGTACCCTTGCCGGTCTTACGTCCCGTATTCGAGTTTGGCGAGAAGGACAGCGGCCCGAAACAGGACATGAGCGGCAATGCCAGCCAAGAGGCTGCCAAGCCGCCGCCCGAGACCCAACCGCAACAGGAAGAGACCAAGCCTTCGCAAACAGCAGCGGAGAAGCCGTCGGCCTCGGACGAGCAACCGGGCAGTCCGCTGCCGGACGGCGTCAAACTTCCGGAGGTCGCCATGGCGAATCCCGGCGCTCCGGAGGAAGGAGCTGCCGGCGCGGGATCCTCCAGCGAGACAAGTGTAGAGCTTTCGCAGGTCAAACCTCCGTCGGAGCCGGCAACCCAGTCGGCCGAGGTGGCCGAAGCCCGCCCGCCTTCTGACCTTGAGGAAGTCAGGACGCTTTTCTCTCGGTCCGTGACGGACGATCCATTTGCCATGACGGCGATGGCCGGTCTGTCGCGTTCGGAGCGTGCCGACCAGCTCTGCCTGACGGAGCTGCGGGAGCAGCTGCGCCATGAAGCGCCGCGATACCGACCCGTACTCCTGCCGTCCTTCACGCTCGAGCAGGGCACGGTTCTGGATATCCGCGAGGCGGCATTCCGGACAAGTTCGCAATGGTACGAATTGAGCTTCCGTTGCGAGGTCGACGAGGAGGTCGTCAAGGTCGTGTCTTTTGCCTTTCATGTCGGCGATCCGATCCCGGAAAGCGAGTGGGAGCGCCGCGGCTTCCCGGCATTCTGAGCGAGCGTAATATCGGGCGGGCCGGTTCCTTGCAGGCCTGTATCGGGTGCGTGGCGCTGCCCATCTCCCGTTGGCCGCGGATTACCCCATCCAGGCCAACCGGCCGGCGATCGTCCACATAACAAGCGCAATCGCCCCGTCGAGTACCCGCCAGGCAGAGGGGCGGGCAAAGAGCGGACGCAAGAGCCCTGCGCCATATCCGAGCGAGAAGAAGAACAGGAACGAGGCGAAGGTAGCTCCGAGACCGAAGGCTGTTTCATTCCCTGTATACTGCGACGAGATCGAGCCGAGCAGCAGGACAGTATCAAGATAGACATGCGGGTTGAGCCAGGTGAGTGCGAGGCAGGTCGCAAGTGCGGCCCCAAGGCCAAGGGCGCTCGCATCGGCGGGGTTGAGCACGACATTGCCAGTGAGTGCTGCGCGGAAGCTGCGCAATCCGTATAGGGCAAGGAAGATCACGCCGCCGTACAACAGTATGGGTTCGAGCAGAGGGAGGGCAGTGGTTGTCCCGTGAAATCCGCTGACACCCGCCGCAATCAGGACGGCGTCCGATGTGGCGCAGGTCAGGCAGATCCAGAACACATGCTGCCCTTTCAGTCCCTGGCGCAGCACGAATGCGTTCTGTGCGCCGATAGCGACGATCAGGCTGAGACCTAAGAAGAAGCCGGAGAAAGCAGCAGCGAACATATCGATCCCTTTCAATCGGTCTTTGACTAGCGCATCGTTTAAGATTAGAAAAATTAAATATCCTGAGGTGAGATTAGGAATATTTATCTTTGTACGATTACGGGCAGCTCGAGGCCGTGGTGGCCGTTATTCGCACGGGCAGTTTCGAAAGGGCGGCCCGCCATCTCAGCCTCACCTCGTCGGCCGTTTCCCAACGCGTGAAGCTGATAGAGGAGCGTATCGGCGCGGTACTCGTCGTTCGTGGGCAACCTTGTATCGCGACGCCAGCCGGTCAGCGGCTCTTTCGTCATGCCGAGGAGGTGGCGCTTCTCGAGCACGCACTCAACGCCGAGATTGGCGTGCAGGATGAGCCTGGCGGCCGGCCCAGCATTCGAGTGGCGGTCAATGCAGACAGTCTTGCCACCTGGTTTGTGCCGGCGATGGCGGCGGCTGACAATTGTTTCTTCGATCTTGTTCTCGATGACCAGGACCACAGCGCGGACTGGCTCCGCCGCGGCGAAGTGCGAGCCGCCGTCAGCGGCTTTTCCGGCGCGGTTCAGGGATGTGACAGCCGTGCCCTGGGTTCGCTGCGCTATATCGCAACCGCGAGCCCCGGTTTCATGAGGCGCTGGTTTGCCGACGGGGTAACGCTGGCGGCACTGGCCACCGCGCCGTGCCTGACCTTCAATGCCAAGGACATGCTGCAGGGCCGCTGGATCGCCTCCGTATTCGGAGAGGCCGTATTGCCTCCTACTCACTGGCTGCCATCGTCGCAGGCATTCGTCGACGCCACCCTTGCCGGGATCGCCTGGGGTATGAATCCCGAGCCGTTGGTGCGCGACCTGATTGCGGCGGGCAGGCTTGTCGTGTTGCTGCCAGACTGTCCCTTCGATGTTCCGCTCTTCTGGCATTGGAGCCGCTCCGTTCAGCCGGCGTTGAAGGTGATCACGCCCGCGGTCATGGATGCCGCCGCGCGAACGCTCCTGCCTGCGGACCAGACCCGCGACAGGGCGTGAGTTCGATCTTGGCCTTGCCGGCTCCGACTGCGTGCCCTACGTATCCGTGAGAGCCATGGAGGATCGCCGATGCCTGTCATGCCTTTGAAGATGCAGATAGCCGAGAGTCTCACGGCCCTCAATCAACGCAATTTTCCAGCCTTCATGGGCTTTGTCGGTGAAGACGCGGCCCTTGACATGCCCGACGGCAGCCGGGTGATCGGCGCGCAATCGCTTCGCGACACGCTGGCCGCCTTCGTGATGCGCCATGACATCCGCTTCGTTGATGCCGTCATCATGGGTGACGATACCGGATCACGGGGCGCTGCCGATGTCACGGTCAAAGCCCAACAAGAGCCCGTCGATGGTGGTGATGGCCCGAGCGGCGGTGCGGTTTCGCTTCCGGGTGTTATCGTTTTCGAGCGCGACGATGCGCTCTTCCTGCGCATCAGCCTCTATCTTTCGACGGCGCTGTAAGGTCTGTTTCAGGCGAGATAGGCTTCCAGAACCCTTACGATCATCGCATGATCCTCTTCGGAGGCGAGGCCGGACACAGTGATCGCGGCGACGACCCCCGTACCGGCGACGCGCACGGGAAAACTGCCGCCATGGCACGCGTAGTCGAGAGGATCGAAACCGAATTCTGGGCCGAGTACACGCCCCTTCATCCGGTAGATTTCGCCCACCCGCATGGAGGACTTGTGCAGGCGTAGCGTAACGTTGCTCTTGCGCCGGGCCCAATGGTCGTTGTCGGGCGAAGATCCCTTCAGGGCGGCGTGAAAGAGAACGCGGTCTGGCGTGCGGATGTTGATGACGACCGGCGCCTGATCCTGTCGCGCTGCCCGGACAAGTCTGTCGCCGATCTCCAGCGCCGTATCCTCGTTGAATGCGGGAAAGACCAGGGCTCTCTCCTGCGCGTCCAGAATATCGATCAGACTGGTGTCGGTGGTCATCGCATGCTCCTCTCGTGTCTGATGCGCGAAGACTATCGCGGGCCGGGAGCCGCGCCTAGACGGCGATGTGTCTTCCATGTTGAAATCCGGTCGCGGCGACCGCTATCGATGTGTGTGCCCTTTATCAGGTCCATTGATCTGCAACCGGAGCATTGATGACCCAGACCATATTGACGATCCAGACCAGGGGGCAGGGGCTTTATGAGTTTACCGAAGAAGCCCGGGTATTTACCGCAAACTGTCACGGCGAGGGCCTGCTTACGGCGTTCGTCCGTCATACGTCCTGCTCTCTCCTCGTACAGGAGAACGCCGACCCGTCCGTTCAGCGCGACCTCAACGCCTTCTTTCGCCGGATCGTACCGCCGGCCTCCGATCCGTCGATGGGCTGGATCACCCACGACGCTGAAGGACCGGATGATATGCCGGCACACATTAAATCGGCGTTGATGCAGGTGTCGATTTCGATTCCGGTGAGCAGGGGCGAGCTGCTGCTTGGGACCTGGCAGGGGCTCTATCTGTTCGAGCACCGTGACCGTCCGCATCGGCGGGCGATTGTCCTGCACCTTTCATCCTAGGTCGCGTTAGAGAATATTGTTGTTAAAAAACAAATAGATAATGGATAATTTCAAGATGAATGAAAACTGAACGGGCAATTTTGCCTACATTCAGGCGAGCACGCCTACTCTCTCCTCAATCGCTCAGGACAGCGGGAATGACCATTTCCAATTCCACGAAAGCTAAGGAGAGAGACATGATCAACATTTTCGCAAAGGCAGGCCTGGCCGCTCTGATCGCCTTCAGCGCAATTCCTGTAACCTCGGCTGCTGCCGCGGGTCCCGAGTTCGATTTCGGAATCTATATCGGCGGCCCCGACCACGGCCCCCGCTATGACCGCCGGCGCGACGATTGGCGTGACCACCGCGAGTTCCGTCGCCCCCGCGCCTGCGCACCGGGCCACGCCGTGGAGAAGGCTCGCTGGAACGGCCTGCGCCGCGCCCGCATCTATAATATCACGCCGCGCCGCGTCGTCGTTGCCGGCTTCCGTCACGGGGATTTCGACCGTATGGTCTTCGCCAATGTGCGCGGCTGCCCTGTCATCCGGTATTGAGCATCCGAGAAATACAGATTGAAGAATCGCCGCCCTGCAAGGGGCGGCGATTTTGTCATCTGCTTCTATTGCTCGATCGCAAAGGTGACGTTGACGGTGACGCTGTAGCTGTTTTCGCCGCTCTCGATCGGCGCGGGAGCCGACATTTCCTTGGCCATTGCCACTCGATAGAGCGGTTGCGGCATCGGGCGGGCAAAGTTCTCGCTCATCTCGACCACGCGGCCGAGCTTTACCCCCGCGGCTTCAGCGAGTGTCCTGGCCTTGGCGATTGCGTCGGCTGCTGCGGTTTTGCGCGCTTCGTTGATTGCGGCATCCGGCTTGTCGTTGGTGAAGACAATATTGCCGCCCTGGTTTACCCCGAGCGTCACCGAGCGATCGATGATTGCGCCTAGCTTGGAAAGGTCACGCACACGCACCGTCAGGCCGTTGGTGACGGAATAGCCGATGATTTCCGGTTCCATGATCTTGTCGTCGTCGCTGTCGCGATATCGCGGTGAGATCGAGAAATTGCTGGTTTGCAGGTCGCGCGCCTCAACGCCGGCGGCCTTGAGATCGGCGATCACGCCTGCCATCGCCTCGCTATTGGCGGCAAGCGCCTCTCCCGCCGTGGGCGCTTCCCGCAAGACACTCAGGGAGAGGATAGCGAGGTCTGGGGCCAAGACAGCCTCGCCTTCGCCGGAAACGATGATCGTCGCTTCGCGAAGCTCGGCCTCCGCTGCCTTGGCGGGCGCGGGGGAAAGGGCGGTGGCGACCGCGAAGCCAAAGAGCGCCAGGATCGGCAGGTGGCGGCTATTCATGTGATACGTTCCTCCGGTGAGATATCCCTCTGAATAACTTCTTGGCGATTGATTGTGTAGCGAATACGGCAATGGCTTGTGGCATTTGACGAATTGGGCTAGAGCGAACTCTGCGTCGCGGGTGCCATTGCTCGCGCCGTGGGCGGTAACGCCGGGCAGGGCCTGTAGCTCAATGGTTAGAGCCGGCGGCTCATAACCGCTTGGTTGGGGGTTCGAGTCCCTCCGGGCCCACCATCCCTGACTTTCGTCCCTGTTTTTGCATTATTTTTTCTCCTTTTTGTCTCACTGGACTTCCGACGTTCGGAAAGTGGGACGTTCTTGTCGGCCAAGTAAGTCTCGCGGCGCTCAAAACCGGCGTCGATGATCCGTTTCGATTGGGCGGACTTGGTGTAGTGCTGTGCCATCTTGGAATCAGACCAGCCGAAGATCGCCATCAACTGGTGTTCGGTCGCCCCAGCCTCTGCCAAGATCGTCGCGGATGCCTTCCGCAAGCCGTGTGACGAGCAGTTGGGGAGGCCCGCCTCGTCACACCATTGCCGCATCTTGTTGCCGAAGCCATTGGATGTGAAGGCGTGTCCGTACTCGTTGACCAGAAAGGTTCCACCTGGATGTCTGGTTGCGTCAAGTGCCCTCTGTAGATCAGTTGGAATGGGAAGGCTGATCAAAGGACGTTGGGCTGCCCCTGTCGCCTTGGAAGGCCGAAATTCGATACGGTCTTCGATGATGTTCTTCGGACCGAGCGTCACGAGATCAGATCGCCGCACCCCAAGGTTCAACATCAGTTCGAAGGCCAGACGGGCCGTCGAGCCTATAGGATAGGCGGCACGGAACACTTCCATTTCTTGTTCGCGCCAACTGTGAAACCCGTCCGATTTGTTGATCTTCGTCACACCTATGGTTGGGTTCGTGTCTGCGAGTTCTGAGGCAATCGCCCAGTTGAACAGGGCCTTCAGGTATTTCACCAGCTTGTCCGCTGCGCCGGGGGTGCCCTTCCGTTTCATCTGGCTTGCTTCGATGTCGGACTTGCGTAGCTTACGATAGGGTAGGTGTCCCACTCCGTCGCAATACCTGCCCAAGACACTTCGTTTGTCGTTTTGCGTCGCCGCGGAGTGATTTTGGAAAGCCTTGGATCGGTAATACTTCTCGACAAGCCAACGAATGCTGCCCACCTGAAGCGTGCTTCCCGACTTCACCGGCTTGATCGCGGTAGCATTGATAACACTGTGGTATTCCGCGGAGAATTCCGCTGTGACGCTGCCTGATGCGTCGAGATATGGGGATTTCATCCGGTGCTTTGGTCGACCGGGCAAACGCAGATAGAAACGCTCGTTTCCATGACGGTCAGTGTCCCGCGAGCAATACTTGAAGGGGACCTTGTGTTGCTTAACCGACGAAGTGATCGAAGGGGTTTTCGCCATCGTCATCCTCCTCAACGTCCCGATGCCGCTCGACAAGCGTTTGCCACGATGCTCTGACCTCCGCGGCATCCCATCGACGAAGAGTGCCCAATTTTACGCCCTTCGGCATCCACCCCCGACGCACCCATTCATCAAAGGTGCCGGTCGAGATATCCAGAAGCGCTGCAGCCTCGCTGCGACAGACTGCAAATCGGAAAAGCGGCGGTTCCTTGGTTCGTGACTGTGCGGATCTCATCGTACTCACCTCTGAGATTCTATCTACGTTGGACAGTTTCGCGGGCCTCAATAGATCAGCACACTCCAGGCAGGACCCAGCACCTGAAATGGCATTTGGACCGGTGGGCAAATTAGGCCGGAGCGCTCCAAGCCGTTCCATAGGTTACAAAGAAGATTATTCCCGACCGCGGGTAAAGTTGCAAATCTGTGACTCTGGTATCTGGGCAATCAGTCATTGGCCCTGGCAACCGCCATTGCTTCGAGGGCCCAGGATTGGCGGCTTTGCGCCTTCATGTCGGTCATTCGGTCTGCTTTTTTGAATTTTTTGGAAGCCGCCGTCCGGCAAATCAGACAAATGACAGACTTGGGGGTGGGAACGGAATGGTAGCCTTTAAGTTGCCCGATGCACAAGCAGACGCTGGATATCGCGGTGTCGTTCTGAGCATAGCCAACCTGAATACTGGACCAGGATCAAGGCCCTCTGCTCGACCCAGCCGACTTCAAGCGGGTTATCGCCCGGCATTTATGGCAGCGAGGTCAATCCACCCTCCAATATTCTTGTGCCCCTGCTGCTGGACGAAGTCATAGCGCATTGTGCCCCGCTCAAGCGGCGTGACATGATCTACAGCCGGATCCGGCAAGTAACGCGGAAGTTCTACGGCCGCCATATGCTTGTCGTAACGGTACCAGCCCCACTGCCAGCCGCCGGTTACAAATGCCACTCGCTTCTCGAAAAGGCGGTAGGTGCCATCACGCAACTTGCCGACGGCCATATAAGCCAGAGGATTTTCGCCGCGTGCGTGAGGGACACGGTCCACATGGTGGCTCAGACCATTGATATCGATTGCCAGAAGGCCTTTCCGATCGACAATCGAACGCGCGATTTCAAACCTCACCCATGGTCGTGCCCAGGTGTCCTTCCCGACCAACACACAGACCACCGAGGTGTTCTGAACGCCCTCACGGATCATGCGCTTTAGCGCCTCGTCGCCTTCGAGCTTGCGGCTCTCCCACAGGCTGGAGTCGAAGAACGTTAGATTGGTGCTCGTCGGTGGGTTGTAGACTTTGAAGGCGTTACGAACATTGTTCACCCGGAACACATCGGCGTAATGGAACGAGAAGAAGGTTTTTCGCCGCGTGGGCACATAGGTGGCCGGGCGCTGAGGCGCCGGCACGCTGCCCAGGAAGTTCATTGCGAGAGAATTTCCGGGCAAGCTGGGCCGAAGAAGGCCAGGGGCATTGCCGCGATTAGCCAGCATCATGTCCAAAGCCAAGAGTTTCTCAGGAAACTCTAGCGGTTTTGGCTTGGGTGTCAGTGTCTCGGCCAATGATAGGTAATTGAGCGCCGGGCTCGACGCCTTTGCAGGTAGCTGAGACAAAAACAACGCTGCTAGAGAGTTTTCAGGTGGCCTTGGCGGTTTGGGGCCGAGCGCGTCAATTAACGCCAAGATGACATTATCGCGGCCGCTGTTCGATGACTGACCCATCTGTATGTGCTCCATTGGATTGCGTCGTATCTGCTGCAGACATGGTGATGACTATGAGCACAACTAATACCACAAGCATGCCAAGGAACGGAACAAGAACGGAGGGCGTAAACGCAAGTTTCAGTGGATTGGCAATATCATGCCGGTAGTCACGCCAGTCCATGGTGAAAGCGGGAACCTGTGCACCATCCCGAACCTGATCGTAGAGGCACCGATAGGACCGCTCCACGTGGAGGTGGTAGGCGGTCTGCCACCAAAAGAATAGGAGGGCAACAATCCCGGTGATCACGAGCACGACGGCGGCACTTCCACCTGCTGGCGCGACGGCGACGATGGCGGCCGATATCGTAATGGCGAGTGTTTTCATCGTCTGGCCGTCACCGGCCATGCGCGCGATGACGCCCTGAATCATGCCAAGATGAGCGATTTTTATCTCAATTGACTGTTCCGTCTTCAGCGCTCCGTCCGAACCTGTTGGCGCCACCTTCTTATTCGCTTTATCCGCCATCTAATCTCCCCTTCGGCGAGGCGCAAGTTTATGCGATAATGACCAAAAGCCAACCTGCCACGTTTGATGTCCGGTTTCGAGGTTATGCAGCGTTTGTCCGAACGACTGAAATGCGGTCGGAAGCGGTCATGGAGGTCGCCAGCACTTATGGTGTTGATTTCCACTGAGAGCTGACCCGGCATTTCCACCGAGAATTGACCCGCCTTTAGGTATCGTTCGTGTTGATGGTC
>JBAYTX010000014.1:0-82003 GCA_041675415.1 Rhizobium sp. | reverse complement strand
GCAAGTCTCGGAGCCCAGTTCGGCCAGAACGTGCTGGCTGATGAAAAATCCTGGGCGCTTCCGTTGGCCGGCGACGAAGACCTGGCCGGCATTCCGGAATTCCTGAAAGATGCGATGGCCGCTGCCGCCCAGGCTCGGGGCGACGGCCATTCTCACGTCGTCACGCTTTCGCGCTCGATCATTGAGCCTTTCCTGACATTCTCCGAACGGAGAGACCTGCGCGAACAGGCTTTCAAGGCATGGGTGGCGCGCGGAGCGAACGGCGGTGCAACGGACAATCTGGATATCGTCAAGGAGACACTCGGCCTTCGGGCAGAAAAGGCAACTCTGCTCGGCTACGAACACTATGCCGCTCTGAAACTCGACAATACGATGGCAAAGACGCCGGAGGCAGTGAGCGGGCTGCTCATGGAGGTCTGGGAGAGGGCGCTTTTGCAGGCGACAGCGGAAGAAAAAGAGCTCGCCGCGCTGATCGCGGAGGAAGGGCGCAACCACGATGTCAAGCCGTGGGATTGGCGTCACTATGCCGAAAAACTGCGGGCAAGGAAGTTCGATTTCTCCGAAGCCGAGTTGAAACCTTATCTGCAGCTCGAAAAGATCATCGAAGCCTGCTTCGATGTGGCTGGACGTCTTTTCGGGATCAAGGCCGCCCTGCTCAAGGATGTCGTCGGCTATCATCCGGACGTTCGGGTTTTTGAAATCCGCGACAAGGAGGGCAAGGTCGTTGCCATGTTCCTCGGTGACTATTTCGCAAGAGCTTCAAAACGTTCCGGCGCGTGGATGAGCTCCTTCCAGCGGCAGCACAGGTTGCCCCTGAAGAACGGGTCCGTCGGAGAGATCCCGATCATCTACAATGTCTGCAACTTTGCCAAGCCCGAGGGCGACAGGCCGGCGCTACTCTCGCTCGATGACGCTAGAACGCTCTTCCATGAGTTTGGCCACGCGCTGCACGGGATGCTGTCCAACGTCACCTATCCTTCTGTTTCGGGAACCGGCGTTTCCAGGGATTTCGTCGAACTACCGTCGCAGCTTTACGAGCACTGGCTCACGGTGCCGGAAGTCCTGAGAACGTACGCCGTGCACTTCGAGTCCGGTGAACCGATTCCACAGGCGCTTCTTGAAAAGGTATTGGCGTCGAGGACCTTCAACGCAGGCTTTGCAGCCGTGGAGGTCACGTCCTCGGCACTCGTCGACATGGCCTTCCATACGCGTGCTGGCGTCGAGGATCCGATGGCTCTTCAAGCCGAGGTCCTGAAGAAAATAGGAATGCCGAGTTCGCTGGTCATGCGCCATGCAACGCCGCATTTCCAGCATGTCTTTGCCGGCGACGGTTATTCTGCCGGATACTACTCCTACATGTGGTCGGAAGTGCTCGATGCCGATGCCTTTGAGGCCTTCGAGGAGACGGGCAATGCTTTCGACCCGGCGATGGCGGAACGGCTGAAAGCCAATATCTATTCCGTCGGCGGATCGATCGATCCGGAGGAAGCTTACAAAGCCTTCCGGGGCAGGTTGCCAAGCCCTGAGGCAATGCTCAGGAAGAAGGGTTTGGCGATGCTGGAGGAACTGGCCGGGAGCGATGCGTAACCAGTCCGGCCGTGTCGCCCAGAGGGTTGTCATCGAAGGATGACAGAAGTTTCATCTGCCGATCAAATGACTGACATGAACCTCTGATTGTTTCCGTCGGCGGGCACAAGTCGCCCCTCAGCTGAAACGAGGAGAGGTTCATGTCTAATTCGTTGAAGGCGCTATCGCGCCGTTCATTCCTGCTATCGACCGGTGCGACCGGTATCGTCGCGGCATCCGGTCTGGCAGTGCCGTTCTATGCGCGTGCTGCCGACCGTCCGCTTTTCACGCATGGTGTCCAGTCCGGCGACGTCGATGTGTCTTCCGGCATGATCTGGTCCCGTGTCGACCGTCCCTCGCGCGTCTTCATGGAGTATTCGACCACCGAGAGCTTCTCCAATGCGGTTCGTCTTGCACCGCTCGACGCGATGCCTGAGAGCGATTTCGCCGTCAAGCGTCTTCTGAGCGGTCTGCCGGCCGATCAGGATATCTTCTATCGCTTCACGGCTGCCGACCTTTCCAGCATCAACACCATGTCAGAGCCGGTCGTGGGTCGCTTCCGCACGGCGCCCGCCTCCAAGCGCTCGGTCCGTTTCGCCTGGTCGGGCGATACCGCTGGTCAGGGCTGGGGTATCGACGAAACCGGCATGAAAACCTATTCGACGATGGCCAAGCATCAGCCGGACTTCTTCCTGCATTCCGGCGACACCATCTATGCCGACGGTCCCATCAAGGACGAGGTCGATCTCAAGGACGGCACCAAGTGGAAAAACATTGTACTGGTCGACGGCAAGCGCAAGGTCGCCGAGACGTTGGCAGAGTATCGCGATCAGTGGAAATATAACATGCTGGACAACCATGTCCGTGACATGAACGCTATCTGTCCGACGTTCTTTCAGTGGGACGACCATGAGGTCCTCAACAACTGGTCGCCATCCAAGGACCTGACGGCGGATGACCGCTATACGGAAAAGTCGGTTTCGCTGTTGTCGGCTCGCGCCGCGCGCGCCTTTCATGAGATGTCACCGATTCGCTATACCCCGACAGAGCCCGGGCGCATCTATCGTAAGATCGCTTACGGACCACTGGTCGACGTATTCTTCTTGGATCTGCGCAGCTATCGTGGCCCGAACCATGACAGCATGGAAACCACGCTCTCGCCCGAGGCTCGCATCCTTGGCGAGGAGCAGGTCGCCTGGCTGAAGCGCGAACTGGCAAACTCCAAGGCGACCTGGAAGGTTATCGCCTGCGATATGCCGCTCAGCATAATTGTCTGGGACGACTACAAGAACAGCAAGGGTGCCGAGGCGGTGGCTCAAGGCGACAACGGTCCGGCCAAGGGCCGCGAACTCGAAATTGCCGAGATGCTTCGCTACATCAAGACCGCCGGCATCACGAACACCGTGTGGCTGACTGCCGATGTTCACTACACGGCTGCCCACTACTACAATCCGGACAAGGCGCAGTTCCAGGATTTCGAACCCTTCTGGGAATTCGTGTCCGGGCCGCTGCATGCCGGTACGTTCGGTCCGAACGAACTCGACATGACGTTCGGCCCCGAGCTGAAGTTCGTCAAGGCGCCGACGGCCGAGCAGGGTGCCAACCTGCCGCCGTCCATGGGCCTGCAGTTTTTCGGTCTCGTCGACATCGACGGCCAGAGCGAACAGCTGACCGTTCGACTGATGGATCGCGACGACAACGAGCTTTACAAGGTCACACTTGATCCGGTGCGCAACGCGTAACAGCGAAGCGCAAAAGAGTTGGTGGGGCCGCAAATGCGGCCTCGCTTCTTGTCAGGGTGCTTAGAATGGGCGTCCGCGCGGCTTGACCTTGGAGAGGGGAGAATTGTTTTTTCCTTTCGCAAACGCAAAAAACAAGGTATGAGCGCGCCAAAGTAACAAGGCGCCACTTCTTGTCGCGCGCCCAGCCATCAGAGATTATTGTATGAAACTTCGCAATATCGCCATCATTGCGCACGTCGACCATGGGAAAACCACGCTTGTCGACGAACTCCTGAAACAGTCCGGCTCGTTCCGCGAGAACCAGCGCGTAGCAGAGCGCGTAATGGACTCGAACGACCTTGAAAAGGAACGCGGTATCACCATTCTCGCCAAGGCGACCTCGGTCGTCTGGAAGGGTACGCGCATCAATATCGTGGATACGCCCGGTCACGCCGACTTCGGTGGTGAAGTGGAACGCATCCTGTCGATGGTTGACGGCGCCATCGTCCTGGTGGATGCTGCCGAAGGCCCGATGCCGCAGACGAAATTCGTCGTCGGCAAGGCGCTGAAGGTTGGTCTTCGTCCGATCGTCGCGATCAACAAGATTGACCGTCCGGATGCTCGTCATGAGGAAGTCGTCAACGAAGTCTTCGACCTGTTCGCAGCGCTTGACGCCACCGACGAACAGCTCGATTTCCCGATCCTCTACGGTTCGGGCCGCGCCGGCTGGATGAACGTCGCGCCGGAAGGCCCGATGGACCAGGGCCTTGGTCCGCTCCTCGACCTGGTTCTCGAGCACGTTCCCGAGCCGACCGTCGGCGAAGGTCCGTTCCGGATGATCGGCACGCTGCTTGAAGCCAACCCCTTCCTCGGCCGCATTATTACCGGCCGCATCCATTCCGGTTCGATCAAGTCGAATCAGCCCGTCAAGGTGCTCGGCGTCGATGGCAAGACGGTCGAAACCGGACGCATCTCGAAGATCCTCGCTTTCCGCGGCATCGAGCGTCAGCCGATTGAAGAAGCGCAGGCAGGTGACATCGTCGCTATCGCCGGCCTCTCCAAGGGAACGGTTGCTGACACCTTCTGCGATCCTTCCGTCACCGAGCCACTGGTCGCGCAGCCGATCGATCCGCCGACCGTCACCATGTCTTTCCTGGTCAACGACAGCCCGCTTGCCGGCACCGAAGGGGACAAGGTTACGAGCCGCGTCATCCGCGACCGTCTCTTCAAGGAAGCCGAGGGCAATGTTGCTCTCAAGATCGAAGAAGCCGAAGGCAAGGACAGTTTCTACGTTTCAGGCCGTGGCGAATTGCAGCTCGCGGTCCTTATCGAGACCATGCGCCGTGAAGGCTTCGAGCTTGCAGTCTCGCGTCCGCGCGTCGTGATGCACAAGAACGAAAACGGCCAGCTAATGGAGCCGGTCGAGGAAGTCGTTATCGACGTCGATGAAGAACATTCTGGTATCGTCGTCCAGAAGATGTCCGAGCGCAAGGCCGAAATGGCCGAGCTTCGTCCCTCGGGCGGCAATCGCGTCCGTCTGGTGTTTTTCGCGCCAACCCGTGGCCTGATCGGATACCAGTCCGAACTCTTGACCGATACCCGCGGCACGGCGATCATGAACCGCCTGTTCCACGACTATCAGCCATACAAGGGCGAGATCGGCGGCCGCACCAATGGCGTGCTGCTTTCCAACCAGGCTGGCGAGGCCGTCGCCTATGCGATGTTCAACCTTGAAGACCGCGGTCCGATGATTATCGAGCCGGGCGAAAAGGTCTATGCCGGCATGATCATCGGCATCCATAGCCGTGACAACGACCTTGAGGTCAATGTGCTCAAGGGCAAGCAACTCACCAACATTCGCTCCGCCGGCAAGGATGAAGCGGTCAAGCTCACTCCGCCGATCCGCATGACGCTCGACCGGGCGCTTTCCTGGATTCAGGATGACGAGTTGATGGAGGTGACGCCGAAGTCCATCCGTCTGCGCAAAATCTATCTCGATGCCAACGATCGCAAGCGTTTCGAAAAGACCCGCGCAGCACAAGCTTAATAAGTGCATTCTAATATAATTCATTAACCCCGGTTCCCGAAACCGGGGTTTTTATTTGTGGTTACGGGGCGGCCGGTCTTGCCGGGTGGTTTCAAAAAGCGTTAAATTTCGAGCTACAGTCCAAATGAAAAGTCTGTGGGCAATGCCGTTTTTCGCGTTGAAGCGTTTGGTGGAATTGCCACAGCAGGACGAGAGTAGCGTTATGAAGACGTTGTCGATCGATGTTCGGCCTGCGGAACCGCAGGATGCCGCGGGAATTGCGGAGGCCCATCGCCTTTCGTGGCAGCATGCATATGCAGGCCTCATTCCACATGGCGTGCTGACGAAGATGATCGAGCGCCGCGGCGAAACCTGGTGGCGCAAGGCAACACGCGGTCCCGCGACCGTACTGGTTGTCGAGGTGGCTGGCACCATCGCCGCTTATGCAACCGTCGGGCTCAATCGCGCCCGCGTCCTGCCCCAGGAAGGGGAGGTCTACGAAATCTACGTGCGTCCCGAATATCAGGGGATCGGGCTTGGTCACATGCTGTTCGGCGAAGCGCGACGGCTCCTGAAGTCGCTTGGATGTTCCGGCATGGTTGTCTGGTGCCTCGAGGACAGCAGTCACGCGGATCAGTTCTTTCGCTCCAACGGCGGCATCGACGCTGTCGAGGGAATGGAGGATTTCGGCGACGTCCAGCTGAAGAAGATCGGCTTCATCTGGAATTGACGACTCGGTGGGCAAGAAATCCCCGCAAGTCGCCTTTCCTCGCTATTCCTTGACCAGTCCCTCCGGCCAGTAACGTGTCGGCTCTCCAGTCTTGTTTCCGCGTTTGCCATGCCAGACGCTCTCGCTGTATCCGCAAGCGAAATCCTTTGCCTGGGTGTCGGCGACGGTCCGTGCCAATTCATTCGCTTTCGGATTGGCGAGCGCATCAACATAGCCGACAACGCAGCCCAGCCCGTCTTGAGGCTGTGCGACTCGGGAGATGACCAGAACCTGACCGGTGCTTTGTTCGGTGGGCGCGCCCGTTGCCTCGTCCGGGTTCTCGATGAACCATCGCAGGATCGCGGCAAAGGGTTTCCCGGAAGGATCGAGCCGCCATTCTATCTTTTTGCCGATGTAGTTGAAGGGGGAGAAAGACTCAAAGCCCTCATCCACCAATTCCTTGCGCACCGGCCCGAAGAACACGCTCTGCCGGAGATCACCCTCGGTGAAATAGACCGGGTAGGCGCGGTATCCGGCGCATTTGAGCGAGACTCCCAGATCGTCCTCGGCCAGGGTTTGGCAAGCATCCAGGTCAATGTCGGTGTAGGCGCTCTCATTGGCTTTGGCGCCAGGGGCCGCGAAGATGAGAAGTAGCAATGATGCCGCAATCATGGCCCTGGAGTTCATTGGTCGTATCCCGTGTGGCGCGTATCTTCTGCGTCAAATAAAGCACTGGCAAAAGGCCGCTGGCAAGCCGGCGATTGTGCCGCCGGCGCAGTTCGCGATTCTTGCCTTTTGTCGGCATCTGCGCCCAAAGCCGTGTTGCAATGCCGCATAATTCCCGTTAGGAGACGCGGGATTTCCACACTCCCATGGGGCTGAAAATGCGTATAGATGCAATCAAGATCGGCAAGAATCCGCCGGATGACATCAATGTCATTGTTGAAGTGCCGGTTGGCGGCCACCCGATCAAGTACGAGATGGACAAGGAAGCCGGTGCGTTGATCGTCGACCGCTTCCTCTACACGCCGATGACCTATCCGGGCAATTACGGCTTCGTCCCGCATACGCTTTCTGAAGACGGCGACCCTATCGACGTCCTGATCTGCAACACGCGCCCGCTCGTTCCGGGCTGTGTCATCAACGTTCGCCCGATCGGTGTCATGATCATGGAAGACGATGGCGGCAAGGATGAAAAGATCATCGCCGTTCCGTCGCACAAGCTGACCCAGCGCTACGACAAGATCGAGAACTATACCGACATGCCGGAGATCACGCTCAAGCAGATCGAGCACTTCTTCGAACACTACAAGGATCTGGAACCCGGCAAGTGGGTGAAGATCGCCGGTTGGCAGGATGTCAGCGTCGCGAAGAAGCTGATCGTCGAAGCCATCGACCGCTACAAATCCAAGAAGTAAGGTCAGACGGCCGTCAGGTCGTGGATACGTCTTGCCAAATCCTCCGGGTCGCCGTCGATCCGGAGGATTTTTTGTCGGGCGGTGTCTCCAGATACGACCGATACACAAGACTTCGGCACGCCGAGTGCCTTGGCAAGGAGCACGACCAGTGCCTGGTTGGCCTTGCCCTTTTCGGGAACACAGCTCACGCGCGCCTTCAGGTGTGCCTCGCCATTGGCGTTGAGCTCGACGCCGTCAATCGCATCACGCCCGCCGTTCGGAGTGAGGCGAACGGCGAGCCTTATATGATCGGCAAAGATCTTGTAGGGCGCGATCACGCAAACAGCGGATAAATGCTGTTCCACATCAGGGAGCGGATGAAGAAGATGATCAGCAAAACGACGATCGGCGAGATGTCGATGCCGCCGAGATCGGGAAGCACGCGCCGGATCGGGCGCAGCACGGGCTCTGTCACATTGTAGAAGAACGTTCCGAGCGAATTGACGAAGCGATTGCTTGAGTTGATGACATTGAACGCATAAAGCCAAGAGAATATGGCGCTTGCGATGAGCACCCAGGTGTAAAGATTCAGGGCCAGATCAATCGTCTGAAACAACGCTAGCATAATCGTCTCCATTTCGTGGTTGACAGACATGTAGACATTGGCAGCTTAACGAGCAAGTAGTGTGGGCCGGCAGACCGCAAATCATGTTTAACGGGCCGATCGGCCAAGTACCCAAATCCGCCTCCTGGAAGGAATGATCCCCGCAATGTCCGCACATGTGTCCGGCGATCGCTTCGCAGCTTTCAGGCATGCCTCCTACGCCCGGTTCTTCCTCGCCCGATTTCTGGGCGCCTTCGCCACGCAGATAGTCAGTGTCTCAGTCGGCTGGCAGATGTATGACGAGACCAGGAACACCTTTTATCTCGGCCTCATCGGTCTTTTCCAGTTTCTGCCGTCGCTGTTGCTGATCCTGGTCACCGGTTCCGTCGCAGACCGCTACAACCGGCGCGCCATCGTTGCGACCTGCATGGTGGTGAGCGCACTGTGCGGCGGTTCATTCCTGGTTTTGACGGCCACCAACAATTTTTCGCCCATCCTGGTCTTCGGCATCCTCATCGTGTTCGGGATCGAGCGGGCGTTCAACGCGCCGGCGGTGCAGTCATTGGCGCCAAATCTTGTTCCGGAAGCCGATCTCTCCAATGCTGTCGCCTGGAACTCGACGTCTTGGCAGACGGCCTCGATCGTCGGACCTGTTGCCGGAGGTCTGCTTTATGGTCTCAGCCCGATCCTTTCCTATGCCGTCGCCTTCGTCTTCTTCGTTGCAGCCGCCATTCTGGTATTCATGGTCGAGAGACCTACACAGAAGAGATCGACGAAAGCTGTGACCTGGGGCACCATCCTGGCGGGTTTCCGGTTCATCTGGACCGAAAAGGTCGTGCTGGGGGCCATCTCGCTAGACCTCTTCGCAGTACTCCTTGGAGGGGCCGTGGCCTTGATGCCGGTTTTCGCCCGCGACGTATTGGTTCTCGGCCCGTGGGGGCTCGGGTTGCTTCGGGCGGCTCCAGGAATTGGCGCTATCTTCATCGCGATCATTCTGGCGAGCTTTCCGATCCGCCACAATGCCGGTCTCTTCATGTTTGCGGGCGTTGCGCTCTTCGGTGTCGGGACGGTGCTTTTCGGGCTCTCCGAAACCGCCTGGCTTTCCATCGCCGCATTGATGCTCATGGGCGCCGCCGACATGGCCTCCGTCTATGTGCGCGAAACGCTGATTGCGCTATGGACGCCGGACGAGGTCCGTGGACGGGTCAATGCGGTCAACATGGTGTTCGTTGGTGCGTCGAACGAACTCGGCGAGTTCCGTGCCGGCACGATGGCTTCGCTTATCGGAGCCGTCCCGGCGGTCGTGATCGGCGGGGCCGGAACCCTTGCTGTCGCCCTGCTTTGGGCATTCGGATTCCCTCAACTCAGGAAGATCGACAACCTCGATGCTCCGAACACTCAGGCTTTGCGCTGAACCTTCTGCTCGAACACGAGATCGAGAAAATCTGAAAGCCAGGCCCTCAACGGCGCGTCGAAGATCATTCGTCCTTCGAGATGGTCGCGCCCCGGCTGCGCATTGGGCATGACGAAACGATGCGCCCCGTGGACCACCCACCGCTGCATCATGGCGCGGGTGAGTTCGGCATGAAACTGCAGTCCCCAGGCATGTTCGCCGTAGCGAATGGCCTGATTCCGGTACACATCGCCTTCGGCCAGGAGGTCGCAACCGTGCGGCAGGTCGAAGCCCTCGCGATGGAAGTGATAGACCATCTGCGGCCAATGCATCAACAGCCGACCCTTCTCTGTCGCGCGGATCGGGTACCAGCCGATTTCGACCAGGCTATCCTTGTTCGCGGAGACCTTTCCGCCCAGATGGCGGACCAGCATCTGGGCTCCCAGACAGATGCCTATAAATGGTCGCTTCTCCTTCAGAGGGACATTTATCCAGTCTATCTCATCCCTGATGAATGACTCTGGATCATTGGCGCTCATCGGGCCGCCAAAGATCACGGCTCCCGAATGACCTGCCAAGGTCCACGGAAGCGGATCGCCAAGGACGGGGCGACGGATATCGAGAGCATAGCCCTTTTCCTGAAGAAGCTGTCCCACCCGTCCCGGGCTGGAGCGCTCCTGATGGAGAACGAGGAGTACCGGTGCCTTGTGTCTTGATCCCTGCGGATCATGAAGCATCACTGTCTCCCTGTGTGCCGGATCGCGCGATCGCCTCCATGCGCTCATGGACCCTGTCACGGTCGGAAACGCCGAGGAGATCGGCGACGCGCCAGACTACATGGTCTTCCATCTCGCTGCGGTTTCCGTCGGCATAGACGATATCCCAGAGAATGCCGACCAATTGCCTACGCTGACCTTCATCCAAGTGACGCTTCAGGTCCGAGGTGAAGCGATAATAATCGACTGCTTCGCTTTCTGCCCTCTGCCCCGCAACGAGCAGTGCCTCAAGCCCGGCGTCATCTAGATCATACTGCTCCTTGAGGAGCGTGCTGAGCTTGTTGCGTTCCGTCTCATGCACAATGCCGTCTGCCTCCATGACCTGGAAACAAAGGGCGGCGACGGCAATGCGGGGGTCGTCGGGCGCGAACGGTTCGTTCCGATGGCTCTGTGTGAGGCTCTGGAAGAAGGCTTGGAGGCGCTCCAGCATGAGTGATCCCTTCGTCAGAAAAGGCGCAGACGCGTCTTGACGTCGGACTGCTGGTTCAGATCACGGACTCCCGGATCGTCGGGCGGGTGACCAAAGAATGGTTCGGCTGCAACGGCTTCCGCCTGTTTTGCAGCGGTAGAGGCGGCCGTAATGGGGGCTTTCGCGGGTTCTTCCGCTGGAACGACGACTTCAGGCGTTGCCTCCCGAATTGCGGAAGCACCGGTGCCGCGGGCTTCCAACGGCGGCAGCGCGCTCAGTGCAGCTTCTGCAGTGGAGATCGACCCCTCCTCGACCGGGCCCTCCAGTTGGTCGAATGGAACCCGCCATTCGAATGCGTCGAGGCGACCGGTTACGGGAGACAACGGCAGCCACTTGTCCGACATTTGGCCATCGGCGATCCAAACTGGATCGCGCGGCGCACGAAGCGCCTGGGCCATCCAGTAGCGTATGCGGCCCTGATCGCCCGTCTCTGCCTCCTCTATGTCGGCAAGAAGAAGATAGACACGCTCGCGCGAATCCATCCGCGCCGCGGCCTCGGCCTTCGAACGTGCCTTGGCGAAGTCCTGGCTATCGAGCGCTGCCTCGGCGACGATCAGAAGTCCCTCGACATTGTTGGGCTTGAGCGCCTCGAGACGCTCGGCGCGCTTGAGCCGGTCGACAGCGCTGTCGCCGCCACGAGCCCGAACGTAAAGGTGGGCGATATCCGGATGGGGCGCAAGCTTCCAGACCTGCTCCAGGATGGACGAGGCCTTACGCAGATTGTCCTCTCGAAGATAAGCCTTGGCGGCCACGACTGCAGCGGGTACGAGATCCTTCGCAAGTTTGAGCGCATGGACCGCGCTGTCGCGTGCTGCGACCGGATCTCCTTCCAACAGCTCCTCGGCGCGTGCTGTCAGGAGCACGGCTTTCAACCGATCGGCCTCCGCGCGGCTGAGGACGTGGGCAACGCGTTGCTGGTCCAACAGCCGGATCGCGTCGTCCCATTGGCGGGACTGACAGCGATATTCCAGGGTTGCCTTGGCTGCCCATGGCAGGTAGGGAGCCTGCTCGGCTGCATTTTCCGCATATTGTCTGGCTGCTTCGAGCGCGCCGAGCCGGGTCGCCTCGACATAAAGGCCGCGCAGACCCAGTTCCCTCGTTTCCGGGTCGTCCGCCATCTGCTGAAACAGCCGCCGCGCTTCTTCGTGCTTGCCTTCGATTGCCGCCGCCTGCGCTTCGAGCACGAGGATCAGCGGCTCCTGATCGGCTCGCAGCAGGCCGCGCGCCCGTGCGCTCATCTTGTGGGCGAGGGCGGCATTGCCAGCGCCGGCGGCGATCAGTCCGGTTGATAGCGCCTGGTATCCGCGATCGCGCTTTCGGGCGCGGAAGAAACGGCGCGCCGAATGCGGTGACGTCCAGACGGTCCTGACAATCCACCAGCCGATCATGACTACCGCCACGATCGCGACAATGATGGTCGCGGCGACGGTCAGGCTCATCTCGATCAACTGACCTTGCCACAGGATGGAAAGGGATCCAGGGCGATCCGCCAGCCAGGCAAAGCCAAATCCCAAGACGAGAACTGTGAGGACGAAGAATAGGATTCTGATCATGGATTTCGTTCCTCAGCCCTGACTGCCACTGACGGCCTTGGTTAGCGCTGAACCGACGAGTTTCTCGACCTCGATCCGTGACCTGAGCGCCTTTTCGAATTCTGTCGAGGCGGCCTTGCCTTCCTCTGGAAGGCTGTTCCATTCAAGGGCTGCCCCCTGCAGATCGCCGTTGCGAAGCTTGTCTTCCATGCGGGCGACCATCGCTTCCGGCGTGGCGCCCTCGACATTGCCGACCGGGCGCACCTTTATGACGGAGAGAGCGCTGGAAAGAAGGCGTTCGCCAAGACCCTGGTTCGGGTCGGGTTGATGGACTGCGGTCAGAATTGCATCCGCAGTGTCTTCGAATTGCCGCACCAATTCGGCGCGCGAGGCGATACCAGTCGTAGCGTAGTCACGCAGTCCGGCGATGATCGGATCATCCGGGGTAACGCCGGCAAGCGTATCGAGCTCGGTCATGAAGGGACCGCCCCGGTCGATGGCAGCCTTCAGAGCAGCAACGGCGATGGTGCGCGCAACCTCGACGTCGTCCCGCGGCTCATTGAGCTTGTTTTCGGTCTGCGCGAGGCGGTCGTTCAGGCGGTTTTCGGTTTCTGACAGCTTTGCTGCCGTGTCGGCAATTGCGGATTGTAGGGAGGCGATGGTTTCACCGTTCGCCGCAAGCTGCTGCTGGAGCTGATCGATCGCTGCGGCATCCGTTGGCATCTTGCTTCGTACTGCAGCAGCGGCTTCCAATGCGGCAAGGCGTTCGGCAAGCTGGCCGGTGTCTGCCATAGTATTTGCTTTTGCGGCCAGCGCGTTGACTTGATCCTTGAGGGCATTCAGCTCGGTCGTCAGGTTGGTGTCCGGGATCGCGTCTTTGGGCGCCGGGCCAATCGTGGGCAGAAATCCTGCGTATTGCATGCTGCCGGCACCGGCGAGTGCCACGAGGCCGCCAAATATCCCAACGGCCAAAAGGCTCGGCAGGGAGGGCGAGGTCTTCTGCCTTGCTGCCGGCGGTACGGTTTCCGGCTCAGGATTCTCAGTCCCGAAGACTTCTTCGCTCGACGACGAAGGCTCACCATCCAATGGCGCGTCGTCTGGACGTTTGGCTTCATCGTCCTTCATCTCGGGGAAAGGGGATGCGGCGGCAGCTTCCTCAGGCATCGTGGTCTCCTCCAGCGGCGATTCGCTCGCAGCCGGATTCGGAACAGCCTCTTCAGCCTGCAGGTCGATGGTGACAGGTTCGTTCGACGATTTGGAGCGGCGTGGCGGCTTTCCGGAGACCATGGCAACCTCTTATTCCCTGCGGTGCAATGAAATTAGTCAGTGATGATGGCGAAGGAAAGGGCCCCGATCAAATTTGCGCCATCGACCTTAGAGTAGGGCGAGCAGGGCGCCCTCATCAGGAGTCGCCGCAATGCTCGCATTTTGGCGGCAGCGGACAGGCAGGGCAAGGAGAACGTTTTCGCTCATGCAGAAATAATGAAGGTCGTTCAGTAGGTGCGAATTCATATTCACATCAGGCTGAGCAAAGAATCGCTTCGCGCTTTCAGCCGAATAGAAGAGAGCCGCATCGAGCGTGCCTTTCTCGAAGATTGCCTGCAGTTCGGCAGGCTCGTAGTTGACGCTGCGCATTTCATAACATTCGCAGAGGGTGAATGGGACCCTGTGCGTGGCGAGTTGCGCTTCGAATCCTCCGGACCTTGGCCTGCCGGCCAGATAGAGTAGTGGGCCATCGCCCGTTTCATGATCGCCGAGATAGGCCTTGATGTCGTCGGCCAGGGCAACACCATCTCCGGTAGAGGCAATGACATTGCGGAAGCCGGCACCTTCCGCCGCACGGGCCGATGCCTTGCCGACCGCAAAAAGGGGATCGGCGAGATAGGGTGCGAGTTTGTCGCCCAGTTTTGAGAGGGTCCGGATTGCCTCGGCACTCGTGATCGCAATTGCCATGTGAGGGCTGGACAGTGCGGCAAGGGCCGTCTGAGGGTCGTGAACCGGCGCACTCATGGGCAGCAGAACCGGCTCATGGCCGAGAGCCCGCAATCTCTCGGCCGTCTCCCTTCCTGCAAGTTCGGGCCGGGTCACAAGGACGCGCATCTCTCAGTTCCAGGCTTCGAAGAAGCCGCTGCCTGCCTTCGCGCGGACGGTTTCGCCGGCCGAGCGGCCGAGAACGGTCGCATCGGCGGCTTTGCCTTCCACCTTGACGCTATGAGAAATGCTTCCGTCCGGCGTCAGGATCATTCCGGAAAAGCGTATCTGGCCGTCTTCGCAGATGGCGTGGCCGGCAATCGGCGTGCGGCAGGAGCCATCGAGCGCTTCCAGAAATGCGCGCTCGCAGGTGACCGCGTCGAAGGTTGGCCCATGGTTGATCGCGGCGAGGAGCGTATTGACGTCTTCATCGCCGATGCGGCTCTCGATGCAAATGGCGCCCTGGGCGGGGGCGGGCGGAAAGGCTTCCGGGTCGAGGAGTTCCGTCGGAACGTCGAGTTTGCCGAGCCGCTTCAGGCCGGCATAGGCCAGTAGCGTTCCGTCCACCTGGCCTTCGGCGAGTTTGCGCAACCGGGTGTCGACGAGTCCGCGAAAGGTCACAACATTGATATCCGGGCGCAGGCGGCGGATCAGCGCTTGCCGGCGAAGGGACGACGAACCGACAGTCGCGCCCTGTGGCAGATCAAGCAGCCGGCGAGCTGCTCGTCCGATAAAGGCGTCCCTGACATCTTCGCGCGGCAGGAAAGCGGCAAGGAAAAGCCCCTCCGGCAGTGACGTCGGCATGTCCTTCGACGAATGGACGGCGAAATCGAGCTCGCCAGAGAGAAGCTGCTGTTCCAGTTCCTCGGTGAACAATCCCTTGCCGCCGACTTCGGCCAAGGAGCGGTCGGTTATCCGGTCGCCTTTGGTCGAAAGAACCACGATCTCGAAACTTTCGGGCGAAAGGTTATGGGCCGCAATCAGCCGGTCACGCGTTTCATGGGCCTGGGCAAGTGCCAGCGGACTGCCACGTGTGCCGATGCGCAAAGGTTTTGTTTGCATCCGATTTCATCCGTTGTTACCGACAGTTCTCGTAACCGGGTTTCCCGACCATCGCAATCAATGAACAGGCCAAATGGGTTCCTTTCTTCGTATACTCGGCATTGAAACCAGCTGTGACGAAACGGCGGCATCGATTGTTTTGCGCCATGATGACGGCCGCGGCCAGATCGAGGCTGACGTTGTACTGAGCCAACTTGACGAGCATAGCGCCTATGGCGGTGTTGTGCCCGAAATCGCCGCGCGCGCTCATGTCGAGGCGCTCGACACGCTGATCGAGGAAGCCTTGACGCGCGCCGATGTAAAGCTCGCGGACGTGAATGCTATTGCCGCGACTTCGGGGCCGGGACTGATCGGAGGCCTCATCGTTGGGCTTATGACTGGCAAGGCGATCGCCCACGCACTCGGCAAGCCGCTTTACGCGATCAATCACCTGGAAGGTCACGCACTCACAGCGCGCCTGACGGACGACCTGCGTTTTCCCTATCTGATGCTGCTCGTTTCGGGCGGGCATACCCAACTCGTGCTGGTACGCGGCGTCGGCCAATATGAGCGCTGGGGAACGACGATCGACGACGCGCTCGGCGAAGCCTTCGACAAGACCGCCAAGTTGCTCGGGCTCCCTTATCCCGGCGGACCGGCCGTCGAACTAGCGGCGGCAAGCGGCGACGCCCGGCGCTTCGATTTCCCTCGGCCGCTCGTCGGCGAGGCGCGTCTGGATTTCTCCTTTTCCGGCCTCAAGACGGCGGTTCGCCAGGCGGCTGAAGCAATAGCACCGGTGAGCGAAAGGGACATTGCCGATATCTGCGCGTCGTTCCAGCGGGCCATATTACGCACGCTCGATGACCGCATTGGCCGTGGGCTCACGCGATTCTGTGCAGAGTTCTCCGACCTGGATCACCAACCGGCTCTGGTTGTTGCCGGTGGTGTCGCGGCCAATCAGGAACTGCGTCGCGGTCTGCAAAGTCTGTGCGATCGGCATGGATTTCGTTTTGTCGCTCCGCCGCTTCGCCTTTG
Organism: Rhizobium sp.; assembly: GCA_041675415.1. Lineage (GTDB taxonomy): Bacteria > Pseudomonadota > Alphaproteobacteria > Rhizobiales > Rhizobiaceae > Allorhizobium. The sequence goes on along the minus strand of JBAYTX010000014.1, from coordinate 65,763 downwards.
CACTGACAATGCCGTCATGATCGCCTGGGCCGGGCTCGAGCGCATGGCAGCCGGCTTCCCCCCGGACAGTCTTGACGTGCAGCCGCGATCCCGGTGGCCGCTCGATAGCAGAGCCGAGGCCCGCATCGGACACGGCAAGCGGGGAGCCAAGGCATGAACGCGAGGGATCGTATCGTCGTCGTCGGTTCGGGGGCCTTCGGCACAGCGCTTGCCTCGGTAATCGCGCTGGAGGGCAAGGCCGATGTCACGCTTCTCGGCCGTGATCCTTCGCTCATCGCCGATCTGCGTACGGACGGCATGCACAATGCGGCACTTCCGGGCATTCACCTGCCCGACGCATTGCACTATTCGGCTGAGCCGGAGGTTCTTGCCGATGCCGGCATCGTTCTCTTCGCCATGCCTTCGCAGGCCCAGGCCGATGCCGCGTCGCAATTCGGCCCCTACCTTTCGGAGGGGGCTACTGTCGTCACCTGCGCGAAGGGGATTGATCGTGGTTCTTCGCGTCTGCTCACCGATGTCCTGGAGCAGGAACTCCCCCACCACCGGATCGCGGTGCTCTCCGGACCCGGCTTTGCCGCTGATATCGCGCGCGGCTTGCCGACGGCGATGGCGATCGCTTCGGCCGATCTTGCCGACGCCGAATGGCTGGCGCGGACCATTTCCGGTAGGACTTTCCGCCTCTACGCTTCCTCGGACCGGATCGGGGTTCAGCTTGGCGGCGCGCTCAAAAACGTGCTGGCGATCGCATGCGGCATCGTTGAGGGAATGGGGCTTGGCGATTCCGCGCGCGCGGCTCTGATCGCGCGCGGGCTGGCGGAAATGTCCCGGCTCGTCGAAGCTATGGGGGGGAGGGGCGGCACGGTGCGTGGCCTGTCGGGCCTCGGCGATCTGGTGTTGACCTCCACCAGTCACCAATCGCGCAACCTGCGCTTCGGGATTTCGCTCGGGAAGGGCGAACCCATCGATTTTTCGCGTGGCGACCTCGTGGAAGGCGCCTTCGCGGCGGCAGTGGCGGCGCGACTGGCCGAAGGCCATGAGGTCAACATGCCAATTACCGACGCCGTGGCCGAGATCATAGAGGGCCGATTGGATATTCCGACGGCGATTCAGCAATTGATGACGCGGCCCATCACCACTGAATAAGATCAGACTTCACAAGGAGACCCGGAAATGCTTTTTGCCGTTCTTTGCACCGACAAGCCCAATCATCTCAATGTCCGCATGGAAACACGTCCTGCCCATGTGGAATGGCTGAACGGACTGAATGCTGCCGGAACGCTGAAGATCGGCGGTCCGTTTCTGGGCGATGATGGCAAGCCTTGCGGTTCCATGCTGCTGCTTGCCGCTGAAGACCTGGAAAGTGCAAAGAAGATCGCGGCGGCGGATCCCTATGCCGGTGCCGGCCTCTTCGAGAAGGTTGAAATCAAGCCCTTTAACTGGGTCTTCAACAATCCGGAGGCTTGAGGACGAATGGCATACTGGCTCTACAAGTCCGAGCCCTTCAAATGGTCGTGGGCTATGCAGAAGGATGCCGGCGAGAAGGGAACCGAATGGACCGGCGTGCGCAACTATCTGGCGCGCAATAACATGCGGGCGATGAAGATCGGCGACAAGGGCTTCTTCTATCACTCGAACGAGGGTCTGGAGATCGTCGGGATCGCGGAAGTCTGCGCGCTTTCCCATCCGGATTCCACCGCCGAGGGCGATGCCCGCTGGGACTGCGTGGACATCCGTGCGGTCTGCGACATGCCGAAGCCGGTTTCGCTGAGGGACGTCAAGGCCAATCCGAAGCTCGCCAACATGGCGCTGGTCACCTCGATGCGGCTGTCCGTCCAGCCGGTGACGGAAGAGGAATATCTCGAAGTCTGTCGCATGGGCGGCCTCGACAATCCGCCTCGCTGAGGGCGTTTCGTTGAAGACTGATCCGGAACATTTCATCCTTGCCAACACCTCCCTCAATGCGCCGCCGCACGTACCGGAAATCCGGCTGCGGCTGGCGAGCGAGGTGCATGACCTCTGGTTGAAGACCGAAGAGGATCTGCAAGAGATCGGTTTGCCGCCACCATTCTGGGCCTTTGCCTGGGCTGGAGGGCAGGGGCTGGCGCGCTATATTCTCGATCATCCGGACGAAGTGCGCGGCAAGCGGGTGCTGGATTTCGCCAGCGGCTCGGGGCTGGTCGCGATCGCGGCGAAGCTTTCGGGGGCAAGCGGCGTGCTGGCTATAGATACCGATCCTTGGGCGGAGAAGGCGGTCGGTCTCAATGCCAGGGAGAATGGGGTCGACATAGATTTCACAGGCGAAAACCTGATCGGCATGCCGATCAGTGCGGATGTCCTGCTCGCCGGTGACGTCTTTTACGATCGCGACTTTGCCAGTGCATTGACCGACTGGTTCGCGCAGCTTGCCGCGGGCGGAACACGGGTCCTGGTCGGGGATCCGGGGCGAAGCTATTGCCCGACCGAGCGCCTGGAGGCTCTTGCGACCTATCAGGTGCCGGTGACGCGGGCGCTGGAAGACAGCGAGGTCAAGAAAACCACCGTCTGGCGCGTTCGATAGATTCCTTGGCTAGGGTCGGATGACGCAGACGCCCGCTTCATAGCGGCATGCGCTATCGTCCGCCTTTACCTTGATGATACGAGCCTTCGGAGCAAGGCGCGGCCCGATCTGCTTGTAGCCCGAACGGTCGATCATGAAGTAGATGCCGGCGCCCGGTACCCGAAGCGCCGAAATGGAACCCGCATAGGTACCGATGCCCGGAATGACGGAAGGAAGTCCCGAGCCGGCGGTTACTCCCGAATTCGGCTGGGGTGGCCGATCGTCAAGCGCATCTCCCGCCCACAGAGAGGTGGCGGAGAGTGTGGCAAATGCGACAGCGAGAATGAACACCGATCCGCCGCGGGTCTTACCCGTTACCATGGCCCTGCTCCCGGCAAATGGAAAGCTAACAAAACGTTAACATCACCATGACGGATTCTGTCGTCAATGTCATCCCGCGCCTCTATTATTCAGCAAACAAGCTTAATAGGGCGAAGCTTGCGACCTTGGTCTAAGCTTCTGTTCATCCGAATCGATTAAAATCAGATACTGAAGCAATAGTGCTTGTCGTGCGCCATTTCGGCGATTAAACGTCCCGATTGATGCAATGCACTGCAACAGCATGAGCATTGTGCAGGGGAGACGTCCGAAATTCCGGACCGCATTATAACGCCGCGAGGTTCTGATGGCGAATGTGACGAATAAGCGGCCTTTGTCGCCGCATCTGCAGATTTACAAGCTGATCCCGACAATGGTCATGTCGATCATGCATCGCGTGACTGGTGCCGCACTCTACTTTGGGACACTGCTTATTGCCTGGTGGCTCATTGCGGCTTCCTCCGGTGCCGCCTACTTCGAATGGGTAAGCTGGTTCATGGGCACGATCATCGGTCGAGTGGTTCTCTTGGGCTACACGTGGGCACTTCTGCATCACATGCTCGGCGGTCTGCGCCATCTCTTGTGGGATCTCGGTTATGGCTTCGAAAAGAGCTTCTCGACGAAGCTCGCAAAGGCCAATCTCGCCGGTTCGGTTATCCTGACACTCGTCGTCTGGATCATCGGTTACATGGTCCGGTTTTAAAGGTGAACGATATGGATATGCGTACTCCTCTGGGTAAAGTCCGTGGCCTCGGTTCGGCCAAGGAAGGTACCGAGCATTTCTGGCGCCAGCGCCTAACTGCGGTTGCCAACATCCCGCTCCTCATCTTTTTCGTCATCTTCATGATCGTGTACAACGGTGCGCCATATGCCGAGGTCGTCGGCGCTCTGTCCCACCCGATCGTCGCCGTGGTTATGGGTCTGGTGGTTGTCTCCGCCCTTGTTCACATGAAACTCGGCATGCAGGTCATCATCGAGGACTACGTCCATGCCGAGGGCATGAAAATCGTCCTTCTGATGCTCAACACGTTTTTTGCGATCCTAGTCGGCGGGCTCTGTCTTTTCGCCATCCTGAAAATCGCATTCGTAGGATAATTCATCATGGCATCGAACAGTTCTCCCGCCCAAAACGGCAAGGCATATAAATACGTCGATCACTCCTATGACGTGGTCGTTGTCGGCGCCGGCGGCGCCGGCCTGCGTGCGACGCTCGGCATGGCCGAGCAGGGCTTCAAGACTGCCTGCATTACCAAGGTTTTTCCGACCCGTTCGCATACCGTCGCAGCCCAGGGCGGTATTGCCGCCTCGCTTCAGAACATGACGCCCGACAGCTGGCAGTGGCATCTCTACGACACCGTAAAGGGCTCCGACTGGCTCGGCGACGTCGACGCCATGCAGTATCTCGTCATGGAAGCGCCGAAGGCTGTCTACGAGCTCGAACACTATGGCGTACCCTTCTCGCGCAACGAGGAAGGCAAGATCTACCAGCGGCCATTCGGCGGACATATGCAGAACTACGGCGAAGGCCCGCCGGTTCAGCGCACCTGTGCCGCCGCCGACCGCACGGGCCACGCCATCCTGCATACGCTCTATGGCCAGTCGCTGCGCAACAATGCGGAATTCTTCGTCGAGTATTTCGCTCTCGATCTGATCATGTCGGACGACGGTCGCTGCACCGGCGTCGTTGCGTGGAACCTCGATGATGGCACCATTCACCGATTTGCCGCCAAGATGGTCGTTCTGGCGACCGGCGGCTACGGTCGCGCCTTCTTCTCGGCGACCTCGGCGCATACCTGCACAGGTGACGGTGGTGGCATGATCGCGCGCGCCGGCCTGCCGCTCCAGGACATGGAGTTCGTGCAGTTCCACCCGACGGGGATCTACGGCGCCGGCTGTCTGATCACCGAGGGCGCACGCGGCGAAGGCGGTTATCTCGTCAATTCGGAAGGCGAACGCTTCATGGAGCGATACGCGCCTTCGGCCAAGGACCTTGCCTCCCGTGACGTCGTATCACGCTGCATGACGCTCGAAATCCGCGAAGGTCGTGGCGTCGGCAAGAACAAGGATCATATCTTCCTGCATCTCGATCACATCGATCCGGCTGTTCTGAACGAGCGCCTTCCGGGAATCTCTGAAAGCGCCAAGATCTTTGCCGGCGTCGATCTGACGCGCGAGCCGATCCCGGTTCTGCCGACCGTTCACTACAACATGGGCGGTATACCGACCAACTATTGGGGCGAGGTGTTGAACGCGGACGCACAGAACCCGGAACGCATCGCGCCCGGCCTGATGGCGGTCGGCGAAGCCGGATGTGCCTCGGTGCACGGTGCGAACCGTCTCGGTTCCAACTCGCTGATCGACCTCGTGGTCTTTGGCCGCGCCGCCGCTATCCGCGCCGGTCAGGTGATCGACAAGTCGGAGCCGATCCCGGAACTCAATACCGCGGCCTGTGACAAGATCATGGAACGCTTCGATCGCCTGCGTAACGCGAATGGCTCGACGCCGACTGCTGTGCTGCGCGACAAGATGCAGCGCGCCATGCAGGAGGAGGCGGCGGTGTTTCGTACCCAGGAATCGCTGGAGAGCGGCTGCCGCCGCATTTCCGCGATCTGGAAGGAACTGCCGGATGTCAAGGTCACGGACCGCTCGATGGTCTGGAATTCGGACCTCGTCGAAACGCTGGAACTCGAAAATCTGATGGCTAATGCCATCACGACGATCTACGGCGCCGAGGCGCGCAAGGAGAGCCGTGGTTCCCACGCACGCGAGGACTATGCCGAGGGTCCGCTTGGTGGACGCGACGACGTGAACTGGCGCAAGCACACGCTGGCCTGGGTCAACGAAGCCGGGGACGTCAAGCTCGACTATCGACCCGTTCACACCGACCTGATTGCCGACGGTATCGATCCTAAGAAGATCGCGCCCAAGGCACGAGTCTATTGATCTCACGAGGAACTGGATATGGTTGAACTCGCTCTCCCCAAGAACTCGCAGATCAGTGAAGGCAAAGTCTGGCCCAAGCCGGAAGGCGCCAAGAACCTACGGGAATACCGGATCTATCGCTGGAATCCGGACGACGGCCAGAACCCGCGGATCGATACCTTCTATATCGATATCGACGACTGTGGCCCAATGGTGCTCGATGGCCTGCTCTATATCAAGAACAAGATCGACCCGACGCTGACGCTGCGTCGTTCCTGCCGCGAAGGTATTTGCGGTTCGTGTGCGATGAACATTGACGGCACCAACACGCTTGCCTGCACCAAGGGCATGGACGAGATCAACGGCACGGTGAAGGTTTATCCGCTGCCGCACATGCCGGTGGTCAAGGACCTTATACCGGATCTGACGAACTTCTACGCCCAGCACCGTTCGATCGAGCCCTGGCTCAAGACCGTATCGCCGACACCGGCCAAGGAATGGAAGCAGAGTCACGAGGATCGCCAGAAGCTGGATGGGCTCTACGAGTGCATTCTCTGCGCCTGCTGCTCGACCTCCTGTCCGAGCTACTGGTGGAACGGCGACCGCTATCTCGGTCCGGCTGTTCTTCTCCAAGCCTATCGTTGGCTCATCGACAGCCGTGATGAGGCGACCGGTGAACGTCTCGATAATCTGGAAGATCCTTTCCGGCTCTATCGCTGCCATACCATCATGAACTGCGCGCAGACCTGCCCGAAGGGGTTGAACCCTGCCAAGGCAATCGCCGAAATCAAAAAGATGATGGTCGAGCGCCGGGTCTGATCTATCCAGTTCTTAGTCGCGGACGGGTTGCATTTGCCACAATGCAGCCCATTTATCTTTCGGCGTCTGTGGCGCCGCGAACGGGCGGCTGGCCGGGGCGGGCAGAATTGTTCTAGTGTCGACTTGATTTGATTTGGTCATCGGCGATAATTCCGCCGTGTTTCTGCGCAATTGACCCGATGATGCGGACAACCGGGAGTGTGATGATGAAACTGAAATACGCTGCGACGGGTCTGGCTGTCGCTCTTTCGCTCGCTGGATGCCAGCGTACGTCCTATAGCGGTTTCAATTCTCCGCCTGCCCTGCCGCCGCTTCAGGCGCAGCCCGTGCCGAGCGTCCAGGCCGGCCAGCTTCCGCCTCCTGGGGCCGATGGTTCACAATTCCCGGTGGCCCCCGCGGGCGCCACCGCCACAGCGACCGATGTGATCCCGGCGACAGCCCAGGATGTGACGAAGGAGTCCATGGTCGGCAACTGGCGCGTGGCTAACGCTGGCGCCTCCTGCGACATGTTCCTGACACTCACCAATCTCGGCAGCGGCTCGCGCGGTGGCACTCGCGGCTGCGTTGGTCCGTTGACAACGATGGGTTCGTGGGAGGTCGACGGAAAGCAAGTGGTGCTGAAGGACCGCAGCGGCAATGTGCTGGGCCGGCTCTACAAGACCGCCGAGGCGCGCTTTGACGGTACAACCAATACCGGTCAGCCGCTCAGCCTGAGCCGCTGACGCCGACTATTCTATTGGCGTGGGCCACTCGGTGCCCGCGCGGAGTTCCCCTATGCAGCCCATTCCCGATTACGCCCTCAGCGTCTGCGAACACCTGCGTTCGCAGACGGCCTCCGGTGCGCTCCAAGCCGACGCCGCCCAGATGGAGGTCGCCCGGCGCCTTGACGAAATTCTCATCAATCTGAAGCAGAAACGTCCCGCGTCAAAATCCAGTGCGCTCGGCTGGATGTTTGCCAAGAAGCGCAAGCCGGTGGGAAGTGGGCGGGGACTCTATGTCCACGGCAGCGTCGGACGCGGCAAAACTATGTTGATGGACTTGTTCTTCAAGCTCGCTCCGATCAACAAGAAGCGCCGCGCGCATTTCCATGAGTTCATGGCCGATGTCCATGCCCGCATTCATGAGCACAGGATGAAACTTAAGAGGGGCGAAACCCGCCAGGCCGATCCCGTGCCCCCGGTCGCAGCAGCGCTGCACGCAGAAGCCGAACTTCTCTGTTTCGACGAGTTCACGGTTACCGACATCGCCGATGCGATGATCCTGTCGCGGCTTTTCACCGAATTGTTCTCGCGCGGCTGTATCCTAGTCGCGACCTCGAACGTCGAGCCCGATAATCTCTACCGCGATGGCCTCAACCGGAGCCTCTTCCTCCCCTTTGTCGCGCTGTTGAAGCGGCATGTGGATGTGGTCAGTCTCGATTCCCCCACTGACTATCGGATGGGGAAGATCGAGCATCTTCCCGTTTACGTGACGCCGCTGGACGAGCGCGCGGACCTGGCGATGAACGCGGCATGGCATCACATTGGCGGCGGGCTCCCCGACGAACCGGTGGATATCGAAAGGAAGGGCCGGTCGATCCATGTGCCGCACGCCGCCGGACGCGCGGCACGCTTCACCTTCGCCGAGCTTTGCGAGCGCCCGCTCGGTGCCTCGGATTATCTCGAGATTGCCGACAGGTTCGACACGGTATTCATCGATCATATTCCGCATCTGGGTCCAGAAAAGCGCAACGAGACGAAGCGGTTCATCATCCTGGTCGACGCGCTATATGACAATTCGGTTCGCCTTTTTGCCTCGGCCGTGGCCGCGCCGGAGGACCTTTTGACGGTACGAAAGGGAACCGAGGGCTTCGAGTTCGACCGCACCGTTTCCCGTCTCTTCGAGATGCGGAGTGCGGACTATCTTGCGCTTCACAAGAAGAGACGTGGCGAAATATGTCCAAACAAGGTCTAAATTATTGACGTTTACGTAAGAAAATTGTTATCTAACCGATTGAAAATATTGCTCACGAAATTATCGTTTGCGATTTTGACCTATTGCGTTTAATCGAACTTCCGCAACGGTCGGCATGAAACCAATGTCAGCCTTGGTTTTGGATCTAAAAGGAAGCTCTTCAATGGCGCGCAACAAGATCGCACTTATCGGTTCTGGAATGATTGGTGGAACGCTGGCGCATCTCGCCGGCCTCAAGGAACTGGGCGACGTCGTCCTCTTCGACATTGCTGACGGTATCCCGCAGGGCAAGGGACTGGATATTGCGCAGTCGTCGCCCGTTGAAGGCTTCAATGCCAAGCTGACCGGCGCCAGCGATTACTCCGCTATCGAAGGTGCTGATGTCTGCATCGTCACCGCAGGTGTTGCCCGCAAGCCCGGCATGAGCCGCGACGACCTGCTCGGCATCAACCTCAAGGTCATGGAACAAGTCGGCGCCGGCATCAAGAAGTATGCCCCGAACGCCTTCGTCATCTGCATCACCAATCCGCTCGACGCCATGGTCTGGGCGCTCCAGAAGTTTTCCGGCCTGCCGAAAAACATGGTTGTTGGTATGGCCGGTGTTCTCGACAGCGCCCGCTTCCGCCTCTTCCTCTCGGAAGAATTCAACGTTTCAGTCCAGGATGTGACGGCGTTCGTTCTCGGCGGCCACGGCGATACCATGGTGCCGCTCGCCCGTTACTCGACCGTTGCCGGCATCCCGCTCACCGATCTCGTCAAGATGGGCTGGGTCACCAAGGAACGCCTCGAAGAAATCATCCAGCGCACCCGTGACGGCGGCGCCGAAATCGTTGGGCTCCTGAAGACCGGCTCGGCCTACTACGCTCCGGCTGCCTCGGCGATCGAAATGGCCGAATCCTACCTCAAGGACAAGAAGCGCGTCCTCCCCTGCGCCGCCTATCTCTCCGGCCAGTACGGCGTGAAGGACATGTATGTCGGCGTGCCGACGATCATCGGTGCCGGTGGCGTCGAGCGCATCATCGAGGTCGAGTTCAACAAGGCCGAAGAAGAAGCTTTCCAGAAGTCCGTCGGCGCCGTTGCCGGCCTCTGCGAAGCCTGCGTCAATATCGCCCCCGCCCTCAAGTAACCGCCATTCGGCCCAGAACTAGGGACTAGACGATGAACATTCATGAATATCAGGCCAAGGCTCTCCTGAAGAGCTATGGCGCACCGGTTGCCGAAGGCGTTGCCATCTTCTCCGCGGGAGAAGCCGAGGCCGCCGCAAAGCAGCTTCCCGGCCCGCTCTACGTGGTCAAGAGCCAGATCCATGCCGGAGGTCGCGGCAAGGGCAAATTCAAGGAACTCGGCCCGGACGCCAAGGGCGGCGTTCGCCTCGCCTTCTCGATCGACGAAGCCAAGGCGCATGCCAAGGAAATGTTCGGCAACACGCTGGTGACGGCCCAGACCGGTGAAGCCGGCAAGCAGGTCAACCGCCTCTACATCGAAGACGGCGCCGACATCGCCCGCGAACTCTATTGTTCGCTGTTGGTCGACCGCTCCGTCGGTCGCGTCGCCTTCGTCGTTTCGACCGAAGGCGGCATGGACATCGAGGCTGTCGCCCATGACACCCCGGAGAAGATCCACACGATCGCAATCGATCCGGAAGCCGGTGTCACCGCTTCGGATATCGCCAAGATCTCGAAGGCGCTCGAACTCGAAGGTGCCGCCGCCGAAGACGCCAAGTCGCTCTTCCCGGCGCTCTACAAGGCCTTCGTAGAGAAGGACATGGCGCTGCTCGAGATCAACCCGCTGATCGTCATGAAGAATGACCATCTGCGCGTCCTCGATGCCAAGGTCTCCTTCGATGGCAACGCGCTGTTCCGTCATGACGACGTTCGCGCGCTGCGCGACGAGACCGAAGAAGACGCCAAGGAAATCGAAGCCTCCAAGTGGGACCTCGCCTATGTCGCCCTGGACGGCAACATCGGCTGCATGGTCAACGGCGCCGGTCTCGCCATGGCGACGATGGACATCATCAAGCTCTACGGCAAGGAGCCGGCCAACTTCTGCGACGTCGGCGGTGGCGCCGGCAAGGAGAAGGTGGCTGCTGCCTTCAAGATCATCACGGCCGACCCGAAGGTCGAGGGCATCCTCGTCAACATCTTCGGCGGCATCATGAAGTGCGACGTCATCGCCGAAGGCGTGATAGCCGCGGTGAAGGAAGTCGGCCTCAAGGTTCCGCTCGTCGTTCGCCTCGAAGGCACCAATGTCGAACTTGGCAAGAAGCTGCTCAATGAATCGGGTCTGGCCATCACGGCCGCCGACGACCTGGACGACGCTGCCAAGAAGATCGTCGCGGCGATCAACGGCTAACTGAGGGACCAGAAAAATGTCGATTCTCGTCAACAAGAATACTAAGGTCCTCGTGCAGGGCCTGACCGGCAAGACCGGTACCTTCCACACCGAACAGGCGCTTGCCTATTACGGCACGCAGATGGTCGGCGGCATTCACCCGAAGAAGGGTGGCGAAACCTGGACCGGCTCCAAGGGTGAAACCCTGCCGATCTTCGCCTCCGTTGCCGAAGGCAAGGAAAAGACCGGCGCCGACGCGACCGTGATCTATGTCCCGCCGGCAGGCGCTGCCGACGCAATCATCGAAGCGATTGAAGCCGAGATCCCGTTCATCACCTGCATCACCGAGGGTATCCCGGTCATGGACATGGTGCGGGTCAAGGCCAAGCTCGACAAGTCGAAGTCGCGCCTGCTCGGCCCTAACTGCCCGGGCATCCTGACCCCGGAAGAATGCAAGATCGGCATCATGCCGGGCTCGATCTTCCGCAAGGGTTCGGTTGGTATTGTCTCGCGCTCCGGCACGCTTACGTATGAGGCCGTCTTCCAGACCTCGAACGAAGGTCTCGGCCAGACCACCGCTGTCGGTATCGGCGGCGACCCGGTCAAGGGCACGGAGTTCATCGACGTGCTGGAACTGTTCCTCGCCGACCCGGCCACCACTTCGATCATCATGATCGGCGAAATCGGTGGTGCGGCTGAAGAAGACGCAGCCCAGTTCCTGATCGACGAAGCCAAGAAGGGTCGCAAGAAGCCGATGGCCGGCTTCATCGCCGGTCGTACGGCGCCAAAGGGCCGCACGATGGGCCATGCGGGCGCCGTGGTTTCGGGCGGCAAGGGCGATGCGGAATCCAAGATTGCAGCCATGGAAGCGGCTGGCATCAAGGTTTCGCCATCGCCGGCACGGCTCGGCAAGACCCTGGTTGAAGTCCTCAAGGGCTGAGACCGCTTAAGCAATGCCAGGCAGGGGGACCGCACATAGGGTCCGTCTGCCTGATTTGGCGTTTTGACAGAAGAGCCGCCCGTTGGGTGGCCAAGAAAGCGGCAGGCCGGGTTTCCGGTCATCACCTCAAGTCGGGAGGCGGGCTAAAACGCCCGCGAACAGTATGGCAAGGCAAGAAGCCAACGAGCAGTTTCTGATCACGTCGTTCCTCGACGGATCGAATGCAGCCTATATCGAACAGCTCCACGCACGTTACGAGGACGACCCCAAGTCCGTCCCGGACGAATGGCAGGCTTTTTTCAAGGCGCTCGCCGAAGACCCGGCCGATGTGAAGAAGGCCGCCGCCGGAGCTTCCTGGCAGCGCAAGAACTGGCCGGTTGCAGCAAACGGCGAACTTGTTTCCGCGCTCGACGGAAACTGGGGTATAGCGGAAAAGGCAATCGAGACCAAAGTGAAGGCCAAGGCCGAGGTCGCCGGTAAACCGCTTAGCGAAGCCGAGGTCGTGCAGGCTGCACGGGATTCCGTTCGCGCCATCATGATGATCCGCGCCTATCGCATGCGCGGCCACCTGCACGCCAATCTCGACCCGCTCGGCATTGCCGCGCCGGTCGAGGATTTCAACGAGTTGTCGCCGCAGGCCTATGGTTTTACCGAGGCCGACTACGACCGCAAGATCTTCATCGATAATGTTCTCGGCCTGGAATATGCAACTGTGCCCGAGATGCTGGACATCCTCCGGCGCACCTATTGCTCGACGCTGGGTGTCGAGTTCATGCATATCTCCAATCCTGAGGAAAAGGCCTGGATCCAGGAGCGGATCGAAGGCCCCGACAAGGGCGTCGAATTCACTCCGAACGGCAAGAAAGCAATCCTGTCCAAACTGATCGAGGCGGAGGGCTTCGAGCAGTTCATCGACGTCAAGTACAAGGGTACCAAGCGTTTCGGCCTTGATGGCGGCGAGGCGCTTATCCCTGCGCTTGAACAGATCATCAAGCGCGGTGGCCAGGAAGGACTTGAGGAAATCGTTCTCGGCATGGCGCATCGCGGCCGCCTGAATGTGCTCTCCCAAGTCATGGGCAAGCCGCATCGCGCAATCTTCCACGAGTTCAAGGGCGGCTCATTCAAGCCCGACGAAGTCGAGGGCTCGGGCGACGTAAAGTATCACCTTGGCGCTTCCTCGGACCGCGAATTCGACGGCAACAAGGTTCACCTGTCTCTGACGGCCAACCCGTCGCACCTGGAAATCGTCAACCCGGTCGTCATGGGCAAGGCTCGCGCGAAGCAAGATCAGTTGGCCAAGGTCTGGGAAGGCGACATCATTCCGCTACGCGAGCGTGTCAGGGTTCTGCCGCTGCTTCTCCACGGTGACGCTGCATTCGCGGGCCAGGGTGTCGTTGCCGAAATCCTCGGCCTATCTGGGCTGCGTGGACACCGCGTCGGCGGCACCATGCATTTTATCATCAACAACCAGATCGGTTTCACGACCAACCCTGCCTTCTCACGGTCTTCGCCCTATCCGTCGGACGTCGCCAAGATGATCGAAGCGCCGATCTTCCATGTGAACGGCGACGATCCGGAAGCGGTCACCTACGCCGCGAAGATTGCCACCGAATACCGGATGAAGTTCCACAAGCCGGTCGTTGTCGACATGTTCTGCTATCGCCGCTTCGGCCACAACGAAGGCGACGAGCCGGCGTTCACGCAACCGAAGATGTACAAGGCAATCCGCGCCCACAAGACGGTCGTCCAGCTCTATGCCGAGCGCCTGATCGCCGAGGGCCTCATCACCGAAGGCGACCTGGAAAAGATGAAGGCCGACTGGCGTGCGCATCTCGAGCAGGAATTCGAAGCGGGCCAATCCTACAAGCCGAACAAGGCTGACTGGCTCGACGGCGCATGGTCCGGCCTTCGCACCGCCGATAACGCCGACGAGCAGCGCCGGGGCAAGACCGCCGTTCCCATGAAGTCGTTGAAGGAGATCGGCCGCAAGCTTTCGACGATCCCAGAAGGTTTCAAAGCACACCGCACCATCCAGCGCTTTATGGATAACCGCGCCCAGATGGTGGACACCGGTGAGGGCGTCGATTGGGCTATGGCTGAAGCGCTGGCCTTCGGATCGCTCTGCCTTGACGGTCACAAGGTCCGCCTTTCCGGTCAGGATTGCGAGCGCGGAACCTTCTCGCAGCGCCATTCGGTGCTCTACGATCAGGAAACGGAAGAACGCTATATCCCGCTCGCGAACTTGTCGCCCACGCAGGCGCGCTACGAAGTGATCAACTCGATGCTCTCGGAAGAGGCGGTGCTCGGTTTCGAATACGGCTACTCGCTGGCACGTCCCAACGCACTGACCCTTTGGGAGGCGCAGTTCGGTGACTTCGCCAACGGTGCGCAGGTCGTGTTCGACCAGTTCATCTCCTCGGGTGAGCGCAAGTGGCTTCGCATGTCCGGCCTCGTCTGCCTGCTGCCGCACGGCTATGAAGGACAGGGTCCGGAACATTCCTCCGCTCGTCTTGAGCGTTACCTGCAGCTTTGCGCCGAAGACAACATGCAGGTCGCCAACGTTACGACTCCGGCGAACTACTTTCACATCTTGCGCCGCCAGATGAAGCGCGACTTCCGCAAGCCGTTGATCCTTATGACGCCGAAGTCCCTTCTGCGCCACAAGCGCGCGACATCGAGCCTTGCCGAGATGGCGGGTGAATCGTCGTTCCATCGTCTGCTCTGGGATGATGCGGAAGTCATCAAGGATGGTCCAATCAAGCTGCAGAAGGACAACAAGATCCGTCGCGTGGTGATGTGTTCGGGCAAGGTCTATTACGACCTCCTGGAAGAGCGTGAAAAGCGCGGTATTGATGACGTCTATCTGCTTCGTATCGAACAGCTCTATCCGTTCCCGGCAAAGGCGTTGATCAACGAGCTGTCCCGTTTCCGCAACGCGGAAATGGTGTGGTGCCAGGAAGAGCCCAAGAACATGGGCGCGTGGTCGTTCATCGACCCCTATCTGGAGTGGGTGCTTGCCCATATCGACGCGAAGTACCAGAGGGTCCGCTATACCGGTCGTCCGGCTGCAGCATCGACGGCAACCGGTCTCATGTCGAAGCACCTGGCACAGCTGGAAGCCTTCCTCGAGGACGCGCTGGGGGGCTGACGCTCCCCGGCAACACCAACCATTCGACAGAAACCGCTAACTGATCAACGGAATTGAAAACATGGCTACAGAAATCCGCGTACCCACCTTGGGTGAATCCGTCAGCGAAGCCACGGTCGGCACCTGGTTCAAGAAGGTTGGCGATACCGTCAAGGCAGACGAGCCCATTGTCGAACTGGAAACCGACAAGGTAACCGTCGAAGTCCCTGCGCCTGCTTCAGGCGTGCTCACCGAAATCGTTGCCGCCAACGGGGAAACCGTCGGTCTCGGCGCCCTGCTCGGCCAGATCGCCGAAGGTGCTGCCGGCGCCGTTTCCGCAGAGCCAGCGAAGGCGGCCGCGCCTGCTACCGCCGCTGCCCCTGCTGCGCCGGTGTCCGCTATGCCGGCCGCTCCGGCGGCTGCAAAAATGCTGGCTGAAAACCAGCTTTCGGCCGATCAGGTGGAAGGAACCGGCAAGCGTGGCCAGGTCCTCAAGGGCGACGTTATCGCCGCTGTCGCGAAGGGTGTGACGACGGCCGCCGCTCCGGCCCCGACCGCTGCCCCTCGTGCGCCCTCGGCCGCCGACGATGTGGTCCGTGAAGAGCGGGTCAAGATGACCCGCCTGCGCCAGACGATTGCCAAGCGTCTCAAGGATGCCCAGAATACCGCAGCCATGCTGACGACCTACAATGAGGTGGACATGTCGGCGGTCATGAGCCTGCGCAACAAGTACAAGGACATCTTCGAGAAGAAGCATGGCGTGAAGCTCGGCTTCATGGGCTTCTTCACCAAGGCCGTGACCCACGCGCTCAAGGAACTCCCGGCTGTTAACGCCGAGATCGACGGTACCGACATCATTTACAAGAACTACTGCCATATCGGTGTCGCCGTAGGTACCGACAAGGGCCTGGTCGTGCCGGTCGTGCGCGATGCCGACCAGATGTCCATTGCGGAAATCGAAAAGGACATCGGCCGCCTCGGCAGGCTGGCGCGCGATGGCCAGCTCTCCATGGCCGACATGCAGGGCGGTACCTTCACGATCTCCAACGGTGGCGTCTACGGCTCGCTGATGTCCTCGCCGATCCTCAATGCCCCGCAGTCCGGCATTCTTGGCATGCACAAGATCCAGGACCGTCCGGTCGCCATCGGTGGCCAAGTCGTGATCCGTCCGATGATGTATCTGGCTCTTTCATATGACCACCGGATGGTCGACGGCAAGGAAGCCGTGACATTCCTGGTTCGTGTCAAGGAAAGCCTGGAAGACCCGGAACGCTTGGTTCTCGATCTCTAAGCAAAGACCTCGGCAGGCTGCCTCTGGCAGCCTGCCGTTCAATCCGGCATAGTGGCGAACCAGTGATCGCGCCGACGTCGGAAGGAAAACGAAGATGCACGCCTATCTCCTGGAACTCGCCTCGCTGATGGCTGTCTTCTCCTTCGCGATCGTCGCGCCGGGAGCCGACACGGCTATGGTCATGCGCCAAGTTATGGTGCATGGGCGACACGCGGCGATCCTGACCAGCATCGGCATCGGCACCTCGCTGATGTTCCATGTGACCTATACGATCCTCGGCCTCGGGCTCATCATCTCGCAATCCCTGTTGCTGTTCGGGATCATCAAGTGGGTAGGGGCTGCGTATCTGATCTATATGGGCGTCATGGCCCTGCGGGCCGGCCGGACGGATCTCGATCCCGTGACGGGCCTACCCGATGCGCCGCGTCAGAGCGCGTTTCGCGCGTTTGGCCTCGGTTTTCTGGCCAATGCGCTCAATCCGAAGCCGGTCCTGTTCTTCCTGTCGATCTTCTCGGCGCTGGTCAGCGCCTCGACCCCGGGCATGGTGAAGTTCGGCTATGGCCTGGTCATGGCGACCTGCCTGATTGCCTGGTTTGTCGGCGTGTCCTTCTTCATGACGACGCCGCGTATGCGTGCGGTCTTTTCCCGCATGAGCAAATGGATCAATCGTGCTTCGGGCCTTGTGTTCATTGCCTTCGGCCTGAAACTCGCGGCGGCAAAGGCCAATTGAGATGAAGGTCCGGCTGACGTCGTTCATCGCTGCCGCCGGGATGATCGGGTCTTACCCGGTTGCCGCCGCCGATTGCCCGATCGAACGCGCTGTATATGCCGAAGCCGAAGCAGGCATCGAGCTTCGTTTCGAGGCAAGCGGAGAGAGCACGCCGGTCAGCCACCGCTTTTCGCTGGTCGCCCCCGCGGCCAAGATGAATGTCGAAGGCCATGTGATGTTCGATCCAGAAATCGAGCGCCCGGTGGCGATGGCTCTCGACAATTGCCCTGAGGGTGACGTGACGGGCGCGGACATCGCCGCCTGCACCGTCTGGAAAGGCATTATATATGCGGCCGACAAGGCGACCGCTCAGATAGGTCTTCTTCCGCCGGAAGACACCGATGCGCCCGACACTCTCATCCTGCCGGGCTTCGGACCGGTGATCGCGGCATCCTCGTATGGGGAGGCCGTAACTGCGACGCCGCGGGATGTCTTCACATTCAAGCAATGTTCGCCCAAGGCCTGACGGGTGACAGCACTGTAACAGTCGAAGGAACGATACGATGGCTTATGATGTGGTGGTAATCGGAAGTGGCCCGGGCGGCTATGTTTGCGCGATTAAGGCGGCCCAGCTCGGCCTCAAGGTGGCCGTGGTCGAAAAGCGTGCAACTTACGGCGGGACATGCCTCAATATCGGCTGCATTCCTTCGAAGGCGCTGCTGCATGCCTCCGAGATGTTCCATCATGCGGCACATGGAATGGACGCGCTGGGCGTCGAAGTCGCCGCGCCGAAGCTCAATCTCGAAAAGATGATGGCGCACAAGGACGCGACCGTTAAGTCGAACGTCGACGGTGTTGCCTTCCTGTTCAAGAAGAACAAGATCGACGGTTTCCAGGGAACGGGCAAGATTCTCGGGGTCGGCAAGGTTTCAGTGACGAACGAGAAGGGCGAGGTTCAGGAGCTTGAAGCCAAGAACATCGTCATCGCTACCGGTTCCGATGTTGCCGGCATTCCCGGCGTCGCCGTCGAGATCGATGAGAAGGTCATCGTCTCGTCCACCGGTGGCATCGCGCTCGACAAAGTTCCGGGCAAGATGGTCGTCGTCGGCGGCGGCGTCATCGGGCTCGAACTCGGTTCGGTCTGGGCGCGGCTCGGCGCCAAGGTGACGGTCGTCGAATATCTCGATACCATTCTCGGCGGCATGGACGGTGAAGTCTCCAAGCAGTTCCAGCGCATGCTCGCAAAACAGGGTATGGAGTTCAATCTCGGTGCCAAGGTTACCGGCGTCGAAAAATCCGGCAAGGGCGCCAAGGTCACCTTCGAACCGGTGAAGGGCGGCGATGCGGTTGTGCTCGATGCCGATGTCGTCTTGATCGCCACCGGCCGCAAACCATATACCGAAGGCCTGGGGCTTGCCGAGGCGGGCGTTGTGCTCGATGGTCGCGGCCGCGTCGAGATTGACCGCCACTACCGGACCAACGTCGCCGGCATCTATGCGATCGGCGACGTCGTCAAGGGGCCGATGCTGGCGCACAAAGCCGAGGACGAGGGCGTGGCACTCGCCGAGATCCTTGCCGGCCAGGCAGGCCATGTGAACTACGACGTGATTCCGGGCGTCGTCTACACGCAGCCCGAGGTCGCGTCCGTCGGCAAAACCGAGGAAGAGCTCAAGACCGCCGGCGTGGCCTACAAGGTCGGCAAGTTCCCGTTCATGGCCAATGGCCGGGCTCGTGCGATGCTCGCGACCGACGGCTTCGTGAAGGTTCTGGCCGACAAGCAGACTGATCGCGTGCTTGGCGTCCATATCGTCGGCTTCGGTGCTGGCGAAATGATCCACGAGGCAGCGGTGCTGATGGAGTTCGGCGGCTCGGCGGAAGATCTCGGCCGGACCTGCCACGCGCATCCGACCATGTCGGAAGCCGTGAAGGAAGCCGCGCTTGCCGCTTTCTTCAAGCCGATCCACATGTGATTCGTCCGTCCTGACGGGTTAATTCTTCGTCATTTTACTGGCCGCGTCTTGCCATGCAGGGCGCGGCCTTTATCATCTGGACGCAATTGCCCCTAACCGATTGACGAAAGGCAAGAAAATGGCGTCCTCCCCCGTTTTGTCCTATTCCATTCCGCAGCGCCTAATCCACTGGCTGATGGCCGGTCTCATCCTGTTCAATCTGCTCTTTGCCGAAGCGATGGAAGAGCTTTCCGAGGCGGCGGAAGAGGGGCAAACCCCCACCCCCGACATGATCGCATCGGCCAATATCCATGCCTATGTCGGCATTGCCGTGCTCAGTCTCGCGGTTATCCGCGTCATCCTGCGCCTCACACATGGTGCTCCTGAGGCGCCCGCCGAAGAGCCGCCGCTTGGACGGCTCGCCGCAAAGGTCTCCAGTGGCGCTTTCTACTTGCTGTTCTTCGCCATGCCTATCAGCGGCGCGTTGGCCTATTACGGCGGCGTCGAGGCGGCGGGTGGGCCGCATGGCGGACCGATGAAGCTCTTGATGTGGATCCTGATCGTCGTGCACGTCGGTGCCGTCCTCGTGCACCAATTCGTGTGGAAGACGCCGGTCGCTCAGCGCATGACCAAGGGGTGAGAAGGGGGCAGCACGGTCGGCGCCATCGTCAGTTGGTGGCGCTTACCGTGTATCCCTGCTTGCGCAGCAATTCGACCAGGCCTTCCTCTCCGGGCAGGTGCAGGGCACCGACGGCGATGAATGCATTGCCCTTGGCGAGCGCTGGAGCGCTTCCTTTGGCCATGACCTTGTTGCGGTCGAGGACGATGCGTTTTTCGAAAGCGGCATAGCCGCTTTCCTCTTCGCCGGGTTCACTGGGCGCGACCACCTTGAGCATCGGCATGGTCAATCCGATGTCGCCGGCGAGATAAAGCTGGGTCATGGTCTCGATGATGTCATTCATCTTGTCGCCCAGGGCCAGGGTCTCGATCAGCGCCTGCAAGTGAAATTCCACCGGGAGTTCGGCCATTGCGGCGAGCTGTTCGGCGAATGTCTCGAGCCCCACGATCTGCTTGCCCGATTTCAGAGCGTCTTCGGCAATGTGCTTGTCGAGGAAGGAGGCGCCCTTGGCCTTGCGGGCCAACTCGCACGCCGGGAGCGCCACGAAACTCGAAATGATCCATGGCTTCATGCGCGCAACCGCCGTCATCGAGATTCCGCGTTCCTTGAGTCCCGTTTCCAGACGGCTCGCTTCCTCGGCAGACAGATGGTCCGCAATGGTCGTTCCATCGGTGAACATGGTGAGTTCCGGATGGAGCAGAAGAGCGACGGCCGCCTTCTTATCGTCCAGGATTTCGTCTGATTCGACCACAATGGTCGAGGCGGCATCCAGGGCTTTGCGGGCAGCATCGGACATGGTCAGGACACGCGGATCGGTCACATGCATGGTGCCGAGAAGCCATGAAGGTTCGATGCCGTCCTTCTCGATCTTCCAAAGAATGCCCTTGCCGTTCGGTGTCTTTGCGCCTTCATGAATTACCTCGGCATAGGCCTTTGGATCGTTATCCTTGAGGCCGATCAGCAGGTTCGTTCCAGGGCAGGCGACGTCTTCGGCGCCCTGCGCCGGCGAGAGGGACGCAAGGACAAGCAGCAGTGAGACCGCGACAACGATGTGAAGGGAGGCAATGAGCCAGAGGGCCAGGTCGCCTGTACGCAGGTGGATAGGGTGCAGCCTCTGCCGGTTGATGGAGTTCGCGATCATGGATCTATCCAATTGCATTCGTTTGCCAGCCTAGAGCCCATGCCCTCATGTTCCCTTAATGCGTTTGGTTAACGTGGGCCTCAGGCACGAGGATGCGCCTTGTCGTAAACGTCTAGAAGCCTGATCGAATCGACGCCGGTATAAACCTGCGTCGTCGAAAGGCTGGCATGACCCAGCAATTCCTGGATGGTGCGCAGGTCGCCGCCGCCGCTCAAGAGATGCGTTGCGAACGAATGGCGCAGCGCATGGGGGGTCGCCGAATCGGGAAGACCGAGCGCGGAGCGGAGGCGTTGCATCTCCCGCTGAATGATGGCTGGCTGCAGCTTTGCGCCACGAGCGCCGCGGAAGAGGGGCGAATCCGCTTCCAGATGGTGAGGGCAGAGGCGCATATATGCCTGTACGGCCTCCGCCACAGTCGGGAGAAGCGGAACGAGGCGCGTCTTGCCACCCTTGCCGTTGATACGAAGGGCGTTGGCTGAACCGGAAAAAGCCTTCGGAGTGAGGTCAAGAGCCTCGGAAATGCGCAGCCCGCACCCGTAGAGCAGCGTCAGGACGGCAGCGTCGCGTGCTGCTATCCAGGGTTCGTCATTGAGTTGCATATCGGCACTGACGACCGAGAGTGCCTGGTCTCCACTCAACGGTTTGGGAAGGGATTTCGGTTGCTTCGGCGAGCGCAAAGCAACGGCGCCCGCAGCGTTCACCAGCCCCTTCTTTTCCAGATAGCGCAGGAATGAGCGCAGACCTGCGAGGTGTCGGCCAAGCGAGCGGGCGCCCGATCCTTCCTTTCTGCGTGCCGCGAGAAAAGCGCGCAGATCCGCCGGGCGCAACTCGGAGATGTCGCGGATACACGGCGCCCCCCCGAGGTGCGTCGTCAGAAATCCTAGAAACTGGCGCGTATCCCGTTCATAGGCTTCCAGCGTATTGGCGGCGAGGCGACGTTCGCCCGCGAGGCTTTCGAGCCAGCTTGTGCGCTCTCTCAGGAGGTCGGGTGCGGCGATGATCAGCGGTGCATTCACCGGTCTCGTACCTTTACTTTGAGTCCTTGCTGCGCCAACATGCCCGTCAGGTGTTAGGGAAGCGCTAACGTCGCATGATCTGTCACTGTTCGATCACATTAGGCTGCGATAGAGGCTAATCGATACTATCGGGGTTTTACATGGCTCGCCGTGATTCGTTGACAGTGTTCGGGCAGTTCGCCGAAACGGTGGCTCTGGTATCCCAAGGGCAACCCGGCCACATTGTTGATACACTGATCGCCGAGCGTGGCGAGAAAATCGTCCGAAATCCCCTCTGGCCTGTCATGCGGCCATTTCTGTACACGTTGCTTCGCTATGCCAAGGCGATAGAGTTCGCCAACGATATCGCGAACATGCCTGGCTTTCAGGCCTTCGAATACCTGAGCGCGGTCTTGCAACTCGATATCAAGGTTAGTCACGGCGAACGCATCCCTACGTCGGGTGGTTTCATCATGGTGAGCAACCACCCGACCGGGATCGCTGATGGCGTTGCCGTTTTCGATCTCCTCAAGCATCGCCGTCCGGACATGATGTTCTTCGCCAATCGAGATGCGGTGCGGGTCAATCCGAGACTGGTGGAGATCGTCATTCCGGTTGAATGGCGCGAAGAACACAAGAGCAAACTCAAAGCCCGCGAAACCCTGCAACTGACGAATCGGGCGATCGAGGAGGAGAAAGCCACGGTCCTCTTTCCATCGGGGCGCATCGCTTATTGGGCGAACGGCCGTCTCAACGAGCGCCCCTGGAAAACATCGGCGGTCGGGCTTGCCCGCAAGTACAACTTGCCCATTCTTCCCGTCCACATGCGGGCTCGAAATTCGGGATTGTTCTACTGGTTCGCGAAGTGGTCGACGGAGCTCCGTGACATGACGGTGTTCTACGAACTTCTGAACAAGAAGGGCGACCGTTTTGATTTCACCATTGGCCAGTTGATCCAGCCGGATCAGCTCGAAGGCGATCTGACTGATGTCACCGCGGCGCTTGAACAGCATACCGTTCATGACCTCGCAGCCGACGCGAATAGTTCGTTTTCGTTCTGAACGAGCCCGAGCTTCCTGAGGAAGCAATGGGCGGCGCTTCCCGGCCACCTCCGCTTTTGCGGTTCCCTTTCCGCCCCGGCAGAGGCAAGTTGCTGGCAAATGAAAGACGATTCGCCCGAACTCTTCGCCGTCCCGAAGGATCGTGTCGTGCCCGTGTTGGTGCCGATGCCCGCACCTGTGCCTTATTCCTATGTCGTACCCGAGGGAATGGCGGTGATGCCGGGATCGATCGTGCAGGTTCCTCTCGGCCCACGCCAGGTGATCGGCGTGGTTTGGGATGGTCCCGAAGGCGGTTCGGTCGAAGCGCGCAAGCTGAGGCCGATCGGAAAGGTGTTCGATTGCCCACCGATCGATCTTGCCATGCGTACCTTTCTCGATTGGGTCGCAGCCTATACGCTCTCCCCACCCGGTCTGGTGGCGCGCATGGCGCTCAGGGCCCCTGCGGCTCTCGATCCGGAGCCGATGGTCGAGGGATTGCGTTTCGCGGGGATCGAACCCGAGCGCCTCACGCCGGCGCGCCGCAAGGTGCTCGATCTGGCGAGTGACGGGCTTTCCTGGACTCGCAGCGGCCTTGCGCATGCGGCGGGTGTTTCCTCAAGCGTCATCGATGGACTTGCCAGCCACGGTGTCTTCGAGACGATCTTCCTGCCGCCGGCGCCCGTAGTGGCGAAGCCGGATCCCGACTTCGCCGAGGCGAAACTCGAAGGGCCGCAGCGGGAAGCCGCCGACGGCATTCTCGAGGGTGTTGGGACAAGTGGATTCTCCGTGGCCCTGATCGACGGGGTAACGGGGTCCGGCAAGACGGAAGTCTATTTCGAGGCCATTGCAGAGACTCTGCGGCAGGGCCGGCAGGTGCTCATTCTGCTGCCCGAAATCGCGCTTACGGCAAATTTCCTGGAGCGATTCCAGGATCGTTTCGGATCGAAGCCAGGTGAGTGGCATTCGGACCTTTCGACGCGCATGCGCGAAAAGGTCTGGCGACAGGCGGCAACCGGAGAGATCAGGGTCGTGGCCGGTGCCCGTTCGGCACTTTTCCTGCCATTTGAGGATCTCGGGCTGATCATCGTCGACGAAGAGCACGATCCGGCCTACAAACAGGAAGACCGGGTTTTCTACAATGCCCGTGACATGGCCATCGTCCGGGCGCGGATCGCTGATTTCCCGGTGGTGCTCGTTTCTGCAACGCCATCGGTCGAGAGCCAGGTCAACTGTCTTAACGGTCGATACAAGCGCATTCACTTGCCGACCCGTTTCGCCGGCGCGGCGCTACCCGATCTGCATCTTATCGATATGCGGCGCCACCCACCGGAGCGCGGGGGCTTCCTCTCGCCGATCCTGCTGAAGTCGGTGGGCAAGACGATCGAGCGTGGCGAACAGGCCCTGCTTTTCCTCAATCGGCGCGGATATGCGCCGCTTACGCTCTGCAGGGTTTGCGGACACAGGTTCCAGTGCCCGCAGTGTTCGAGCTGGCTGGTCGAGCATCGTTTTCGTGGACAGATCCAGTGCCACCAGTGCGGCTACTGCGAGCCGACGCCGAATGCCTGTCCCGAATGCGGCACGCTCGACCACCTGGTCGCCTGCGGTCCGGGGGTCGAACGGATCGCCGAGGAGGTGGAGCGCCATTTTCCCGAGGCGCGGACCCTCGTGCTTTCCTCCGATCTCGGCGGCGTCAAACGCTTGCGCCTGGAACTGGAGGCGATCGCTGACGGGCAAGCGGACATCGTTATCGGCACACAGCTGGTGGCCAAAGGACATAACTTCCCGCTGATGACCCTGGTCGGCATCGTCGATTCCGACATAGGGCTCGCCAACGGAGATCCGCGCGCCGCCGAGCGCACGTTTCAACTGCTCTCTCAAGTTACGGGGCGCGCTGGGCGCACCGGCCGCAAGAGCCATGGTCTGCTCCAGACATACCAGCCGCAGCACCCGGTGATGCAAGCGCTCGTCTCCGGCGATGCAAGTGCGTTCTACGAGCGCGAGATTGCCGAGCGCGAACGGGCAGGGCTGCCGCCCTTCGGACGGCTGGTGTCGATCATAGTCTCGGCGGATAGTCGTGGCGAGGCCGAAACCCATGCACGGCAATTGCGGAATGCGGCGCCGCATGAAACAGGGATCGCAATCCTTGGACCCGCCGAAGCGCCGCTTGCTCTCATCCGTGGGCGGCACCGCTTCCGTCTCCTCATCCATGGCCGGCGCAACAGCGATATGCAGGGCTTTGTCCGCCTGATGCTGGAAAGAGGCCCGAAGGAGCGTCGATCCATCCATGTGCAGGTGGACGTCGATCCGCAGAGCTTCCTTTGACGACGGTTGGTCGCTTGACCATCCCTCTGCCAGATTGAGCAAGAAGCGTTGAAAGACCTTCCGATTCACCGGGCAGAGTGATACCTCCACATACTCTGATGTGCGATAAGGCATCCGAAATAGTCGGTTTGATACGAGGATCGAGATGGAGTTCTATTTTCCCACGGAATTGGGCGAGCAACTGGCTTTTGCCGCGGCAGCCGCCTCGGCGTTGATCGGGCTTATTGTGATGTTTGCGCCTGGTCTCTCATTGCATTTCATAGGGCTGCAATTGCGCGACGGAAGGGCGGAGGGTTATGGCGCAGCCCGTTCCTCCGGAGGCCTGCTTCTCGGCTTCTCGGCATGCGCCCTTCTGCTCGCGCAGCCGATGCTCTATCTCGCGCTTGGAGCGGCTCTCGGCATGTCCGCTTTTGCGAGGATTCTCTCCATTATGTCGGATAGCGGAAATTCATTGCGGAGTTTTCTACTGTTGGTTGTGCAAATCGCGCTGGCATCGCTTCCGATAGCCTACGTTTTCGGGCTCACCTGACCGGCATTCGCGAATGAGTGCTGCTTGCTTTGTCAATTTGCCGCAGTTTCGCACAAAATTGCATGCACGCACTTGTCCTAAAGGCGTAAACCGGCAATACGCGTGTTGCGAGTCCGGACTTCCTATGCTAGACGGACCGCGAATTCGGAAAACGCAAGTCACAACGGCTTGTGTTTCTGGGGGAAAACGTAACGATTTCAAGACCGTACCGCTTTCGTGCTGAAAGGGTGTCGGTTCTGGGTCAAAATCAGGGAAATTTTTGCCCGTGGCAGACACATCCCAGCTTATTTCAGGTGTAGCGGAGCGCTATGCTTCCTCGCTTTTCGAGCTTGCGCTCGAAGCGGGATCGATCGATGCTGTCAGTGCCGATCTCAACCGGTTCCAGGCGATGATCGACTCGAGCGATGACCTGAAGCGGCTGGTCGCTTCCCCGGTATTTTCCGCCGAGGATCAGACGAAGGCGATTGTCGCCATCTGCGAGAGGGCCGCTATCGGTGGGCTCGTCGCAAACTTCCTCAAGGTCGTCGCTGGCAACCGCCGTCTCTTCGCCGTCTCGGGCATGATTTCCGCCTTCCGGCAGATCGCCGCCCGTCATCGCGGAGAGATCACGGCTCAGGTCACGTCGGCTCATGCCCTGTCTTCGGAACAGGAAAAAGAATTGAAGGCGGCGCTGAAGAGCGTCACCGACAAGGATGTAACGATCGAAGTCACGATCGATCCGTCCATTCTCGGTGGTCTGATCGTCAAGGTCGGCTCGCGCCAGATCGACACGTCTCTTCGCACCAAACTTTCCACCCTTAAGCTTGCACTGAAAGAGGTTGGCTGATGGATATCCGCGCCGCGGAAATTTCCGCAATTCTGAAAGATCAAATCAAAAACTTCGGCAAAGAGGCGGAAGTCTCCGAAGTCGGCCAGGTGCTCTCCGTCGGTGACGGTATTGCCCGTGTTTACGGTCTCGACAACGTCCAGGCTGGCGAAATGGTCGAGTTCCCTGGCGGCATCCGTGGCATGGCGCTGAACCTCGAAGCCGACAATGTCGGTGTCGTTATTTTCGGTTCGGACCGTGACATCAAGGAAGGCGACACGGTCAAGCGGACTGGCGCCATTGTGGACGTCCCGGTCGGTCCGGAGCTGCTCGGCCGCGTCGTCGACGCGCTCGGCAACCCGATCGACGGCAAGGGCCCGATCAATGCGGCCCGTCGCGCTCGCGTCGACGTCAAGGCTCCCGGTATCATCCCGCGCAAGTCGGTTCACGAGCCGATGTCGACCGGCCTCAAGGCCATTGACGCCCTGATCCCGGTCGGCCGCGGCCAGCGCGAATTGGTCATCGGCGACCGCCAGACCGGCAAGACCGCGATCATTCTCGACACGATCCTCAACCAGAAGGCCATTCACGACAATGGTCCGGACGGAGACAAGCTGTACTGCGTCTACGTCGCAATCGGCCAGAAGCGTTCGACGGTTGCCCAGTTCGTGAAGGTTCTCGAAGAACGCGGTGCTCTCAAGTACTCGATCATTGTCGCTGCGACCGCTTCCGATCCGGCTCCGATGCAGTACCTTGCTCCGTTCGCGGGCTGCGCGATGGGCGAATACTTCCGTGACAACGGCCAGCACGCCCTGATCGGTTACGATGACCTTTCCAAGCAGGCTGTCGCTTACCGCCAGATGTCGCTTCTGCTGCGCCGTCCGCCGGGCCGCGAAGCTTATCCGGGCGACGTCTTCTACCTGCACTCCCGCCTGCTCGAGCGCGCTGCAAAGCTCTCGGACGAAAAGGGTGCCGGTTCGCTCACCGCGCTGCCGGTCATCGAGACCCAGGGCAACGACGTGTCGGCGTTCATCCCGACCAACGTGATCTCGATCACCGACGGCCAGATCTTCCTCGAAACCGACCTGTTCTACCAGGGTATCCGTCCGGCCGTTAACGTCGGTCTGTCGGTTTCGCGCGTCGGCTCGTCGGCCCAGATCAAGGCGATGAAGCAGGTTGCCGGCTCGATCAAGGGCGAACTTGCCCAGTATCGCGAAATGGCCGCCTTCGCCCAGTTCGGTTCGGACCTTGATGCTGCGACCCAGCGCCTGCTGAATCGCGGTGCACGCCTGACCGAACTCCTGAAGCAGCCGCAGTTCTCGCCGCTGAAGACGGAAGAACAGGTTGCCGTGATCTTCGCCGGCGTCAACGGCTACCTCGACAAGATCGCCGTCAACCAGGTTGGCAAGTTTGAGCAGGGCCTGCTCTCCTACCTTCGTTCGGAAGGCAAGGCCATTCTCGACGCCATCCGTACCGACAAGGCCATCAGCGACGACACCAAGGGCAAACTCAAGGCTGCCCTGGATCAGTTCGCCAAGTCTTTCGCGTAATCGGGGCTCAAGCCAAGGACGGATAACGGATGCCTTCACTTAAGGATCTGAAAAACCGGATCGCCTCCGTCAAGGCGACGCAGAAAATCACCAAGGCGATGAAGATGGTCGCCGCGGCGAAGCTGCGTCGTGCGCAGGAGGCGGCCGAGGCCGCACGTCCCTATTCGCAGCGCATGGGTGCCGTTCTTGCCAACATCGCTCAGGCGGTAGGCAGCGATGACAGTGCACCCAGGCTGATGACGGGGACCGGCAGGGACGACGTGCATTTGCTTATCGTTTGCACGGCCGAACGCGGCCTTTGCGGCGGTTTCAACTCGCAGATCGCCCGCTTCGCCCGCGATCACGCCCGCAAGCTTCTCGCAGCCGGCAAGACGGTCAAGATCTTCTGCGTCGGCAAGAAGGGATACGACAGTCTGCGGCGCGAGTTCGGCGCCAACATCGTCGAACGCACAGACCTTCGCGAGGTCAAGCGCGTTGCTTTCGAAAACGCCGACGTGATTGGCCGCAAGGTCATATCGATGTTCGACAAGGGCGAGTTCGACGTCGCGACGCTTTTCTATTCGGAGTTCAAGTCCGTCATCAGCCAGGTGCCGACTGCACAGCAGCTGATCCCGGCCGCTGCTCCCGAAGCGGTTGCCACGACCGGTGCGACTGCCGTCTACGAATACGAGCCCGATGCCGGTGCGATCCTCAGTGATCTCATTCCGCGCAACATCTCTGTGCAGATCTTCCGGGCCCTGCTTGAAAACGTCGCCGGTGAGATGGGCGCCAAGATGAGCGCGATGGACAACGCGACGCGTAATGCTGGTGAGATGATCAACAAGCTTACGCTCTCGTACAACCGTCAGCGCCAGGCCCAGATCACCAAGGAACTCATTGAAATCATTTCGGGCGCGGAAGCGCTCTGAGGTTAAGGAAAGAGGGTAAGAAACATGGCTAAGGCAGCTACCCCGAAATCTACCGCGGCGAAGGCCGCAACCGGCTCCGCAGGCCGGGTTACCCAGGTCATCGGTGCTGTCGTCGACGTTGCGTTCGACGGCGAGCTGCCTGCGATCCTGAACGCGCTGGAAACCGACAACGGCGGCAATCGCCTCGTTCTCGAAGTTGCCCAGCACCTCGGCGAAAACCAGGTTCGCACGATTGCCATGGACTCGACCGAAGGTCTGGTTCGCGGCCAGGCGGTCACCGACACCGGCGCTCCGATCACGGTTCCGGTCGGTCCCGAGACGCTCGGCCGCATCATGAACGTCATCGGCGAGCCCGTCGATGAAGCCGGTCCGCTGGTCACCTCCGGCAAGCGCGCCATCCACCAGGAAGCCCCTGCCTATATCGAACAGTCGACCGAAGCGCAGATCCTCGTCACCGGTATCAAGGTTGTTGACCTTCTCGCGCCTTACGCAAAGGGTGGCAAGATCGGCCTGTTCGGCGGCGCCGGCGTCGGCAAGACCGTTCTCATCATGGAACTGATCAACAACGTCGCCAAGGCCCACGGTGGTTACTCGGTATTCGCAGGCGTGGGGGAACGTACCCGCGAAGGCAACGACCTCTATCACGAAATGATCGAGTCGGGCGTCAACAAGCACGGCGGCGGCGAAGGTTCGAAGGCTGCCCTCGTTTACGGCCAGATGAACGAACCGCCGGGCGCACGCGCTCGCGTTGCGCTCACTGGTCTGACGATTGCCGAAGACTTCCGCGACAAGGGCCAGGACGTTCTGTTCTTCGTCGACAACATCTTCCGCTTCACCCAGGCAGGCTCGGAAGTGTCTGCTCTGCTCGGCCGTATTCCTTCGGCCGTGGGCTATCAGCCGACGCTGGCGACCGACATGGGCGCGATGCAGGAACGCATCACCACGACGACCAAGGGTTCGATCACTTCGGTTCAAGCCATTTACGTTCCGGCCGACGACTTGACCGACCCGGCTCCGGCCACCTCGTTCGCCCACCTGGACGCAACGACCGTTCTGTCGCGTTCTATCGCCGAAAAGGGCATTTACCCGGCCGTTGACCCGCTCGACTCCACCTCGCGCATGCTCGACCCGATGGTTGTTGGCGAGGAGCACTATGAAGTGGCTCGTAAGGTTCAGTCGACCCTGCAGCGCTACAAGGCTCTCCAGGACATCATCGCGATCCTTGGCATGGACGAACTGTCGGAAGACGACCGTCTGGCTGTAGCGCGCGCCCGTAAAATCGAGCGCTTCCTGTCGCAGCCGTTCTTTGTCGCCGAAGTCTTCACCGGTTCGCCGGGCAAGCTGGTTGCTCTCGAAGACACGATCAAGGGCTTCAAGGGTCTGGTCGACGGCGAGTACGACCACCTTCCGGAAGCGGCCTTCTACATGGTCGGCTCAATGGACGAGGCGATCGAAAAGGCCAAGAAGCTGGCTGCTGAAGCTGCCTGATAACGGTTTGGAGGCGCGTGCTTGTCACGCGCCGCTTTCCCGATCTTTTTAGAGAAGTGAACCGCCATGGCCGACAATTTCAATTTTGAACTGGTTTCGCCCGAAAGCCTGCTGCTTTCCGAAAAGGTAAGCGAAGTCGTCATTCCGGCTACCGAAGGCGAAATGACCGTCATGGCTAATCATGCGCCGACCATGACTACAGTCAAGCCGGGTGTCGTGACCGTGAAGCTCGCTTCCGGCCAGGTGCAGAAATACGTCGTGTTCGGCGGTTTCGCCGACATCGTCCCCTCCGGTTGCACGCTGCTGGCCGAATCGGCCGTGGCGCTGAGCGAACTCAATCGCGAAACGTTGACCAAGCGCATCGAGGCTGCACGCGCCGAGCTCAATGACGTTGATAGTCATGAGCACAAGACTCGTCTCGAACAGTACCTCGCCGAGCTCACCCATCTGAATGGCGTGCTGATTCCGGCCTGAGCCAAATGCTCCAACAAGATTGGAAGAAGCGGCCGCGAGGCCGCTTTTTTTGTTTCTTGGCTCCGGGCGTCCGGGGAGATTGTGATCCTCATGGGGGCGGGCGAACATTTGCTCGCCTGATCCGGCACGAAGCATTAGAGTTAGCACAAGCAAACCGAAGTGTGGAGAGGCAGCCATGAAGGTCGGGATTGTTGGTGCGGGAATGGTGGGCAGCTCGGCGGGCTACGCGCTCGCCATGTTGGGAGTTGCCAGCGAGATCGTGCTGGTAGACCTGAACCAGGAGTTGGCCGTTGCACAGGCAGAGGATATCTCTCATGCCGTACCTTTTGTTTCCGCGACGACCGTCAGTGCAGGCAGCTACGAGAATCTCGAAGGTGCCAAAGTCGTCATTCTTGCCGCCGGTGTTGGCCAGAAACCCGGGGAAACGAGGCTCGAACTGCTGGAGCGTAATGCCGAGGTTTTCCGGCAGGTTGTTGGCAATGTTCGGCAGGCTGCGCCAGATGCGATCCTGCTCATCGCTTCCAACCCAGTGGACATCATGACCCAGATTGCTACGCGGCTTTCGGGTCTGCCGCCGCAACGGGTGATCGGTTCCGGCACAATCCTCGACACCGCGCGGTTCCGGAGCCTGATCGGGCGGCATCTCGGAATTGCCCCTCAGTCGGTCCACGCCTATGTACTTGGAGAGCATGGAGACAGCGAAGTACTCGCCTGGTCAAACGCACGGGCCGGATCCGTCGCCCTGCATTCTTTTGCCGATCAGGTAGGAAAGCCGTTGACCGCCGAGGTCCGGAACGAAATCGACGATGGCGTGCGCAATGCAGCCTACAGGATTATCAAAGGCAAGGGTTCGACCTATTTCGGCATCGGCGCCGGTCTGGCGCGTATCGTCAAGGCGGTCGCGCAGGACCAGAGGGACGTCCTGTCGGTCTCGGTAGTCACGGCTGAGGTCGAAGGCGTAAAGGACGTCGCGCTTTCGTTTCCTCGAGTCATAGGGGCGGAAGGCGTTCTTGCCGATCTCTTTCCAGAACTTGATGCTGGCGAGCGTGAGGCGTTGATGCGCAGCGCCGCACTGCTCAAGGAGAGAATCGACTCGGTCTCGCTTTGATTCGTCTCAGTGTTCGTGAAGTCGAGCGTGTGCCTTGGTCGGGCCATGCCGCGCACTTGGTTTTTAGGGGGTAATGCGCTATGGGGTATCGCATTTTAGAGATTTGTACAACGCTGCGGAACGCTTCATGACTGTTCACTTGCCAAATGCTGAAATCGAGAGCGACCAATTGGACGACTTCATGACGAAGGCGAGGGCGGCGAGCGATTTGCTGAAGGCGCTTTCTCATGAGACGAGGCTGCTCATTCTTTGCATCCTGAGCCGAGGTGAAAAAACGGTAGGCGAAATCGAGGCGATCGTGAACGTGCAGCAAGCGGTTGTATCGCAGCATCTCGCGCGGCTGCGTCTGGAGCGATTGGTCAAGACTCGTCGTAAAGGCCGGATGGTCTACTACAGCATTGCCAATCCGGGACTGACCGAGCTGGTATCGGTACTATACAGGATGTATTGCGTGCCGAACGATGGGCCCGCGCCCCAGATCGAATAGTGTATCGGACGGTCCTCGTTACCTGTTTGTGTGTCGCCCGCGACATGCTAATCCTCTGCTGCGAGGAGCGCCGATGATCGACAAGCTGGAATTCTTTATCGCCTTGGCGCGCGAAAGGCACTTCGGGCGGGCCGCCGAGGAATGCGGGATATCGCAGCCGACGCTATCGGCAGCGATCCGTCAACTTGAAGACCAGCTCGGCGTCTTGTTGGTGCAGAGGGGGTCGCGGTTCCAGGGTCTGACGCCTGAAGGCCAGCGCGTCCTCGAATGGGCGCGGCGGATCGTCGGCGATACTCGTACGATGCGCGAGGAAATGCGGGCCGCCCGCCACGGCCTGGCCGGTCACATTCGCATCGCGGTCATCCCGACGGCACTTGCCATGGTTCCCCGCATCACGGAACCGTTTCAGGCGAAGCATCCCGATGTTACTTTCTCAATAAGTTCACGCACGTCGCTGCAGGTCCTGAGCCTGCTTGAGAATTTCGAGGTTGACGCGGGCATCACCTATCTCGACAACGAGCCGTTGGGCAGGGTCACGGTGGTGCCGCTCTATCCTGAGCGCTATCATCTGATCACCGCAGCAGGCACGCCTCTCTCCGATCAAACGACTGTGACCTGGAGGGAAGTTGCAGATCTTCGGCTTTGTCTATTGACTGCGGACATGCAAAACCGGCGGATCATCAATCAGCATATGGCTGAAGCTGGCGTTGTGCCCAAGCCTACCCTCGAGTCAAATTCAATGATCGTGCTTTTTTCGCATATTCGAACCGGGCGCTGGGCGTCGATCATGCCGAAAAATGTCGCTGAATCCTTTGGGTTTTCGGCAGAGATCCGCATGATACCAATTATCGAACCCGAAGCCGAACATTTGGTGGGTCTCGTGGCGCAGCATCGTGAACCCTTTACCCCTCTTGTTTCTGCGCTCCTTCATGAGGGGCGGCGGCTGGCTGATAGCCAAGCGTTTTGATAGAAAATATCTATCAAGCGACGGAACAGCATTATTGACCCCATAGTGTCGACGTGTCCATCCTAGCTTAATCTCAGCGGAGATTGACAGGGTTCCGGTCTTGCCGGGGTGCTAACTACGTAACCGACACGGCCCCCTCGTTCCAACGATGTCCGCTGATCCAATTCGTGTCGGTTTGGGAGGGCTGTTCATGAATATTCGATCATCTGCGGATGATATTTTGTCGCGGACACAGGCAATCATCGAGGAACATGGTGTTCTCGAGGGGCCGTTGCTTCCGATACTGCATGCCGTGCAGGAGGCCTTCGGTTTCGTGCCCGAGGACGCAAAGCCGGTGATCGCCAAAGCGCTGAACCTTTCGCGCGCGGAAGTGCACGGCGTCGTTTCTTTCTATCACGATTTCCGTAGTGAGCCTTCTGGCCGGCACGTTCTGAAGCTCTGCCGTGGCGAGGCCTGCCAGTCCATGGGCGGCGCTGAACTGGCCGATGACGCAAGGCGCCAGCTTGGAATCGACTGGCATCAAACGACGCCCGACGGAGCCGTTACGCTCGAGCCGGTATTCTGCCTCGGTCTATGTGCCTGCGCGCCTGCGGCGATGCTCGACGGAAACGTCCATGGCCGGGTTGATTCGGCAACGCGTGACGCGCTCATTTCGGAGGCTCGCCGATGACGATCACGATTTTCGTTCCCCGTGACGCCGCGGCCCTTGCCGTCGGCGCCGACACAGTCGCCGAGGCTATTGCCCGCGGGATAGAGGCGCGTGGTCTCGACGCCAAGATCGTGCGCAATG
This sequence comes from Rhizobium sp., assembly GCA_041675415.1. GTDB lineage: Bacteria > Pseudomonadota > Alphaproteobacteria > Rhizobiales > Rhizobiaceae > Allorhizobium. The sequence continues at coordinate 31,585 of JBAYTX010000014.1, read as the reverse complement.
GGTCGCGTGGTCTCGCTTGGCTGGAGCCGATGGTCGAGGTCAGGACAGAGCATGGCCGGATCGCCTATGGCCCCGTCAAGGTCTCAGATGTTCACAGCCTTTTCGAAGCGGATTTCATTCACGGGGGTGCACATCCGCTCTGCCAGGGTCACACGAAGGATATCGCTTTCCTGCGCGGTCAGACCAGACTGACCTTTGCCCGCTGCGGCGTTACGGATCCGCTGTCCCTTGACGACTATCGCGCCTATCAGGGGCTAACAGGTCTCGAAAAGGCATTGGCGCTGACGCCCGCCGAGATCGTTGCGCAAGTGACCGAGAGCGGCCTTCGCGGGCGCGGTGGTGCCGGTTTTCCGACCGGAATCAAGTGGAAGACTGTGCTGGATGCGCCGGGTACCCGCAAATACATAGTGTGCAATGCGGATGAAGGGGACTCCGGCACGTTCTCCGATCGGATGATCATGGAAGGTGATCCCTTCGTGCTGATCGAAGGCATGATTATTGCCGGTATCGCGACCGGAGCCACAAAAGGCTACATCTATACGCGATCGGAATATCCGCATGCCATCGAGACGATGCGGTCAGCGATCGAGACTGCCCGGAGCGCGGGCATCCTGGGACCGTCCATCCTGGGCTCCGCCCATGCCTTCGACATCGAAGTGCGCGAGGGCGCCGGCGCTTATGTCTGCGGCGAGGAAACGTCACTTCTCAACAGTCTCGAGGGAAAGCGCGGCATCGTACGCGCCAAACCACCGCTGCCGGCGCTCCAGGGTCTGTTCGGCTGCCCGACAGTCGTCAACAACGTCATATCGCTCGCCTCGGTGCCGGTCATCCTCGATCGCGGCGCTGCCTTCTATCGTGATTTCGGCATCGGCCGGTCGCATGGCACCATTCCGATCCAGCTTGCCGGCAATATCAAGCATGGCGGGCTCTACGAGGCCGCCTTCGGCCTGACGCTCGGCGAGATCATCTATGACATCGGCGGCGGCACGGCGAGTGGCCGGCCAGTCAAGGCCGTGCAGGTGGGTGGCCCGCTTGGCGCCTACTTCCCGCCCTCGCTGTTCGACACCGTGTTCGACTACGAGGCCTTTGCCGCCAAGGACGGCCTGATCGGCCATGCCGGCATTGTCGTCTTTGACGACACCGTCGACATGCTAAAGCAGGCGCGCTTCGCCATGGAATTCTGCGCGATCGAGAGCTGCGGCAAGTGCACGCCATGCCGCATCGGTTCCACGCGCGGCGTGGAAACGGTTGACCGGATTGCCCGCGGCATCGATCCGGAGAAGAACAAGGCGCTGCTCACCGACCTCTGCAACACGATGAAATTCGGCTCGCTTTGCGCGCTCGGCGGCTTTACGCCCTATCCGGTGATGAGCGCGCTTCACCATTTTCCCGAGGACTTTGCCCCGGCACCGATAGTGGAGGCTGCGGAATGAGTGAGACGGAGAAGGTCAAGGGACCGGCATCCTACTTCCCGTCAATTGAAAAGAAGTATGGAAAGCCGATCGCGCATTGGATCGAAATCGTCCGCGGCGAAATAGGAAAGCCGCATATGCAGATCGTGAATGTTCTCAAGGAAACGCACGGTCTTGGCCACGGTCATGCCAATGCGATCGTCGCTCATGTCCTTGCCGGACAATCGTCAAAAGGAAACGCCTGATGACCCTCATATCTGAAATCGACTACGGTACCCCCGCCTCGAAATCGGCCGAGACGGTCACGTTGACCATTGACGGCCGGCAGGTCACCGTTCCGGCCGGCACCTCGGTGATGCGCGCCTCGATGGAAGCCGGCATCCAGGTGCCGAAACTCTGCGCCACAGACATGGTGGATGCCTTCGGTTCCTGCCGCCTCTGTCTCGTAGAGGTCGAGGGCCGCAACGGCACGCCGGCCTCCTGCACCACGCCGTGCGCGCCGGGCATGGTGGTCCACACCCAGACGGAGCGGCTGAAGCAGATCCGCAAGGGGGTGATGGAACTCTATATCTCCGACCATCCGCTGGACTGTCTGACTTGTGCCGCCAATGGCGATTGCGAACTCCAGGACATGGCCGGTGCCGTGGGCCTACGCGACGTGCGCTACGGTTACGAAGGCGAGAACCACGTCAGGGCACGCAACGACGGCGACATCAATGCTAAATGGATGCCGAAGGACGAGTCCAATCCCTATTTCACCTATGACCCGTCGAAATGCATCGTCTGCTCGCGCTGCGTGCGGGCCTGCGAGGAGGTGCAGGGCACATTCGCGCTGACGATCGAGGGCCGCGGCTTCGACAGCCGGGTGTCTCCCGGCATGCACGAGGATTTCCTCTCTTCCGAATGCGTTTCCTGCGGCGCCTGCGTGCAGGCTTGTCCGACGGCGACGCTCACCGAAAAATCGGTGATCGAAATCGGCCAGCCGGAGCACTCGGCCGTTACCACTTGCGCCTATTGCGGCGTCGGCTGTTCGTTCAAGGCGGAAATGCGCGGCGAAGAGCTGGTGCGCATGGTTCCTTACAAGGACGGCAAGGCCAATCGCGGCCATTCCTGCGTCAAGGGGCGTTTCGCCTATGGCTATGCCACCCACAAGGACCGCATTCTCAATCCGATGGTGCGCGAGAAGATCACCGATCCCTGGCGCGAAGTGACTTGGGATGAAGCGCTTGCGCATGTCGCCTCGGAATTCCGCCGCCTTCAATACCAGTACGGCAAGGATTCGATTGGCGGCATCACCTCGTCGCGCTGCACGAACGAGGAAACCTTCCTGGTGCAGAAACTGATCCGCGCCGGCTTCGGCAACAACAATGTCGACACCTGCGCCCGCGTCTGCCATTCGCCGACCGGCTACGGGCTCGGCCAGGCCTTCGGAACCTCGGCCGGCACGCAGGACTTCGATTCGATCGAGCACGCCGATGTCATCGTGGTTATCGGCGCCAATCCATCGGCGGCGCATCCGGTCTTCGCTTCGCGCATGAAGAAGCGCATCCGCCAGGGCGCCAAGCTGATTGTGATCGATCCGCGCGAGACGGAAACCGTCACCTCGGTCCACGCCAAGGCAGACTACCACCTGCCGCTGAGGCCCGGCACCAATGTCGCGGTCATCACCGCGCTGGCGCATGTCATCGTCACGGAAGGCCTGTTCAACGAGGCCTTCATCCGCGAGCGCTGCGACTGGTCGGAATTCGAGGACTGGGCCGCCTTTGTCGCCGAGCCGCAGCACAGCCCCGAAGAGACGGAAAAGTTCACCGGTGTTGCGGCCGATCTCGTGCGCGGCGCGGCCAGGCTCTATGCCAAGGGCGGCAATGGCGCGATCTATTACGGGCTGGGCGTCACCGAGCACAGCCAGGGATCGACGACCGTCATGGCGATCGCCAACCTTGCCATGGCGACCGGCAATATCGGTCGCCCGGGCGTCGGCGTGAATCCGCTGCGCGGCCAGAACAATGTGCAGGGCTCCTGCGACATGGGCTCCTTCCCGCACGAATTGCCCGGCTATCGGCATATCTCGGACGATGCCACGCGTGACACGTTCGAGAAGCTCTGGGGCGTCAAGCTCGACAGCGAACCAGGCCTGCGCATCCCGAACATGCTCGATGCCGCCGTCGACGGCTCGTTCAAGGGCATCTATATCCAGGGCGAGGATATCCTACAGTCCGACCCCGACACCAAGCATGTCTCGGCCGGCCTTGCCGCCATGGAATGCGTCGTCGTGCATGACCTCTTCCTCAACGAGACGGCCAACTATGCCCATGTCTTCCTACCGGGCTCGACCTTCCTGGAAAAGGACGGCACCTTCACCAATGCCGAGCGCCGTATCAACCGCGTGCGCAAGGTCATGTCGCCGAAAAACGGCTATGCTGACTGGGAAGTGACGCAGATGCTCGCCCAGGCCATGGGCCTGCCGTGGAACTACAGCCATCCGTCAGAGATCATGGACGAGATCGCCGCCACGACACCGAGTTTCGCCAGTGTTTCCTACGACCTCCTGGAGCAGATGGGCTCGGTGCAGTGGCCGTGCAACGAAAAATATCCGGAAGGATCGCCGGTCATGCATGTCGGCGGCTTCGTGAGGGGCAAGGGCAAGTTCATACGTACCGAATATGTGGCGACTGATGAGCGCACAGGGCCACGGTTCCCGCTGCTCTTGACCACGGGCCGTATTCTCAGCCAGTACAATGTCGGCGCGCAGACGCGTCGGACGGAGAACTCGATCTGGCATGCGGAGGACCGTCTCGAGATCCATCCGCACGATGCCGAACAGCGTGGCATCAAGGATGGTGACTGGGTCCGTCTCGCAAGTCGGGCGGGGGAAACGACGCTTCGGGCATTGATCACCGAGCGCGTCTCGCCGGGCGTCGTTTACACGACCTTCCACCATCCCGAGACGCAGGCCAACGTCATCACCACGGATTTCTCCGACTGGGCGACCAATTGTCCTGAATACAAGGTGACTGCTGTGCAGGTCGCGCCGTCCAACGGCCCCTCGGACTGGCAGCGGGATTATGAGGAACTGTCGAAGAAATCTCGGCGCATTGCGGGCAAGCTGGAGGCGGCTGAATGACGGCAGATCGTCCCTCGGTCGTTGCTGCGCGCCGCCTGGCACGGTATGCGGGCATCTTGCGCCACGGCGAGCGCATGGTGCCTGAGGAGGTGCCCGTGGCTTTCAGCTATGGCGGAACAACTCATGCCGTCATGATGGCCACACCTGCGGATCTGGAAGACTTCGCGGTGGGGTTCAGTCTAAACGAGGGGATTATCGCCAAGCCGGAAGATATTCTCGCCATTGAAGTTGTGGAGCAGGAGCCGGGCATCGATATTCAGATCAGCCTTGCCGATCCCGCCGCCGATGCACTGCGGCTTCGGCGGAGGCATATGGCCGGACCGGTCGGGTGCGGACTTTGCGGTATCGAGTCGATCGAGCAGGCCCTGCGGCCGGTCCCACGGATCGCGGCGACCGGCTTTACACTGGAAGCCGATGAAATAGTCGAGGCTGTCCGTGATCTTGCGCAGGGCCAGATTCTGAACAAGGCGACCCATGCGGTTCATGGAGCCGGGTTCTATATTCCGGGCAAGGGGCTGGTGGCCGTCCGTGAGGATGTGGGTCGCCACAACGCACTCGACAAACTCTCGGGAGCCGTTCTGCGAACGGGCTATCGCGGCGGGGACGGTGTCATTGCGGTGACCAGCCGGCTTTCTGTGGAGATGGTCCAAAAAGCTGCCAGCCTCGGAAGCTCGGTGTTGTTGGCGATCTCGGCGCCGACCGCGCTCGCGATCCGCACAGCGGAAGGCGCGGGAGTAACACTTGCCGCCCTTGTACGTGGCGAGGATTTCGAGATTTTCACCCATGCCGATCGCATTGTTCCAGGAGCCGTCGCCGATGTCGCATGAGCATACGACTGAAAAGTTGGTCCGCACGGCCAACCAGATCGCCACCTTTTTCGAGTCTCAGCCGGAGAACACGCGGATTGCGGGTGTTGCCAACCATATCAACAAGTTCTGGGAGCCGCGGATGCGTCGGCAGCTCTTCGAGTATATCGAGCAGGGTGGCGAGGGATTGGACCCGCTCGTTCTCCAAGCATCCAAGACGATCAAGCGCCCCGAACCGGCATAGTTCGCGAGTGCAAAAGCAGCGGATTTTTTGCGTTTTGCCTCTCCTCTGCTATTCATTGGCAGGGATCTGATCGACGGGACGGGAGAGGTGCGTGCGGGCGGATACGACACGGAAAGTAACCGGGGTGGAGCGCGATCCTGAATTCGGGCCATGGTTGGCACAGGCTTCCATTCTTGTCGTTGACGATGAGCCCGGGATGCGAAATTTCCTTATTCGGACCCTTGCACCGCGCTGCAAGCGAATTGAAGAGGCGGCAGATACCGAAGAAGCCTCGCGCAAACTCGACCAGCACCATTTCGACGTTGTCATTCTCGACAATATCATGCCCGGAAAAAACGGCGTCGATTGGCTGGTGGAGCAGCGCGCAATCGGCTTCTTTGCCGACGCAATTCTGATGACCGCTTATGCCGATCTCGAAACCGCCATCCAGGCGTTGCGTGCCGGGGCAGTGGATTTCGTCCTCAAGCCGTTCCGCTCCAATCAGATCCTCAATGCGGTCGCGCGTTGCCTTGATCGGATGCGGCTGCAACGGGAGAATTTCGTGCTGCGCTACGAGTTGCGTGCGTCCTCGGAACATATCCTGTTGCGTGACAAGCTGATTGGTGAATCCGTCGCAATCCGTCAGGTGCGCGATACGATCGCCAGGGTTGCACCGCTGCCAACGACAGTGCTTCTGACGGGTGAATCCGGAACCGGCAAGGAAGTCGCGGCCCGATCGCTGCACGCGCTTTCCGATCGGGCCTCGAAGCCTTTTGTTCCGGTCAATTGTGCAGCTATCCCTCCAGATATGATCGAGACCGAACTCTTCGGGCATCTCAAGGGCGCCTTTACCGGTGCGGAAGCTACGCGCGAGGGGCTCTTCATGCACGCCCAAGGGGGTACTCTCTTCCTGGATGAGATTGGCGAGATGCCCCTTGCCACGCAAAGCAAGCTGCTTCGCGTGATCGAGGACCGGCGGGTGCGCCCGGTGGGGGCTGAACGCGAGGTGCCGGTCGATCTACGCTTTGTTTTCGCGACCAATGCGGATCTGGAGAAGCAGGTTGAACAGGGCAGATTCCGTGCTGATCTGTTTTACCGCATCAATGTGATGCAACTGCACCTGCCGCCGCTTCGCGACCGCGATGGCGACGCTCTCGAACTTGCCGATCTCTTCATGAACAAGCTGTCCCAGCAGTTGGGCATGCCTCCAGTGGCCATCGATGCGCCGGTTCGTGCCGCCCTGTTGCGCTATACATGGCCGGGAAATGTGCGCGAACTGCGGAATCTTATCGAGCGATCGCTGATTCTCGGGAGATTCCCCGAGGACTTTCGCGGTCATCGCAGCGTCAACGGCGCGATGACCGCGGCGACGCTGGAAGAAGTCGAGCGTCGCCATATCCTAGCCGTTCTCGATGAAACCGGTGGCAATCGCGATGAAGCCGCGCGGCGGCTCGGGATTTCCCGCAAGACCATCGACCGAAAATGCGTGTCGTGGAATGGCTGACCCGGATCCGGTAAACCTCCCGGTGCGGCGTGGCCAGTCTATCCGCTTCCGGCTTCTCGCCATCGCTCTCTTGCCGACACTTGTTATCCTGCCGTTTCTGCTGGCGATTACGATGGCGCGCTGGGAGACGAAGTTTGATGCCCTGCTGACCTCCAAGGTCAACGGCGATCTGACGATCGCTCATCAGTATCTTTCACGCATCCTTGAGAATACCGGCGAGCACATGAACGCCCTCACAGGCTCAGCCGGCTTTCGCGATATCGTCACGCGTGAGGGAATTGCGGCGCTTCCGGAGTTCCTTGAAGAGAACCGAAAGCGGCTGGGACTCGATTTTCTCTTCATCGTCGACAGGCAAGGACGAGTCACGGGGTCCATCGACCAAAGAGACCGGCTGCCGATACGTATTGACTGGCCAGTCATCACCTCCGCCCTTCGCGGGCAGGCGAGAACCGCGATCGACATCTTTTCCAATCCGGAACTGGAGGCGATCTCTCCGGCGCTCGCCGCCCGAGCACAGCTCGAACTGGTACCGACGCCCAATGCCATTGCCACCGACCGATCGACCGAAACCCGCGGCATGGTCGTTCATTCGGCGAGCCCAGTGCCGCTTGGGGGCAGGGATGAAGCCGCCTTGGTTGGCGGCATCCTGCTCAATCAGAATCTCGTGTTCATCGATACGATCAACGATCTCGTCTATCGTGAAGCGAGCCTGCCGGAGGGTAGTCAAGGGACGGCAACGCTGTTTCTCGATGATGTCCGTATCAGCACCAATGTCCGGCTCTTCGAGGATAAGCGTGCGCTCGGTACCCGTGTTTCCAACGCGGTGCGCCAGGCAGTTCTCGGAGAGGGACGCGTCTGGCTCGACAGCGCCTTTGTCGTCAACGACTGGTATATCTCCGCCTACGAGCCGATCAAGGACAGCTTTGGAAGCCGGGTCGGCATGCTCTATGTCGGATTTCTCGAGGCGCCATTTTCACGGGCCAAAACCGAAACGATCATCGGCATCGTACTTGCGTTTCTGTTGGTGACCGCCGCAAGCGTCCCGATCTTCCTGCGTTGGGCGCGCGGGATTTTCAAGCCTCTCGAACGAATGACCGCTACAATCGCCAGGGTCGAAAGCGGCGATCTGGGCGCCCGGTCGGAACTCACGGGCGCTAGCGATGAAATCGGCCGAGTAGCGGATCACCTTGATGGCCTTCTCGATCAGTTGCAGCAACGTGATCGCGAACTCAGAGCTTGGAACAACGAACTCAATGCTCGCGTCGCCGAACGAACGAGCGAACTGGAACTAGCGAACCGTCAGCTGGAGGCGACGACGAAACAGCTGATCATGTCGGAAAAACTGGCGGCAATCGGCGAAATCACGGCCGGGGTGGCGCATGAGATAAACAATCCCGTAGCCGTCATGCAAGGCAACCTCGATGTTGTCCGCAGTGTGCTTGGCTCTGATGCAGACGAACTTAAGACCGAATTCCGCCTGATCGACGAACAGATCCATCGCATCAGTCAAATCGTCACGAAACTCCTGCAGTTCGCCAAGCCGGAGGAATATGCCGGCTATGTCGAGCGGCATGTCGTGGCGGAGGTGATTTCCGACTGTTTGCCGCTCGTTCAGCACCTCCTCAACAAGGTGGGGATCAGCGTCTCGCGGGACGATCGGGCGACGAGAATGGTGCTGATGAACCGGACGGAACTACAGCAGGTATTGGTGAACCTGATTGTCAATGCGATCCACGCGATGCCGAATGGAGGAACGCTTACTCTGCACAGCCGTGATGAAATGCGGGATCAGCGGGCAGGAATCAGGATCGATATCATCGATACGGGAATTGGCATGACGCCCGATGTGCTCAGTCGCATATTCGATCCGTTCTTCACGACGAAGCGCCGCGAAGGGACGGGCCTCGGCCTCTCCATCAGCCAGACCCTGATTACGCGTCAAGGAGGCACATTGACAGCGGAAAGTACGCCTGGCGAAGGCACGACCTTTTCGATCTGGCTTCCGGAAGCGGATTGAGGCACGCCCGCAAAGGACATTTTGTCCCGGCGTCTGGACATTTTGTCTCACTCATCTGGCGTTCAATGGTTAACATATTGAAAAATAACGACTCAAGTGCTGGCACGCTGGTTGCATGGAAACTCTCGCTGCCGACGTGCCCGTCTTCTTGAAGAATGGCGATGCACGTATCCGGTAGCGGGGGAGGCGGGGCCGCTGACAAGCGGTTTCGCCAAGGGCCGGGCCATTCGGTACATCGTCAAAGAGACTATCAAGACAGATGGATCCGGAAGCGTTGCGGTCGAAGGACACGGATACCATCGGCAAGTGACCGGTGGAAGGGAGGAGTACAGGAATGTCTGCTACTACAGAAACACTGCCGGGCGGCTATGGTGGGGGTGGCCTGCTTGACCGCGAGCGAATTATCGCCAAACCCGGCTTCAATCGCTGGCTTGTGCCGCCGGCGGCGCTGGCCATCCACCTTTGCATCGGCATGGCCTATGGTTTCAGCGTATTCTGGCTGCCACTGTCGCGGTCGCTGGGCATTACGGCGCCTGTCGCCTGTCCGGACATGACCCTGGTCTCGGCGCTCTTCACGACCAGCTGTGACTGGCGCGTCAGCGATCTCGGCTGGATGTATACCCTGTTTTTCGTGCTCCTCGGCAGCTCGGCGGCCATATGGGGCGGCTGGCTTGAGCGGGTTGGCCCGCGCAAGGCCGGCTTCGTAGCTGCTTGCTGCTGGTGCGGCGGGATTGTCCTTGCTGCGATCGGTGTGATTACGCATCAGTTGTGGCTGATGTGGATCGGCGCTGGCGTGATCGGCGGCATTGGTCTCGGTCTCGGCTATATTTCGCCGGTCTCGACGCTGATCAAATGGTTCCCGGACCGTCGCGGCATGGCGACCGGCATGGCAATCATGGGCTTCGGTGGTGGCGCCATGATCGGCGCGCCTCTGGCGGACATGCTGATGAACATTTTCAAGAGCGATACCTCGGTCGGCGTCTGGCAAACCTTCGTCGTCATGGCGGCCGTCTATTTCGTCTTCATGATGGGCGGTGCGTTCGGCTACCGAATTCCGCCGTCTGGCTGGCGACCTGAGGGCTGGACGCCTCCGGCTGCAAAGAGCACGATGATCACCAACAGACACGTGCACCTTCGCGATGCGCACAAGACAAAGCAGTTCTGGCTGATCTGGGCCGTGTTGACCCTGAACGTCTCGGCAGGTATCGGGGTCATCGGCATGGCATCGCCGATGCTTCAAGAAATATTTGCCGGTTCGTTGATCGGTTTGCCTGACGTCCGGTTCTCCGAGCTGAGCAAAGAGCAGTTGACAGCGATCGCGGCGATCGCGGCGGGGTTCACCGGCCTGTTGTCGCTCTTCAATATCGGCGGACGCTTCTTCTGGGCTTCTCTGTCCGACAAAATCGGACGCAAGAATACCTACTATGTATTCTTCATCCTTGGCATCTTGCTTTATGCATCGGCGCCGTGGGCAGCGGGAATCGGCAGTAAGGTCTTCTTCGTGGCAGCCTTCTGCATCATCCTTTCCATGTATGGCGGTGGTTTTGCCACCGTTCCAGCCTATCTTGCCGATATTTTCGGAACGCAGTTCGTCGGCGCGATCCACGGCAGGCTTCTGACGGCATGGGCAACCGCCGGCATCATCGGTCCAGTTGTCGTGAACTATATCCGCGAAGCGCAGATTGCAGCCGGGATCCCGCGGGCACAGGTGTACGATTTCACCATGTACATACTGGCCGGGATGCTGGCACTCGGCCTGATTGCCAACTCCCTCGTCAGGCCGCTTGCTGACAAGTGGTTCATGTCCGACGAGGAGGTTGCCGCCCTGCAGGCCAAGACACAGGCCGCCAATGCAGGTCCGACCGGGTCCTTCGGGATCGGCAAGGGTGGACTGGACGGCAAGGCGCTGGCTGCCTGGGCAGTCGTGGGAATTCCGATCCTCTGGGGCGTCTGGATCACCCTGCAGAAGACCTTCGTGCTCTTCGGATAACGCCAAAAAGAAGAAGCGGCCGATAGGCCGCTTCTTTCAGTTCATCAAGGTAATGTAGGTGCTCAGGCCGCCATTTCCTCTACGTCGGTTTCCTTGAACATCTTGGAGAGGTTCAAAAAGCAGATCATACCGCTTTCGTTGGCGATAATGCCTTCGGAAAAGGACTTGTCGAAGGATGCGGAGATTTCCGGCACCGGCTGAACCTGGCTGCTCGGAATGGTGAGAATGTCGGATACGCGATCGACGAGCATGCCGATGACCATATTGTGGACTTCGGCGACGACGATTGCGGAGCGTTCGTTGGCGACCGTGCTCTTCATACCGAGCTTGTAAGCGAGGTCGATGATCGGGATGACCGATCCGCGGAGGTTCATGACGCCGATGACATCGGCCGGGGCGTGCGGTATTGGCGTGGACGGCGCCCAGCCGCGGATTTCCCGGATCGTCGTGGTTTTCACGCAGAATTCCTGATCGTGAAGCCGGAATGCGATAATCTCCAGAGTTTCACCGCCGAAGCTTGTAGAGTTGATCGTCGTAGCCATCAAAGTCCTTCCCAACTTTCTTGAGCCTGGCAGCAGCGGCTCCGCCTGTCTCGGCGCGTGCGACCTTTGCCATGAGTTTGCGTGCCGGCGATGCGACGGGTCGGGCCACGGTTGTGACATCGGGTCTCGCTTTGATCACCTTAGCGAAAGAGTCTTGCTCAAATCTAAACTGCTAAAGCAGATTTCTCAGCGTCCCCGCCTCTTGCGCTGAAGGTGCTAGTCCAAACCTGTCAACGTTGCGGCGATCTGTTCGAGGGCCCAGTCTACTTCATCTCTGGTAATGACGAGTGGCGGAGCGAGGCGGATGGTATTGACGTGGGTATCCTTGGCGAGTAGCCCGCGCTCCTTCAGCGCATAGCAGTATTTCCGAGCACCGCCCGCTTCGGGCAGGAGTTCGACGGCCATCATCAAGCCCCGTCCGCGGACTTCCCTGATCACATTCGAGCGGATGGAGCGGAGGCCGTCGATGAAATAGGCACCCATTTTTTCGGAATTCGCGATCATGCCCTCGTCAACGAGTACCTTGAGCGCTTCTCGCGCAATGGCGCAGGCCAGTGGATTGCCACCGAAGGTCGATCCGTGCTGACCCGGTTTCAAGACACCCAGTACCTCGGAATTGGATAGTACGGCAGATACCGGGTAAAAGCCGCCGGAAAGCGCCTTGCCAATCAGGGTCACGTCGGCCTCGATATCCTCGTGCTCTTCGGCAAGCAGTTTGCCCGTGCGGCCAAGGCCGGTCTGGATTTCGTCAAGTATAAGCGTGACATTATGCTGCGTGCAGAGCTCGCGAACGCGCCGGAAATAGCCGGGCGGCGGGATGATCACGCCAGCTTCGCCCTGGATCGGCTCGATCAGTGCGGCAACGGTATTTTCGGTAATTGCGGCTTCAAATGCCTTGGTGTCACCGAAGGGGACGATGGTGAATCCCGGTGTAAACGGGCCGAAACCATCGCGCGCGTCCGGATCTGTCGAGAAACTGATGATGCTCAAGGTGCGGCCATGGAAGTTTTCCGAGCAGACGATGATCTCTGCCTGGTTCTCCTTCACGCCCTTCGTCTCATAGCCCCATTTGCGCACGGCCTTGATTGCGGTTTCGACGGCCTCGGCGCCGGAGTTCATCGGCAGGATCTTGTGCGCGCCGGTCAGGGTTGCGAGCTGCTCATAGAGGAGAGCCAATTGATCGTTACGGAAGGCGCGGGAGGTTAGTGTAAGTTTTGAGGCCTGCTCGGTCATGGCCGCGAGGATACGCGGATGGCAATGGCCCTGGTTGACAGCAGAATACGCGGAAAGGCAGTCGAGATAGCGGTTGCCATCGCTGTCCCAGACATGGACACCCTTGCCTCTAGTCAAAACAACATCGAGAGGCTTGTAATTTTGCGCGCCGAGGCGTTGTTCCGTCGCGATCAGTTCAGCTGCATGGGACATGGGTGTGTTTCCTTCGTTGATCAAGCGGATCGGGTGGGGCGATCCAAAACGCGGCGGCCGAAGAGGCTGGCGGCGAGTTCGACGAGAACGCGGGCGCTCTTGCCGCGATCATCGAGAAAGGGATTGAGCTCGACGAGGTCGAGTGACGAGACGAGGCCGCTGTCGTGAAGCATTTCCATGATGAGGTGGGCTTCGCGGAAAGTGGCGCCACCGGGTACCGTGGTGCCGACACCCGGCGCGACGTCTGGATCGAGAAAATCGACATCCAGGCTCACATGCAGGAGGCCGTTGTGGCGCGACACTTCGGACAGGATTTTCCGCATGATGGCGCCGATCCCTTCCTCGTCGACGGCACGCATGTCGAAGACATTGACCCCGTGCCTGGCAATAGACACCCGCTCCTGTTCGTCGACGGAGCGAATGCCGACCTGGAAAACATTGCGTGGATCGACGAACGGCCGATCGGGGGCGAGGATCGGCGCAAACTCCGCCTGTCCGCAGAAGAAGGCGACCGGCATGCCGTGCATGTTTCCAGACGGTGAGGTCTCGGGCGAGTTGAAGTCGGCATGGGCGTCGAGCCAAAGCACGAAGAGCGGGCGGCCCATATCGAGTGCATGGCGCGCCATGCCCGACACGCTGCCCATGGAGAGGCTGTGATCTCCGCCCAGAATGACCGGCAGCGCACCGGATGCTGCAACTTCATGGGTCTTGCTTTCGAGCGCCCGGGTGAAAGCCGCGACCACAGACAGGTTCCGGGCCTTCGGATTGTCATCAAGGTCCTCGGCTGGGGCCGGCCGTAGGTCACCGGCGTCGCTCACGCCGTAGCCGAGATCACGCAGCGCCTGTGCAATTCCGGCGATCCTGAGGGCGGCTGGACCCATGGCGCAACCGCCTCGCCCCGAGCCTTCCTCCAGCGGGACGCCGATCAACGTGACTGCCTGACCAAGCATGCGCATTCCTGACTCCTTGTTGGACAAGGCCGCAGTATCGACGGTGGACATGACAGCAAATAGATGGATAATCGTCAGATAGAATGATATTTTTCACAAAATGACACACTTATTTGACGATTTTTACAGTCATGGATAATCTGGACCGCGAAATACTCAGTGCCTTGCGCCACAATGCCCGGACTCCTGTGTCGTCGCTGGCCGCCGCGACCGGGGTGTCGAGGGCGACGATCGCCATGCGGATGGATAAGATGGTTGAGGACGGCACGATCGCCGCCTTTACCATCAAGACTGGAGACGAGTTGCGCACGGCCGGTGTGCGGGCGATCGTCATGATCGAGGTTGTGGGAAAATATGCCGACAGGGTTGCTCATCAACTCCGCGGCCTGCCCCAGGTGCGCGCGCTTCACAGCACCAACGGTCGTTGGGACTTCATAGCGGAATTGGAGGAACGCGACCTTGCATCCTTCGACGAGACCCTTCGCAGGATACGACTGATCGAAGGGATAAACACGACGGAATCGAACATTCTGCTGAAAACGAGCAAGGTCAGCTATTGAACCTGCGGACGAAGCGTTCTTGGCTCAGTATTCTTTTTCATAAAATATGCCGGCGCCTCCCGATCCGTCACCGCCCGCTTCGCCTTTGAGCTTCACGCCCCGGCCGATATCGAGATTGATGATCGCTCTGCCCTTGCCATCGACACCTTGTTCCAGTTCGAGATAGGTGCGGTCATTGAGGTATTTGCCGGCGCTGAATTGAGCTTGGCCTTTTTCGTCCGTGGTGATGTCGAGGTCGTCAATTCCCACCGCATTGCGCAGGGTGCCGAACAGTGAAGTCTTGCCTCCGGCAAGCTGGCTTGCGGCATCGGCCAGTTGGGCGATCTGCAAGGCGGAAAGCCTGGACATGGACTGGCCGAAGATCAGCTGGGCGAGGATCTCGTCCTGGGGCAGGGCAGGTGACGAGGAAAAGGCCACTTGCGGATTATCGGCGAAGCCGGAAAGGGTGACCGTGATGGTCGTGCTGCCGGATGTGGTCGTGGCCACGAGATCCAGAAGCGGTATCAATCCGCCGCCAAAGGTAATTGTTCCGCTAGTGAACTCCATTCGTTTGGTGAGGATCGTCAGGCGTCCCCGACGCATGGTGAAGGCGCCACTGACTTCGGGATTTGCGCTGGTTCCCCGAATGGTGAGGGCCCCGCCGAGTTCGGCATCGATCCCGCGGCCGCGGACATATACGCGCGAGGGCGAAGACACCTTGAGATCAAGAGCGACAGTGGACATGGTGCCATGGGATTCGGTCCGGGTCAGTGTCGTCATCTGAGCGCGAACATCCGCCGGAGCATTCTTGTGTCTGATATTCAGTTCGGCCAGACTCGCGGGCAATTTCTCCGGAACGGTTATCGACGTCTTTGTCAGTTCGATCGCACCGGAAAGAATAGGTGCCGTCAACAGAGGTCCGCGCAGCGCAAGGGTGCCGCTCGCCGTCGTATGGAACAGGGTCCCATCGATATAGACAGCATCGGAAAGCTTGATCGCGATGTCGGCGGGCATTCCCGCAGTCAGAATATGGATCGAGCCGGTGCCCGATATCGTACCACCGCTCGCGAGCTTGCCGGTCAGGCCGGAAACCGTGGCCCGGTTTCCATCGAGAGCGAGAGAAGCTGCGAGACCCTCAATCGCCATGTTCCGGCGGACGTCGACCAACCGCGCACCTTGGGTTTCGAGCTTGCCGGATATCGAAGGTTTTCCCAGAGTGCCGGATACCGCAATACCGACATCGGCTGCCCCTTCCATTAATAGACCTTGACGAGAGAGAAGGCCGGACAGGATGCCAAAGGGCAGGTTGCCCTGAAATCTCATTGCGATGACCTTGTCGCCGGATAAGGCGAGCGAGCCGCCACCGGTCAGGACTGCACCGTCGGCTCCAGTCATGCGCGTATCGATCGTCAACGAGTCGGTTGCGAATTTGCCCTCGGCACTCACGTTGAACGCATTGAGGCCGACGGACCGTGTTTGTGCGACCGCCGCGTTCGTCCAGCCGAGCGTATACGAAGCTACCGGAGCTGACGCAGTTCCGGCAACGATGACCTTGCCGGAAATCGTGCCTTCCGGTGAGAGACCTGGAGCAAAGGTACTCGCGAGGGCGGCGGGAAGATTCCTGAGATCGACACTGAGGTCGAGTGTGCCGCCTGCGCTTCCATCTAGTGTGATCATACCGCCGTCGGCTGCAATCGCTGCTGACCTGATCACGGCCTTGCCTCCGGTGATCAGGATGGAGGCGGATTCGGCCAGCTTCAGGGCAATCCCGCGTGGACTTACTGACAGAGATTTAAGTGATATGCCGAGCCCCTCCGTCGTTTCCGCGATATCGCCTTCGGCGGCGAGCGGCGCGCCGTCATAGCGCGCATCGAGCGAGAACTCGGTCCGGGTACCGGCGCGAGCGAAGGCAAGAACCGGATTTTCGAGCCTGTTCGATCCGGCGGCGACGGACTGCGCGCGGATCGTGCCCTCGGCGGTGAAGGCAATGACATCTGTGACCGAAAGCCGGATATCAGGCGTCGTGACAACCATATTGTCACGGTTCAATCCGGTGCCGGAGGCGACGATATCCGCGGCCATCCGGCCACCACGATCTTTCAGGGTCAGTTTACCCTTAAGGTCTCCGCCGGCTCGCTGCCCGCCGAGGGCGGCGAGAAGGCCGATATCGGGAAAGTCGAAAGACAGCTCGCCTGCTGGAGCGAGTTCCGACGAGAGGGATATCGACCCAGTCAGATGGTTGGGACCGACCTCGATCGAAAGCGCGGGAATGCCGGTGTTGCCGTTCGCGGAAACAAGCTCTGCATTCCCGCTGATCGGTTGACCGTCGAGGGAGCCAGATACCTTGACTGTCGCCTGCGGCGCCTGCCGGTCGGCTGTGCCATCGAGTTCCATGACCAGATTTTCGATAGGCCGTCCCACAACCGTTGCCTCGTCAGTCTTTAATACGGCCTGTCCCCTGAGTTTGTTCAAGGGACCTGCCGCCGAAAGCGAGAACCCGGCGCTGCCGCTGGTATTGGGGAGAATGCGACCGATATCTGCCAATCGGCCTTCCAACTGCATGGAGAGACGATCTTCGGCATCGAGCGAGAGATTTCCGGTTGCGTCGAGGGTATCGGAGGTGACCACCAGATTGTCGAGCGTGATATCGCGTGGTTGCGCATAGGTGAGATCGCCGGAAAATCCGATCGTGCCGGTGAACTTTCCCGCCACAGCCGCCGGTAGGACATCCGGAACGGCAAAAAGCTGGAACCGCGATGAAAGGGTCCGGTCGCCGGGCGAGTAGGTCCCGTCTAGCTTGCCACCGATGCTGGCGCTTTCAATGGTGGTGCCATCGAAAGTGATCGTGTCGGCCATGACCGCGACAGGTGCCTTGATCGTCATGGGGGCGCGAAGGGTTCGGTCAAGTGTCGGATCGGTCAATCGACTTGCCGAGATGGATACCGTCGTGTCGAGAGTTCCGGTGCGGCTGGCAAGATCGAATGCGCTGCTCCTCGCGGAAACGGTTATTCCCCCTAACTCGCCCTGGGTGGTCTTGAACGACTGCAGGACAGCTTCCATGTCAATCTGTGCCGCCGCAGCGGGGCCGGTGACAGCGACAGTCACGCCGGTAATCGCTGCTTTGACCTGATCTTCCCCGCTTGTCCATCCGAGATGGATCGGACCGGATACGCTTGCCAGGCTGGCCTTCAGATTGTTATCGCCTGCGGGATCGAATTGACCAGAGGCCGAGAGCAGGAGATTGCCGGTGGTGATCTTCCCTGCCCCGATGTCGATCCTCCCGGACGGTCCGATGTTTGCAGCAATATCGATTTCAGTCAGGCCGGAGAAAGGCGTACGGAAGATGGGCGGCAGGATGGCGTCGAACCGGCCGCTGCCCTTGAGGGATATGTGGCGGGTGCTCTCCGGGAGAAGCTGATGCGCGGCCAAGACAGAAACCGTTCTTCGGCCATCGACATCGGCGGTAAGCTCGCCCCTCCAGTCCGACAGCGGACCATCGCCATCAATTGTGATATCCAATGCCGGCGCGTCCGCAAGACGAAGCATGCCCGCGACAATGCCGCCTTTCGGCTCCCTGATCTCGGCCTTCAAGCGCAAGCGGTCGCCGGCGGGAGCGAAGAGAAGATCGGCCGCGATCCTCGCCTCCGGCAGGTCGGAGCGCTGTGCGTTGAGGTTGGCAACAATTTCCTGTTCGTCGGCCCTGATCGCACCGGTAAGGGAAAAGGTCACCTGCCTGTCCACAACATCGTTTGCCAAGGAAATCCTCGGCAGCCGCAATGATCCGATATTCACCCTGACCGGAAGCTTGAAACCGCTTTCGCTGGCTGGAGCCTTATGTTTTGTCGGGACTGGTCGGCGGTTGATATCAACTGCCGCAGCCGAAACCCGTTCAGCATCGAAGCTCCCGGAGAGCAGAGCCGATGGTGACCAATCGATCTCGAGACCACGGATCTCGGCATAGGTACCCTTGGTGTCCGAGATCGTGATGGTGTCGATGCGCAATTCGCCCGAAAGAAGTGCTCCCGGGTCGGAGATCGTGACGGTGCGGTCCGGCGACGACACCAGCGTCGCGAGCCATTCGGATGCGATCCGACCGCCGAGCGATGTAAAGCCGCCGAGCAGGATCGCGGCGAGCAGAAGCGCAATCATCGTGACGACGAGATACGCGGCAAACCGGAAAATCCATTTCGTCAGGCGCGTCAGAAATTGCATTGCGAAGAATCGACTTCCTGTTGTCGTGCCGCCCAACGGCGGCGCTTGTTAGAAGCTCTGGCCTATCCCGGCATATATGCCGTAGCGGCTTCCGCCATCATAACGGTCCAAGGGTAGCGCTACATCAAGCCGTATCGGCCCGAAAGCGGTGTTGTAGCGCAACCCGATGCCTGCTCCGATCCGTATGTCGGAGAAGTCCGGATACATATCGGGCGACACCGTTCCGGCATCGATGAAGGGCACGATCCCGATGGCGTCGGTCACGTTGATACGTGCCTCGAACGATCCGGTTACATAGGAGCGTCCGCCTGTCGCTTCACCTGTATCATTATAGGGCGAAATTTCCTGATAGGCATATCCGCGCACCGAACCTCCGCCCCCGGCGTAAAAGCGCCGCGTTGCGGGGATGCTCTCGAGCCCCTCGCCGCCCGCGAGAGTTCCGGCGGATATTTTCCCGGCGAGAACGATACCGTCCTCCGCGCCGAAGGACCGATAAGCGGATAGCGAACCTTCAAAAGACGAGAACATGGCGCCGTGCATCATTTCGTAACTCGGCGCGGCGGAGATTGAAGCGCGATAGCCTTCCGTCGGGTTCAGTCTGTTGTCGCGGGTGTCCCGGACGTAATCCAGCGGCAGCGCGAAAGTCAGGTACCGATTGTTGCCGAAGGCGTCATCAATATCGGCAAAGCTCAGTGTCGTGGCCGCGGAAACAATATCCTTTTCAGTCAGCTCGTAGGAAAGGCCAAGCCGACCGGTGACAGATGCTGCATCATAGGACTCGGTGGTGAGCGTGGCGGCCTTGATGCTGGCATCGAGGGTCGCCGAGGGAAGGAATGCGCCGGGCTTCACGAAGGATATGCCGGCAGCGTAGTCCAGGTTCTCGATGCCGTTCCATTGTCCCAGGCCACCGATCGAGCCTTCAAGGCGTAGGGACTCCGCTTGGCCAAAGAGGTTACGGTGGCCCCAATAACCTTGTACTCCGACGCCATCGATAGTCGAAATCGACGCGCCGAAACCGAAATAGCGATGTTTCCCCTCGGAAACAGTGATTTCCAGGGGTAGAGAACCGTCGGGTGCAAGCCGATCCGGCTCCCTGATGCTTACGCTGGAAAAGACCCCAAGTTTGCGCAGACGTTCCGCTGCCTTTCTGATCTCTTCGGAGGAATAGGGCTTACCCTCGTTGAGGCGTGAATAGCGGCGGATGAAGTCGGGGTCGACGGCCTTTTCTCCGGATATGGACACGTTGCCAATGGGTGCAACCGGTCCGCTCTTCGCGCCCAGAACGACATCCACGGTTTGCATCCGGTGATTTGCCACCACTTCCTGCCTGGTCAGATGCGCCAGTGGGCGCCCTTCGGATTTCAGGTCTTCCACGATCTTCTTGCTGGCCCTGAGGATGACCAAGGATCCGGCGTCAGCGCCTGCCTTCAGATCGTAGTCCGCAGGATCAAGAGGTGCGGCATCCCCCTCGAGACTGATATCGCCCAGGACAAAGAGGGGCCCCGGATCAATCCGGACGGTCACTGGAACGGGTACCGAACGGTCGAACGCGGGGTCTGGCGGCAGGTCCTCGATTGCCCGGCCATTGATCGTCACCGCGACTACGCCGCCGTAGCGCGCGTTTTCGTAAAGCGCGGCAATCAGCCGGTCGCGATCGTCGCGGGCCTTGATGACAAGCCCCAGGTCCCCGGAAACCGGATTTTCTGCTTCGTTCAATAGAAGCGAGCTGTTCTTGAGCGCCTCTGCAAGATCCTTGTTCGCGCCGTCTGTATCGAACGTGACGCTATAGCGGACCGGATCGATGACCTCGACCGCGGACTCCTCTTCGCCGAATAGTGTTATTCCGAAAAGCTTGAAGGCTTGAGCCTCGCGGGAAAAGCAGGGACACAAAAAGATAGACGCTGCGACCGTCAGTGCGGTGCCGGCTCTCCGAAACGCAGAACTCACATTCGGTAATGTCGATTTACCAGGCATACGCAGCTTTTTGATATTTCCGACCAATCCGTCGAGGAGGCGTTTCCGCTTCGCTGGAATTCAGTTTAGTTGCAAATGGCCGGATGGGGTACCTTTTTTAGGACCACCTGAAGAAGAGGGAAAGTCCCGGGCTGCGCACCGGGACTTTCCGCCGCTGCAAATCAGTAGCCGCGCGGGCACGTGTCGATATAACGACGACCGTAGCGGTCACGATAGTAGCACTGACCGGGCTGGTCGGCGACGGAGCCGATAAGGGCACCTGAGACGCCCCCGATGGCTGCACCAACGGCAGCGCCGCGAACATCGCCGGTGATCGCTCCGCCGATGATGGCGCCGCCTACGGCACCAACCGCGGCACCTTTTTCAGTCTGCGTGCAGCCAGCGACCGAAAGGCCGATCAATACAAGCACAAGAGCCTTTTTCATAACAATTCTCCAATGGTTTTACGCATTCCGGTTGACCGGTCCCTGCCTTACAAGCGTATCCGTCGACACAACGTTGCCAGAACGGCCGCCGGGTAAGAATAACCTTCAAAATGGGAAAGTCCACGGGATTCAAATATCCGTGAGCAGACCATCCGAGTCAGTGTTCGGCAGGACACAGTAACCGGTCATTTTTGCTGCGTTGCGGGAAATAAAAATTCGCATCCCGGTTGAAGTACCAGTTGATCCGCTTCCAAAAAAATCAAATGATAGCTTCCGTGTCCGGGAGAGACACGAGGAGGAGCAATATGGCAAAAGTAACACTGACGGTGAATGGCCGTACAGTCAGCGGCGACTGTGAAGATCGTACCCTTCTGGTTCATTTCATTCGAGAGAATTTGGGGCTTACCGGCACACATGTCGGATGCGACACGAACCAATGCGGCGCCTGCGTTGTCCACATGGACGGCAAATCCGTCAAGAGCTGCTCAATCCTTGCCGTGCAGGCATCCGGTTCTTCGATAACCACGATCGAGGGACTGGCCAGTACAGGCGAACTTCATCCCGTACAGGCGGCGTTTAAGGAAAACCACGGCCTGCAATGTGGTTTTTGCACTCCCGGAATGGTTATGACGGCGGTCGATATGATCAATCGTCATGGCGGGTCGCTCGATGAGGCGACGGTGCGCCACGAGCTCGAAGGCAATATCTGTCGATGCACCGGATATCACAATATCGTCAAAGCCGTTCTCGCCGCCAATGCCGAAATGCATTCTGGCCGGCAGGCAGCCGAATAAACACGTCGAGACGCCGCCGGTTGCCGCTGACGACCGCCAGTCGAGGTCGGCTCATCGGACCGGGATTGCCATCGGGAGGATATCATGGGTGTTGAAGGAATTGGCGCGCGTGTGACGCGCAAGGAAGACAAGCGCTTCCTGACCGGCAAAGGCCGGTACACGGACGACATGGTCGTGCCGGGAATGAAATATGCCTTTTTCGTACGTTCGCCATATGCGCATGCACGCATCAGGGGCGTGGATGCCACTGCGGCGAAGGCGATGCCGGGCGTGATTGGCGTGCTCGACGGAAAGCAGCTTCTCGCCGACGGTATCGGTAATCTGATCTGCGGTTGGATGATCCATTCGAAGGACGGCACACCGATGAAAATGGGTGCCTGGCGACCGCTTGCGCACGATACCGTGCGCTATGTGGGCGATGCCGTTGCCATCGTCGTCGCTGATTCGGTTGCGGAAGCGCGGGACGCGGCTGAGGCGGTCGTCGTTGACTACGAGGAGCTGCCGGTGGTGACGGAGGCCGTCGACGCACTTGCTCAAGGCGCGCCGCAGCTGCATCCGGAGGCGCCCGGCAATCTGATTTTCGACTGGGAGATCGGCGATAGCACTGCAGCCGACAAGGCGATCGCGCAAGCTGCCCATGTGACGGAAATCGAGATCCACAACAACCGGCTGTCGCCGAACCCGATGGAGCCGCGCGCAACACTCGGCATCTACGATGGATCGGAGGATCACTACACCTGCTACACGACGAGCCAGAATCCGCATGTTGCGCGGCTCGTGATGAGCGCTTTCTACAATGTGGCGCCTGAAAACAAGCTGAGGGTGATTGCACCTGATGTCGGCGGGGGATTCGGATCGAAGATCTATATCTACCCGGAAGAGATCGTGTGTCTCTGGGCGTCGAAGAAAACCGGCGTGCCTGTGAAGTGGACATCGGACCGCACGGAAGCCTTCCTGACAGACGCTCACGGCCGCGACCACGTTTCGAAGGTGAAGATGGCCTTCGACAAGGACAACAAGGTCATCGGGCTCAAGGTCGATACGATCGCCAATCTCGGCGCCTACATGTCTCTGTTCTCGTCGTCGGTTCCGACCTACCTCTATGCTACGCTGCTTTCGGGTCAGTATGCCATTCCGGCGATCCACTGCAACGTCCGGACAGTCTACACCAATACGGTACCGGTCGACGCCTATCGCGGGGCCGGACGTCCGGAGGCGACGTATCTTCTCGAACGCACGATGGAAACCGCTGCACGCGAACTCGGCGTTTCCCCGGCCGAGCTTCGGCGGCAGAACTTCATCAGGACATTCCCCTATCAGACACCGGTGATCATGAATTACGATGCCGGCAACTATGAGGCTTCTCTCGAGGCCGCGATGGCGGCAGCCGACTGGAACGGCTTCCCGGCGCGCAAGGCCGAGGCCGCAAGCCGGGGCATGAAACGTGGCATCGGGATGAGCTGTTATATCGAGGCATGCGGGATTGCACCCTCAGCGGCTGTCGGGTCGCTCGGGGCCGGGGTCGGCCTTTGGGAATCCGCCGAGGTGCGGGTCAATGCCGTCGGTACCATCGAGGTGCTGACTGGCTCGCACAGTCATGGCCAGGGCCATGAAACCACGTTTGCGCAGCTCGTTTCCGAGCGGCTTGGTGTGCCGCTTGACAATGTCACGATTGTCCATGGCGACACTGACAAGGTGCAGATGGGCATGGGCACCTATGGCTCACGTTCCGGCGCTGTCGGCATGTCGGCAATCGTCAAGGCGCTCGACAAGGTCGAAGCAAAGGCCAAGAAGATTGCCGCCCACCTGATGGAGGCCGACGAGAGCGATATCGTCATCGAAAACGGTGAGCTGAAGGTTGCCGGGACCGACAAGACGCTGCCCTGGTTCCAGGTGGCGCTTGCGGCATATACGGCGCACAACCTGCCTTCGGGTATGGAACCCGGCCTCAAGGAAGGAGCGTTCTACGATCCGTCGAATTTCACCTTCCCCGCCGGGTGCTATATTTGCGAGGTTGAGGTCGATCCGGAAACGGGGAAGACGGCCATCATCCAGTTCGTGGCGGCGGACGATTTCGGCAATATCATCAATCCGATGATTGTCGAAGGGCAGGTCCATGGCGGTCTCGCCCAAGGTATCGGCCAAGCCCTGCTCGAGGGGGTGCGCTACGATCCGTCCACCGGCCAGCTCTTAACCGCGAGCTACATGGACTATGCCATGCCGCGCGCCGATGATCTGCCGTCCTTCGATGTCTCGCATCAGTGCACGCCATGTCCGGGTAATCCGCTCGGCATCAAGGGGTGCGGTGAGGCCGGCGCCATCGGTTCGCCGCCAGCGCTCATGAACGCCATCACCGATGCGATCGGCAACAACGACCTGAACATGCCAGCCACCCCGCAAGCGGTGTGGCTGGCATTGCAGGCTCGGATGTAACGGGAGGATAGACAATGTACGCAACCAGTTATCATCGCGCCTCCTCGATCGAAGAAGCCGGCAAACTGCTGGCGGGTGCCGAGGACGGCAAATACGTCGCGGGCGGCCAGACCCTGATCGCTACGATGAAGCAGCGGCTGGCCCAGCCGAGCGATCTTGTAGATCTTCGGCACGTTCCGTCCATGAAGGGGATCAGTGTCGATGGACGGGATGCAACGATCGGCGCCACAGTCACCCATGCCGAAGTGGCGTCATCGGCGCTGCTCAAGTCTCTCTGCCCGGCCATCTGTCATCTTGCCGGCATGATCGGTGACCCGCATGTCCGGCATCTGGGAACGATCGGTGGCTCTATCGCCAACAACGACCCGGCCGCCGATTATCCGGCGGCAGTACTCGGGCTCGGGGCGACGATCGTGACCGATCGGCGGGAAATCCCGGCGGACGACTTTTTCCTCGGACTGTTCGAGACGGCACTGTGGGAAGGCGAGATCATCACCGCAGTGCGTTTCCGGGCTCCGGAGAAGGCTGGCTACGCGAAGTTTGCAAACCCGGCGTCACGCTTTGCCATGACGGGCGTCTTTGTTTCCAAGGGGGAAGGCGGCGTGCGGGCCGCGGTGACGGGAGCGGGATCGAACGGCGTCTTCCGTCACAGCGGCATTGAATCCGCACTTTC
This sequence comes from Rhizobium sp., assembly GCA_041675415.1. GTDB lineage: Bacteria > Pseudomonadota > Alphaproteobacteria > Rhizobiales > Rhizobiaceae > Allorhizobium. Next base: position 6,542 of record JBAYTX010000014.1, on the reverse strand, counting down.
CAGCGGATGGTCGCCGCAGGCTCTTGCCAACGTGACGATAGACGCCACTGACCTGATGTCGGATATCCATTGCAGTGCGGACTACAGGGCGAACCTCATCAAGGTCATGGCCAAACGCGCTGTCGCGTCCGCCTGATCTCGGTTGAAACGACGATTGAAAAAGGACGGCTTCGGCCGCCCTTTTTTCTGCAACTTGACGCAGATCAAGTTTGACAAGGCAGCAATCGGGTAGCTGACTTTTGGAAAAATTCAAAAAAAATGCGCCAATTGTCGCAGTTTAGAATGAATTTACGGAGCCGGGGTTGACCGCGCGGGCGGGTGAACTCAAAAAGGATTCAAAAGGGCTGGAGTTTGGCGATGGATTTCGAAGCGTTTTTCAAGAGCGAATTGGAAGGTCTTCACGAAGAGGGCCGCTATCGGATATTCGCCGATCTTGAAAGGCAGAGGGGTAATTTCCCCCGCGCGACGCGTTATACGAATGAAGGCCAGCACGACGTCACCGTCTGGTGTTCCAATGACTATCTCGGCATGGGGCAGAATGCACAGGTGATCGAGGCGATGAAAAATGCCATCGATCACTGTGGCGCGGGCGCCGGCGGCACCCGGAATATCTCTGGCACCAATCACTACCATGTCCTTCTCGAGCGTGAACTCGCCGATCTGCATGGCAAGGAATCCGCGCTGATTTTCACGTCCGGCTATATTTCGAACTGGGCTACGCTCGGCACCCTGGGACAGAAGATCCCCGGCCTGATCATTTTCTCCGATGCGTTGAATCACGCCTCGATGATCGAGGGCATCCGCTATGCGAAGTGCGAGCGGGTGATCTGGAAGCACAATGACGTCAAGGATCTCGAAGCCAAACTGGCGGCCGCCGATCCCAAGGCTCCAAAGCTGATCGCCTTTGAATCGGTCTATTCGATGGATGGCGACATCGCTCCGATCAAGGAAATCTGCGATATCGCCGACAAGTACGGCGCCATGACCTATCTCGACGAAGTACACGCGGTCGGCATGTACGGCGCACACGGTGGCGGTATCGCCGAGCGGGAAGGTCTCATGGACCGGCTGACCGTGATCGAAGGCACGCTTGGAAAGGCCTTCGGCGTGATGGGTGGTTATATCGCCGCATCCGCCGCCCTTTGCGATTTTGTCCGCTCATTTGCGTCGGGTTTCATTTTCACGACGGCTCTGCCTCCGGCACTGGCAGCCGGCGCGGTTGCTTCGATTCGACACTTGAAAACCAGTCAGGTCGAGCGCTTCGCGCACCAGGAACGTGTGCGTCGGCTGCGCTCCATGCTTGATGCCCGCGGCATCCCGCATCTGGCCAATCCAAGCCATATCGTTCCGGTCATTGTTGGCGATGCCGCCAAGTGCAAGTGGATCTCCGACCTTCTGCTCGATAATTTCGGGATCTACGTCCAGCCGATCAACTATCCGACGGTACCGAAGAAGACCGAGCGGCTGCGCATCACTCCGACGCCGCTGCATTCCGATGACGATCTCGAAAAACTTGTCGGCGCATTGCATCAACTCTGGTCGCGTTGCGCGCTTGCCCGTGCCGTAGCCTGAGCGCGGTTGCGATAGAGAATTCTGTATCTGGAAAGACCGCCTGTGCGTCAGGCGGTCTTTTCTTTGTCCACGATAGCAGACGCTGCGCGGTGGCGGGCTTCGGAATCGGCTGAGAAGACATCGTCTATGGTCGAGGCGCGGCCACAGCCAGCCATTTGCTCCATCACCGTTTCAACGATCTCGGCCATGTCAAGGAAGCGAATCCTATCCTCGACGAAGGCTTCATATGCCGTCTCCTCGGCGGCATTCATTACCGCGCCTTGAAGTCCACCGCGCGAAAGCGCTGTGCGCGCGAGACGCAGCGCGGGGAAGCGGCTTTCGTCGGGCGCTTCGAAGTCGAGCCGGGCGAGCTTGGCAAAGTCCAGGCGCTCGACGGTGAGATTCGGCCGCTCCGGATAGGCCAACGCGTAGCCGATGGCTGTACGCATGTCGGGCGCGCCAAGCTGGGCCAGGACCGAGCCGTCGCTGTATCCAACCATGGAATGTATGATCGACTGCGGGTGTACGATCACCTCAATCTGCTCGGGGCTGACATTGAAGAGATGCTTCGCTTCGATCATTTCGAGCGCCTTGTTGAACATCGTGGCGCTGCCCACGGAGATCTTGAGGCCCATCGACCAGTTTGGGTGGGTGCGTGCCGTTTGAAGTGTCGCGCTCGCCATCTGTTCGCGGGTATAGGTTCTGAACGGCCCACCGGATGCCGTCAGGATGATCCGCTCCAGTGCATGCCGCTGATCGTTTTCGAGGCACTGGAAAATCGCGCTATGTTCGCTATCCACGGGTATCAGTCTGCCGCCGCCCTTGCGGACGGCATCCACGAAGAGTTCGCCTGCCGAAACCAGGCATTCCTTGTTGGCAAGCGCGATATTGGCGCCGCGCGCGGCGGCGATCAGCGTCGGTGCGAGCCCCGCTGTGCCGACGATTGCCGCCATGACCCAGCCGGACTCCATGCTTGCGGCTTCCTCGAGCCCGCTTGCGCCTGCAGCGACATCGATGCCGCTTCCGGAAAGGGCGTCCTTCAGCGCTATAAACTGGCTTTCGTCGGCGACGACGGCGAGCCGCGCCCCGGTCTGGCGCGCCTGTTCAGCCAACAGCTCGATATTGCTGTTTCCAGTCAGCGCCATGATCTCGAAAGCGTCGCGACCGCCTAACTGGCGGACGACGTCGAGCGTGTTCGTACCGATGGAGCCGGTAGAGCCGAGAACGGTCAGGCGGCGCGGCACTTCTGTTCCCGTTTTCATTCAGAGTTCCGGAGATTGCTTCATTTGCAAATGCGTCTACAAGGGAAAGCTTGGAGCGGCAAGCTTTTGCTCTCAACGGGTGTCTGTTGAGGGCATGGGTGGTAGTTATACGACGAGGAAGACGTGAGCGCGGAACACCGGTTTCTACACACCTATGGCAAACCGTTTCTCGCTGTACTCGCGTTGCTCGCACTCGCAGCCGGAGGCATGGCCCATTGGTACGGTGAGGGCGATCTCTCGGCAAGGCTCTGGTTTTCAGGCGCCGTAGTGGTGCTCGCGGCTCTCGTGGTCGAGATCATCCAGTCCCTATGGCAACGCCAATTCGGCCTCGACATCATCGCGGGCTTGTCGATGTCGGCGGCACTCGCTTTCGGAGAGCCGCTTGCAGCCAATATCGTGGCACTGATGTATGCCGGCGGCCAGCAGCTCGAGAATTTTGCCGAGGGGCGTGCGCGGCGCGAAATGACAGCGCTTCTCGGGCGCGTCGCGAGAACGGCGATGCGCTACTCCGGAGAGAGGCTGGAAGAAGTCGCGATCGAACAGTTGGTTCCGGGTGACCGCATTCTGGTGCGTCATGGAGAGGTTATCCCGGTTGACGGCGCGCTTGCCCACGGGCACGCGGATATCGACATGTCGGCACTGACCGGGGAATCGCTGCCGGCGCGCTTTTCCGCCGGGGAGGAAGTGCCGAGCGGTTGCCTGGCGTCCGGAGCGGCTTTCGACCTCGTTACCACTCGACCGGCAGCCGAGAGCACCTATGCGGGCATTGTGCGTCTGGTGCAGAGCGCTCAGGAGAGCAAGGCGCCCATGGTTCGCATCGCGGATCGCTACGCGCTGTGGTTCCTGCTTGTCACCATGCTGATCGCCGCTGGGGCTTGGTGGGCAACGGGTGACCGATTGCGGGCACTGGCGGTTCTGGTCGTTGCCACGCCCTGCCCGCTCATTCTTGCCGTGCCGGTTGCGATCATCTCGGGCATGTCGCGGGCCGCCTCGCTCGGCGTTCTCGTCAAGAGCGGAGGGGCTCTCGAAACTCTGGCCCGGGTCAAGATCGCCATTCTCGACAAGACCGGTACGATGACGACGGGAAAGGCGGGCATTGTCGAAATCCGCACAACCGATGGGGTCGATGGGCAAGAGATGCTGCGAATGGCGGCGTCGCTCGATCAGGCATCCAACCATGCCAGCGCCGAGAATCTGGTTGTTGCCGCCCGTGCCCGCAATCTCGTCCTGACCAATCCCACCAACGTGGTCGAGACGCCGGGCAGCGGCATCGAGGGCATTGTCGATGGACGAAGGCTACTGGTTGGTGGCAGCAACTTCGTGCACCATCATTCCTCTTCGGGCGATCCCTATTCCCTAGGCAACAAGATTCCTGACGGCACGGCTGTCGTCGCCGTCAGCATCGATGGGACGGTGGCCGGGATCATCCTTTTGTCCGACCAGATCCGCAGCGATGCTGCCGCGACTGTTGCGGCCTTCCGCAAGGCAGGTGTCGATAGGCTCGTCCTGGCTTCGGGCGATCGATCCGATGTTGTGCGCTCGGTCGGCGCCGTTCTTGGCATCGAGAACATGCGTGGTGATCTCGCGCCCGCCGAAAAGGTCGGTATCGTCTTGAAGGAACGGGAACGCGCGCCCGTCATGATGATCGGCGATGGTGTCAACGACGCCCCGGCGCTGGCTGCGGCCAATGTTGGCGTCGCGATGGGTGCCCGTGGGGCGGCGGCCTCCTCAGAGGCTGCCGATGTAGTCCTGCTGGTCGATCACCTCGGACGGCTGGCGAGCGCGATTTCCGTGGCCCAGCGTTCGCGCCGGATTGCATTGCAGAGCGTTGCCGTGGGGATCGGCCTCTCGCTGATCGCGATGGGTTTCGCCGCATTCGGCTATCTCGCGCCCGTCGAGGGAGCGCTGCTTCAGGAAGTGATTGACGTTGCCGTTATCCTGAATGCGTTGAGGGCGCTGGCGCATCCGGCGGAGGACGGCAGCAGCGTCCACGAAGCTTCCGGCCAGTAGAACTACGACGAAAACAGTGTTGGACGAACTCAACCGCTTGGGGACGAGAGGGCCCGTCTACTGATTGGTTTTATCGGATTGAATTATGGTGGCGGCGGAACAAAGAGGAAGGGAATCGAGTTTTGCAGGGGTGATTACAACTGCAATGGAGAATCCAAAATGGCAGAGAAAACTCTGGAAGATCTTTTCCACGATACCCTGAAGGACATCTACTACGCAGAGCGCAAGATCCTGAAGACGCTTCCCAAGATGGCCCGTGGTGCTCAGAGCCCCAAACTCAAGGCCGCCTTCGAAAAGCACAAGGAAGAAACCGAAGACCAAGTCGAGCGTCTCCAGCAGGTCTTCGAAATCATTGGTAAGCGTCCTCGCGCCAAAACATGCCCGGCGATTGACGGTATTGTCGAGGAAGGCGAGGAAATCATGGAAGAATTCAAGGGCACGGCCGCCCTTGACGCCGGCCTGCTTGCCGCCGCCCAGGCTGTCGAGCACTATGAGATCAGCCGCTACGGCACCCTTCGCGCCTGGGCTCAGCAACTTGGCTACAAGGATGCCGTCACGTTGCTTGACGCAACTCTGAGCGAAGAGTCGAAGACCGACGAGGCGCTCACCAAGCTCGCGGAGACCGCGGTCAACACCGCCGCCCAGAAGAAGGCGGCCTGAATGCGAAAGGCCGGGCACCGCCCGGTGCCCGGCTTTTCACCCATTCGCGGATCTCATGATGAATGCTGGTCTGCATTGCCTTTGTCGTGATAATCTCCTTTCTCGGCATCTCCTTTTCAAACAATGCACAATGCGGCCCGTTTTCTGAACGTGGCCGCGAAGCTCGAACAAGGAGGGGTGGGATGAGCGAGCATATTGAGAACGCTGATGGAGAAGGGCAAATGGTCATCGCGAACAAGCGTTTGCCGGTGTCCTATAGGGTTGTCGCATTGCGCGATGCCGGGCAATATGAGGTCCAAGTAAGCCTCCAGGCTCCGCGCGAATGGCTGTTGGAGCCGGGCTTTGGACAGGAGGCCATGCTGGAGCGCGAAAACGGGCAGCGGATGATCCTGACATATTCCGATGGGCCAGATATAAATCGCGGCAGAAATGTTACCCTGAAGTGTGATCCGGTCATCTGCGCATCGCGCCATGAACTGGTGGAGCTTTTCCCTGAAATCGATATTGCGCGCATGCATCGGATGTGACGGGACGATCGTATTTCAACAATGCCCGTGGGAGGCATCATCATGCAGGCGAGCGAACACCTGAAGCATGCCATCCAGGTCGCCGCGGATGCGCATGAGGGGCAGATGGACAGAGCCGGAAAGCCCTATTTCGAGCATTGCCAGCGGGTTGCCGCGGCGGTCGCGGGCGATCAGGCGAAGACGGTCGCCTATCTTCACGATGTCGCCGAAAAGGGCAGGAGCTGGACGCTCGACCGGCTGAAAGAGGAAGGCTTCTCACGGGCCGTGCTTTCAGCCGTCGACGCACTCACGAGACGTAATGACGAGCCAGAGGATGTCTTCATCCGACGTGCGATCTCCAATCCGCTCGCCCGACTCGTCAAACGCGCCGATCTCGAAGACAATCGCTGGCAGGTCGAAATGACAGGCGGCGATCCGGCCAAGTACGAGGCTGGGCTCGAGATGCTGGTTCGGGAGAGCCGGCTCGTGAAGAAGGAGGGGGATGTATGGTGATCCCGGCGCGATTCGAACGCGCGACCCCCAGATTAGGAAT
>JBAYTX010000013.1:0-88957 GCA_041675415.1 Rhizobium sp. | reverse complement strand
TGCCTTGGCGGACCATCGAAGAAAATGTCCGGCTCGCGCTTCCGAAATCCATACGGGACAAGAATCTCGATACATTGTTCGCGACGCTTGGCTTGTCGAAGATGCGCTCCTTTTTCCCCTCCGAGCTTTCGCTGGGGCTCGCGCGCCGCGCGGCTATTGCAAGAGCGCTGGCGATCGAGCCTGATCTCCTCGTGCTCGATGAACCCTTCGTTTCGCTTGATGAAGCGACAGCGAACCAGCTTCGCCATCTTCTGCTCGCCGTATGGTCGGAGCGTCCCACGACCGCACTGATGGTTACCCACAATTTGCGGGAAGCGATCATGCTTTCGGACAAGATCGTCGTTCTTTCGAAGCGCCCGTCCCATGTCGTCGGCTCGTTCGTCATCCGCATTCCGCGGGAGAAGCGGAGCGAATTGGTCCGAAACGATCTGCTGCGGTCCTTCCGGCAAAAATTCCCGGATCAGCTTTAGCGGAGGCCGGACATGACGAAGCGGTACAACCGGCGACTTGTCTTGAAATCCGGCATGTGGCTGGCGTTGTCTTCATTTTCCCTCTCCCTAGAGCGTCTCGCAAACGCCGCGCCTGTGCTCGACGTCAAGCACGTCGCTGAGGGCGTATATGCCTTTGCCGGGAGGCACGAATTGATGACACAGTCGAACCGTGGTGAAATCTGCAATGTCGGTTTCGTCATCGGTGGCGAAGCGGTTGCCGTGATCGACAGCGGCGGAAGTGTGAGTGAGGGACGGGCACTGATTGCCGCCATTCGGGCAATCACCGATAAGCCGATTCGGTTCCTGATCAACACCCATATGCACCCGGATCATGTATTCGGAAATGGTGCATTCGAGGATATTAGCGCCACTATTGTCGGTCATCGCAATCTGCCACGGGCCCTGATGAGCCGTGGCGATTTCTATCTGGAAGCCTATCGCGAAACGATGGGGGAAGCCCTGATGTCGGAGATACGGATCGTCGCGCCGTCGCGGCTGATCGATCATGAGGAGGAAATTGACCTGGGCGGTCGAAAACTCACGCTGACAGCGTGGAAGCCCGCTCACACGGACAACGATGTGACTGTTTTCGATAGGCAAACGCGGACACTTTTCGCCGGTGATCTCTGTTTCCTTGGTCACATTCCCACATTGGATGGTTCTATTCTCGGGTGGATTGCACAACTCGACGCGTTGGGTGCAATCGACGCGGCGATGGTGATACCCGGTCACGGCCCTGTTCCGTTTCGTTGGCCGGAAGCCCTCGAACCGGAACGGCACTATTTCGAAGTTCTCGCGCGCGATTTGCGCAAGGCCATCGCCAAAGGGGTCCCTCTGGCTGAGGCGGTCCAGGGTGCGGCTATCGAGGAGCGTGAGCATTGGCAATTATTTGACCAATACAATACCCGCAACGCAACGGCCGCTTTTGCCGAGCTGGAGTGGGAGTGATGACTGGCTTTGGTTTGCCAATATCTGCATTCTGATGCTAATATAAAAATTGCCGGGCACCGCCAGTTCAATTGGTGGAGGCAGACATGAAGATACCAACCAAACCGCGATCCAGCGCAGGCCGTCTCCTGGGTATGGCAGTGCTTTTGCTCCTTGTGGGCACGGGCGGATCGACTGCGGTTCTGGCGCAATCGGCGGAACGTCCTGTTTCGACCGTGTGGGACAGCCTGAAGGGCGATGTATTCGGCGACCGCACGATCGACCAAACGGACGACCTTGTGACGATCGAAGCTCCGAAGCGGGCAGAAGATGCTGCTATCGTGCCGGTAGACCTCCACTTCAATCCCAGTGCCGAAACAGGTCGCATAAAGGCCGTTACCCTGATCATCGACGAGAACCCGTCGCCCGTTGCCGCCGTCTTCAACTTTGGCAAGGATACCGGCGTCACGCATCTCGCCACGCGCGTGCGGGTGAATTCCTATTCCTATGTCAGGGCAATTGCAGAGACCGAAGATGGTAAGCTGCACATGACGCAAACCTATGTCAAAGCGTCGGGAGGGTGTGCCGCTCCGGCTCTCAAGAATCAGGACGAAGCGCTGGCGTCGCTAGGCAAGATGAAGCTGCGTGTATTCTCCGCTCAACCCACCAGATCGGGGAACATGACACAGTCGACCGAGGTGCAACTCATGATCCGGCACCCGAACAATTCCGGCCTGCAGATGGATCAGGTTACCCGCTACTATATCCCGGCTCACTTCATCCACGGGCTGACGATTTCACAGGGTGACCGACTGATCATGACCATGGAGGGCGGAATATCGATTTCGGAAGATCCGAATTTCCGGTTTGATTTCGATGCTACTCCGGGCCAGGAAATAAAGGTTGAAGCGACCGATACAAAGGGCAAATCCTTCAAAAACCAGTGGCCACTGGACCCTGTCTAGTTCGCGGCCTTGATGGCCTTGAACGTCTCGTATGAGGCTCGGACTAAAAGCATCGAACGTCAGCTTCGGCTTGCGCCCTCTTCAATATCGTGATCGCGGATTTCGCGGGGGCGCTCTCGCGAAAGAGCGACCCCTTCTCTCCCGGGACGAGCCCCATTTGCTTGAATGTCTCAGCCGAGACGTAATCATCGTATGGCACGACGGAAGCGATGACGTCGATCGAGCAGGAGCACCGTTGGAGCGTATCCCGATTCTCCCCGTTGGCTTTCATGCACCCGTAGACGTACTCGGCGAGAGCAGATGTCGGATAGTTCGTAGCCGCCTCCGCCGAAAACATCAGTCCCATTGTTGCGGCCGCGAATACCGCGCTCCCAATCGTTGCAAGGGCATTCATCGGTATGGCCTCCTCCAATGCCAATCAGTATAAATTTGCGCAATAATAACAAATAAAAACAGGCAATAGCAATTCAAATTCGAAGATGCGTCAAGGTCCCTGTATAATTATGTGAGAGAACAGATATACCCATATGAATTCAGGGCGACACTGCGATGCGGCATAAGTATACTGCATCGCAGCAAACATTAATTCACAAACATGCTTGCGGAATGGGCCTCTTTCTCCTATCGTTGGGATGTTTCCGGCTTCAAGGACGTTACCGTCAAGGGAGTGGTGACAGTCTTCGTAGGCCAAGCGGGGTGGGCGGTAACGGTGCCCTCTGCGCGCCTGGCTTAGGTCGTGACACGCTGCCGGAAATACTTCCCATTTGCGTGAGCTGATGGAGCGGACCTGCCTTCAAAAAGCAGTCCGTCGGTTGGTTCACATATGTGAACTAAGGGAGGACTAAATATGCGTGTACACAAGACTCTCATGGGGGTGGCGCTAGCCACCACGGCAATGTCGTTTTCGTGGGCTGGAGGAGCCTTCGCGAACGACGATCTTCAAGGCCTGATTTCCGATTCCAAGAACTGGGCTATCCAGACCGGAGATTATGCCAATACCCGTTATTCAGCACTCAATCAGATCAACAAAGATAACGTCAAAGATCTTCAGGTGGCCTGGACATTTTCGACAGGCGTTCTGCGCGGCCACGAAGGGGGCCCGCTGATCGTCGGCGATGTGATGTATGTTCACTCTCCCTACCCGAATACCGTTTTTGCTCTCGACCTGAACAACGACGGAAAAATCCTTTGGAAATACACACCGACACAGGATTCCAACGTCATCCCCATCATGTGCTGCGACACGGTCAATCGCGGCGTGGCCTACGGTGACGGCAAGATCTTTCTCTATCAGGCCGATACCACGCTCGTTGCCCTCGATGCCAAGACCGGCGAACCGGTTTGGTCAGCCAAGAACGGCACGGTTGCGGACGGCAGCACGGGCGAGTCAGGGACATCGGCACCAATGGTCGTCAAGGACAAGGTCCTTGTCGGTATCTCGGGCGGTGAGTTCGGCGTTCGCGGCCACCTGACTGCCTATAATATCAAGGACGGATCGCTGGCGTGGCGGGCCTGGTCGATGGGTTCGGACCAGGAAACGCTCATCGATCCGGAAAAGACGACGCACCTCGGAAAGCCAGTCGGTGCGGATTCCGGGACCAATACCTGGGAAGGCGATCAGTGGAAAACCGGCGGCGGAACGACTTGGGGATGGTATTCCTATGATCCGAAGCTGAACCTGATCTATTATGGAACGGGCAATCCGTCGACATGGAACCCGAGTCAGCGGCCCGGCGACAACCGCTGGTCGATGACGATCATGGCCCGTGATGCCGACACAGGCGTGGCGAAGTGGCTGTACCAGATGACGCCCCATGACGAATGGGACTATGACGGCGTCAACGAAATGATCCTTGCGGACGGCATCGAGATCGATGGCAAACCGCGAGATGTTCTCGTTCATTTCGACAGGAATGGTTTCGCGTATACCCTTGACCGCGCGTCCGGTGAACTGCTGGTCGCAAAGAAATACGATCCTGCGGTCAACTGGGCGACTGAAGTCGTCATGGACAAGAACAGCAAGGACTATGGCCGGCCCATCGTCGTGGACAAGTACTCGACAGACAAAAATGGCGAGGACGTGAATACCACCGGTGTCTGCCCGGCTGCGCTCGGAACCAAGGATCAGCAACCCGCATCCTATTCTCCGAAGACCAAGCTCTTCTATGTTCCGACAAACCATGTCTGCATGGACTATGAACCCTATCGCGTCAGCTATACGGCGGGTCAGCCGTATATCGGTGCGACGCTTTCCATGTATCCAGCACCAAACAGCCATGGCGGTATGGGCAATTTCATTGCCTGGGATGCCGCCAAGGGTGAAATCGTCTGGTCCAAGCCGGAACAGTTCTCGGTTTGGTCCGGTGCGCTGGCAACGGATGGCGACGTCGTTTTCTACGGTACGCTCGAAGGCTACCTGAAGGCGGTGGATAACCAGGGGAACGAACTCTACAAGTTCAAAACCCCCTCCGGCATCATCGGCAATGTCACGACGTATGAACACAAGGGCAAGCAGTATGTTGCTGTTCTGTCCGGCGTGGGTGGTTGGGCCGGCATCGGCCTTGCTGCCGGTCTGACGAAGGGAACGGATGGTCTGGGCGCAGTCGGCGGTTATGCCGGCTTGTCCGACTATACGACCCTCGGTGGTCAGTTGACGGTGTTCGCGGTTCCTGACCGGTAAGGGAACAGTAACGCATACGCGGAGCCTTGCCTGCCAAGGCTCATAGCCAACAACAAACCCGGTCATGGAGACCTGCGGCCGGGTTTGTTGCGTCGCGAAAATTCATGATTCTGTCAATCACCACTGTTGGACGGCGCAGACATGCGCTGACCGACCGGGCTGGAATACGAGGTACCGATGCCTGTTCGCTTTAGATTTCTGACCGCTGCTATCGCATTTGCACTTATGGGAGGCGCGCCTCAATCCTTCGCGGATGACAAAGCCGCTGCCGCAGTCGCCTCGAGCGAGGACGGCAAATATTTCGACCAGGAGGGAACGCCAACATTTCGGATCCAGGAAGATGGAACCGTCGATTGGTATACCTACAGCGGGTACAGACGGTTCAACTCCGAATGTTTCGTCTGCCATGGCGCCGACGGGGCAGGGTCGTCCTTCGCGCCGATCCTTGTCAACTCATTGAAAACCATGAGTTACGGCGATTTTCTCTCAATCGTGGCCCAAGGCCGCAAGAATCTGAGTGCCGGCAAGGAAAGCGTCATGCCATCCTTTGGCAACAATAAGAACGTCTACTGCTACCTGGATGATCTCTATATCTACCTTCGCGCACGCGCGGTTGGTGATCTTCCACGTGGTCGCCCGGCAAAGAAAGAGGACAAACCCGAAAGCGCGAAGGAGCACGAAACATCGTGCATGGGTGGGTAGGATGAGCAAGCGCACATCACGCAGCATGAGACGCATGGCGACTTTCCTGCTGGCAGCCCTGGTGATGCCGACCGCCGGCCTCGCGCAAGGGGCAGGGCTCGGCGCGGCCGGCGAACTTGTCGACCCGGACGTCCTTCGCGTATGCGCCGATCCCTCGAACATGCCTTTCACCGATGAAAGCGGAAAAGGATTCGAAAACAAGCTGGCGGAACTCGTGGCGGCCAAGACCGGACGGAAATCCGTTGCCTATACCTGGTATCCCATGGCCACGGGGTTCGTACGCAACACGCTGCGGGCAAACCTTTGCGATGTCATTATGGGCTATCCGCAGGGCGATGAGCTCGTCCAGAACACCAATGCCTACTACAAGTCCACTTATGTGATCGTATTCAAGAAGAGCAGCGGTCTCGACGGGATCGATTCGCTCGAGGACAAGCGGCTCGCTGACAAGAAGATAGGCATCGTTGCGGGAACGCCTCCGTCGGCCAATCTCGCCAAAGCCGGCGTGATCCGAAACGTTAGGCCCTATCCGTTGATGGTCGACACCCGGCTGGCGCCTTCCATGGCCGAGGTCATGCTCAAGGAGCTTATCGGTGGGACAATTGATGTCGCGATCCTGTGGGGCCCGATGGCGGGCTACTATGCCAAGCAAATCGACCCTGATCTTGTTGTGGTTCCGCTCGTCAAGGAGAGACCGGATCATATGTCGTACCGGATCACCATGGGTGTGCGCCCGTCGGATCAGGAATGGAAGCGCACACTGAACAAGGTGATCAGAGAGAACCAGGCGGAGATCAACAAGATCCTGCTGGAATACGACGTACCCTTGGTCGACGAGAATAGCCGCCCGATCACCGAATAGGCTGACCATAGCCGGAAGGACTGCGGAAAGTCGATGAAACATGATGGGATGGATGAGATTCCTGGGAATTGCAGGCTTGTTGAGCGTCACCTCGGCGGCGCCCTTGGCAGCGGGATCTGCTCCGGAGCCGGCGGAATACAGGACCGAGAACTATCGGGCGGACGTCCCGGCGACGATCAAAGGTGCCACAGTCGTTTCCACGGACGAAGCGATCGCACTCTGGCAGGAGAAAGCAGCGGTTTTCATCGATGTCCTTCCCCATGACCCGAAGCCCAGGAACCTGCCTGAGGGCACGATCTGGCGAGAGAAAGTCAGGGAGAACATCCCCGGCAGCGTCTGGCTTGCCAATGTCGGATATGGCGTTTTGAACAAGGAAACGGAAACCTATTTCCGCAAGGCGATGGAAGCCTTGCTAGGCAACGACAAGGACAGAAAAGTGCTCTTCTATTGTCTTGAGGATTGCTGGATGTCCTGGAATGCGGCCAAACGTGCGGTGGAGTGGGGCTACAGGTCCGTCTTCTGGTATCCGTTTGGAACAGATGGCTGGAAGGCGGCCAAGCAACCGACCGAGAAGAGCGTGCCTCTTCAATTACCGATCTTACGCCAGTGAGGCGTATGATGCCCGAGGAGACCAGCATCTGGTCTTTTACAGAGAAGGAGGAGTTTATGAAGAAGACCTGGACCAAACCAACGATGTGCACAGTTGCCGTGGGAATGGAAATGTCACGTTACTTTCCTGCACAGCTGAAGGCAAAGAAATAGACCAATCTTCCACCGCCCCGTGCGACCTGCTCGCATGGGGCGGATCCCGTATCATTCCTGGTGTAGGGGTATCTTTCGTATGCGTTTGAAGGTTCTCGGTTCTGCGGCGGGTGGCGGTTTTCCTCAGTGGAACTGCAACTATCGATTGAGCCGGTCCGTGCGCAACGGCGAAAGCGGATATCGTGCGAGAACGCAATCAAGCCTTGCAGCATCCATGAACGGGCAGGCCTGGATACTCTTCAATGCTTCGCCCGATATCCGCGAGCAGATTGCCGCTACTCCGGAACTGCAGCCTGCGACTGAAGGCCCGCTGCGCGCTTCGCCGATCCGGGCTGTCATTCTGACCAATGCTGATGTCGATCATATCGCCGGGCTCCTGAGCCTGCGCGAGCGCCAATGCTTCGTGATTTATGCCACGGCCCGGGTGCTTCGCGTCCTTGAGGAAAATACCATCTTCAATGTGCTCGACCGCCAATATGTCGAACGGCGCGAACTAGCATTGAATGCGCGCACCCAAATACTCGACTACGAGGGCGAGCCGTTGGGGATCGCCGTGGATACATTTCCCGTGCCCGGAAAGGTTGCGCTTTTTCTCGAGGATGAGGCTCGGGCGAACGACGGTTTCGGCACCGAAGACGGCGATACCGTCGGGCTTCGCATTGTCCCGGAAGGCGACGGCGCTGCCGCATTCTATATTCCTGGCTGTGCGCGCGTTGACGATACGCTGAAGGCGCGACTTAAAAACGCAGCCTGTCTGTTTTTCGACGGAACCGTTTTTACGAACGATGAAATGCTTGCGGCCGGTGTCGGCTCCAAAACGGGCAGCCGGATGGGCCATCTACACATTTCCGGACCGGAGGGATCGATGGCTCTGCTCGCCGATACGCCCATCCAGCGCCGTATCTATGTCCATATCAACAACACGAATCCCATACTCGACGAGCAATCGAAAGAAAGCGCCACCGTCAGGGCGAGCGGATGGGAGATAGGTCACGACGGAATGGAGATCAGCCTATGAGCGAATTCGGTGATGCTGCAAAAGACGGCTTGACGCCTGCCGGCCTTGAGAAAGTGCTGCGCGCTGTGGGGGGCGAGCGCTATCACAATCGGCATCCCCTGCATCACAAGATGACCTCCGGAGCGCTAAGCAAGGCGCAGTTGCAGGCTTGGGCACTCAATCGCTATTGTTATCAGGCGGTAATTCCGCGCAAGGATGCGATGATTATTTCCCGTTCGGAGGATCCCGAGTTCCGCGCCGAATGGCGAAAGCGCATCGAAGATCATGATGGAACGAATGGATGGGACGGGGGCATAGCCCGCTGGCTGAAATTGGCAACGGGGCTCGGTCTTGAAGAAGACCTCGTGAAAGGAGAAGGTCTCGCGTTGCCCGGAACCCGCTTTGCAGTCGGCGCTTACCTGTCCTTCTGCACGAATCGGAGCCTGTTGGAGGCCGTCGCGTCGTCGCTGACCGAACTGTTTTCGCCGGTGATCATCGGCGAGCGTGTTCCGGCGATGCTCGCCAAATATGACTATGTCACCGAGGACATTCTCGCCTATTTCAAGCCACGCCCGGTACAGGCTTCGCGCGACTCCGAATTCGCACTTGCCTATGTGTTGAAACGTGCTGACACTGCGGAAAAGCAGCAAGGGGTCATCAACGCACTCGTTTTCAAATGTGATGTGCTCTGGGCAATGCTGGATGCGCTCGAACAAGCCTACGGAGATGGAGGCAGCATTCCCCCTGGAGCCTTCGACCCGGAGAAAGCGTGATGGAGATGCGTCGTGGGCGCGTCATGCTATCAGCGCAGTCGAGGCCTGCCCTGAAGCGGCATGCGAGACTGCAGTACGATCCAGTGCGCGGAGCCTGGGCCCTTCTTTCGCCGGAACGCGTTTTCTGGCCAAATGAGGTCAGTCTGGACATTCTGCGACTGTGTGATGGTCAGCATACGGTTACACAGATCGTCGATTCGCTGGCCGACCAATACGACACGCCGGCAACGGATATCGCTCCCGACGTGGATATGTTCCTGCAGGAGTGGTCCGACCGGTTCCTGGTGACGCTATGACGGACGCAATCCTCCCGCCCATTGGAATGCTTGCCGAGCTCACGCATCGTTGTCCGCTGCAATGCGCCTACTGTTCCAATCCGGTCGAGCTTCTGAAAGCCAATCGTGAAATGACCACGGAGGGCTGGCTGTCGCTATTCGATCAGGCAGCGGATCTCGGTGTCTTACAAGTTCATCTTTCCGGCGGGGAGCCGACGCTCAGGCCCGATCTCGAACAGATTATTGGGAGGCTTGCAAGTCGGGGCGTCTACACGAACCTTATTACCGCGGGTGTCGGAATTGCCGAGGGCCGGATCCAGGCTATGGCAGATTGTGGTCTCGATCATGTCCAGCTCAGTTTTCAGGGTGCCTGCGCGGACACCACGGAAAAGATAGGCAACCACCGCGGGGCGCACGAAAAGAAGCTCGAAACGGCCGAGCAGGTGCGACGGGCCGGTCTGCCGCTCACGATCAATGCACCGATTCATCGGCACAACATGGATGAAGTGCCGGCTTTCATCGAGTTGGCCATGTCACTCGGGGCTGAACGGCTCGAGATTGCCAATGTGCAGTATGCCGGCTGGGCGCTTCTCAATCGGGATGCTCTGATGCCCGACCGAGAAGCTGTCGAGCGTCAGGTTCAGATCGTCGAGGAGGCACAAGAACGGCTGCACGGTATCATGACCATTGATTTCGTGACGCCTGACTATTTTGCCATCTATCCGAAGCCCTGCATGGGCGGATGGGCAAGAGACGCATTCATGGTTGCGCCGGATGGAACGGTTCTGCCGTGCCATGCGGCGGGTACTATCCCCTCTCTGACATTCGAGCAGTTCGGAGAATGGAGCCTGGCGGAAATCTGGCACGATTCACCGGCCTTCAACGCCTTTCGCGGGACGCATTGGATGCTGGAACCTTGCAGGAGTTGCGATCGGCAGGAGATCGATTGGGGCGGTTGCCGTTGCCAGGCCATGGCGATTGCGGGTAGTGCGGCTGCTACCGATCCCGCCTGCATCAAGTCGCCGCTGCATTCACGAATGGCGGTGTTGATCGAGGATGCCACGGCCGATCAGTCCTCAGGAACGTCGGGTTTCCAGTATCGGCGCATCGGAAGGGCGGGCTCTCACGTATAGGGATCAGCCTTTCTTCATCAACTGGCTGATGAATTTCGAGAGGCCGTAGAGCCGCTGCTCTATGATCGTCGGGACCTCGCAGACGAAGGTCAGGGACTGTACCCGCTCCTCGAAAATGCGTGTTTCCCACTTGAGTTGTTCATTGCGTCTGGCGAACTCGGACTGGTCAATGTCGGGCGCCCTGCGCAATTTGTCGACCTCGGATGCTTCCTTGCGCAAATTCGCTGCAAGGTCTCGTTGCTTGTCCGCATAGCGGGAAATGCCCGAGATCACTTGCTCGCGCTCGACGTTGAGTGTGTCGAAAAGGCCTTGGAAAATCTGCGCGAGTTTTTCGTTTGCCTGCCCCCGGGGTAAACTCAACGCATATTCCTCGATCTGCTTCTGGGCATTCTCGATCGGGTTTCGGCGGGCGGCGATTTCGCTGACCAGTCTCTCGATCCCTGCGTCCTTGTTCCAGTCTTTGGCACTTGCGGGAAGGTCGGTGCCGTTCCACACCTGAGCGATCGAGAGCTGGGGCACCTTGCGTTGGATGCAGGGCCACTCGGGATCAGTGTTCGCTGCGCTATAGGAAAAATCCGGCGCCAAAAGTGCACTCGCAGTGCCGATAATCATGAGGTGTCTCTTCAATTGGTGGCTCCTGTTTCCTGTTTGCGAGTGGTGAGGCCCCGAATGGGATCATAGGCGAGAATCGCGCCTCCGAGGAAGATAAGCGTGAATACCACTACGACCAGCAACGAGAGCCATTCGATCCGACCATAGAAAGCAAAGCGCACCAGCTCGACCGCATAGGTGAATGGATTGAGCAGGCATATCTGGTAGAGGAGGGGACTGGATTCCTGCACGCGCCACAACGGATAGAGAGCCGACGAAGCGAAATACATCGGAAAGATCACGAAATTCATGATCCCGGCAAAATTCTCGAGCTGCTTGATCATGGACGATAGCAGCATACCCAACCCGCCGAGCATGAGCCCGGATAGGAACAGGGCCGGGAGCACGAGTAGATAGCCTTCGACAGGCGCCTTGACGCCCCAGAGCCATGCAATGCCAAGAAAAACATAGACCTGGATGATCGATACCGTCACGCCGGCCAGAAGCTTCGAAAGCAGCAGGAACCAGCGCGGAAACGGGCTGACGAGAAGGGTGCGCATATTGCCCATCTCCCTGTCGTAGACCATTGAGAGCGACGACTGCATTCCGCTGAAAAGCAGGATCATTCCGCACAGGCCAGGGGTGATGTAGACCTCGTACAGAACATAGGTCTGGTAGGGGGGGATAATCGATACACCCAGGACCTGACGGAATCCGGCGGCGAATATGAACAGCCAGAGCAGGGGGCGAACAAGCGAGGATACGAACCTTTCGCGCTGGTTGAGATAGCGCAATCCCTCCCGTATAAGGATGCCTTTGAGGCAAACCAGATATTGAACCAATGCAAACCGTGGCCGGTCTGCTCTGTGGTTCCTCAGGGCGGTGTCATGGGCCATGTCCGTCATGGGCGTGCTCCTGCGGATTTGATGTCGACAATCCCCGTAAGCTTTGAAAACGCCTGATTGATCGTCTCTGTCCCGGTCCTCGCGATGATATCGGCGACACGTCCGTCGGCGACGAGCTGCCCTTTGTCCAGCATGACGACCTGATCGGCCTGGTTGACTTCATCGATCAGATGGGTCGCCCAGAGAACGCTGATGCCGTCTTCATCCACGAGCTTGCGGATATCGCCGAGAATCGTCGCGCGTGACTTGATGTCGAGACCGACCGTTGCCTCGTCGAGCAGCAGCAGGGACGGACGATGCAACAAGGCCCGAATGATCTCGACCCGTCGGATCTGACCGCCTGATAGGCTGCGGGCCTTGTCGTGGAGGCGATCGGCCATGTCGATCGAACGCAACAATTCCTCGATCCGCCGTCTGGCGTCACGCGCACCAATACCGTGAAGCGAAGCATGATAGGCGAGGTTCTGATAGACAGAGAGATCGAGATCGAGCGTGCGCGCTTGAAATACGATGCCGAGCTGCCGCAATGCATTGCCAGGCTTGCGATCGATGTCGTGGCCGAAGACGCGGATATGGCCCGATCGCGTCGCAAACAGGTGGCTGATCAGAGAGAAGAGCGTGGTCTTTCCTGCGCCGTTGAGGCCCAGAAGGACCGCGAAACGGCCGGGTTTAATGGAGAACGAAATGTTGTCCAGCACCTTTCTCGCACCATAACTGTAGCTCACCGAGGCGAGATCGAGGGGTATAGAAGCGACCGCCTCCACGGATGGGTCTTTGGCGTCGCTGGTCAATCCGGCATTGCGCATCATCGAAAGACCTCATGCGGACCGCCTTGAGATCGCGTCCGCCTGGATGTTGCTGAAAGAGCGGGCGGCTATTTGATTGTGATCTTGCCCTTCATACCCTTGTCAGCGAGATCGGGCACGGACCAGGTATATTCACCGGGCCTCACCGCCGTGAACTGAACGTTGATCGTGCCTTCGGCATCGAATTCGAGCCAAGCGGGCGCGCCGTTCATATGGACTTCGAGATCATCGATGACGATCTGGTTCATCCAGGCATTCCGGAACAAGTCGGTGACGAATTTATACTCGAGGCCTGCTCCGGAGGTGATTTTCCAGCGGTAGCCTTGTCCGGAAACGAGCTCGAAGTCTTTCTGGTTGACCGCGAAATTATCGTCCTTGGAGCCGAGTATCAGCTCGGGTACGTTCTGGCTCGCCCTCGTCACCTTCGGTGCGTCGTCATCATCGTCGCTCTCGGCCTGGGCGTAAGCATTCGCGCCCAGAAGGCCGAGGGCTGCGGCAAAAGCTATTGTTTTGAAACTGAACATGGTTTCCTCCCTTTGGTTAAAGTCTCAATCATCTCGGTGCGACGGCCACTCCCCACGGCATCGTACCTACCGTCACCGATTTAATGGCCTCGTCTGTTTCTGTGTCGATGAAGGTGATGTCATTCGATAGCCCGTTGGTGCTGATGATGTTTTTCCCGTCCGGCGTGAAGGCCAGTTGCCAAACCCGCTGACCGACGAGGATGTATTTCTCGACCTCATAGGTCGCGGCATTCACAACAGCGACGCGGTTGGCCGGGCCGAGAGCGACATAGGCCTTCTTTCCGTCCGCGGTTATGCGCACGCCGACCGGCTGGATCGCTTCGGAACGAAGCCCTTGGATCTCGAAAGTGATCTTGTGTTTGACCTCCCGCTTGGCGTTGTCGACGACCGCAACGGTTCCTCCGATTTCCGAGGTAATCCAGACCTCCGTTCCATCAGGCTTGAACTCAGCGAAGCGCGGACGTGCATCCACAAGTACATTGTCGACGATCTCGTGCGTCGCAGTGTCGATGAAGTGCGCCATATTGGTAGTCTCGGAAGTGTTTACCATGGTCTTGCCATCGGGGCTGATGCCCATACCCTCCGGTTCGACCCCAACGGGGATTTCGGCGAGCATGCTGCCCTTTTCGACGTCGATGACCGTGACCAGATTGTCGTCCTCATTAGCGACGTAGAGCGTGGCTCCATCTGGTGAGAGGACGAAAAGTTCCGGATCCGGGCCGGAGGGAAGAGTGCCGATGATCTCATCTGTCGACGTATCGATTACCTCGACGGTGTCATCGTCGCTTGCGCAAACGTAGAGACGCTTGCCATCATGGGATACCGTGATACCACGCGGCCTCTGGCCTACTTTGATCGTCTTGACCACCTCCATGGTCTTTGAATCGACTACCGTGACTGTGTTGTCCTTCTCATTCGAGACATAGACCGCATTGGCCCATGCGGACTGGCCAAATGCAGTCAGTCCTATGGCGCTCGCGAGCAGGCATAGATTACGTCGCATTGTTTTCCTCCCAACGCCGCTATTTCAGTTTGCACCTTGTTTCCGGCTGGTCCACGCCAAGCGTATCGAGTTCCGAGAACTGGTGTAGAAATCCCTCTTGCGGCGAGGTCGAGACGACCCCGCGACCGTCACCGAGCAGGATCGGCTGACGCAACTGCCAATTCCATCTCCGGAATGTCAGCTTCTGACCCTTGAAGGCAGCAATCGAGAAATCATCGGCTTTTATGAAAGACTCGATCTGTTCGACCTCATTGCCTTTGGTTCGCGTTGCGGCTTCTCCCAAGATACGGACCGCTGTCCAGGCCTGCATGTCCTTCGAAAGCATGCGACGGCCGGTTGCCTTCACGAAGCGGTTCTGAATCTGGGCCCCTCCCCATTGTTCACTTGCCGGATGCCAGCTGGAGGCGATCAGGCCGGCAGTGCCGGCGACCGGACGCGGCGTCCAGGTTCGGTAGGGAACATAGCTGCCGAATACCTCGCTCTCGTCCGCCACCACGATGACGTCGTGTTCCGGCAGGTTCTGCGTAAACACCGGCATTTGGCGCTGCACTTGAATGACACCGGTGTCGGTCCTTCGGGCGGAGCCCTTGTCCTCGTAGAGGCGTTCCTCGACGATCGTGGCGCCGAAGCGTGTTGCCGCGCGGCGGATGGCGTCAGCGTAGAGCTGATCGCCTTCATGCGAGCCATAGAGAAGGACCCACTTGCGCCATTGCTTCCACACAAGATACTGGGCGAGACCATCCGCGATCATCGAACGCGTCGGCGCCGTGTGAAATACATTGGAACGGCATTCCTCCTCACGCAGTATGTCGTCGGTCGCTCCGACATTGAAGAGAAGAACGTCGTTGTCCCGCGCAAGGTCGGCTATCGACAGCAATTGCCTGGCCGAAATGTCCGTCAGCACATATTTTTCGCCCCGGGCCAGCATTTCCTTGAAGGCCGGAACCACATCGGCTTCCCGGCTCGTTTCGGTCACGTCGAGAGCGAAGGCCTGTCCGAGGAATTTTCCGGTCGTGTTGTTGTCGTTGATGGCGACTGTTGCCCCGGCTACGCCCTCGTCACGCGGGGCGATGTCCAGCACAGACAAGGCAAGCTGCGGATCATAGGCGCGCAGATATCCGATCCGGATTTCCATCACGGCTTTTGCGGGAGAAGTCTGCTGCGCCTGCAATTCCGGCGCATTGACGAGCAATAAAAAAAAGCCCAATAAAAATGCGAGAGAGTTTGGCACCGTACTCTTCATAACAATATCACTTCTGCTCACCGCCTCTCCGGGGAAAGGCGGTTGGTGACGTAAAGAAGGTGCCTGCTGTGATCTTATGCAATCCAATCAAAACCTCAACCTGCAATTTCATCTTTTCTTTTCTCAGCATAGATGTCAGCAATGGCCATAAGGGAGGCCTGCGATGACAAAGATGCTGGCGAGCGTTCGAAACCGGCCGGAGGCGGAAGTCGTCCTGAATGCCGGCGCTGATATCATCGATCTCAAGGATCCTGCCCGCGGCGCGCTCGGCGCCGTCGACACGAAGCAAATCCTTGATGTCGTTGATTTTGTCGCCGGTCGGCGGCTGACCAGCGCCGCTTGCGGTGACCTGCCGATGGAGCCAGACACAATACGAGCGAAAGTCGAGGAGATCGCTTCCACCGGCGTAGATTTCATCAAGATCGGCATTATGCCGTCGGGAGAGTTGGCCGCCTGTACGAAAGCCCTGGGCGATATCGCGAGGCGCAAGAAACTGATCGCGGTTCTCTTCGCCGACCATACCTATGAAGGCGATGTTCTCCCCGCCCTTGTGGATGCCGGCTTCCACGGCGTGATGGTCGATACGGATGACAAGTCAAAGGGTCGGCTGCTTCAGCACATGACGCCGGACCGTATCGGGACTTTTGTCAGTGATTGCCACAACCGTGGCCTCCTGTCGGGCCTGGCCGGTTCGCTCGAGGCGCCGGACATTCCGCGATTGCTGGGCTACAGGCCTGATTTTCTCGGGTTCCGGGGAGCGCTATGCGCAGGTCTTGTCCGAAACGCGGCGATCGACCGGGAGGCAGCGCTCAAGATCCGCGGGCTCATTCCAGAGGAAAAGACGACCGACAGTCAGTCCCGTGTGGACTACAAACTTTTGGCCGCAAGGGGGTATTTCCCCGACGCTTCCGAGGAGGGGCTTGGCACGGACAAGATATTCGTGCGTGATTTCGTCCTGCCGGTCCAGATCGGCGCCTATAGTTTCGAACACGGAAAGACGCAGAAGGTCCGTTTCGATGTGACGGCGGATGTGTTGCGCGTGACGCGCAATCCGGAAGACATGCGTCACGTGGTATCCTACGACATCATCATGGACGGCATCCGTGCGATCGTCGCGCGAGGGCATGTCGAACTGGCCGAGACGCTTGCCGAGCAGATCGCCGCCTTCGTGCTGGAGAATCCGCGCGTGACCAATGTGGTTGTGCGGGCGGAAAAGCTCGAACTGGGCCCAGGCGGCGTCGGTGTAATCATCGAGCGCAAGCAGGACAGAACCCGATCTTCGAAACCGATAGAAGGCATGGGCTCGCAGGCGACACCGGCGCACGGAGGAAGAGGAGGCCTTCCTTCATGAGGCCGCTGGTCGTGAAACTGGGAGGAAGCACGGCCGGGCATGAAGAGATGCGGGAATGGATAGATGTTCTGGCAGCTGCCGGATTATCTCTGGTCATCGTTCCGGGAGGCGGGGCATTTGCGGAACAGGTGCGGATTTCGCAGAGATCGCTACATTTTTCCGATGACGCCGCTCATGACATGGCCATCCTTGCGATGGACCAGTTCGGTATCGTGATTGCGGAGTGTCATCCCCGTTTGAGTACGGCAGCGTCGATTGAAGATTTCAGACAGGCATGGAACGCAGGCAAAGTACCCGTATGGCTGCCGTCATCCATGACGAGAGGCGCCGAGGATATCCCGCGATCATGGGATGTGACGTCGGACTCGCTTGCCGCCTGGCTGTGTGGGCAGATAGGCGCCGAGCTACTTCTCTTGATCAAGCAAGTCGATCCCGATCACCGGGACCTGGACGAGCTCGTCAAAAGTGGTGTCGTCGATCCAATGTTGCCCCGGATGCTGGGTGAAAAAACCGACCTTCATATCGCCGGGCCGTCGATACTTCGTGGTTTGCGGGGACGTTTCCCGATGATCGGCGTGCCCGGCCAGCATATCATGCGCAAGGTGCTTGAAGGAGTGTGCCGATCATGACGCGACTGCACACTCCCCGCTGGGCCTGGGTCCTGACCGGCTCCGGCCATTTCTTCGTCGAAAGCTTCGAGCTCATACACACGCTTGAACACTGCGATATCTTCGTTTCCAGTGCGGCGAATGAAGTCCTGAGAATGTACAAGTTGAAGCTGAACTTCCCCGACACGATGCGTGTGCTCCACGACAAGACAGCCAGTGCGGTGCCTGTTGGCAACTTCTACCACGGGGTTTATCACACGGTCGTCATCGCGCCCGCGACATCGAACACCGTGGCAAAATGCGTCGTCGGCATCTCGGATACCTTGGCTACAAATGTCTACGCACAGGCCGGAAAGTGCAGGGTGCCGTCGATCGTCTTCGCCTGCGATACGGCCCCGGAACTGGAGACGATGGCGCCGGGCGGTCTGGTGAAGGTCTATCCGCGCAGGATCGATCTTCAAAATACGGAACGCCTCAAGACATTCGAGCGAACGCAAGTGGTCGAATCCCTTGCCGACCTAAGGCTGGCAATCGCGCACCGGCAGAAGGTGATTGCCGACGATGGTTGAGCATCTTGTCTTCCTGACCGGGCACCTGGCGCGCGCCAGGGTTGAAAGCGTTCTGGCCGGGCTGGGAGGCAAATCCTTCACCTATGATATCGTCGATATCGGCGTGAAGGTGGCCGCCTTGATGACAGAAGAGATCATCAGGCGCCGCCTCAAACATCCGGTGGCAGCGGATCGGGTTATCCTGCCTGGCCGATACAGAGGCGATCTCGATCGGCTGAGCGAGGAATTCGGAGTACCATTCGTGCGCGGGCCGGATGAAGTCGCGGACCTGCCGCCCTATCTCGGGCGCGTCGGCAAACCCGTCGATCTCTCGGGCCATGACCTGCGGATATTTGCCGAGATTGTTGACGCCTCGGCCTTGCCGCTCGATGCACTGGCTAGCCGAGCGCATGCACTCTCTGCCGCCGGCGCGGATGTCATCGATCTGGGATGCTTGCCGGATACACCGTTTCACAATCTGGCCGAGGCCATCCAGCGGTTGAAGGCGGAGGGGCTGAAAGTCAGCGTGGATTCCGCTAACCGCGGCGAGCTTGAGATAGCTGCCCATTCGGGTGCAGATTACCTGCTGAGCCTCGATGAGCACTCGATCGGCCTGGCCGCAAGATACAAATCCACGCCGATCCTGGTACCCGCCATTCCGGGGGATCTCGATTCGCTCGGCCGCGCGATCGATGCTGCGCGGCAGGCAGGAATTCCGTTTATCGTAGATCCGGTGCTCGATCCCATCCATTTCGGTTTCGCGGCCTCGCTCGGCAGATTCATCGAAGCACGCCGGCGCTGGCCCGATGTCGAAATGCTGATGGGGACCGGCAATCTCACCGAGTTGACCGACGCGGACTCATCCGGGGTCACGGCGGTCCTTGCGGGCCTGTGTTCGGAATTGTCGGTAGGCAATGTGCTGGTCGTCAATGTGAGCCCGCATACGACGAAAACGGTGGAGGAGCATGACCGGGCCCGCCGGATCATGTTTGCGGCCAAGCGCGATCACGCTTTGCCGCGCGGCTATGATTCGGGGCTTCTGCAGGTACATGATCGCAGGCCATTCGCCGGGAGCGTCGAAGATATTCAGGCGCTCGCGAATGATGTCCGCGACGCCAATTTTCGTGTCATGACTGCACCGGACGGCGTCCATGTTTTCAATTCCCGGGGCCATTGGACCGCGCAAGACGCCTTCGAACTTTTTCCGAGCCTTGGGGTTGCGGAGGATGGGGCGCACGCGTTCTATTTGGGAGCGGAGCTTACGAAAGCGGAGATCGCCTGGAAACTGGGCAAGCGCTATACGCAGGACGAACCGCTCCGCTGGGGCGTCGCCGTGCCGGAACAGAGCGAGGACCGAAGCCGGCTTGCCGAGGCTGGACACACTTTGCGGGCAAAGAAGGATGTGCCGTGACCTTTATCCGGGAGACAATCGTGACGACCATCGACGCCGACGGTGTTCCGCATATCGCACCGCTCGGAATCATCGCTCAGGACGACGGCTGGATCATCGCTCCATTCCGTCCTTCGAAGACCCTGGACAACCTCGCGACAGTACCTTTTGCCATCGCCAACTACACCGATGACATGCTGGTTTTTGCCGGTTGCCTGACGGGCCGCAAGGACTGGCCGCTTGTGGTTGTCGAAAATTGTCCGGTACCGCGACTGAAATCAGCGCTCAGCCATTCGATCCTGAAAGTCGTTTCGATTGAAGACGATGGGGTTCGCCCGCGCCATTTCTGCAAGATTGTCGGCGAGGCCAACCATGCACCTTTTATGGGCTTGAACCGCGCCAAGGCGGCTATCCTCGAACTGGCCATCCTCGTAAGCAGGCTTCATATGCTGCCAAGGGAGAAGATCGACGCGGAAATCGACTATCTCAGGATCGCTGTGGAAAAAACATCTGGCCCCGACGAACAGAAGGCCTGGGATTGGCTGATGCAGCGGGTCGCAGAGCATAGAAGCCAAACCTAGAAGGAAACGGATTTCTCGCCGGTATGCCTTGCCGCGAGGAGGGCAATAGCGGCGGCGGGCGCCGCCTTGCTGGCTGCATCCTGGGCATCGGCAGTCGAATTGATGAGCGAGCCGAAATCGACGAACGGCCGCTCGAGCCGCTCTGCCAGCTTCCTGATCTGCGGTCGCCCTATGCCTGCGCCGACCACGGGGGCCCTTTTGTCCGCCGGGCCATGGGCGCTGACCCTGAACGCGCCGTCGTGGATCATGCGCAATTGGTGCTCGCTGAACCAGCGGGCGACGTCTATCCACTCCTCGGCATCGAGATCCGGTCCATCGCGACCGATCATGCGGGCAAGGCGCCCCATCGACCCGGAAACCGTCTTTTCCCTGTGGTCGGCCGCCGGATAGTGATCATCGGTTTCATCGAGCATGCCCAGAATGCGGCCAATGTCGGCGGTATTGGCAAAATACTCGTTCATCAGCGGTGTCATCGCCCCGCGAACCGGGACTCTCTCCGCAATGCCTATCAGAGCTGAGCGGGTAAATCCGGTATAGACCAGTTCACCAGAAAGGAGCCGCTCGGCATCCGAGTAGCCGATGTTTGCGAGCCTGCCATTCGTGAAGGGCAGGATGTCGGTTGTGGTCGAGCCCATGTCGACAAACAGTCCTTCGCCTGTGAGCCTGGCAGCAAGCGTCGCCGTCGCATGCCAGTTGGCTGAGGCTATATCGGTCGCCAGATCGCGTCCCCGTACCAGATCGGTGAAGCCTGACCGGCCGGCATAGATCAGTGTGTCGGTCGAACCGAATTCAGCTTCGATGAGGTCGAGAAGGCTTCGAACGCCGACGTCGCGAGTCGCGAACCCGTCGGAGAGCTCGGCGGTCATCGTGAAGACATTCATGGTGCCCGCGGGAAGGGGCGACCTCAGTTCATCCAGCACGTTCCTCACCTGATCCAGGCCGAGCCACAGAGAGGTTTTCAACGTTCTGGCGCTCGTGATCACGCCATTTTCGCAAAGCGCCACCTTTAAATGAGCGCCGCCGATGTCCCAGCCGGCAACAAACTGCTTTTCTTCGTTGGCAATTCCGGCTTCCATGGCGCGATCATTCCTCACTGGGTTTTCAGCTTTGCTTATCATTCCGGTTCTCGACATCAAAGACGGTCTCGTAGTACGTGCCCGAATGGGCTTGCGTCATACCTATCGACCAATTGAAACGCCATTGAGCCGAACGGCCGATGCCGGCGAGGTTGCCGAGGGTCTGAGAGGCATCTATCCGTTCCCGACATTCTACATCGCCGACCTCGATTCCATCGAGGGGGGCGGCGGCGCCGCCGGAGCCGCGGGGCTGTTGTCAGGGCTGGAGCCTCCACCGGAAATCTGGATCGACGCCGGTTTCGCCAGTGCCGAAGGCATCCGGCAAGTTCTTGATATGAAGCGCGTTTCACCGGTTCTTGGGTCGGAAACACAAGCGGACGCAAGACTTCTGCGGACTTTCAACCACGATCCAAGGCTCATTCTATCGCTGGATTTTCGAGGCGATGCCTTCCTTGGGCCATCCGAGATCCTGAGTGCACCCGATCTGTGGCCGTCGCGGGTCATCGTCATGACGCTTGGCCGGGTGGGCGCCGGTTCGGGGCCGGATTTCGATCGTCTTGAAATGATCACGAACCTTGCCGGAAAACGCGATGTCATTGCCGCCGGCGGCATCAGACATGCCGAGGACATTAAGAAGCTGAGCCGGATGGGTATCGCAGGTGCACTCGTGGCAACATCGCTCCACAGTGGAGCCTTGACGGGCGAGGCAATTGCGGGGCTGATGACTTAGCGTCCGGCTCGCACGGACAGCACGAAAGGGGGACTGCTCCCCCTTCCATGGTTCTAGAACCCAAAGAGCTTAGCCAACCGGCGCAACAGGCCATCCGAATTCACAGAGGGCATACTCTGTGCGGGGTTGTCTCGTATCTAGGCACCGAACGGATGCTTGACCTTGTCACGCTGCGCCGTTGCTTCTGTTGCGGTCGGCTTGCCCGTCACAGCGCGCTGGATGGCCTCTTTGGTCGCCCGGTAGTTGAAGTCCTGGATCTTCGCGTCATCTTCGGCCAGCCAGTGGATGAACACGCCGACGCAAATGAATATGTCATCGGCTTCATCCGCAGGAATGGTCCCGTCGGCGACGCTGTCCTGTACAGCCTTCGCGACTGCGTGCTGAGCCGGCCCGAACATCTGGACGGCCTGCTTGGCGCCCTTGATGGTGACCTTGTTGAACATCACAGTATTGGGTTTGCACTGCAGGTTCGGCGCGATCACGGCAAGAAGCGAAGTGAAACCGTCCTTGTTGTTCGTCAATGCATTGCAGAATGCGGATTCGACCGCGCTTCCACGCGGTCCCATCAAGAGATCGATATGAGCGACTTCGTTTCCGTCGCCAATAAGAGATTCGCCAACCAAAACCTTGTTGATTTTTGCCACGGCCATGTTCCTCCCTGTACCGTTCCAAAATGGTTTGTCCAAAGATGCCGTACGTCGAGACACGACTCTCGATGGACAGCTATCCTTGTTCACAGCACCCTTTTACTCGGGTCGGTTGGCCAGATAGCAGCGGAAGCCCAATTTTCCGCTGGACAAATTCAACCATTTACCCTGCGATTATGCAAGATGAAGTTGAGTTTTGCGGCGAAAAGCGTTGCAACCGTGAGGTCGGCAGACGTTCCCGGATTGATGTCCCGGGCCTTCAGCCGGCGGTCGAACTCCATGAGTGTCTCCTGGCGCGTGAACTCACCGTTCTTATCGATGATATTCGACCGAACTTCCTGCGCCTCGGCCCTCACTGCCTCGGCAATTTCGAGGCCATGCTTGCGTGCGACATGGCTGTCGGGAAAGGATGAAAGGAAATGAAGGTAAACGAGCACGGACGGCCACATTCCCTGTTCCCGCCCGTCCATGGCATTGGCATAACTGGACAGGCCACCGGAGAATATGTCGCTAAATCCGGTCACATATTGCCTGGCAATCATGTCCCGGTCAGCGGCTTGCCGCATGGCAACGAGAAGCGGCACTTCGGGCGGTCTGGCAACGTCGTTCTCGGCAGTCCCCAGCCCTCCGGGGTTTGCCAGCGCGATTGCGCTGAAAACGTCGCGGGCGTCCGCCCGATCCATCGTCTCA
Organism: Rhizobium sp.; assembly: GCA_041675415.1. Lineage (GTDB taxonomy): Bacteria > Pseudomonadota > Alphaproteobacteria > Rhizobiales > Rhizobiaceae > Allorhizobium. The sequence goes on along the minus strand of JBAYTX010000013.1, from coordinate 65,697 downwards.
AGCACATGTGAGAGACGCTCCCGAAGCTCAGATGAATCTGTTTCAGCAGCCTTGGCCAGGGGGGCGCACAGGAGCAGGATGCCGAGATTGGTATTTGTGCCGACTGCGGCGCGTGTGGCGACGACGGCATCGAGGATCCGCCGTCCGATGGGAGACGCCGGGTCGGAGATTGGCCGGGCGGTCACTTCAGCGCTTTCAAGGAACTGCTGGGCCGTCATCCGATGGCCGTCGGCGAAACGATGAACATTGCCGGGCTTCAGAGCCTCTATCTCCATACGGCAGGCATCGAGATAGACCTCCATGATCTGGTCGCGCATCGGCATCAGGCTGCGGGTCTTTCGCCCAGCTTCGGCGCGATCCGCGAAACCATCGCCTCGGCGATCCTGTCGGCGATCCGAACCGGCACGACCGTCTGCAACCCTGTCCAGGCAGGCATGCTGTTTACCTCCAGCACCAGAAGTTGGCCATCGGATGTCGGCACGATATCGACGCCGGAGAAATCCGTTCCGATCGCTGCAGCGGCGGAAAGTGCCAATGTTTCGAGCTTCTGGCGAAGCGGCCCGGTTACAGGCTCCGCCCTGGCACCCTTGGCGATGTTGGTGATCCAGCCCTCGGCGCATCGCGCCATCATACCCAATATCGTCCCGTTGCAGGTGAAAACCCTGTAGTCACGGAAGGTCGGTCCCGGCCGTGCCACAAAGCGTTGAAGATAAAAAACATCGTCGACTTCTATCGGGTCCGGCAGATCTTCAATGGAGCGGATGAGGCGAAGGCCGCGTCCTTGCGAACCAAAGAGAGGTTTCAGGACGAGAGGGCCACGCGGCAGCTCGCGATCAATGATCGCTTTGGCATTGGCAAAAGTCTCGATTGTGAACGTCTCTGGCGTAGGCAGGCCCGCCTGCGCGAGGAAGAACGTGGTTGTCGACTTGTCGACGCAGCGTTCAACTGCCTTGGCTGAATTCCACACCGGGACATCCAGATGCGAGAATGCATGCAGAATGCCGAGACGCCGAGTGATCGCCTCGAAAGTTCCGGATGAAATCGACCGAACAACAACGCCGGCAGGCAGGGCGCCATCGAAACCCGGAATGTCGATCCCTGATGCGTAGCGAGAATCGAAACCGATGTCGGCAAGCTGGAGAAAGACGGCGTCAAAGCCGAGGTTGCCGAAGGATGAACGTAGCTGCTTTACCTGGCTGTCCGGCCTGTCGGACAGGATCAGGATCTTGTCTTTCAAAATACGTGGGTCATCAACCAAGGGATTTCTCCAGCATCATAGCGTTGCTTTCGCCGCTGCGGAAGGTGTCGCCGGTCTCGATTGCTGTCACAACGACCTCCGCCGGGCTGAAAAGATGGGGGTCGATCGCGTAGAAATCACCGTTGAACTTCTTGAAGATATCCGAAAACGGTTGACCGTAGTCGCGCGATGCCTTGCTGGTGAGTTGCTCGGCCAAATCGCGCGCAGCTTTTGCATTGCCACGGACGAAAAGCTGCACCAGGCCACCATAGATGATGGCATCGTTCGTGCGCCCCATGGCCGTGAGGAAGTCTGGATGCGGGGCAGGGATAGGAGCCTTACCGATTCCATCCACGATCGCGTCGAGCGGAAATTTCAGATCGTGTGCCTTGTGGAGGGCAACTTCGAGTACGCGCCCGACAATCTGCACGCATCCCGCCAGACTTTGGGTGGGCGCATAGATGAACGTCAGCGCCTCCGGCTTGAGCCCGGTCGCTTTCGCAACCTTCTCGACGATTGCGCCAGGCGGTGGCTTGCCGGTTTCCAGGACAATGACCGAGGACGAAGCCTCAGGTTCCCGATAGTTGATTTCTTCGAATAGCGGTTCCACGCGGGCCAAGGCTCGTACCGGTCCGGAGCCCATGGCGAAATATTTCTGGTGGCTGAGTTGCCATCCCGCATATTGGCTGCCGAGACAGGCAAGGACAGGCTGCGATGAGCGTACATCGATGCACAACGGCCAGCGGGCAGAGTTGCGGTCGAGGCCTGCCGATACCGTTCCGAGACCACCCATGCAGATTTCCACGAGGCGCAATCCGACCTCGAGACAGCCTGGCCTTTCAGCGCCGGCGTCTATCAGGTGTTCTCCCAGGCTGCCCCGGCTATGTCCAATCCCCAGACGCTCGGAATCGGCGATCATGAGATCGACGATCCGCTGCGCATTCCGGTTCAGATAGGCCTGCCCATCCTTCATCGGGTTTCCTCCCTCCAATGCGCCGACAGTTCAATGACGCGGGCCTTGGCTGCCCGTTCGGCAGCCGCAGCTGACGGCGCTCGTGCGAACACGGTGCAAACCGGATCGCCTGCATTTAGTGTTGTTCCGGGCATTTGATGATCGGCCGTAAACGGTGGCCAGTCCAGTGCCGGGAAATCGGCAATTGAATGCGACGCGTAAGCTATCACTGACGCTGTCGTGCCGCGATATGCGGGAAGCTCCGGTTCCCGACCACGAACGGCATGCAGGTGCTGTGTCAGCAGCGGCGTCTGTTCGCTATCGAAAATGTCGAGTGTTGCACCTGGCCTCGGATTGATTTCGATCAGATGGAGCCCTGCCGGTCCATCAACGAAGTCGGCGCTGCATAGTCCGACAAGGCCTGCGCGGTTCGCAAGCGCGTTGAGCCAACCTTCGATGAGCCGCTTCTTCTTGCGATCGAAGCGCAACAAGCGCACTGCACCGCCGTATCGGAAGGGAGCGTTGGGCGAAGGCGAAGGCCATTGGCGGCTGAAGCCGACGATATTGGCTTCGCCGCCTTCGGCTATGAACAAGGCTGAGATGTTGACACCCGAGACAAACCGCTGGAAATAGTTGCACTTGATGGAGGAAGTCGTGCCTGCAGGGCCCACATGCGAGCCGCCCGCGCCGCCTGCAAGCTTGATCAGCCAGCCATTCGAATTCTCGGGCGCTTCAAATCGGATTTCAGGATGAGGGATGCCTAGTTCGCCACAAAGACCTGACAGGCTTTCAGGATCCTTGACGGACCGGACGGCGACAGCACTGTTCCCGGCGAGGGGAAATTCCCGGGAAAGCGCCGCGATGATCTCAGGCGTTCGCTCGAAGCCGGAGCCGTAGACCAGAGCGACCGGCTTTTCGTCTCCTGCCAATGCCCTCAGGCTCTGTGAGATTCCTAGTCCGTCGATGCCGTCCGCGAGGCTCCCGGGCAGTCTGACGGCTCGCTCGGCCAAGGCAAGCGTGTCTGAATCGTTGAAGAGATCGGCAACGAGTGGCCTATAGCCAGCCCGCCTCGCGGCCGCTGCCAACGACCGGCCCGAAATGGCTGCGATCAATATCGCAGGGCTACTTGGCGATGCTGCGTGCAAGGGCGAATGCATCCTGAAAGTCAAACGCGACAGCCTTCTTGGCGCTGATCATCTGTTCGAACAGGCCTGCTTGCGTCTTGTATTTGACATTGCCGATGGAAAGCGGGCCGATGCCGGCGGCCTCTGCCGGTTCCAGCCTTTCGCCGTTGGCATTGACTTTCAATCCCTCGACTCCGGCCGGCGGTACGGCATTCACGTCTGCGACGATGAAAAGCTTCGGTGCCGACTGGAGTTGCACAGCCGAAATCACCCGTACACCTGCCTTCGCTGCAGTGAGAGCTACTTCAGAATTCCGCAGTATCGCGGATTTCGCGTCTTCCGTTGATCCGTCGGCCGCCTCGACACTCGCGCCGAAACGGTCTTTGATGGACGTCGCAATTTCCTGCACGCGTGCAATGCCGTCGTGACCGACAATCGTGACGGCCGCTCCCTCCTTGGCCGCGATCACGGCCGTGCAATATCCAACGACACCGGTTGCGCCGAAGACTGCAATTCTCGTACCCTTCAGGTGGCGATCATACAGCCTGGCAAGCGCTTTCTCGACCTTCGCGACCATCGCTGCGGCGGTCGTGAACGATCCGGCGGGGTCGGCAAAGACGGAAATTTCGAACGGCGGCACCATCGCCTTTTTCGCAGCATCGAGCATATCGAGCGCAAGGGTTGCATCCTTGCCGGCGATGAATATGCCGGTCGCGGTTCCCGCATCCGGCGGGCGCGAAAAAATGGCATCCTGAACAAGGTTTCCGACGTCGGCGAGCGTTACGTCGGTATAGGCTATGACATGGTCATAACCGGCGTCGAGCGCCATGTTCGCGTCAAACGGGCTCATCTGCTTGAGAGGCGTGAGCATGTGAAGAATGGTTTTGCGGCTCAATTTCCCTGCTCCTCTTCAGTGGTAGCGCCCATGTTTCAGCTCAAGATGGGGAGGGGTCACCGTTTGCGTGATTCTCGCTCCCTCGTTTCGTGCCGCAACGATTCGGATTGTGATTCCTGGCAGGTTGACGGCGGCGTCCCGGACAATCTGCTCGGCTGCATCTTGTGACACAGCAAATGCAAATCCAGTCGGGCCCCATGAGCTCTGTCCGGTTCCGACCGCTCCGGAATCGGCCAAGTGTTCGAGCGTGCTTTCAACAGCTTTGCTGGCAAACAGGCCGCCCTGTGCGGGTGCAAAATAGCTACCGATCTCACGTTGTATGGCCGATACGGCCATGCCGAAAGTGTCAATGTCCCCTTCAATCAGCGAGGGCATCAGGCCCATCAGTGACAGACGGCAAATGGCCGACGAACTGGGAAGCGGGAATGCAGGAAGTGATCGGAATGCAGCTATCTCAGCATCGCCGTGGATGCCTTGGGTGCGAGAATCGAACACCAGAATGACGCGCCAGTCTTCCGGAAACGGAATCCGGGAAATGACTGTCGGGGCTTGATCATCCTGCCCTTTGCCGGCATCGAAAATGAGCCCGCCCCGCTCAAAAGCGGCGATCCCGATACCCGACCGAATGCCGCGACCGAGAAAAGTGGCGTCTTCGCGAATAGCGAACGGCAGACCGTGCAATGTGCGAAGTGCAGCGGAAACCGCCAGCGCTAGTTGCGTCCCGGAGCCCAAGCCGGCATGGCCCGGTATGGCGCCGTGGACAACAATTCGGTGATGGCTATCGATTCCGAGATGTGGTCGCAGCTTGTCGAGATGATCCAATATGCGGGCGCGCTCCTCGCCGTCGACGCTTGTCTCACGGGCCTTTGTAATCGTCAAGGTTGTCGAGATGTCTTCGAGCGGCAGGCCAATGCTTCCGAAACGGCTACTTGTCTTGCCCGGCATATCGAGAAAGCCGAGGTGCAAACGAGCGGGCACTTGTATGGTGACGGAATCCGACATTTGATGCAATTCTAAACAATCTAGAATATCGGGCCCAAGGTTATGATATCGTCTTTTGGTCGCGGCGCAAGCAGTGACAGCCAAAGAAAGAGGGAGGACTTTCCAATGAGCGGCGAAACCGAAACGGCGAGGACGAAAGAACGCGTCTATTCCGAACCTGAAATAGTCGCGAAGCTCGAAAAGGATCTTCCGCACTGGCGATATGAGAACGGGTGGATCCGTCGCAAATACAAGACACACAGTTGGAAGTCGACCTTGATGGTGATCAATACCGTCGGCCATCTCGCCGAAGCCGCCTGGCATCATCCCGATATCAAGGCCTCCTATGCCTGGGTCGAGGTGAAACTGATGACGCATCTGGCGAAGGGAATCACGGACAAGGATTTCGAACTTGCCCGCAAGATCGAGGAAGTCGTGCAGTGGCAACCGGGAAAAGAGGGCGGGGCGCTGGAAGGCACTCCACGTACCGATCAGAGATTTGCGTATTTGAAATACGACGATTGATCCCACTTTTGATTTGCCGCGGGGTTCACATTCGCTGAGAATTAGCTAAGTTTATACTGGCACCAGAAAGTTGCGGAGTATGTCGGTTGCATGGATAGGCAGCCAGGCAGTTTCATTGACGGTCGCAATTCAGGAGGCTGCAAGGCTTCTGGTGTCCAGCCGCTGCCCGGTGTTTTCAGTTGATTCAGATGTGCATGGTAGCCGAAGCGCAATCGCTATGGCCGAGCGGCTAGGTGCGGTCTACGACCATGTGAACGGCTGCGATCTCGTCAACGAAGTTGCTCTGTTCACAGACAATGGCGGATTTTTTACGACCCCGGGGGAGACGCGCCGTCGCGCGGACATGATCGTCATCATTGGCGATATCCCGGTCGCACATCACGAAATCTTGCTGTCGTGGACTACTGCTTCTCCCGATCTGACATCGCCGGGAAAGCGGGCCTGGTTCCATCTGCACGGCAGCGGCTCCGCACCCGGGAGAGACCACATTGCGCGACAGGTGAAGGCGCGCACCATTGTTGCGGACCTCTCCCTTGGAGGCGTAATCGCGGCTGTCCGAGCACTATTGGCTGGGAGACGGGTGTCGCAGACACTTCCCGGTATCGAAGCTTTCGCAAGCGCGCTGGCAAAAGCCAGTTTCCCCGTCTTTGTCTTTTCCGGCCACAGCGACGATCCTCATAGTATCGTGATGTTGCAGGGACTGATCGCCGATCTCAACAAGAGCCGCCGGGCGACTACGCTGTTTCTGCCTTCCGACGACGGTGCATGGGGCATGGTATTGACCTCCCTCTGGATGACAGGATTCCCGCCACGAACAAGCTTTTCGACGGGCCTGCCGATCTATGATCCAGTGCTCTGCGACATCGATCGGATGCTTGCCGAGAAAGAAGCCGACCTGCATGTCTGGATCTCGGAGCGGCATGCCGAGGAGCCTCCGAGACGGAGAGGCATTCCACTGATATCATTGGCAAGGACCGATCATCCCGCCGCCCGCGCATCGGTGACGATCCGCATCGGCACGGCGGGTAGAGACCACGACGGGGTCTTCTACTCCAGCCGCATCGGCACACTGACAGCCGTGGAGGCGTCCGCGCGATCCGACCTGCCGATGGTCACCGATGTCATGCGCCAATTGGCCGACGCCCTGCCGGAGCGGGAGGGGCTGCCATGCTGATTCGTCTTGCAGGCGGCGAAGTCGTGGATCCGGTCAACGGCCAAACGGGAAAGCGCGATCTCTGGATCAGGGATGGCGTCATGGTCGAAAGACCGGAAGGAGAGAGAGCCGACAAGACCTATGATGCGTCCGGTTGCATCGTAATGGCGGGGGCAATCGATATTCACTCTCACATTGGCGGCGGCAATGTAAACACGGCACGACTTCTTCTACCCGAACATCATGCCGCACATCAGAGGCGGCCAGCGCACACACCACTATCGAATGCGGGCTGGTCAACGTTCAGCACCGGATGCCTCTATGCCCAGATGGGCTTCACGACGGTCGTCGAGCCGGCAATGAATCCGTCAAACGCGCTTCATACACATCTGGAGCTCGCCGATATCCCAATCATCGACAAGGCCACGCTTTCGATCCTGGGCAATGACGACTTCCTGCTGTCGATGATCCGCGACAATGCATCAACCGCCATGATCGACGATTACGTTGCCTGGACGGTCTCGTCATCAAGATCGCTCGGCGTCAAAGTCATCAATGCCGGCGCCGCAGCGGCGTTCAAGGAGAATGTCCGCGCTTTTTCGTTCGACGATATTATTCCCTCCTACGGTCTCAGTTCGCGCAGAATCGTCAAGACGTTGCAGGCCGCAGTGGGATGTCTGGGAGTGCCGCATCCGTTGCATGTTCATTGCAACAATCTGGGGGTCGCGGGTAGCGCCGTCACGGCCGCCGAGACGATACAGGCCACCGAGGGCAAGCCACTGCACCTCGCGCACCTGCAGTTTTACGGTTACGGCACAGAAGGCAAACGCAAGTTTTCCTCCGAGGCCGCTCGCCTGGCAGAACTGGTCAATGCCAATCCCGATGTGACGATCGATATCGGCCAGGTGATGTTCGGTCAGACAGTGACCATATCGGCGGACGTCACACGGCAATTCTCAGCCATGGGACACGCGAGCCCCAGGAAGTCGGTCATCATCGATGGCGATGCAAACGGTGGCGGCATCGTGCCTTATCGCTATCGACACGACTATCATGGCTCGCTGCAGTGGGCCGTCGGGCTGGAACTGTTCCTCCTGACCAATGACCCCTGGAGGGTGTTCTTCACCACGGATCATCCGAATGGCGCGCCATTTACAACCTATCCGGAGTTGTTCGAGCTTTTGATGAGCGTCGATGCACGGGACGCAAAGGTAACGGAACTTAATCAATCCGCGCTGTCCCTTACAACGCTTCCGTCAATCCGCCGCGAGTACACGTTCGACGAGATCGCCATCATGACGCGCGCTGCACCGGCGAGGCTGCTCGGCCTCAAGGACCGTGGGCATCTCGGAGCTGGTGCAATCGCCGATATTGCTGTCTACCGGAAGGGCAAGGATATCGCCAAGATGTTCCGCGAGGCGGCGCTCGTTTTCAAGAATGGCGATCTGGTGGTCGAGGATGGCAAGATCACCCGTTATCGCTGGGGCAGAGCGCTGCGTCTCAATCCGCTGCCGGACAAGGCGATGATCAAGCGGATGAACGGCTATTATCAAGACCGCTATGGCCTGTCGTTGGATTGGTTTACTTTTCCGGATTCCGCCATCGCCAGGGAGAACGCTTTCGCGGAGGTCTCATGCAACAGTTGATCCGCAATGGCGTTGTCATCGACGATACCTTTGCCGAAGCGTTCGGCATGCGCGCAACGGCCATCGTCATCACCGCACCGACGCTCAAATGGGCGCGGCAGGCGGCGATCACGATGACAGGATATGCGACATCGGTCATCGGTTGCGGCTGCGAGGCGGCAATCGACATGGATATCCCAGAATCCGACACGCCAGACGGTCGCCCCGGATGCCGCGTGATGCTCTTTGCCATGGGGACCGACGAGTTGCAGAAGCAACTGAAGAACAGGCTGGGCCAGTGTGTTCTAACGTCTCCGGGTAGCGCCTGCTTTGCAGGGCTTGAAGGAAGCGCGTCGCTCGATCTCGGCTCGGCGCTTCGCTATTTCGGGGATGGCTGGCAGATTTCGAAGAAATTCGGCAGCAAGCACTATTGGCGAGTTCCCGTCATGGATGGCGAGTTCCTGTGCGAGGCAACAACGGGGCTTACCAAGCTCGCCGTCGGAGGAGGCAACCTCCTTCTTCTCGCAGCCGATGGCGTAAAGGCACTGAGAGCAGCGGAACATGCCGTCGAGGCAATCAAGAAGATTCCGGGCGCCATCATGCCGTTCCCCGGAGGAATCGTCCGCTCCGGCTCCAAAGTCGGGGCGAAATACAAGGGCATGTTGGCTTCGACGAACGATGCCTATGCGCCCACCCTCAAAGGCGTCGTCAACACAGCGCTCGATCCGGAGGTGAATTCGGTTCTGGAGATCGTCATTGACGGCGAAACCAGCGACGTTGTCGCTGAGGCCATGCGTGCCGGTTTGAGGGCCGTGATCAAACTTGGTCCGAAGCGGGGGGCGTCGCGTGTCAGTGCTGGGAACTATGGCGGCAAGCTCGGCAAGTTCCACTACCACCTGAAGGATCTTCTGCCATGAAGCCGTTGACTTTCACGCTGCTTTCGGAACCGGAAGAACGGCTCGATCTCTCCGCTCTCATCCCCGAGCGGCTCAAGACAATGTCGGCATCTGAAATAGCCAAATTGCCGGTGGGAACGAGCCGGTTTCCTGCCAAGGTCGGCGATCTCTTCAAAATAACTGGTACCGAAGCTTCCGAGATCGTCTTTGCCGGCGGAAGTTGCAGGTTCGATCATGTCGGCGCCGGCATGAAAGCGGGGCGCGTGCGTGTTGATGGTGACGTCGGCGCCAGGGCAGGGTGCAAGATGACCGGCGGAACTTTGCTCGTGGAAGGAAACGCCGGCATCCAGGCAGGCTCCGGAATGGCCGATGGCCGTCTCGAGGTCATGGGTGATGCGGGCGATGACGTAGCCGGCCCCATGCCGGGAGAACTCCAGGGGATGTCCGGGGGGCTCATCATCGTGCGCGGCAAGGCTGGACACCGCCCGGGGGAAAAGATGAGACGAGGTACAATCGTTCTTCTGAAAGGCTGTGGTGACTATGCCGGCCTGGGCATGGTAGCGGGTACGATAGTGGTAACCGGCCGCGTCGGTCTGATGCCCGGTTATCTCATGAAGCGAGGCTCACTGTTGTTCGATCGTTGTCCGGCACAGCTTTCGCCGACCTTCATCGATAGCGGAAACGTCGATATCGCATTTTCCGGGCTGATCGACCGCTATCTGATGGACGAGAAGATCCTCGACAGGCCGCTGCTTGGCCGCGCGCCAACGCGATTTGCGGGCGACAATGCGGTGCTCGGAAAAGGTGAGATCCTCTTTCGCCGAGGCAGATGATCGTCGTTCCTGGTCGTGTTTTCCGGTTGCTTGACTTCGGACAATGATCGCTTAGATGGATCGTGAAACCGGAAGTTCACATTCGCAGTGTCGTGGGGGCGATGATCCGGCTCCAACGGATATCTCAAGGCTATGGGTGGCACCATCGTGGCGAAATCGATAGCGGATACAAAGGGCAACAGGGTCACTGTAGCCCGGGCTCTTTCAAAGCTGGGCTACTGCTCCCGTACGCAGGCGGAGAAGCTGCTCGCCGAAGGGCGCGTATCCATCCGCGGGAAAACCGTGCGTGACGATTCCACCTGGGTCGATATCCGGACAGACCGTATCGAGGTCGACGGCGAGGCCGTCACTGCGAAAGAAAAAATCTATCTGATGCTCAACAAGCCGCGGGGACTGGTTACGACCCGCGATGACCCCGAGGGCCGCGAAACGGTGTTCTCCTGCCTCAAGAACATCGATGCCCGTTCGATCTCTCCTGTCGGGCGCTTGGACAAGGCAAGCGAGGGGCTCCTGCTCTTCACCAACGATACCGTGCTGGCACAGCGGCTTCTCGATCCGGCGACGCATGTTCCAAAGATATACCATGTGCAGGTGAGGGGAGGGTTGAGCGAGGACAAGCTTTCCCAGCTTGTGGCCGGCGTCTCGGTGAATGGCGAGATCTGGAGTGCGGCTTCCGTGCGAGTGCTTCGCGAGGGCGAAAAAAACACTTGGCTGGAAGTGGAGTTGCGCGAAGGCCGAAACCGGCAGATCCGCAGGATGCTGGAGGCCGTGAATGTCGAGTGCCTCAGGCTCGTCCGGATCGCGATCGATGATATCAGGCTCGGTGATCTGCCCAAGGGCCAGGTGCGGCCTTTGACCTCGGGCGAAGTAGGAATCCTGCGCCGAACCACTGGTCAGGAATAATGGCCCGACAGATCGGACAATTTCCGGCTGAATGGAAACCGATCAGAATAAGCAGAGACTCAACATCAACGCGATTTTCCTCTCGGAATTAGAGTGCCGCCGTAACACGAAGGGAAAATTGCAGCGGACCCGGCAGCCACGAGCCCATCTCTATGCTTGCACATACCTTCGCGCCGTTACTCCTGCTTGTATTGGTATCGCCCGCGAGTGCATCACGGATGGCAGACGGAAGCGTGATGGTCGGCCAAACCGTGCAATCTCATGCAAGAGGGCTGCGAGCCAGATGGTTCGCAGCCCTCTGCATTTGTCGAGGCATCGCCAATCCCAAGCGAACATTGCATCGGCATCGGTGGTTGTGAGGACTTATTGCCCGGCAGCGTCGCGGACGATTTCGTCCAGCAGGACGTTGACGTCATCGCGGCCATTTCCGTCGGGAAGTCTGCGAAAACCCAGTGTGACCTTGCCAGGCTTTTCAGCGGGCTCGTAGGCGAAGAGGATATAGGGGCAATAGGCAATGTTGCCGATGTCTGCTTCCATTGCCTTCCTTGAGACGGTAGCCGAGCAAAACTGCAGGATCTCTGCCTCCTTGTAGAGTGGTTTGGCACCCTTCACGTCCGTAGCCGTACGCGCCAGCATGTCGCCGATGTGGCCATGATAGTCCACGACATAGCCGCGGTTGACAACGGCATCCTCCAGATCCGCCATAACCTCGGCAAACGGGGCGTCGGTCGTGTATGTCGTGACTGCTCCGTCGGCCCGGGCAACGGTGGCGGCGAGCAACAAAGCAACTATCGGGAGCACTCCCGATTTCAACATGCGCATGCGGTCTTCCTCCCAAATATTCAAAGGCAACAATGCAGCTTAACGTCGGTTGTAGAAATATGCAAAAAAAGATATGTGTCTATCTCTTTTGGGAGGTACATCATGACACATTGGCAGAGAAATGAAACACAAGCGCTCGGAACCATCGACCGCCGAAGCCTCATCCTTGGCGGTTTGGGCTTCCTGGCGGCGGCGGCAATGCCGCGGCCGGTCGCAGCGCTTGGTCGTCTGGACGTGGGCGACGGGGAACTTCTTACGGTCAGCGACGGAAATCTGAACCTGCCGATGAACTTCCTCTATCCGGATGTCCCCAAGGCGGAGCTCGAAGCTTTTCTAGTCGCCAACGGCCTGCCGACCGACGCGTTGAAGCCGGACTGCAACGTCACGGTGCTCAAGCGCGGTGACAAGGTTGTGCTCTTCGACGCCGGATCTGGTTCGAATTTTATGGCAAGCGCGGGCCGCCTCCTCGAGAATCTGGCTGAGGCCGAGATCGATCCTGCATCGGTCACGGATGTCGTGTTCACTCACGCTCATCCCGATCATCTCTGGGGTGTGACGGATGATTTCGACGAACTCGTTTTTTCAGAGGCAACCTATCATATTGGTCAGACCGAATGGGACTTCTGGTCTTCGCCTGAGACGCTCGCCAGCATGCCGCCAGAACGTCAGTCTTTTGCGGTCGGAGCGCAGAGCCGTTTCAAATTCATTGAAGACAGGATCAACTTCATCAAGCCGGGTCAGGAAGTCCTTGCCGGAGTGGAGGCAATCGACACCGCCGGACACACGCCCGGTCATCTGTCCTTCTTCATACATGGTAGTGGAGATCCTACATTGATTGTCGGAGACGCGCTGAGCAACACGGCAATCTCCTTCGCGCATCCGGATTGGCGAACGGGCAGCGACCAGGACCAGGAGCTTGGGGTCAAAGCACGGTTGAAGCTCCTAGACCGACTGACGGCCGACAAGGCCACGCTCATCGGCTATCACTTCAATCATGCAGGGATCGGGCGCGTAGAGCGCAAGGAGAGTGCCTACGCCTTCATTCCGGCTTAAGCCAAGGCTCGGTCTCGAACCACCAGACTCGGACGCCGCGGTTGCCGCGGCGTCTTAGGGCCTTGAGCCCGAAAAGACCGCAAGCGGCGAGCCTTCGATGAGGTAGGACAGGCCCATACGTGCGCCAACGGCGATTGAGATGAGGACGAGGGGAGCGGAAATCGCCAGCGCCGAGACGGCCGTCACGCCCTGACCGATCGTGCAGCCCATCGCGAAGACGCCGCCAATCCCCATAAGAAAGCCGCCGAAGAGATGCCGACTTAGCTCCCGGGCATCATCGCAGGCTTCCCAGCGCACCTGACGCCTGAACAGGGCATTGATGCTGGAACCGATCACGACGCCGATGACAAGGCCAACGCCGTAATCCGGCACGGATCCCGTGAATGTCACCAGATGCAGCAATGTATCGGCGACCGGAACGACGAAGGAGCCGGCCTCGAGCTGCACGACCTCGAAGGAGGCTTCCGAGGCAAATGCGGTGATGAACCACCCGAAGGCGATTACGCCGCCGATGATGGTGCCCGCCGCGATCGAGCGATATTGCTTGCGATAGTCGGAATCGGCGAAGATCCAGAAAAGCAAGCCACCGGCCACGAGGGCGGCGACGAAGAACTGCAAGTCCATACCCGCGAAATAGGAAAGGATCAGACCGAGCGATTGTCCGCCCGAAAAGCTCATATCAATCGCAACATTGTCGACGAAAGGAATGCGAGCTCTGGCGATCAGTCCTTTTTGCGCAGAAAGAGCGCTGAGGCCCAGGACCATCAGCACGACCAGTGAGCGGAGGCTCCCGCCCCCAAGCCTCACGAGGGCGCCGAAGCCGCAAGTTCCGACCAACGCCATTCCGAAGCCGAACATGACGCCGCCTATGATTGCGCCGCTCCAGGCAAAACCGGACCGCACGTAGAAGCTTTCATTGGGGGTGGCCCAGCCCAAGGCATGAAGCGTCTGCGTGAAAACAAGCGCCACCGCGGCGGCAAGCATCCATGTTCTCAGACCTGAGCTGTCTCCGGCATACCAGAGCCGCTCCAGAGACGACATCGTACAAAAGCGTTGGCTCCGCGCGACAAAGCCCATGAGGGCGCCGGCGAGCAGGCCCGCGACAGGCAGGAGCCACGGTGATGCGGCTATATCCATTCATTCCTCCCACGAGCCTCACGGCACAAAGTCCATCGCCCGGCGCTCCCCCACCCGGCGACCTTCAAGCTCTACCTCTCTGGCCGCACCTGCGCGCAGAAGAGGTCGTACAAGTTCTCGATCACCGACGAGACTTCCTTACCCGCAAGCGAATAAAAGATTGTCCTGCCGTCGCGTCGCGTATCGACCAGCTTGTCGAAACGCAGGCGTGCCAATTGTTGTGAAACAGCTGCCTGTGGCATTTCCATGATGTCTTCGAGTTCGGAAACGGATTTCTCGCCTTCGGTCAGCAGGCAAAGAATCAGAAGCCGGTCTTCATGTGAGAGCGCCTTGAGAAGCTCACTGGCCTTGCGCGCCTGAGCGAAAAGCGCTCCACGCGTTTCCGACGATTGTAGTGCGCTAAGCTTTGGCAGGCTCATTTCCAATTCCCTCTGTCAGTCTCTGTTCGAAATCGGCCGCCGGGTCCCTTCATTCCGGCAGCTTGGCGATCAATTCCCCGATCATGGGCCAGAAGAATTGGTCACCGGCGTATCCGCGCAGTCTACCAATCTCTTTGCCTTCATGCATCAGAATAAAACTCGGCGTGAATCTTTCGCGTTGCACGCCATCCAGATCGCTTGGCCATTGCTCGGTTATGTCGACCCGGCGTAGGGGGGCGGCCTTGCCTTCAGGGGTCTTGGGCCAGGCGGGAGCAATTTCCTCGTTGAACCGCTTGCACCAGGGGCAGCCCGGCTGTTCGAGCATCACGAGTTCAGCGGCAAGGGCGCTGCCCGTGGAAAATAGCGCAGAAACAAGGAACATGAAAAATAGATTGCGCAATTGACCGCTCGCCCGATTTGTCGTTTGCAATATATAGATAACTTTGCATACATTGGAAACATATTCGTCGGTGGGTCTTGGGAGGGATCGTATGCTTGATGTGAGTATGGGGGGAGCGTTTCTGGCAGGTTTGCTGTCATTCATTTCGCCTTGTGTTCTTCCGATCGTTCCGCCCTACCTGGCATGGCTGGCAGGTGTCAGCTTCGACAGGCTCAAGGACGCGAAGCCTGGTGCTGCCGAGCGTCGCCAGATTATTCTTTCGGCGATCCTTTTCGTTCTTGGCTTTACGACTGTGTTCGTGGGACTGGGTGCTACAGCGAGCGTGGTCGGAAAGACCATTGCGCAATATTTCGATGTGCTTTCCATTATCGCTGGCATCATTATCATCGTGATGGGTCTGCACTTTCTCGGAGTATTTCGCATCGCGCTGCTCTACCGGGAGGCGCGCGTGCAGGTGGAGCAGAAGCCCGCGGGACTGGTCGGCGCATATATCCTCGGTCTCGCATTCGCGTTCGGCTGGACGCCCTGTGTCGGGCCGATCCTCGCCGCGATCCTATTTATTGCCGGAAGCGAAGGGTCGGCGGGTCAGGGCGCAATCCTGCTCGGCGCCTATTCGCTGGGCATTGGCATCCCATTCATTCTTGCCGCAGTCTTCGCCAGTCGGTTTCTCGACTGGGCGATGCGGTTTCGGCGCCACTTGCGCAAGGTCGAGATCGCTCTAGGTCTGTTTCTCGTTGCCACGGGCCTGCTGTTCATAACCGGGCAGATGTCGAAGATCTCCTACTGGCTGCTCGAGACGTTCCCGGTATTCCAGAAGATTGGTTAGGAGGAAACCATGTTGAAAACGATAAGCCTGTCGTTTGCCCTGCTCGCGCTTTTCCTTGCCCCGGCTTTTGCCGCTGAGGTGGGAGATGATGGGCTGCACAAGGAGGAATGGTTTACGATGACCTTCCGTGACATTGCCGAGGATGTGGCTACCGCAAAATCCGAAGGCAAACGGCTGGCGATCATCTTCGAGCAACGCGGCTGCATCTATTGCAGGGAGATGCACGAGAAGATCCTTTCAGACCCCGAGGTCCGCGACTTCATCAAGGCCAACTTCATGGTCGTGCAGTACAACATGTTCGGCGATGAGGAGGTGACGGATACAGACGGCGAGGTTCTCACCGAAAAGTCGGCCGCGCGCAAATGGGGCTATATCTTCACCCCCACTATCGTCTTCCTTCCTGAAGAGGTCGAATCGGGAGTTCCCGTCAGCAAGGCTGCGGTGGCAACCATGCCGGGAGCCTTCGGAAAGTTGACGTTTCTCAACATGTTCCGATGGGTCAAGGAGAAGGGCTATGAAGGCGCTGAGCACTTCCAAGTCTATCATGCCCGGATCATCAATGAGCTTCGAGCGGCTGGCAAATTGGATGAATAATCAATAAAAACAAACATTTGCGAATATATGCAAAAATTTCTATTTTTCTGTTGATGATATTTGTGCATGTCGCTATCGTTTATCTGGAGGTTCGGATCGCAATCCGGTTCGGGGAGTTTGGGAGGACTCGGAAAATGAAGTTAGTCGTAGCTTACTTTGCCGCCGCGGCGGCCCTGGTGCCCGTTCATATGTCCATCGCTGCCGAGATCGCTCCGGGCGATGTGATGTACGAGGGCAATGCCATCAAGGCGTCTCTAACCGGCGTGCCTGGCAATCCGGAAGAGGGGGCGAAGGTGCTCATCAATCGCGGGCTCGGAAACTGTCTTGCGTGTCATGTGGTGACACCGCTGGCGAAGGAGCAGTTTCACGGTGATGTGGCGCCACCCTTGGACGGCGTTGCGGATCGCTGGTCTGCTGAGGAATTGCGCGGCATCGTGGTCAATTCGAAGCATTCACTGAATCCGGATTCCGTGATGCCCGGTTTCTACACGCTCGACGTGGGGATTAATGTGCGCAAGGATCTTGTTGGCAAGACGATCCTGACCGCTCAGCAAGTTGAAGATGTGGTGTCCTATCTGGTCACCCTAAAGGATGCCAAATAGGCACTGCCAAGGAAGGAGCAAGTCATGAAACTAAGCAGGCGACAGGTCCTTGCGTTCACAGCGGGCGCGGCCGTCATCTCTGTAGCCGGCGGACGGATGGCGTTCGCTGATGTGCCCGCGACGGACAAGCGTATCTCCGATTTCACCGGTGGCAAGACCCCCGCGACGGGGAAGATCAGCTTGACCGCGCCCGAAATTGCCGAGAATGGCAATACGGTTCCGATATCCGTCGACGTCGAGAGCGCGATGAAGGACGGTGATATGGTGGAGTCGATCATGATCGTGGCGGATGGAAATCCGAACCCGGAGGTCGTGACGTTTCACTTTACCGCGCTCAGCGGCTCGGCATTGGCCACGACGCGCATCCGTCTGGCGAAGACGCAGAACGTGATTGCCGTCGCCAAGATGGCGGACGGCTCGTTTTATATGGACAAGAAAGAAGTGAAGGTCACCATCGGCGGCTGCGGCGGTTGATGGTGGACTTTTACCGAGGAGATTGACGAAATGGCAGCAGCACCAAAACCACGTATCAAGGTCCCGAAAACGGCTAAGGCCGGTGAGGTCATCCAGCTCAAGACACTGATCAGTCACGAGATGGAATCCGGCCAGCGCAAGGACAAGGACGGCAAGCCGATCGCCCGCAAGATCATCAACAAGTTCGTATGTGAATTCAACGGTCAGCCGGTGTTTTCCTGCGACATCGATCCGGCGGTATCGGCCAATCCATATTTCGAATTCACCGCCAAGGTGAACGAAAGTGGGGCCTTCAAGTTCACCTGGACTGACGATGACGGCTCTCTCTACACCGACGAGCAGCCGATCACCGTGAACTGACTGCTGTACAGCAGTCTTCGACGTGCAGCGATCTGCGCGCGAATAAATCGTTGCCTTCGCGAACTTGCGCGGAGGCATGCAGTTGGTCTGTCACGGACGATGAGGAGCGTTCGTCGCCGTTATCTTGGGAGGGGTGACAATGAGAAAATTTTCGTTGATGCTTGTAGCGAGCCTGGTGGGGATGGGGAGCCCTGCAGGGATTGCTCTTGCCGATCCGGTTGATGACAAACTGGTCATCGATGACCAGGAATTGATCACGCGGACGAAGGCGCCGGAAGGCCATCCGTTCGATGAGGTGCTGTCGGGCTGGCTTTTCCGTGAAGCGGAAACCCGGGCGGCAGAAGCGGATTCATTCGCCAATCCCGGGATGCTCGCGGTCGAGCGCGGCCAGGAAGTTTGGAACGCGGTAGAAGGAACGGCGGGCAAGTCCTGCGCTTCCTGCCACAACGATGCATCCGTCACGATGAAGGACGTCGGCGCGCACTTCCCGAAATGGGATGCCAAAGCCAAGAAGCCGATCAATATCGAATTGCAGATCGACAAATGCCGCACTGAGAATATGGGGGCGGAGCCATACAAGTTCGATGCCGCCGACCAGGTGGCTTTGACGACTTATATCAAACATCAGTCGCTCGGCACGCCGATGAAGGTCGACCTGTCTCAGGGGGAGATGCAGTCCTGGTGGGAGAAGGGCAAAGAGCTCTATTACACTCGGACCGGACAGTTGAACCTCTCCTGCGCCTCTTGTCACGAGGTAAGCATGGGTAAGTTCATCCGCGCGGACCATCTCAGCCAGGGGCAGGTCAACGGATTCCCCACCTACCGCTTCAGCGCACCCGTAATGGTTTCTCTGCACAATCGTTTCCGGGGTTGCATCCGCGATACACGCGCTGAGATGCCCAAGGCGTTTTCGGACGAACTCATGGCGCTCGAGGTTTACGTAACGTGGCGCGGCACGGGCTTGTCGATCGAGACCCCGGCGGTGCGCCAGTAAGGAAAATGGACAACGCGGCCGCCCCAACAGCGGCCGCGAATTTCGAACCGACGATACCGCGAGGGGCGCCGCTGGCTCACTCGTGCTTACAGGAGAAGTGAATGTTCTCGAGGCGTGAATTACTGATGGCAGGTGCCGCATTGTCGGCGATTGCAGGCTCCGGTCTTGCGGGCCGCTGGTCGCAGGCAGTCGCGCAGCAGGCACTGACCGAGGACAGCCTTCTGGATTTCCAATCCACCGGCAATGTTACGATCCTGCATGTAACGGACCTGCATGCTCAATTGGTACCGGTCTATTTCCGTGAACCGTCGATCAATCTGGGTGTGGGCGACGTTGCCGGCCTTCCGCCGCATGTGACCGGCGCCGATTTCCTCAAGCTCTACAATATCAAGCCGGGAACACCGGAAGCATATGCGATGACGGCGGAGGACTATGTTTCTCTGGCCAAGAGCTATGGCAAGATGGGCGGTCTCGACCGTATCGCCACAATCGTCAAGCGCGTCAGGGCCGAGCGCGGCGACGGAGTGCTGCTCCTCGACGGTGGCGACACCTGGCAGGGCAGCTACACCTCGCTCCAGACCAAGGGGCAGGACATGGTGGATGCCATGAATGCCCTTGAACCCGACGCCATGACCGGTCACTGGGAATTCACCTATGGCACCGATCGTGTCAAGGAGATCGTCGAAGGTCTGCCTTTCTCGTTCCTGGGTGGGAACATATTCGATACTGAGTGGGACGAACCCGCATTCGAAGCCTACAAGATATTTGAAAAAGGTGGCGCGAAGATTGCCGTCATCGGACAGGCATTTCCGTACACGCCAATCGCCAATCCTCGGTGGATGTTCCCGAACTGGTCGTTCGGTATTCGTGAGGAGCAGGTCGCCAAGAACGTAGAAGCGGCACGCGCCGAGGGAGCGGATCTCATCGTGCTCTTGTCGCACAACGGTTTTGACGTCGATCGTGCGCTCGCAGCGCGGGTGCCGGGCATCGACATTATATTGACCGGGCATACACACGACGCGCTCCCGGAACCCGTCATCGTCGGAAAGACGCTCGTGATTGCCTCGGGCTCCCACGGCAAATTCCTCACGCGGCTTGACCTCGATGTCCAGGATGGCGCACTGAAGTCCTATCGTCACCGCCTCATTCCGGTCTTCTCGGACGTCATCTCTGCTGATGCCGACATGACGAAGCTGGTCGATAGCATACGGGCACCTTATCTCGGGGAATTGACCCGCGAGCTTGCGACAGCCGAAAGCCTTCTTTACCGGCGCGGCAATTTCAACGGTACGTTCGACGATCTCATCTGTCAGGCGCTGCTGGACGTTCGTGAGGCGGATATCGCCTTGTCGCCAGGCTTCAGGTGGGGTACGTCAGTACTTCCCGGTCAAAAAATCACCGTCGAGGATCTGCACAATGCCTGCTCGATGACTTACCCGAGCGCCTATCGCTCGACGATGAGCGGGAAGATGCTCAAGGATATCCTTGAAGACGTCGCCGACAACCTCTTCAATAAGGATCCTTACTATCAGCAGGGAGGCGACATGGTCCGTGTCGGCGGCATGAGCTACACCATTGACCCGAACGCCACCATGGGTAGCCGCATCACGCAGATGACGATGCTGAAAACCGGCGAGGCGATCGACGCATCGAAGGACTATACCGTTGCGGGCTGGGCTTCGATCAACGAAGCGACTGAAGGTCCGCCGATCTGGGATGTCGTTGAAGAATATCTTCAGAAGAACCCGGTCGTGAACCTCGAGGAAAACCGTTCGGTAAAGGTTATCTGAAAATAGAAATGGAGGCCGCGCCCTAAGCGCGAAAGTGTGTCGTGATATATAGAAAAAACAGCATGTATAAATGTACTGGAATCCAAGGAGGAGCGGATGGACAATCCTGAGAACTTGAAATCAGTTGCGCGACGCGGCTTCTTAAAGTCGGGCCTGATGGGCGGGGTTGCACTGGCAGGAGCCGCCGTGGCCGGGAAAGCCTCCGCGGCCGGTGATCCGCTGATCACCGAGGTGCAGGACTGGAACCGCTACCTCGGCGAAGGCGTCGACGCCAAGCCCTACGGCATGCCTTCGGCATTCGAGGCTGGCGTCGTCCGCAAGAACGTACCGTGGCTGACGTCCGATCCGATTTCGTCGATCAACTTTACTCCGCTGCACGAACTCGACGGCATTATTACGCCGAATGGCTTGTGCTTCGAGCGGCACCACGGCGGCGTCGCCGAAATCGACCCCGCGTCCCATCGTCTGATGATCAACGGGCTGGTCGAGACGCCGCTCGTGTTCACGATGGCGGACCTGAAGAGATTCCCTCGTGAAAACAGGGTCTACTTCCTCGAATGCGCGGCCAATTCCGGTATGGAATGGCGCGGTGCCCAGCTCAACGGCTGCCAGTTCACCCATGGCATGCTCCATTGTGTGATGTATACCGGCGTTCCCCTGAAGACGCTGCTTGCGGAAGCTGGCGTCAAGACGGAAGGCAAGTGGTTGCTCGCCGAAGGTGCGGATGCAGCGGCGATGACACGTTCGATCCCGATGGATAAGGCACTCGACGATTGCATGGTCGCCTTCAGCATGAACGGTGAGGCGCTTCGGGCCGAGCAGGGTTATCCGCTCCGTCTCGTCGTGCCCGGCTGGGAAGGCAATATGTGGGTGAAGTGGCTGCGGCGTCTGGAGGTTGGTGACCAGCCTTGGGAGCAGCGCGAAGAAACGTCGAAGTATACGGATTTGATGCCGGACGGAAAAGCGCGCAAGTTCACATGGGCGATGGACGTCAAGTCAGTCATCACCAACCCAAGTCCGCAGGCACCGATCAAGCACGGCAAGGGCCCGCTTGTCCTGACCGGTCTTGCCTGGTCCGGCTACGGCACGATCAAGCGCGTGGATGTGACAGTCGATGGCGGACGCAACTGGCATACGGCCCGTATCGATGGCCCGAGCCTGCCGAAAGCGCTGCACCGCTTCTACTACGAGTTCGACTGGGACGGTTCGGAACTCTTCCTGCAATCGCGTGCGATTGACGAGCAGGGTTTCATTCAGCCGACGAAGGATCAGTTGCGCGGCGTTCGCGGCGCCAATTCCGTTTATCACAACAATGGCATCCAGACCTGGTACGTCAACAAGGACGGAGGCATCGAAAATGTCGAAATTTCGTAAACCGCTGCTCCTGACTGCCGGGGTGCTGCTCTCCTGGGCCCCCACCGCTTTTGCTTCGGACGCCGAGGCTGGTAAGAAGGTCTTCTCGAAGTGCGCGGCTTGCCATGCTGTTGGCGAAAACGCCAAGCACAAAGTGGGGCCGGTGCTCAATGACGTGATCGGACGCAAGGCGGGTACTGCGGAAGGATACAAGTATTCGCCGGCGATGATGAAGGCCGGGGAGGGCGGGCTCGTCTGGGACGAGGAAGCCCTGCAGGCCTACCTGACCAAGCCCAAGGATGTCGTCAAGGGAACCAAGATGACTTTCGCAGGCCTGACGAAGGAGGATGACCTGGAGAACGTCATCGCCTACCTCGAGACCTTCTCTGCAGCGTCCGGGGAGACAAAACCGAAGGAAGAGAGCAAGGCCCCCGAGAGCCCGGCAGCGCCCCAGCAGTCGGCCGAGGCGAAGCCAGCCGGTGAGCAGCCGCAGCCAGCCACAACTGCCGAGACTGTCGGTGCCGGGGCCCATTTCAAGCTTGGCCGCGTAGCCACAGCTGATGAGATCGCGGCCTGGGATATTGATGTCCGTCCCGATGGGCTTGGACTGCCTGAAGGCCGGGGGACCGTTTCACAGGGCATGGCCATCTATGATGAGAACTGTGCATCCTGCCATGGCGACTTCGGCGAGGCTGTCGGGCGCCGCCCCGTGTTGGCAGGCGGTCAGGGGACGCTTCAGGCCGATCGGCCCGAGAAGACAATTGGGTCCTATTGGCCTTACCTTTCAACGGTCTTTGACTATGTCCGGCGCGCCATGCCATTCGGCAATGCCCGGTCGTTGTCCGACGATGATGTTTATGCGCTCACGGCCTATCTGCTCTTCCTCAATGACGAGGTCTCGGACGAGAACTTCGAACTGTCGAAAGAAAACTTCGCCTCGATCAGACTACCGAACGAGGACAATTTTATCGCCGATGACCGTCTCCAGGAGCCGCATTATGTCAACAAGGCAGAGCCTTGCATGACCAACTGCGTGCCCGGACCTGCTGCGATCAAGATGCATGCAGCTGTCTTCGACGTAACGCCCGAGGATTCCGGCGAGGATGACCAGCCTTCGGGTGGCGGCATCGACTGAGGCTCTCACGCACTCGATCGGCCGGCGTCGGGCCGGCCGATCGAGACCATGTTTATCATGCGGACTGCAACGCATGACCGCAACCTTCGAATTCATATTGATTTTGAAGAGGATGCATTTCAGTTCCCTACTGGACGTCGGGCTGACGGACTCATGAGCCAATGACGCGGGTGTCTCCGTCCTTGAAGCGTTTGCTGACGTAGGAGGAGCCGGCAAGGCCAAAGCGCCATGGTTGGTCTACTGCCTTGGTGATGCCGATTCGCTTGCCGGTGACGACGGGCAAGGGTGAGCGCGGCAACGCGATACTGAACGGATGGGTCGCGAGCGAGTGACCATTATGCGTATTGCTGACGGCTAGCGCCTGGCAGAGACGTCCGGGACCCGAGCAAAGCGAGAGAGGATCGACGTGACCGCGCCGCATTTGCATCTGTTCGATACCCCATACCGGCTCAATCGCACGGATCAGCACCGCGCTTGCGGGTCGGCAGACGACATTCAGGCACCAGTGGATACCGTAGGATCTGTACACATAGGCGTGGCCCGGCGGCCCGAACATGGACCGGTTTCGAAGGGTTTCTCCCCGAAAACTGTGCGAGGCGGGATCATCCGGCTCATATGCCTCGGTTTCCACGACAATGCCTCCGACGCCCGCAATTATCAGACTGGCACCGACCAGTTCTCGGGCCACATCGACGGCGCTGCGTTCAAAAAAGTTTCCGTCTGGGCTCAGCGTGTTTCCGCTGCTCATATCCATTGGGCGATACAACGCTAGCGGCCGAATCTGGGAAAAACAGGTTCATATCGACGGCTGAGGATCGTAAGGCTCCGATCCGGCTCGATGCGATAGATCTCGATTACGCCACGACCGAGGCTGTCCGTAAAGCGATGCTCAAAGACGCTTCCGATCGGCGACTTTGTCAGTTTGGTACGGGGTTGTCCGCCATAGGTGATGCTGCCTGGTATCGGCGCGATTCCGCTACCAACAGCGTATGGTGTGGTGCCTGTGGTGCCTGTGGTGCACGCGGCGAGCGCGAGCGCACATGCTATCATGACAATTGCCTTCTTCATGGGGGGCCTCCATGGCAGCGGTTCGCGAGATGCACCTGCACCGTTGTGCAGTTGGGCAATTCCTTGTGCGGAAAGCGGTACGTCATCCTGCCGCCCATACTGCTCTTTCAGCGGCGTGTCGTCACCGAATTTTTTACAGGTGACCAGAACGAAGAGGAACATTTTTCCATCTTCGCGGTTGCTTCTGCATCGTAGAGGCCTGCCTGTCACGGGCTAGCGATCAAGGAGGAAACCATGCCAGCCAAATCACAAGCACAGCAGAAAGCCGCGGGCGCAGCGCTCGCAGCCAAACGCGGCGAAGCCAAGAAGGGCGACCTCAAGGGTGCATCGAAGGAGATGGCAGAGTCGATGACCGAACAGGAACTCGATGAAATGGCGTCAACGAAGCGCAAGGGCAAGCCAAGGCACGTCTCCGACAAGGCTTGAACAAAGGCGTTCCGCGCTGGCGTCTTGTGGCACCGGTCGTGGCTGCATCGATTAGTCGGGCCTAATCGACGCACACACACTCTCTTGCCTGGAAGCTAGGGGGAGGCTCCCAGGTCGCTTACGGGATCTTTTGTCCGACGGCTCAAGACTGGTGGCTTGGCAACCGCAGGCGGGAATCAACGTTTTGGCTGGTGTCCGGACCCTGCGGTCGACGAGTAGGTCGCGGAGACCGGATCGCTGGCCGGGAAGGTATCTTCCAGGCCCTCCTCGAGTTGCTCCTCGAGTTCATTCGTGTCGCCGGCCCGGCGTGCGCTGAGCTTCACATCTAGGGTGTCATTCGCACGCGCCGCGCTGGTGCCTCCTTCTTCGTTGCCGGCAATGGAACCGACTTGAAGAAGCAAGACCTTTGCCTTCTCAATAGCATTCATGCGGTTGAGGTTGCCGCTCTCGGACTGGCGCATTCGTACGGATATGACTTCGCCGGCATCGCCCACGAATTCCACCGTGTAGCCGCCTTTCCCACCCATCTCTTCATGAACTTGTGTGCCGATCAGTTGCATCGTACTTCTCCGGTCTGTTGCGTTGGTCTAGAACGCCGCTCATGCACCGGAAGTTCCCGGGCCGATGTGGGAAATCCAGCGCGCGGACCCTACGATGCCGGGAGAGATTCTGTTTACCATGTTTCCTTCGTATATCTCGGAAAACTGAACAAAGGCGCTTTTGCTGCGTTTGAGGCAGCAAAGGAGGAGACAATGCGACAGCACCCTGACACCATATTGATCGTGGAGGACGACGTTTTCGTCGCCATGGACGCGGCCGAGAGCGTCGCGAAGGCCGGCGTCCACGTCATAGCCGCCGAGACGGTGAAGGACGCCCTCGAAATCCTGCAGGCTGGCGAAATTTCGGCTGCAATACTCGACTTCCATGTCCGCGACGGAACGGTTACTCGGCTCATCGAGCGGCTGCGTGAGGAAGGCATTCCATATAGAATCGTTTCCGGATCTCCCACTGCGGAGATTGCCGCTACTGGCGTGCCGCCGGCCCTGTGTTCTCCGAAGCCTGCAGACTATCTGCAGGTGCTGACGTCGTTGATCGGTGACCGGGGTGGAATGTCTCTCCGTGCCAATGCCTGATGCGGTCCGGGATTTGGGACGATAGCGAAGCGATCGATGAAGCCGTGTCCTGGACAGCGCCGGGGTCCTGCTCGAGAACTCGATTTCCATGACGGGCGGTGCCAGCCTCGAAACGGTCGATATATATACGCTCGGCGATTTTGGAGGCGTGGTGCGTCGCAATCACGAACGCCTTCTCCGCGGATGGCACCAGCCTGAATTCCAAACGTTGGCAGTGGCGTCAATGGACCGCAAAGGCTAGAGAATAGGTGCCGTTCCGGTCTTGGGGATTTCAAACGGGCGCGGATAACAATCTTCTTGGGTCTGTCATATTGAGGCGTTAGTTACGGGCATGGCAAAAATTCTTTCGATCGCACTCAATCCGGCCATCGACATTGCAAGCGATGCGGAGCAGGTTCGACACACCCACAAAACCAGAACGCAGCACCAGCAACAGTTTCCCGGTGGTGGTGGTATCAATGTCGCCCGCGTGATCGTGGAGCTCGGGGGACAATGCGAGCTCATCTACCTCTCCGGCGGAGCGACTGGCGACCTCCTCGAATGCATGCTGAACCGCACTTCCATAAGGCATTATCCGGTGAAGATCAGCGACCCGGTGCGTATCGCCTACATGGTCCATGAGGTCTCGACCGGTTTCGAGTATCGCTTTGTCCCGGAAGGGCCGTTGGTCACCGAGGCTGAAGTCAAGCCCGTCTTCAACTTCATCGAGAAGAGCGACGCTGACTATTTCGTCGCCAGCGGTAGTCTGCCGCGGGGCGTTTCCGCCGATACCTATGCACGGATGGCGGATATCGCGGCATCGAAGAATGCTCGTTTCGTCCTCGATACCTCGGGCGAAGCTCTGCAAATCACGCTCTCCAAGGCGCGCGTGTTCCTGGTCAAGCCGAGCATTGGCGAGCTGGAGAGCTATATCGGTCGACCTCTGACCAGGGATAGTGCGGGGGAGGCCGCCCTCGAGGTCGTCAGGAGCGGTGCAGCCCAGTATGTGGCCGTCACGCTCGGCGTCGATGGCGCGCTTCTGGCAAGTTCTGACGGGGTGCTGCGCGTTCCTGCCATTGAGGTCCCCGTGCAGTCCGCTGTCGGAGCCGGCGACAGCTTCGTCGCCGCAATGACGTGGTCGCTGGCGGAGGGTCATGACATCGAGGAGGCATTTCGGTTTGGGCTTGCCGCCGGCGCTGCCGCAGTCATGACGCCCGGAACCGAACTCTGCCATCGCAAGGACGTGATGGATCTTTATGCCGCCAATCGCGGTTGAGGCGTGAATGGCGGCTTGGCGATCGCCGATCGACCGGTTCCAGGCGTCACAGGCGGGTGCCGGTTTTGCCGTCGAACAGCTTTGCCTTGCCCATGTTGACGGCAAATTCGAAGGTCCCGCCGGGCTTCACCTTCTCTTCGGGCCTCACGCGGGCAATCGCTTCAATGCCGCCAAGGGTGAATACCAGCATCGTGTCCGGACCGGTAGGCTCGACTACATCGACGCTACGCTCGAAAACGAAGACGTCCTTTTCCGGTGCATCATGCGCGCCCTTGTGGGCAATCGTTTCCGGCCGCATGCCGAGATAGATCTCATCTCCTTCGCGACCGGTAACCTTTTGTGATTGCAGATCGGAAAGCGGAAACCGGACGGTTCCCTCCTCGTCGCTGACCTCGATCATGTAGCCACCATCCTTGATGACGCGTCCCTTAACGATGTTCATCGACGGCGAGCCCATGAAGCCCGCGACAAAGAGATCGACCGGATTTTCGTAGATTTCTTCCGGGGAGCCGAACTGGCGGATATGCCCATTATCCATGACAGCGATCCGCGAAGCCAGTGTCATGGCCTCGATCTGGTCATGGGTAACATAGATGATGGTCTTGCCAAGCCGCAGGTGCAGCTTCTTGACCTCGGTGCGCATCTCGATACGCAACTTCGCATCGAGATTCGATAGCGGCTCATCGAAGAGGAAGACATCGGGATGGCGGACGAGAGCGCGGCCCATGGCAACGCGCTGACGCTGACCGCCTGAGAGCTGGCCGGGCTTTCGGTCGAGCAACTGTTCGATGTGCAGGAGTTGTGAGACCTCGCTGACGGCGCGCTGCTGCACGTCCTGCGCAATACCGCGTGTCTGCATGCCGAAGGTGATGTTTTCCCGGACCGTCTTGGTCGGATAAAGAGCGTAGGACTGAAACACCATGGCGATATTGCGATCTTTCGGGGGGACGTCATTCACCAGGTTGTCGCCGATCCGAATATCACCGCTGGTCAAAATCTCGAGTCCGGCTATCAGGTTCAGCAATGTTGACTTGCCGCAGCCAGACGGGCCGACAAGCACTACGAACTCGCCGTCCTCGATATCGACGTTTACGCCCTTGATCACCTCACTGGTGCCGAATTTCTTCCAGACGTTTCGCAGTTCCACTCCAGCCATTTCATCAACCTTTCACGGCGCCCGCCGCCAGCCCACGAACGAAGTATTTGCCGGCCACGATATAGACCAACAGTGTCGGCAGGGCAGCGATGATCGCGGCGGCCATATCGACATTGTATTCTTTCACACCGGTGCTGGACGCGACGATGTTGTTGAGCGCAACGGTAACCGGATTGCTGTCTCCTACCGTAAAGGCGACACCGAACAGGAAGTCATTCCAGATCTGCGTGAATTGCCAGATAACGGCGACGACGATAGTCGGCGGTGCCATCGGCAACATGATGCTGAAAAAGATTGAGAAGAAGCCCGCGCCATCGATCTTGGCGGCCTGCACGATGCCGTCTGAGACGCCGACGAAGAAATTCCGGAAGAACAAGGTCGTGAAAGCAAGCCCGTACACGGTATGCACCAGAATGAGGCCGTAGACGCTTCCCGCCAGACCGAAGTAGCCGAGCATCCGCGCCATCGGCAAGAGCACGACCTGAAACGGTATGAATGCGCCGAACAGAATGAGGCCGAAAATGATGTCCGCGCCACGGAAGCGCCATTTGGTGAGCGCGTAGCCATTGACAGCGCCCAGCAGCGTGGAAATGAAGACGGCCGGAATAACCATCATCACAGAGTTCATGACATAGGGTTGAAGCCCGGTGCAGCGCACGCCGACGCAGGCGGAACTCCAGGCCTTCGACCAGGCATCGAAGGTCACGTCCTTTGGCAGGCTGATCAGCGAGCTCGTATGGATCTCCTCCAGTGATTTGAGTGAGGTGGAGATCATCACAAAGAGCGGTGTCAGATAGTAAAGGCAGAACAAGCCCAGGACACTGAACAGGATGAACCGCAAGATCACTTGCCCGAAGCCTTTGCTGCGAACTATCCCCTGATCGCGCGCCGGGCTCATTTCGCACTCCTGTGCAGTTCCGAATAGAGATAGGGAATGATGATCGCCGTGACGGTGACAAGCATCATTACCGCGCTGGCCGCCGCGGTGCCGAGTTCGCTGCGTTGAAAGGCGAAGGAATACATGAATGTTGCCGGCATGTCAGTGGCGTAGCCGGGGCCACCGCTGGTGAGCGCCATGACCAAATCGAAACTCTTGATCGCCAGATGCGAGAGAATGATGATCGATGAGAAGAATACCGGTCTGACAATCGGCAGGATAATGCTCGTATAGGTGCGCACCGGTCCAGCCCCGTCTATTGCGGCTGCTTTGAGGATCTCGTCATCCACCGATCGCAGGCCTGCGAGGAATAGGGCCATGACATAGCCGGACGACTGCCAGACGCCCGCGATCACAATTGTGTAGATCGCCATGTCCGGATTGACCAGCCAGTCGAAACTGAAATTGGGAAAACCCAGGTCCTGGATGATTTTCTCGATGCCAAGGGTCGGGTTGAGGATCCACTTCCAGGCCGTGCCTGTCACGATGAAGGACAGCGCCATCGGATATAGATAGACTGTCCGGATCACCCCCTCGACTCGGATGCGCTGATCGAGCAGAATTGCCAGAAGCAGACCGATTGCCATGCATCCTGCAATGAAGAGGCTGGTGAAGATGAACAGGTTCTCGATTGCCACGTACCAGCGCGGTGTGTTCCACAATCGCACGTATTGCGTGAAGCCGGCCAAGGTATAGTTCGGCATCACACCGGATTTCGTGAAGGATATGTAAGCGGTCCAGGCGATGAAACCATAAACGAACACAAGGCTTGCGGCAAAGAGCGGCGAAACCACGATCTGCGGCAGCCAGCGCTCCAGGAAGCGGTCAAACGCGATGCGCTTGTTGGTTGGCTTCGCCATTGGCCCGGTTCCCCCCTGTGCCATCCACCTTGCATGAACGAATTGTGTCGGGATGCTTCATGCGAAGGGTCGGGCTCACGTTGTACGCAAGCCCCGACCTTGTTTCCTCAGTGTTCTTACTGCGCGCGCTTCACGGCTTCGCCCATTGCCTTGGCGGCATCGGCAGAGCTCATGTCCGAGTTGAAGAAGTTCGTGATGACATCCAGGAACTCGCCGCGCACGGTGCGCGGAACCGCCATTTCATGGGCCATGGACGGAACGAAGGTGTTGTTCTTCACGGCTGCGGTCATGTCTTCATAGGACTTGAGGGCGCAGCTATCGAACTTGTCCAGCTTGATGTCGGTGCGGGCCGGAATGGAGCCCTTGGCCAGATTGAACGTTTCCTGGAACTCGGGCGACATGATGAGGCTCGCCAGAACCTTCTGGCCCTCGATGCGGTCTTCGCCTGCGACCTTGAAGAAGGCGAAGCTGTCGGTATTGAAGCTGTAACCGTTGCCGGGCGTCGGGGCGCAAATGAAGTCCTTGCCCGGCACCTTGCCTGCTGCCAGGAACTCGCCCTTGGCCCAGTCACCCATGATCTGGAAGCCGGCTTCGCCGTTCATCACCATAGCGGTCGCAAGGTTCCAGTCGCGGCCGGAAAAGCCCGCATCGACATAGCCGCGCAACTTGCGGAGCTGGTCGAAGGACTTGACCATGGTGTCGCCGGTAAGCGCTTCTTGGTCGAGTTCAATCAACGCCTTGCGATAGAAGTCCGCTCCCATGCTCAATACGATGGTTTCGAACACGGTTGCATCCTGCCAGGGCTGGCCACCGTGTGCGAGCGGGGTTATGCCCGCCGCCTTCAACTTGTCGGCCACCGCATTGAACTCGTCCCAGGTTTTTGGCACTTCGGCGCCGACCTTGGCGAGAACGGTGGGGTTGATCCACATCCAGTCGATGCGGTGGACGTTCACCGGGGCGGCAACATATTTGTCTTGATATTTCATGATGCTGGCCAAGGACGGCGGCAGAACGGCGTCCCAATTCTCTGCCTTGGCGACGTCCTCGACATCCGCAAGGCCGCCCTGATCGGCCCATTCCTGGATGCCCGGGCCCTTGAGTTGTACAGCTGCCGGCGGATTCCCAGCCATGACGCGGGCGCGAAGCGCGGTCATTGCCGCATCGCCGCCGCCGCCGGCGATCGGCGAATCTTCCCAGGTGCCACCCTGTTTTTCAAATGCATCTTTCAACGTTCCGACGGCTTTCGCCTCTCCGCCCGAGGTCCACCAGTGGAGCACCTCGACGGTGCCGCCAGCAGAGCTGGTTGACGGTAACATGAAAACGGAAATTGCTGCTGCCGCCATAAGCGATTTTACAGAAAGCATGGTATCCTCCCCTAAGCTCTCGTTGAGTTGCATGCGTAGGCACGGATAGTTCTTACTGAGACTCCAATATCACATCGGTATTACATTAGTAACAGTTCATTCTGCTCCTTGTGTGCAACGCCTGAACAAATCGAAGATTAAGGTAAATTTCCGAAATCCATTTGACGAGGATCAAGCCGGACGACATTCTTCACGTCGCCTGGATCACTGGCCCTTGAGTGCGGCTTCCGTTTCCGCGACCTTGCGCTTGACGGCGATGAAGCTGTCTGGGCTGACGGACATTGAGTTGATGCCGCATCGGACCAGGAACTCAGCGAAATCCGGATGGTCACTTGGCGCCTGGCCGCAAAGACCGATTTTTGCGCCTGCCTTTCGCGCCTCGGCAATGACCTTCTCGATCATCCACTTCACCGCTTCGTCCTGTTCATCGAAGAGATCGGCCAGTTCACCTGAGTCGCGGTCAACGCCGAGGGTCAACTGCGTCAGATCGTTTGAGCCGATGGAGAAGCCGTCAAAGCGATCGGCGAATTTTGCGGCAAGGATGACGTTGGATGGAATTTCGCACATTACATAGACCTGAAGGCCGTTTTCTCCGCGCTTGAGGCCATTCTCTGCCATGACCTCGAGGACCTTGTCTGCCTCCCCGACCGAGCGGCAGAAGGGAATCATCACGACGACATTGGTGAAGCCCATCTCATCGCGCAAACGTTTGATCGCCCTGCACTCGAGTGCGAAGCCCTCGCGGTAGCGAGGCGAATAGTATCGCGAAGCGCCGCGGAACCCGATCATCGGATTCTCTTCGTTCGGTTCGAACTCGGCGCCGCCCACGAGGCCTGCATATTCGTTTGTCTTGAAATCGCTCATCCGGATGATCACCGGCATCGGATGGACGGCTGCCGCAAGACGGGCGAGCCCCAGAGACAGCTTGTCGACGAAATAGTCCGGCTTGTTGCTGTAACCGACGGTCAATGCGGCAATTTCGGCCTTTGCCGCCTCATCTTTGAGGCTATCGAAATGCACAAGCGCCATGGGATGGACGCGGATGGCGTTGCTGACGACGAACTCCATCCGCGCGAGGCCGATACCATCGGACGGCAGCCGCCACCAACGGAAGGCCGAGCCCGGATTGGCAAGGTTGAGCATCACCTGGGTGCGTGTTTCCGGGAGGTTGGTAACGTCGACATCTTCAACCGAAAACTGGGCGATACCTTCGTAGATGAAACCTTCGTCGCCCTCGGCACAGGAAATCGTGACATCTTGGCCGGTGTGGAGAATTTCCGTGGCATTGCCGGTGCCGACGACGGCGGGTAGGCCCAGTTCACGGCTGACGATGGCTGCGTGCGAGGTGCGCCCACCGTGATCAGTGACGATGGCTGCAGCGCGTTTCATGATCGGCACCCAGTCAGGATCGGTCGTCTGGGTTACGAGAATCGACCCGTCGATAAACTTGGCGATGTCCTTGGCGGTTTCGATCAGGCAGATCCGGCCCGTCGCCACGGCATCGCCGATTGAAAGGCCGGTTGCCAGTGTCTTTCCCTTGTTCTGGATCGCATAGGTCTTGAAGGTCCCCGTATCGCGTTGGGCCTGAACCGTTTCCGGGCGGGCCTGCACGATAAACATTTCGCCGGTGTTGCCGTCACGCGCCCACTCCATGTCCATCGGGTAGCCATAATGGGCCTCGATGGTGGTCGCCCATTTGGCGAGCGTGACGATTTCCGGGTCGCTGAGGACATAGGCCGCGCGCTCCGCCTTGGACGTGGGGACGTTGCGGGTTGGCGTCTCCCCGGTTCCATAAATCATCTTGATGTCTTTGCCGCCACGCTTCTTCTCGACAATGGGAGACAGTGCCGGCTTGTCGAGAAGCGGCTTGAAGACTTGGTATTCGTCTGGATCGACGGTGCCCTGGACGACATTTTCGCCGAGCCCCCAGGCGGCATTGATGATAACCACCTTGTCGAAGCCGGTCTCTGTGTCGATCGAGAACATGACGCCGGATCCACCGAGATCGGACCGAACCATCTGCTGTACACCAATCGAAAGGGCCACCTTCATATGGTCGAAGCCCTTGGTCTTGCGATAGCTGATTGCCCTGTCGGTAAAGAGCGACGCATAGCATCGGCGGCAGGCGTTGATCAGTGCGGCTTCGCCCTTGATGTTCAGGAAGGTCTCCTGCTGTCCGGCAAAACTCGCGTCCGGCAGATCTTCGGCCGTCGCGCTCGAACGCACGGCGACTTCCACTTCGGCGACCCCCGCCCGCTTGGACAATTCACGATAGGCCTCTACGATCGCCTTCTCGGTCTCAGCGGGCCAGTCGCCGCGCAGAAAGATGTTGCGGATCGCCTGTCCCGTCTCGGGCAAGGTTGCCTTGCCGGCGTCCCATTCCGCCAGCATCGCCGTCATCCGGTCTTTCAGCTTGTTGGCTTCGACATAGTTCCAGTAAGCGTCAGCCGTCGTCGCGAAACCGGGGGGGACGTTGATGCCTTTTGACGAAAGGGTCTGCACCATTTCGCCGAGAGAAGCATTCTTGCCGCCGACGCGGCCGACGTCGTGGCGGCCAAGTGTTTCGAACCATGCGATGGATTGCGGAGCTGCGGACATGGAATCCCTCCCGGAATGGTTATTTTCGCAGAGCATCTTAGAAAAAGATAATCGATGTTGAGCCAACGATAGGCAATAGAAGACAATGTCTCTTTGACAAAAATCAAACGTTCAAAAAAGCACCGAAGTGCGGATCGTCCAACTTCCGTGCAATGGGGGATAGGCGCTCATGCTACCATCAACCATCAACATTGTTCGAGCGGTGAAGCCGCGCAGTGTCACGCGGGACAGAAAGCGGAGCGCGACGTCATGCGGAGTTGCGTGACGGGCAGGTGGAATCCGTTCAATAAACGGTGCGACCGATGGCCGTTCCATGCGGTGATGATTTCACCAACGCCTCGATAACGAGTCCGAGACTCTGGCCACCACCGCATGGCCGCCATGTTCCATGGCCCGACCGCCTCCTCTCATTCTGATTAACATGTTAAGCAAGATCCACATAAGTTGCTTGAACAAGATTGGGTTTTCAGCATTATTATTTCGTTGGATTCACTAAATGGATGATTGCGCATGCGGGTTGATTTTCTTGGGCTGGAGGCTTTCCTTTGCATCGCTGACCGCGGAAGCTTTCATCGGGCGGCGGCCCATCTGAACTTGTCGCAGACAGCACTCAGTCACCGAATGAAGAAACTCGAGGATGATCTGGGGTTGAAGCTGCTTGCGCGGACGACGCGGCAGGTCACGCTTACCCCGACCGGCGTCGAACTGCTTCCCAAGGCACGGCGCATCATGGAAGAGATCACCGATTCCTTCGAGCAACTGCGCCGGCGCGGCAAGGAACGACAGGAGCATATCTCGATCGCATGTCTGCCGACGGTCGCCTCGATCTATCTGCCCCATATCCTCGGTGGCTTCCTCGAGGACTACCGGGACGTTCGCGTTCGCATTCTTGACCATTCAGCGTCGGAGATTATCGATCACGTGCGGGCTGGCGATGTCGAATTCGGGATATCCATCGTCTCCTCAATGGCGATGGATCTTGACATCATGCCGTTGTTCAAGGAATCCTTCGTGCTTGCCTGCCCGAAAACCCATCCCCTCGCGAAAGATAGTTCGGTGACGTGGCAGGACCTCGAGGGGGAGCCGCTTATCCGCGTCGGCACGCTGACCGGGAACCGTATCCTGATCGATGACGCGCTGGGCAGCCGGCGCGAAACGCTTCTATGGCGTTACGAGGTCCGGCACATCGCCACGGCCATCAACATGGTCCAGGCCGGACTCGGGATGACCGTTCTCCCGGAATTTGCGCTCGCGGCGAGCCGGGCGACCGATGTTGTGGCAATCCCGATCCGTAACCCCTCGGTGGTTCGCACGATCGGTATCATCACGCGAAAGGGCATCCCGCTGAGCCCTCCGGCCGAAGCGCTTTGCGCGCTTGTCCAGCGAGAATTCAGGCCGGAGAAGCCGGTGCGAAAAGTACACAAACCATGAGTTCTGTTCATGAATACTGTCGATAGAGTCATTTGAACAGGTCCGTTGTCCGCACCACTATCCGGCCCATACTGCAGGGGGAGGACACGTTGTGAAAATTGCTTTTATCGGTTTCGGAGAGGTCGGACAGACTTTTGCGGCCGAATTCTTGAAGTTCAGAGGGGTATCGGTATCGGCCTTCGACATTCAGTTTGCCCCGAATGGCGGGTTGCTCCGCGCTCGGGCCGAGGCGCTTGGTGTGGAAGCCGTCGACTGCCCGAGTGAAGGTGCTCAGGGCGCGGATGTCGTGATTTCGGCAGTCACGGCCGACCAGTGCGAGGCCGCTGCCGTTACGGCTGCGGACTATATCAGCGCTGGCCAATTCTTCTTCGACATAAACTCGGCCTCGCCGAATACCAAGCGGCGGGCGGCAACGCATATCGAGATCGCTGGTGGGAGCTATGTCGAGGGGGCCGTGATGGCGGCGGTCAAGGTGCCGAAGCTTCGGGTTCCGATTCTGGCGGGAGGAGACGGCGCTATAACTCTTGCCACGCGTCTCAATGCTCTCGGCATGAATATCACGCCGGTCGCTACCGAGGTGGGGCGAGCCTCTGCGACCAAGCTTTGCCGTAGCATCATCATCAAGGGACTCGAGGCCCTGCTTTGCGACTGTTCCGCTGCTGCGAGAGATTCGGGCGTCGCGGACGACGTCTATCGTAGCCTGTCTGAAACTTTTCCATCCATCGATTGGCCAAGTCTGGCGCTGTCGATGCGTGAGCGGGTCGAAAAGCATGGAATCCGGCGTGCTGCGGAGATGCGCGAGGCGGCCGATATGCTTGATGAGCTTGGCTACGACAGCAGGCTGGCGCGAGCAGTCGCCGATCGTCAGGAAATCGGCGCATCGGTGAAATTAACGCGATAGAGGCCAGGTCATCATTGTTTGACTGACATGTGCAGCTCCCTGGGATCGTCTCCCCAACATTGTCGAGGAGCTGAAACTGAAGTAACGTCGACAAGGGATTGTTCGCAGGCGGGGCCTTCGTCTGCAGGGGCAAGGGGGGAGGGACGGGCATTCAGTGCCCGTCCCTTACTTGCTTTTCTACAGGGGGGGTGGCCGAGAGGGGGCAGCCTCTTTCGCAATGATCCGTTCGGCTTCGGCGATTAGGGCCTCGATAGTCGATCCGCTGTCGATGCGGTTCCAGCGGATGGTGCCGAGGTCCTTCGCCATTTGGTGCTCGAGAATTTCCAGCGTCGCATCCGAAGCACCTTGCGGTCGTGCCTTTATCCTTGATCTCAGCACATCGGGTGCGGCGTCGAGCCAAAGCCCTGTGAATGGCAGGCCGTGTTTGCGGGCGACCGCTTCGATCGCTTCCCGATGATCCTCGCGGTCGAAGACGGCGTTGACGATCACCTGCCCGCCGCCGGACAGAATCAGCGAGGCCTTCTCGCAAAGGGTTGCATACACCTTCTCAGAGACCTCGGTGCGATAGGCCTCGACAGGCAGGCGGTCGGTCAACCGGGACCGGAACATCAGTTTCCGGGTTCGGTCGCTTTCAAGAATGCGGGCACCGGGGGCACTGCCGAGGCGGGGAGCCAGAGCATCGGCGAGGGTCGACTTGCCGGACCCGCTAAGACCGCCGATGACAACCAGTCCCGGTCTTGATGGTTCCAACATCTCTCGCGCGAAATCGAAGTAGCCCTGTGCGCTTGCCGTCAGGCGTCCATCTGCATCGCTCGTTTCCTCGATTTGTGTCCCGGTGACATGGGCGCGGACAGCGGCACGGACGGCCATGAAAAAGGGGAGCAGCCGAAAGCCGGCATCCTCGCCGGTCGAATCCAGATAGCGGTTCATGACGACGCTGGAAAAATCGTGAAATCCGCGATGCCAGAGGTCCATCAGCAGGTAGGCGAGATCGTAGAGCACATCGACGGTCGCGATCTGGTCATTGAAATCGATGCAGTCGAACACGCGCGGGCCGGCATCGCTCATGAAAATGTTCCTCAGATGCAAGTCCCCGTGGCAGAGGCGGATCTTTCCGTCCGCCTCGCGCCGATCCATTTCTCCGGCAAGGCTCGACCATGCTTGCCGGAAGGCTGTAGCCAGGTTTCCGACATCGCCTTCGTCGAAAACGTGGCTGGTGGCGAACCCCGCTTCGTTGATGTCGAGAACGCCGGCCATGTTGGCCGATCCGCTGGCGGTATGGATGATCGGTGCCTTCTCATGGAACTGGCCGATGATGTTGGCGGTCTCCTCCATGATCGCAGTCGTGAGCTTTCCTTCGGCGGCCATTCGGTCGAACAGGTCATGCTGGGCAAAGCGTTTCATCTCCACGACAACGTCGACTAGTTCTCCGTCGCCATCGAAAGCGATTTGGCCGTCGGCCTGTCGAGTGAGGCGACGAATGCCGAGATAGAGGTCGGGCGTGGAGCGCCTGTTGAGTTCCACCTCGCGTTGGCAATAATGCAGGCGCAGTTCATAGGTCGAGAAATCGACATAAGGGAGTTTCACAGCACGCTTCAGCTTGAATGCCAGGCCGTCGATGAGGAAGACGATCGATATATGCGTTTCAATGATCTTCACGGGACCTGAAAAGCCGTAGCTCTCGCCTCTGCTCAGAAAGGCAATCGTCGAAGACTGGTCATGAATATCCATTCGCTCTCTCTGCGGCGCCGCAACTCACATGCCTACCTTGTCCGATTCCACAACCAATGGCCATATGGCAGTATGTCCGTCGGCGTGAAGCCGGAGTTCGTTGGGTGGTTTAAGTGCAAACGGCGAAAGCCGCGGCAGCATTCATGCGACCGCGGCTTTCCAGATTGGATAGCTCTATGAGACGGCTATCAGCCCACGTCGAACTTGACGCCCTGCGCGAGCGGCAGGGTCTTGCCGTAGTTGATCGTGTTGGTGGCGCGGCGCATGTAGGCCTTCCAGGCGTCAGAGCCGGATTCGCGGCCGCCGCCGGTTTCCTTTTCGCCACCGAAGGCGCCGCCGATTTCGGCGCCGGACGGGCCGATGTTGACGTTGGCGATGCCGCAATCCGAGCCGCGGTCCGACACGAAGGCTTCCGCCTCGCGCAGGTCGTTGGTGAAGATCGAGGATGACAGGCCCTGCGGCACGTCGTTGTTGAGAGCGAGTGCGTCGTCGAAGTCGCTGTACTTGATGATGTAGAGGATTGGCGCGAAGGTTTCTTCCTTCACCGGGCCGGTCTGGGCCGGCATCTCGACGATTGCCGGGCGCACGTAATAGGCGTCGGCCGCTTCGTTCTGCATGAGGCGGTCGCCACCGGAGACCTTGCCGCCGGCTGCCTTGGCTTCATCGAGTGCCTTCTGCATGCGGCCGAAGGAGCCTTCGTCGATCAGCGGGCCGACCAGCGTCGAGGACTGCAACGGGTTGCCGACGGTGACCGAGCCATAGGCCTGGATCAGGCGCGGGACGAGCTTGTCGTAGACGCTTTCGTGGACGAACAGGCGGCGCAACGAGGTGCAGCGCTGGCCGGCCGTGCCCATGGCGGCAAAGGCGACGCCGCGCAGGGTCAGGTCGAGATCCGCGGTCGGGCAGACGATCGCCGCATTGTTGCCGCCGAGCTCGAGGATCGAGCGACCGAAGCGGGTGGCGACGCGCGGGCCGACGGCACGGCCCATGGCGGTCGAGCCGGTGGCGGAGATGAGCGGAACCTTCGGGCTGTCGACGAGGATTTCGCCAATGTCGCGGCCTCCTATCAACAGCGTAGAAAGATTGGCAGGAGCCTTGCCGCCATCGGCGACATAACGGCTGACGGCCTTTTCGAAGATCGCCTGCGTGGCGATGGCGGTGAGCGGCGTCTTTTCCGAAGGCTTCCAGATGGTCGAGTTACCGCAGACGAGCGCGAGCGCCGAATTCCAGGACCAGACGGCAACCGGGAAGTTGAAGGCCGAGATGATGCCCGTGACGCCGAGTGGATGCCAACTTTCCATCATGCGGTGCTCTGAACGCTCGGTAGCGATCGTCAGGCCGTAAAGCTGGCGCGATAGGCCGACGGCAAAGTCGCAGATGTCGATCATTTCCTGAACCTCACCGAGGCCTTCGGAGACGATCTTGCCAACTTCGA
Source organism: Rhizobium sp. (assembly GCA_041675415.1). Classification (GTDB taxonomy): domain Bacteria; phylum Pseudomonadota; class Alphaproteobacteria; order Rhizobiales; family Rhizobiaceae; genus Allorhizobium. Next base: position 26,319 of record JBAYTX010000013.1, on the reverse strand, counting down.
TAGAAACGAGACGGCCGAGATCGGCCTTGGCGGCGCGCAGTTCCTCGCCAAGCAGGCGGATCAGTTCGCCGCGCTTGGGAGCCGGAACGAGACGCCATTCGAGGAAAGCCTGATGGGCGGCGTCGATCGCAGCCTTGGTGTCGGCGGCACTGATCTCTGCGACAGCGGCGACCTTTTCGCCATTGATCGGCGAGCGGACCGAAAGACTGCCACCGGAAAGGCTCGCAGCGGGCACGCCGAGGCGGGCCATGATGGCGGCTACTTCGGCCGAGAAGTTCAGGTTCGCAAGGGTCATGGTGTTCCTTCCAGTAATTTCGGATTTTCCGTTATCGGTTGTCTGCGAGATGCACTTTCAGAAGCGCGCCCCGGCAAAATGGGCGATCTGGGCGCCTGCCTCGTAATAGGCGCCTTTCAGGTTACGAAGCGGAGCTTCAACCACGTCCCTGACCGGCAGCGGCAGGTCCGCTTCGCCAAGTTCGCCGAGGATATGGCCGGCCAGTGTCTTACCGAAAACCGTGCCCGGCGCAATGCCTCGGCCATTGTAACCGGAAAAGCCCACGACATTCGGAGCAAACTTGTGGAAACGCGGAATGGCGTCGTCAGTCATGCCGATGCGGCCGTACCATTCAGCCTCGAACTCGACATTGCCAAGCTTCGGGAAAAGCTTCTTCAGGGAGCGCCTGGCCCAGGCACGGTGAATGGCAAGGCCGGTATTGCGCAACGCGCCGACGCTGCCGAAGACAAGACGCCCTGCCCGATCCATGCGGAAGGAGGAGAGGACTTCCCTGGTGTCCCAGCAACCCTCGCGGCCCGGCAGGATCTGCTCCAACAGATCCTGCGGCAGCGGTTTGGTGGCGAAATTGAAATAGGGCAGCAGGACCTGTTCCTTGCGCACCGCTTCCCAAGGCCCGGTCGAATAAAATTCGGAGGCGACAACGATCCAGTCGGCGGAAACCGAACCGTTCCTGGTCGTCACGAGCCAGCGGCTACCGTTGCGCTCGGTCGAGACTGCGGCGCTGCCGGTATGGATTTTCGCGCCGGCGGCGATTGCTGCTTTCGCGAGCCCCCGTACGTAGGCGAGCGGTTGAAGAGTTCCGGCGCGCATGTCGAGCAGCGATCCGGTATAGGCGGATGTGCCGGTACGCCTCGCTGTCTCCTCGGCCGAGAGGATGCGGACATCCGCGCCCCGTGCTGCCCACTGGCTGCAACGTTCCTTGATTTCCTTGAGGCCGGCTTCGCCGACGGCGCAGTGGAGCGTACCGTTCTTCTCCAATTCGCATTCGATCCCGTGCTTTTCCACCAGCGCGCGGACCAGAAGCGGCGCATTGCCGAGAAGGTCGAGAACGCGCTCGCCATAGACCGGGCCGAGCACGCCGGGAATCTCGGACGGCATGACCCACATGCCGCCATTGATGAGGCCGACATTGCGGCCGGCGCCGCCAAAACCGATTTCTGTCGCCTCGAGCAAGACAACCCTGCTTCCCGCCTCCGCCAGGTGCAGGGCGGCGGAGATGCCGGTATAGCCGCCACCGACGATGACAACATCGGCCTCAACCGGGCCCGAAAGAGGTGGGGTCACCGGTGCGGCCGGTGCGGTCTTTTCCCACAAGCCGTGGGAGCGGGGGTCGTTTAGCATGACGGTCATCCGTACGAAATTCGCCAACAGTTTTGCTGCCGGCGCGGAGGGGCATTTCTTTCAGTCCGCGGATCCGAAGAGTGTAGACTGGAACGGTCTTGATCCGCAGCCCGGCCAAAACGGCCCGTCATTCCGAAATGCACGCTCTTGCGGAATTTAGAAGAGGATTTTATCCAGCAATACCGATATTTTCTCAAGAGTTCATTCCCAAGGGGTATAACATGCTGCCGGCCCGGCGCTTCCTGCCTTCTCTTTCCCTACTTGCCGCCTTTGAGGCCGCTGCACGCACGGGAAGCATTACTGCCGCCGCAAAGGAACTCGACCTTACGCAGAGTGCTGTCAGCCGCCAGATCAAGGCGCTGGAGCGACAGATCGGAATCGAGCTTTTCGTGCGCGAGCGCCAGACGATCCGGCTCACTGTTGCCGGGGACAGCTACGCACGAGAGATCCGCGAGGCTCTCCGGCGGATATCCAGCGCCTCGCTCAACCTGCGTGCCAATCCGCATGGCGGTACGCTCAACCTTGCGATTCTACCGACTTTCGGCGCGCGTTGGCTTGCGCCGCGTCTCGGGCGGTTCCTAGACAGCAATCCCGGCATTACGATCAATCTGGTGACGCGATTGTCGCCCTTCGATTTCCGGTTGGATTCCATCGATGCCGCGATTCATTTCGGCCAGCCGCTCTGGCCGGGGGCGGAACTGACACTTCTGATGAAGGAAACGACAATCCCCGCCTGCAGCCCGGCGTTCAAGGCCGCACACAGCATCGATGAGCCCGCCGATCTTCTCAACGTTCCCCTGCTGCATCTAACAACACGGCCGGACGCTTGGGAGAAATGGTTTTCACGTTGCGGGGTAGAGGTCGAGAGCGTGCACGGAATGCTGTTCGATCAGTTCGCGACCGCCTCCCAGGCGGCGATGGCGGGGCTCGGTGTTGCCCTGCTGCCCGTGTTTCTGATCCGCGAGGAGTTGCGGCGTGGTGAACTCGTGCCGGCCATCGACCGGGAGATCGAGAGCAGCGAGCGCTATTATCTGGCGTACACCCGCGAGCGCGGCACCTATCCACCTCTTGTCGCATTTCGCAAGTGGATCGTCGAGGAGGCACTGACGGAACAGCAGGCTGCGGAGCCGGCATCAGCCGATTGACCGTGTCATCGATGTCTCGGGGGGGCAGTCCGCTACCATCCTTCGGAAAGCACTTTTTCCAGCATGTCCGAGAAGAAATCGGCACTCTCACGGGACAGGCACAGAGGCGGCTTGATCTTCAGAATATTGAGATGGTCGCCCGTCGGTTGCATGATCACGCCGAGGTCGAGCAGGCGGTCGCAAATAGCAGCGGTTTCTTCCGTCGCAGGCTCCAGTGTGTCGCGATCGCGGACGAATTCCAAGCCCAGGTAGAGACCCATGCCGTGGACTGCGCCGACAAGCGGGAAGCGCTGGCCAAGCGCTTCGAGCCGGCGTTTCAGATGGTCGCCGGTCTCGCGGGCGTTTTCCCGCAGACCCTCGTCCTCCATGATGTCGAGTACGGTCATGCCGACGACACAGCTGACTGGACTTCCGCCGGCTGACGAGAAGAAATAGCCTTCCTTTTCCAGCGCATCGGCGATCTCCCGGCGGGTGATCACCGCGCCGAGCGGCTGGCCGTTGCCCATGCCCTTGGCGATCGAGATGATGTCGGGCACGACGCCTTGTTCCTCGAAGCCCCAGAAATAGTGCCCGAGCCGGCCGTATCCGACCTGCACCTCGTCCGCGATGCAAACCCCGCCGCGTTCGCGTATCATGGTGTAGACTTGGCTCAGATATCCGGGCGGCAGCGGTATGCCGCCCGCGTTGCCATAAACGGTTTCGCAGATGAAGCCGGCAAGCCCTTCGCCGCTCTCGTCGATATGTTCAAGCGCCTTGGCGACGGCACCGACATAGTCCGGGGTCGATCCCGGACCGCGAAACGGTCCGCGGTAGGTGTTAGGCGCCGTCACCGCGTGAACCCAGTCCGGTCTTGTCTCCAGAGCGCGCGGGTTGTCGGCGATCGACGTCGAGACCGCGTCGCTTGCGACCGTCCAGCCATGATAGGCCTCGAGCAGGCTCAGCATGTTGCGAGCACCGGAATGGGCCCATGCGAGGCGTAGTGCCAGGTCGTTTGCTTCGGACCCGCTGTTGACGAGGAATACCGTGTCCAGGCCTTCCGGAGCCAATCTGGCGAGGCGATCGGAAAACTGCGCCACCGCCGCATAGTGAAATCGTGAATTGGTGTTGAGCAGCGACCATTGGCGCCCGGCGGCCCGGGCAAGGCGGGGATGGGCGTGACCGAGAATGGTGACGTTGTTGACCATATCCAGATAGGCACGGCCAGTGACGTCGAACATATGCTCTTTCCAGCCGCGTTCGATTTGGGGCGGATCCGCATAGTAATTTTTCTGCGGTCGGGCGAAGTTCTTTCGCCGCATCTCCAGCAGTTCGTGGCTCCTTGGTAACGGTGCGTCGACATCGAGGCCTAGCAGCGGCGATGGCGAGGGGCAAAGCTTGGACCAGACCGCCGCATGGGCGGGCCTGGAGAACAGCGGGGGTACCAGATCCGGATCGCGGCAAAGCTGCAGGCGCAGGCCTCCGACCGCGCCTGCCGCGCCGGCGATCCGGCCGATCGGTTGGTCTGCCGTCACCGCTTCCCCGTCGGGAAGAGGGCAGTCGAGGCCGTCGATGTGAAGCGATACCGATTTCGAGGCGAGAATTATGTGCGGGCCGTCGCGCGTGACCGTGGCCGCGAAAGGGGCCACGAGGGCAGTCCCGGCCGGAAGGCAGATATCGACGTGAAGCGCGAAGGTCGCCGGCGGCCGCTGCGAGTGCAGTCGTGTATAGGACAGGCGATGCTCGCCATAACGTGTGGTCGCGACGTCGGTTTCTGCCGCGGCTTTGGCCAACAGTTTCCAGTCGATTTCCGGGTCGGACCAGTTGTCGTTGACCAAATCGAGGCTGAGGACCGAAAGATCCGTCAACCGGATTTCTCCTGGCTCGATCTCGGGAAGCAAGCGGCCTATCGGCTCGATATCGGTCTTCTCCGTCTCGATGCCGATATGCTGCAATATCGCCGTTTCCATCAGCGAGAAGGGAACGGACGTGGCGATGTCGAAGATCTCGCGCTCATGCGCGGCATTGTCGATCACATAGGCATTGTCGGGATCGATGGCGAGTTGCTGTTCGCTGCTGGCAACAAGAATGCCGGCACGTGCGACAATCAGCGGCCAGAGCGCGCGCAGTTCGTCCTCTGTCAGAGGGCAGACTTCATGAAAGGCCTGGATCGTCGGAAGTATGAAGAACGGGTCGCTATCGGCGTGATGCAGCAGGGAGGCGCAGGTGACGGCGAGATCAGCAACCAGCCAGCCCGAAACCAGGTCGCCGAAATCAATCACTCCATCGGGGATGTAGCGACCATGGCGCTCCGGGCGGCTCACTACGTTGTCATCAGTGACATCGTGATGGATCGCTTGCGTTCTCAAGCTCGATGCGAGCGGCCGGATCCGCTTGACGGAGGCGATCATCGCCTTGGCGATGCTGTCCCGTCTCGCGTGGTCTGTCACGGCGGAGAGGAGCTGCAGGGCAACAGTGCCGGCCCTGCGCAGATCCCATTGTAGCTCGCGCTCCAGCCCTGGATGCGAGAAATTCCTCAAGCCGATGGCAATTCGACCGGAAAGCGCACCGAGGGCGGCAAGAGCAGGTCTGGCGAGATATTTGCGCCGGGTCAGCGGCTCGCCTTCGAGAAAGGTGAGCAGACGCACCTGACAAGCTTCGCCGTTCACGACAAGGGATAAGATTTCGTCACCCGTGTTGGCGTAACAGGGCACGGGGATGCGCGGCATGTCCGGCATCTTGTGAAGATGGCGCATTGCCGCATTCTGCGCTTCGAGTTCAACGGTACGATATTCCGCCCTGCAGATCTTGAGGACGAAACGGTCCTTGCCGGTGTCGATCAGGTAATTGCGGTCCTGCTGACTGCCGAGTTCCTTGATCGTTCCTTCCAGCCCGTAGTGCTCTCTCAATATCGCGGCTGCATGGTCGGCAGTGATATTCGGTCTCGGCAGCTGCGCACGCTGCATGAGAGCGGTATCGGGCATGGCATTTCCCCCCTGGAGAATCACATTTGCCGAGATTACCAAAGGATTGGCGCGCGTCTATCCCGCTGGCGGACGTGGAGGATCGGCATGCACTTTCGATTCAAACGAAGGTCATTGCTTCGGACATCATGGACATGCCGCCCCTTCGGTCAGCCCATGCGCTCCGACGCATAGCTTCCGGGGCTCGCCGGGAAGACGACCGTACGATTGCCGTTGATGAAGGTGCGGTGGTGGATGTGGGCGTGGATGGCACGGGCCAGAACCTGGCTTTCGACGTCACGACCAATCGAGACGTAGTCTTCGGCGCTCTGGGCATGGGTGATGCGGGCAATGTCCTGCTCAATGATGGGGCCTTCATCGAGGTCGGCGGTTACATAATGGGCGGTGGCACCGATCAGTTTCACGCCACGTTCATAGGCTTGCTTGTAGGGATTGGCACCCTTGAAGCTCGGCAGGAAGGAGTGATGGATGTTGATGATCCGCCCGGACATTTTCCTGCAGAGGCTATCGGAAAGCACCTGCATGTAGCGGGCAAGCACGATCAGTTCCGCTCCCGTCTGTTCGACCAGTTCGATCAGCTGGGCTTCCGCCTGTGGCTTGTTGTCTTTCGTTACCTTGATGTGGTGAAACGGGATATCGTGGTTCACCACCACCTTCTGGTAGTCAAAATGGTTAGAGACGACGCCGACGATGTCGATCGGCAGTGCGCCGATCTTCCAGCGATAGAGCAGGTCGTTCAGGCAATGACCGAAGCGTGAGACCATCAGCAGCACTTTCATGCGCTGGCCGGCATCATGGATTTCCGTTTCCATGCCGAAGTTCGCAGCGATCGGTGCGAAGCCTTCGATCAGTTCTTCGCGACTCGCGCCTTCCTCGGAGATAAAGCTGACACGCATGAAGAATTTGCCGGTATCGAGATCGTCGAACTGGGAGCTGTCGACGATGTTGCAGCCGGTAGCTGCCAGATAACCCGAAATTGCGGCAACGATGCCTCTTGAGGATTTGCAGGACACCATCAGGACATAGTTCGTCATTTCAAACCCTTCTTCCGGTCGCGCGAGGCATGCGGTGCTTTCTGTAACCCAATCGAAAGGCGTCGGAAAGACCTGCCGCTCAGCTTAGGCCGGCCGGCACCAGACTTCGTTCCCTTTGCGCCCTCGGAAAGCGCATCCCCGCCTTTCCGATGCCATGTATCCAGGGCCGACCCGCAGGTGCGGCTGCTTGACCGTTGCGGCTTCCTGACCCTACCGTGCGGCATTGCTAAAACCGGATTATCTCATGCTCGGCAGACCACGCTTCCACGCTTGCCCTTCGTCATTCTACCTCAAGGTTGTCACGTTGACTGCGGCTGTGTTCGCCGCAACCGCGCCAGGAACTGCTGCGGAGGGCTGTTTTCGCGGCATAAACCTCTCCGGCGCTGAATTCGGGGCGCCGCCGGGCATCGCCGGCCAAGACTACACCTATCCCTCGACGGAGACGATGCGCTATTTCGCGGCAAAGGGTTTCACGTCGGTTCGCCTTCCCTTTCTGTGGGAACGACTCCAGCCAAAGCTCAACGGCGATCTGGATCCCGATGAACTCGGTCGGCTTGCCGATGCCGTCGAACGGTTGCGGGAACAGGGACTGCGTGTGGTTCTCGATCCGCATAACTATGCCCGCTTTCGGGGCAAGCCGATTGGTTCTCCAGACGTGCCGCACGCGGCATTCGCCGACTTCTGGGGCCGGCTGGCGCAGCATTTTGCAGATGCGCCCGACATCACATTCGGCCTGATGAACGAGCCCTATGACGTTCCGGCGCGCACTTGGCTCGAGAGTGCCAACGCCGCCATAGCCGGTATTCGCAAGGCTGGGGCTGACAATCTAGTTCTCGTCCCTGGAACAGCCTGGACCGGCGCCCATAGCTGGACCGGAGGCTCGTACGGAGAACCCAATGGCGATGTTATGCTCGAGGTGGTCGATCCGGTCGACAACTATGCCTTTGAGGTTCACCAGTATCTCGATGATGATTTTTCGGGAACGAAGGGTAACTGTAGCCGCGCTGCGGACGCTGTCGCCGCACTCCGGACGTTTACACAATGGCTGCGGAACCACGGGATGCGGGGCTATCTAGGAGAGTTCGGCGCCCCGGCAGGTAACAGCTGTATTCAGGGGTTGGCCGATATGGTGGCGGTCGTGGATGCCGACCGCGAACTCTGGACAGGCTGGTCCTATTGGGTCGCGGGCGACTGGTGGCCCGAGACGGAAGCGCTCAATATTCAGCCGACAGCCGGTGGCGACCGGCCGCAGCTTGCGGGGCTGGCGGCTTCGCTGAAGGATTTTTCCGCCTCGGCCTCGGTATGTCCAGCACTCGAGCGGCCATAAGGGACCCTAGTCAGACAGATTGCCCGGACAAACTGTTCTTCGTCGGACCAAGGGATTTCCAGTCGAACTGGTCTGATGTTCCGAGGATGAACCACAACAGCGCGGCGGTCTTGATGGAGAAGAAGGAATTGCTGATCATCATCAGCAACAGCAGGTAGATCAGCACCATCGAGTGAAATGGCCAGGCTCTCGCATCGCGAAGTGGCGCGAAGACCAGAGCGGTCCAAAATGCCATAAAGCCGAAGATGCCGAATTTCGTCAGTGTGTAGGCGTAGCCGGAATCGGCTGTGAACTGGTCGGTCACGGCAATGCCGAGAATAACCGGCAGGTCGAGCTGGGTCAGGATGCCGGCAGTCACCTTGAAACGCCCGCCGAGATCGTTGGCGCCGCCTTCGGTTCCTGTGGCCAAGCCATAGATGGCAATGGCAGCAAGCATCAGGAAGGGCAATGGCAGCCACAAGGTCTTGGGCATCAGTCGGTAGAACGGCAGCATCAGGGTCATCAGGATGCAGGTAAAGAACCCGAAGCGCGCATCGGCCATGACAATGACGGCCATTGCCGCAGCCATGACAGACAAGCGGAAACGCATGTCATTTCGGAAGAGTGCCCAGGCAAACGCAATGGCGCCGAAGTTTCCGGCCGAGACGGCCTCGAGGAAGACTGAGGAGACGCGGTGCTGTCCGAGAAAAGCCAGGAGCGTTCGCGGTTCCGGCCGTACGCCACTGATGAAAAGGCCCCTCGTGGCGCCGAATGCCTCCTCGGGCATGATAGTGCCGCGGGCGATGAAGTAGCCGAGCACGTTGAAGAAATCGAGGTAAAGATCGGTCAGCAGATATTCGAACAAGCCGAAGAACAGCACGACCGCGATCGACAGGGCAACGAGCTTGTCGGCAAGGCGGATATCCCTGATGCGCGTGCCCATGACGTAGAAGGCAATCGGTATCAGTATGTCGCGAAGGGCCTTGAGATCGGTCGCGCCGCGGAACGCGAACAGCAGGATCATATAGCTGACGTAAAGCGCCAGAATGAGATAGAGATCGATACGCCGGGAGAGCGCCACCAGAAAGGCGCATCCGATGATGAGCATTTCGAACAGCATCACATGGCTGTCGCGTATTCCCATCACGCGTGTATTTACGAAGCACAAGAAAAGATTGAAGGTCAGGCCGCCCATGACAGCGATCGTTGCGAGCTGGCGCCTGATCCGGACATACCACTCCTTGGGGGGAGCGCTGATGGCGGGAAGGCGATCCCTGTAGGCGGTCTCACGAACAGGCATGGCAACCGACACCGCTTCTATGCCCTCGCCGGGCCGGCCTATCGCCTGCGTTTCGAGGTTCGCCGCCAAAGACCATCGTCATTCCTCCACCAGGACGGCCCCGAGGATGGCTTCCTTTTTTGTTCCGATCATATCGAGAAGGGTATCCAGGTCTCCTGACGTGGTTTCCCCTATCGTGAGGACCAACACGATCGAATCGGCATGCGGAAGCAGCGATGGCAGGAAACCGGCTGCCTTGGTGGCGCAAGCATTGATAACGGTGATTTCGGTCGATGGTCCGTCGGTACTCGCCGGATGGCCGGAAGAAATACCCCCAGCCTTGCCAGGCAGAGTTCTGCCGAAGTTTGAGAGATGTTCATATTTGAGCCTGTCTGCCAGCGGTGCTCTCAATTCGCGCTCGCGATTCAGTGCGTTACGCAGACTCGGGCGTCCGAGGGCCGATGTCTGCCGAAGCTTTTTCTCGGCGACGTCGCCCGGTGCGTAGAGCACATTCTGGCCAAGGTCGATGAGTGCCTGGACGGTATCGGCGACAATGCCACTCGCAAGCGGGTTCTGTCCCGGCGAAGTGAACAGAACAGTTGCCGGCAAGTGATCCCCAAGCCTTTCCAACAATTGACGGGCGATGGCCTGAATTGCGGGGTGATCCTCGCTAATCGGGGTCGGCGGATTTCGTGGAGGCGTTCGCAGAAACGGAAACAACCGCAAGAGCGCATTTGGGGCAGGGCCATTCTCGGATCGAATGCGAGCCAGCGTCGCAATTCCCGCTCTGCGGATCAGGGATTGCTCCGACAGAGGCGGTTGCGTCATCAGTTCGCGCAATACGGCCAGAGCACTCCCGACGACCACGCCGAAAAGCGAAGCTGCCGCCAGGATCAACAGTTTCAATGCGGCCGAGGATTTTGGAGTCGCGACCGCTGCGGTGATCACGCGCGAATTGTTGGTGCTGAGCGATTGTTGCTGGCCAAGTTCCTCCGCGCGGCTGAGGAAGGCCTTGTAGAGGGTGCGAACGGCGTCGGCCTCGTTTTCGAGCTGGCGCATCTTGATCTGTGCGGCACTACTGTCGAAGCTCGTTTCCGTCAATTTTGCCAGCCGTTCGTTCAGCGCTTTGGTGTTCGATACGGCGCGTTGATAGCTGCTCTGCATCGATTGCCTGATGCGGTCGAGTTCCTGTTCGATTGCATTCTGCATGGTGGCGACCTGCGAGTTTATCGCCTGCAACTGCGGATGGTTGCTGCCCAGACTGGTCGCGAGCTGTGATCGCCGGTCAAGAAGGGCGACGTAGCGGTCGCGCAAGAGGCCGATGGAAGTCGATTGGAGGGCCTCGGGTATGGCGCCCGCCTCGATTGCGCCCATCGTCAACTTCTTCGCCTGCTCGTAGATGGTCTGCTGCTGTTCTTCGGTTACCCGCGCGTCGATGAGTTGCTGGTTGATGCCGGCAAGCTGCTGGTCGATAACCAATCCCTTCTCCCCGGTGCTCACAAGGCCGTTGTCGGCTTTGAACTTTTCGACAGCCAGTTCGGCCTTGAGTACCCGGTCGCGAAGCTCGCTGGCCTGCACTTGAAATGAGTTGCTGGCCCGGCGGGCCGCTTCCGACCGGGCTTCGTCGATCTGCCGCAGATAGACGCTGGCAACCGAGTTTGCGATGTCGGCGGCCTTCGATGCGTCAGGGTGCTCCGCCTTGATCGTGAAAACAAGGGATTGGCCTGCCCTCTCCACTGTGACGTGCTTTTTCAGCACAGTGGCGGTGGCCGTCAACTGCTCACGGCTTGACGCTGCTTCTTTCGTTACCGGGGCAAAAAAGGGATCTTTCGTCAGGTCCAGCTTGCGCACAACTTCTTCCATGGTTGCGCGTGACTGAATGACATAGATTTGGCTGTCGATGCTCGACTGGTCTTGTGGTGCCGCAGCGCCGCTGCTGCCAGGGTTGCCGCCATCAGCCTGCAAGCCGATTGGGTCCAGCAGGAGTTCGGTCGACGACGCGTAAAGCGGGGTGAGGCGCAAGACGTAAACGATCGACAGGGCCGAGCAGACAAGGACGGCCAGAACGATATAATGAAGCCGCCGCTTCAAGATTCCCGGTAGTTGAAAAATGTCGATATCCATTTTCCTGCCCAAAACCGCGGCCGGCCAAATTTCGTTTCTGCAATTCCGGATGGGGAATCCGGTGCGGGCTTGCTTTTCCGCATGGCATTACGAGACGCCGGTATCGGGAAACGGACCTGTGGGCGAGGGCTGCCGGCGGCTGTCAATGTCGGCGCAATTCTCGCAGGTCATGGTTAACGAGTTCTGAAGGGTGGGGCCGAACGATGACGAGCGTCATTGGGCGCGGCTCGGGTCGCCACGTACGGCATACGCGATCTTAAGGTTTTGACGCTTTCTATTGGGCGAAAATCGGAAGCAAACATCGAGCGTCAGTAATTTCGGCGCCGGCAGGTGAGTGATGGAGCGCATGAACAGCCAAGTTTTTGCTCCGGTCGAGCAGGGTGGCAAGCGTCCATTGATTGTTCAGGTCGTCAGGCAGTACGCGCCGGGCCGCGGGGGACTGGAAGACGTCGTGGCCAATCTCAGCCGGCTCCTCCTGCAGCGGGGCTATCGGGTGCGCGTCGTCACATGCAATAGCCTGTTTACGGCTCGCGATCGCCTGCTGCCACCGTTGGAAACCATCGACGGGGTCGAAGTCGTTCGAATACCCTGGTGGGGAAGTCCGCGCTATCCAGTTGGGCCGACGGTTCTCCGCCATATCGGCGATGCCGATCTCGTACATGTTCACGGCGTTGATTTCTTCTTCGATTTCCTCGCAGCGACCCGGTTTCTGCACGGCAAGGCCATGGTGGTCACGACACATGGCGGGTTCTTCCATACACCCAAATATACCGCGATCAAGAAGGTCTGGTTCCGGACGCTGACCCGCTTTTCGGCGCATGCCTATCGCGCGCTGTTGTGCTGCAGCCGGTCCGATTTTGCGCTTTTCTCGCAGATTGCCGGACGCCGGGCCGTGCTGGTCGAAAACGGTGTCGATACGGAAAAATTTGCCGGGCTCTCGTCGTCCGAGCCGCAGCGGCGCATCGTCACCATTGGCCGCTTTTCGGTCAATAAGCGCCTGGATCGCATGCTCGACATGATGGCCGCGCTTGTGAGGCTTTCGCCCGATTGGCGTCTGGACATCATCGGTTCGCCTTCTGATCTCAATGAGGAGGATCTCCGGCGCGAAATCGCCGCGCGCGGTCTTTCCGGCCAGGTCTTCCTGCATGTTTCGGTCGGAAATGATGAAGTGCGGCGCCTGATCGCCGAGGCATCGATCTTCGCTTCGGCCTCGGAATACGAAGGATTCGGTCTTGTCGCCGTCGAAGCGATGAGTGCCGGACTTCTGCCGATTCTTCATCCAAACGAGGCCTATCAGACCCTTGCCGCGCAGCATGATGCCATCACGCTTGCCGATTTCCGCGATGCAAATTCAGCTGCCGATGCGCTCATAGCGGCATACGGCAAGCTGGTTTCCGGAAATTCGACGCTGAAGGAACGCCTGATCGACGCGGCCCGGCTGTATTCCTGGGATGCGGTCGCAGAGCGCTATATCAGTGTCTACAACGCCAGCCTCAAGGTGCGTTAGCCGATCCGGGGACAGCCAATGCTTCCTCGTATAGTCTCAGGTGCTCGCGGGCGATCGCGTGCCAGTCTCGGGCCCGCAATTCGCGGGTGAGGATGTCGGGAGCCTTGAGGCGGGGAGCCTCTCCGCTGGTGATTTTCGTTATCAACACTGCGGCATCTTCGGGCGCCGTGACCGGATGCGTCACCACCGAAAGCCATTCCGGAGTCAGAGGCGTATGTGTCGTCAGTACGTTCACGCCGTGATCGAGGCAGGCGAGGGCCGATCCCCTCTTGTTGGTGACGCCATCCGGGAATGGCAAAAGCGCGATCGTGGCAAGGCTCAGCGCCTCCGAAACCTCTTGCGGGGGCAAGTTCAAACGCAGACGTATTTTGTACTGATCTGCAGATCTTTTAACGAAATCGACAAATTTCACGTCACTTTCGACCAGCGCACCGATCATTTCGGCCTCAACCGGAATCGCCTTTTCGCGCAACTGCGCGATCGTCTCGATAAAGAACTCAATACCCTTGTTATGGGATATCTGGCCAAAATAGACGACGCGTTCGGTTTCGGCGGATTGTTTCCGCTGCGATGTCCTCGCGATATTATTTCCGATCGGAATGACCCGCAGCCGTTCGCTGGAGACGGGAAAATAGCGGCGGAAAAGCGCCCTCTCCTCGTCGTTCGAGAAGATGATCTTCTTGGACATCAGGCTCGGAAGAACGAACATCATCTTCCTGAGGAAATGGAAGAGGCGAAACTCATGAAGCGTGACGAAAGTGTTCGGCAAGAGCAGTGGCAAGAAGCCCGGAGAAATCGAGTTTCCGATGTTCAATGACGGGTATTGCAGATGGAATATGGTCTGCGGCGAATTGCGGTACCGGCGCCGAATCTTCAGTATTTGTGAAAGGGACCAATGATCTAGGTATTCCACCGACACTTCGGCGCCGATATCGCCAAGAGCGATTGCAAGGCGGCTGGTGTAATCGGCTACGCCGCACATCTTGCCCGGGGCCGAAGTCACTAGGAACACGATATTCAATAGACACCACGACTGGTTGGCGGAAGCGTCAGGCAGGCATAGCCCAGACCGCTTAAATCTCCGTAAAGCCCTCGATCCCTCGAGTTCCGCCAGGCTCCGGCCTTCGGGATATGGCACTGATCAATCCTGAACGGAGCGGTGGTATGCAAGAATCTTAAGTTTTTGATCATAGAAACAAGCATAGCAACACGCGGCACAAACTTTCCTGCGGTATTCGGACAGATAGAAGCATCTTAATGGTCAAACGTATCGTCGCGAACTCGGCCTTGAATGCTGCGGCCGGCCTCTCACTCTTGTTGACCGGTTTTGCCTGCTCGATCATTACTGCCCGGTTGCTTGGGCCTGAAGCCAACGGCATCATTGCGTTCTCGCTCTGGCTGACTGTTACCGCTTCGCTGGTGGCGGAACTCGGAACTGGCGTCATGCTGCTGCGGCTGTTGCCCCAGCTCAAGACACAGGGTTACACGGCGGATCAACGCCGTGGCTTCGCCGCCTATCTGCTCCGTCCGGTTGTCTTGGCCACCTTCATTCTCCTCGCAATTTTTGCCGCGTTCTTTTGGGTGGCAGAGCAGGAGCACTGGGCTACCAGTGCACCGATCGTTGTCGTCATAACCGGCATACTCTTGCTCGTTCAATCGATCGGTTCATTCTCGAAGAATTACCTTCTCGGCGAGCAGGAGGTCGGCGCTTTCTTCCGGATTTCCGTCCTGTCGGGTGTTTTCCAGCTGCTTGGGGTACTGACCGGTGCAATTCTGTTCGGAATTCCCGGAGCGCTGGTCGGATACGCAATCGGGTTTGGCGTCCAGTTTCTCTATTCGCTCGGCATATTGCGCGCGCGCGCCGGCAGTTGCGGGATTGCGCCGCGCTATCTCGTCAGCTCCTCTGTCCTCTTGTCCGTACAGTTCGTCGTCGACTCAATCTTCCTCAACCGGATCGAATTTTTCTTTCTCGAGCGCTATTCCGGAATAGCTGTCGTCGGCTTCTACGCGGCGGCCATGTCCCTTGCGAACCTCGCTCTACAACTGCCCGTCCAACTGACCGGCAGTCTGCTTCCCTATTATTCGGAAAAGCTGGAAATCAATGGAAACGGCAAGCTGCCAGCCGGAGTATTCGAAGGTGTCGTGCGCAGCCTTTCCTATATCACGCTGCCCCTGAGTCTTGGCCTGGCGGCAATTGCTCCGCGTCTGGTCACTACGATTTTCGGTATTGCCTTCGCGCCCGCCGGCTCCATTCTTGCTATCCTTGCACTGGTCACGCCCGTCGCAGTCCTCAGCCTTGTCTGTACGCAATATCTGTTTTCCCAAGACAGGGTCGGTGAGCGTCTGATGATCGGCGTTGTAGGTGCCATCGTGATGGTTACGGGTGCTTTCGCTTTCGTTCCGTCGTTCGGCGCCGAAGGTGCCGCCGCTGTCCGCTTCTTCGTTTTCCTCCTCATGAGTGTTTTTATGCTTGGGAAGATGAAACTCGGAGGCTCACTCAATCGTCTGTACCTGGCTCTTGCAAAGATCGCACTCGCAGCTCTCGCCTGTGCGGGATCCGCCTGGTTGGTGCTTCATCTTGTTCCCGGGGTGGTGGGGCTGGCGCTTGCCGTTGGTGCGGGAGCCCTCGTCTATATCCTTGGGCTGAGGCTTTTCGGCGCCGCGGCAATCGAAGATCGTTCCGTCGCGGAAGGCATAGCGGCACGGCTTCCCGGCATAGCAGAGACCATCGCCTCAGGCGTCGTCAATTTCATATTTGCGGCACCGGGTGCTTCGGAAAGGAACCGCTGACGCCGCTTCCCACCGAGACAATGAGATGACAATTTCTGCACAGACACCAATCGAGAGTACGACTGAGAAAAACATGGCGCGTTCCGCAGCCGTGCCTTTCACGTTTTCTGACACGGTTGGCCTCTTCATGCCGGCTAGAGAAGCCGGAGCCCGCGTTGGAGTCCTTTTCGTCAGTCCCTGGGGCCTTGAGGAAATGTGCCTGCGCAAGTTCTGGCGCGTCATTGCCGATGACCTTTCAGACCGTGGAGTAGCGAGTTTTCGCTTCGACTATCCCGGAACCGGCGACGCGCTCGACGTGGTGGACTGTTCCGCCGGGCTGCGGATCTGGGAGGACTGTGCGGTCGCGGCCGCTGAGAAGCTGAGGTCGCTATCCGGATGCGACAGGATCATCGTCGTCAGTCAGGGGCTTGGATCGGCGATCGCGACCCGCGTCGCGGAGCGATTGCAGGGGTTGGAAGCGATCGCCTATCTGGCGCCCGTGATTTCCGGGCGAACCTATCTCAGGGAAATGCAGATCTGGTCGCGTATGGTCGAAGAAGGATTGGGCGTGGCCAAGTCACATCGTGCGGCTGAGGGAATGGTGATAGCGGGTATCGAGATGCCGCCAGAGATCGCCGTGGACATCCGCAAGCTCGACGTTTCAGTGCCGCCGCTGAAACCGGCCTCCCATTGTCTGGTCGTGAAGCGTGTAGACCGACCGACCGATGCCGCCTTCGCCTCTCAACTGCGCAATCTGGGCGCCGAGGTGACGGAGGCAGAATACCGGGGCTATGATGACCTGATTTCCAACCCGGCGATGGCGGTGATGCCGGAGACGGTCAGATCGCTCATCCTCGACTGGATTTCGACGGTCGCCGCCAGGTTTCCAGGCTCCATCGCGCATCAGGAGAGTGAGCCGCTGGGCTTGTCATGTCTCGAGGGTGAGAATTTTCGTGAAACGCCGCTAAGGTTTGGCGAGGGTAACCGTCTTTACGGCGTTCTTTGCGAACCCCTTGGTAAGAAGAGAGGGGCGACGGTTGTTCTTCTCGGAACGGCCTATGACCGCAATGCGGGGTGGGGTCGCTCAGGCGTCTCGATGGCGCGTGACCTTGCGGTACGTGGAATAGCATCGCTGCGCTTCGATTGCGCCAATATTGCGGACAGTCCGCCGGTCCCGGGTGTTGCCGATCAGGTTCTATACAATCGTGCGCAGACTGATGATGTCGCTGCCGCCCTCGACCTGATCGAGCGCCGCGATATGCTGCCAGTCGTAGTCAGCGGACGTTGCAGTGGCGCCTATCTCGCATTTCGGAGCGCCGTCCAAGATGTCCGCGTGAGAGGGCTCGTGACGGTCAATCCCTTCGTCTTCTATTGGGACCCCAGTCGGGACATCGACCAGTTCCTGCGCTTCGTTCCGCGCACGCTCGGAGACTATAAGGGCCGGCTGTTCCAGGCGGAGACGTTCCGTCGGCTCATTCAAGGACGCGTGGACGTGAAGCGGTCGCTGGCCAATATCGGGCGGGCCTTGTGGCGCCGGGTCACCCGACACGCGATGCCGGTCGTGCACCTGTTTCCCGAAAATCGCGTGCTGCGTCGGGAGGTAGTGAACGCTTTTCGCAACCTGTCGGACAGAAATGTAGGGGTTTCGCTCATCTACAGCGAGAATGATGTCGGCCTTGACCATTTCGCGGAGCAATTCGGGACCACAGGCAAGGGCTTGCGGCGCTATGCGAATGCCAGTCTGACGATCCTCGAGGGGGCCGATCATAACCTGACACCGATGCCCGCGCGCCGCGCCTATCTGAACGCAATTGCCGATATAGCGCTTTCCCAGTGCGACCAGGCATAACCTCAAGAGATTCGGCCTGCTGGATTTCAGAAGCTGGCCAGTCTTGCCGATCCGATATGCCCTAGCGTGCCGGCCGGCTTTCTGCCGGCTTGCTCAAGCGCTGTGAGTCGCACCCGGCGAGTCACCCCGGGCGCCAGATGAAACCAGTCGTCGTCGGGGCGATAGCCGTCCGCCGAGATGTGCACCGACTGAGCAAGTCGATCGGATTCGATCTCCAGTATCCAACCGCCGTTTTCTTCAAGCAGCGTAGCCTCGATTGCCGGATCGCGAAGCGCGGCACTCCGCCCGAGCGGAAAATGGAAAGCCTCAGCCACCGTCAGGCCAGTGGCGGGATCGCTGAGACGGGCAATGGTGACATCGTGGGATGGCGGGCCAAAACGGAAGGAATAGGTGGTATCAAAGAACGCGCCGAACAGGTCCGTGCAGGCAACCGACCGGCCGCTGCGGGCGGGAAGTACTAGCTCCCGCTCCCCTCCTATGACCTGCTGCCGGCCGTCGCGCAGACAGGAGACGGCAAGCAGAAGCGTTTGCACCTCGGATGTTTCATTCAGGACGTGGACATCGAGGCCATTCGTCCCCTCGTCGGTGAATGCGACCTGTGTCGGGCGGAAGGCGCGCTTCAAGGCATACCAGACCGGCTTCGGTTCGCCGGTGGAATCGATGACGCCCCAGCCGGCCCCGGGCTGAAGATCTTGCAGCGTCCAGACCAGCGCTCCGTTGCAGGAGGAGCCGGGACGGCGCCATTCGGCGTAGGTTTCAGTGACGACTTCCGCCGTCACTGCGCGAGACAGATCAAGATAGCGACTGGGATCCTCGCGGCGAAGGCGCGCCGGATCAACATCATAGATATCCTGGAGATAGTGATCACGGATATCCTCGAAATCCCAGGATGCGCCCCGGTCGCGCGGAACCCGCGCCTTCCAGCGAGGGTCATGCACCGGCGCAACCGGTAGACGGGTATCCAGGATATGCTGCCGTGGGACATGCGCAAATGCGAGACATTCGGCGGCAAAGCGGACATTCGCCCGCCGGGCATCCTCGAGTGGTCGGCAATAGGCGCCCACGCCGTAGTAGTGCGTGACGCCTTCGTTGGGTGAAAACGGCATCGCGCCCCCAAAGGGCGAATTTGGTACGTAAGGCACATCCGGGCGCTCTTCGGCAGAGAGGGACGGCAGCGTCGCTTCGTAGAACGATGTCTTCCAGATGCGTTCCGGCAGGCCGAGCATTGCGCCCTGCTGGTAGACTTCGCTGCCGCCGCAGAGCACAGCAAGCGAGGGAGAGCCTTGAACCGCACCGAGGAACTGACGCACCTCCCGCTCGACGTCCGCCGCAAAGACCTCATCCGCAGTCGGATAGTCGAAGTTGGCGAACATGAAGTCCTGCCAGACCAGCAGCCCGAGCCGGTCACAAAGACGGAAGAAGTCGGCGCTCTCATGGGCCATGGTGCCGCCGATGCGGATCATGTTCATGTTTGCCTCCGCGGCGAGCGTGAGCCACGGCGCATAGTCTTCCGCTGCGCCAGGCAGGCTCAGGATGTCGGCATTGGTCCAGACCGCTCCCCGGCAGAAGACCGGCTCACCGTTGACGACAAGGCCGAAGCCACGACCATCCGTTCCGCGATCAATCTCGATGCGGCGGAAGCCGACAAGGCCGAGCGAATGGGGCTGGCCGTCAATTGTCAGCCACGCGTCGTGGAGAGTGGGCTCTCCGTGGGTTCGCGGCCACCAGGGCTCGACGGCGGGGATGGTAAGTTCGGCGGTCCATGTGCCGCGGCCATTGGGTCGAAACGGGGCGTCGTGACCGGTGCAGGACAGGCGCAGCTCCTTGGCCTCTCCCTCCAGAACGAAGGAGACTGAAAGCCGGCCGGTGCCGTCCAAATCGAGGTTGGTGCGGATTGTCAGCCTGGAGAGCGCATGCTTGCCACGGCGGATCAGGCTTATTGGCCGCCAAGGGCCGACCGGGTGGATTTCCGGGCACCAGCCCGGCATGTGGCCGAGCGGTGTGGTGCGGATCAGCCGCAGGCCCTGATGGTCGATCATCTGGGGACGCCAACGCGCCCGGGGGCCGCGCTTGTCGAGATGAGGTGCAAGCGCCCGAAAGCAGATGGCGATTTCGTCGTGGCCGGTCAGATCGAGTTGGAGGTCGTGGGCTTCGTACATTGAGTGGGTGGCGAGGCGCAGCTCACCGTTTACGTAGATTTCGGCAATGGTCGCGAGCCCGGCGAAACGCAGGATTACCGGACCTGCCGACTCACCTTCGAGCGAACGAAAATACCACGCATCCTTGTCGTGCAGCGGTTGCGGCTTTTCCGGATCGAAGAGGCCGGCACCAGCCAGCGCGGACGCGACGGTCCCCGGAACCGGTGCGGGGATGCGGGCGGCGGCGCGATGGATCTCTCCGGGACCGGCATAGCGCCCCGCTTCGGTGACGAAGAGAGCCCAGCCGCTTTCCAGCGGCCGCTCGTCAGCGCCGAGATAGGTCGTCATGCCGGTCATACCAAAGTCCTCGGGCGTTTCTTCTGAACCCGTCGTCAGGTGAGAGTTTTGCCAAGCTCTGTCATCAGCTTGTCCCAAGCCTCAATCGCCGGGTCCAGTGCCGATTTCAGCGGATCGAATTTCTTGCGGGTGACGGCGCGGGCCAGTTGGAACTGGACCGATTTCGCGACTTCCGAAATCGTCAGCGCTTGCTCCGCGGCAGGTGCGTAAACATCTTCGGAAATCCAGGCCAGATGGCTTGCCATCAATTCGAAATTGGCACCGAATTGCCGGAGCGTGTTGAAGGCGTATTTGTGAAAATAGCCGAAGGGTCGCTCTGCAACAGCCTCGACATGTGTCGGGAAGACTTCCGCAAATGCCGCAATCGGATTGGCTGCGGGCCGGCGGACATAGTGACGCCGCAGCAGTTTGGCGGCGACTGTCCGCTGGTGTTCCCCGGGGACCGGCTTTGCCGGAAACTTTGCGAATTCGGTGTAGGGCAGGAAGGGCAGGGCGTCTTCCGCCAGGTTCTTCTGGAGGAGCCCGTCGAAATCCTCTCCGTCGACGTGGAAGAAGCCGCCGTTGTGGAAATAGTCCATCGCGCGGGCCTGCATGTCGAGCCGGTTGATCGCGACCGTGGTCTTGCCATGGTCCAGTCTGTAGCCCACGCCGCGGGTATCGGGCATATAGAAGCTGTCCATCTCGACAAGGCAGATGCGGCCGCGTGAAATCTGCTCGGCAACATGGGCCTCGACGCTGTCGAAGATTGCCAGTTCTGTGACGCGAATACCGTAGAGTTCCTCGAGGTCCTCCAGCGGCACCTTGAAAAAGGTGAACTGGTCGCCCTCGAAATCCTGCGTCAGGGTGAAGCCCAGCATGGCCTCCGGTGCCACGTGGTGGCTTGCCAGGACTTCGATCCACAGATCGACGTAGCAATTTGTTTCCGGCCACATCCGCTCGCTTGAATGCAGGGTGTGCGGGCTATAGGTGGCCGGAACGATACCGGGAAAGACTGCGTTCATCTGTCGGCTCAGCCCCAGAGTGCTGCGCGGACCGATGCCGGCCATGCCTCGGTGTCGAGGCCATGGTGATGGAAGAGCGCAAGCGCGATGCGCTCAAGGCCGAAACCGACGCAGGCGGTATGGGCAACGGAGCCGTCTTCGAGGTTCAGCCCCCATTTTGAGCCGAATGCGTCCTGATGATAGTTGAAGCTCATGCAGGCGGTCGGTTTGGAGACCGAGGTGATTGGAATGAGGAGCTCGAACTTCAGGTTCTGGTCACGCTGGTTGTTGGCGAGCATCTTGCCGGCGCGGCCGAAAAAGGGATCGTTCGCGACATCGATTTCCACAGGCAGGCCGACCTCGGCCATCATGCGCACGCCGCGATCCATCCATGTCTGTCGAAAATCCGTGACATCCGCCTGGGTGCCCATGCGAACATATTCGCGCATCCGGAAAAGCTGCTGGCGAGCCGGATCGTTCGACGGCTCATGGCGGAAGCAGTAGGACTGCAGATCGTAGAGCCCGCCCTCTTCCGGCAGGTTGCCGCGCTTGGCGATCGTCGGGTAGAGCGGGTAGCAGGCAGCCGGCGTCAGAACGATATCGGTCGCCTTCTGCTCGGACGTCCAGTCCTCGTCGGCATCCATGCATTTCAGCAGGCTGACATGGTCGAGCTCGTTGCCGCAAAAGCTGTGCACTGTGCCGGCCAGTTGCGGAAAACTCTTCATGTAGCCGCTCTTTTCGAAATAGGCGCGGTTCATGCCGGGCGGGAAGCGGATCGCCTCCGCGCCGTCCTCGCCGCCGAAACGGTCGATCAGCCGTTCGAAGGCGGCGATTACGTCCTCGAAACGACCGCTGCGGCCATAGAGACCGTCGACACCTGTTTCGATCAGAAGTCCGGTTTCGAAAAGCCGGTCAAGGAAAGTTCTCTGCATATCCATAGACTTCACCCCAACAAGCTTGTTTCCTGTTTGTGTACCAGCAACATCGTTGACGTGTTTCCGAGAATACGATCGTTGGAAATCATCAGCTGCGCCGAATGGGCATCGCGCAGGTGCCGTCCGAGACTGTAGGGTGTCTCGTTTTTATACCCCATGATGCCGCAGATCCGCATGGCCTGGTTGATGATCGGGAGGATCATTTCAGACGAGGCAATCTTGACGTTGTTCATGGCCACGGCAAAACCCATAGACGAAAGCCGGTCGGCATCGTGATGTGCGTCTTCGAAGGTTTTCAGGCCCGCGACGATGTTGGATCTGACCGCCTGCAACTGGCTCGAGATTTCTGCGAGCTGGACGAGACCAGGCGGCTGCGTTCCGGGCGATTTGCGGGCGGCGGCACGAACGAAATTCTGGGCGCGGGTGAAGGCATCGAGCGCGATGCCATACCAGACGGAGCTCCAGAGGAGATGAGCCGATGCGAGCATGGATTGCGCGGCAATTTCCGCGAATGGATGCGGCAGAATCTGTTCCGCGGAAGCTTCTGCGCGGAAGATGAAACCGTCCGAGCAGGTGCCGCGCATGCCGAGTGTATCCCAGGTGTGGGTATGTTCCAGCGTGTACTGATCCTTGAGAAAAACGGTCATCACCTGGTCGGACGAGGCCGCGTCCTTGTGACTGCGGGAGGTGACGAGGATCGCATCGGCATCAATGCCATAGGAGATGACGGTTGCATCCTTCTCCAGAAGACACTTTCCATCCTTGACCTCGATGGCGCAGATGCTGTTTCGCATATTGCCGCCAATGCCCGCTTCCGTCGTGGCAGAGCCAAGCAGCAACTGCTCTCTGGCAACGCGCCGCATGAATGCGCGATGCCATTCCGCATCCGCTCCGTGGGCCACGAGGCTGGACGTCTTGATCTGGTGCATGGCGAAAACCATGGCGCTTGAGGCGCATGCCTGCCCGATGGTGGTGCAGACCTCCGCGATCTGCGACGTCGAAAGCCCTTCGCCGCCGAGTTCCTCGGGAATCATGATGCCCATGAGCCTTTCGGCTTTCATCGCCTCGACCGCCTCGCGGGGGAAGCGGCCTTCCTTATCGACCGCATCGGCAAAGGCAGCGGCGACCGTTGCCACATGTGTGGCACGACTTTTCAAGCTCTTCTCGGAAACTTTCGCTGAGAGATCCATCAGGCGACCTTCCTGTCCTCCAGAATGAGTTTGACGGTGTTCTCGATCGCCGCGATGCTGGCGAAGGATTTCCGGTTCAGAAGATGATCTGGAAACTCGATGTCGAAAGTCTCCTCAAGTCCGAGCATCAGCTGAACGGAAGCAAATGAGGAAAGTCCAGCCGCGTAAAGATCGCTGTCATTGGCGATTGTATCGACCGAAACTGGCAAGCCACCAAGTTTTGCGAGCAACGTTCGGATCTCTCCGTTCATTTTGTTCCCTTTCCCGAAATATACTTCCTGCTATATCCGGGAGTGTTTCTATGAGCCAAAGCATAAGATTCCGCTAAATGCCTTAGTTAAATAAGGATGAGCACGGTTGGAAACGGGACATGTGTGCCGATTGGTCCGGATTGCTTGACGAGCAAAGCGCCGGGTCCATGTCGTAATTCTCAATTTCCGATACGGGGATAGGCGGTTTTCAGGGGTAGTTGTGTTCCGCGCCCTGCGGATCGGTGATCAGATAGCGCCCCGGAGCCACTTCCAGGAAGGCTTTCTCACTGATCTCGACTTTGCCGTGGCCACCGGGCAGGTCGAGGATATAGGCAGGGATGCAGAGGCCTGAAACCCTGGCGCGCAGGGCGCGCATGATCATCTGCCCCTCCGCAATCGAAATCCGGAAATGGCCGGTTCCCGGCGCGAGGTCCGGATGGTGGAGATAGTATGGTTTGATACGGCATTCGACGAAAGCGCGCATGAGCTCTGCCAGAATCTCCGGATCATCGTTCACGCCCTTCAGCAGGACCGTCTGGCTGACCATCGCAATACCGGAGTCGATCAGGCGTGTGCAGGCGCTGCGTGCTTCCTGCGTCATTTCGCGCGGATGATTGGCGTGAAGTGCAACATAGACGGTCTTGCCGCTCGCCGTCAGCGTATCGACCAGCTCGCCGCTGATACGTTCAGGATCGACGACCGGGACGCGGCTGTGGATGCGCACGATTTTCACATGCGGGATTGCTGCCAGTGCTGTCATGATGTCACGCAGGCGACGCGGCGACATGATCAGCGGATCGCCGCCGGTCAGAATGACTTCCCAGATTTCCGTATGAGAGCGGATATAGGAGAGCGCTTTCTCCAATTGTGCAGGCGTCAGATTGCCATCGCCCTGCGGACCGACCATTTCGCGGCGGAAACAGAAACGGCAATAGACCGGGCAGACATGCACGGCTTTCAACAGCACGCGGTCGGGATAGCGATGCACGATGCCCTCGACCGGACTGTGCGGCCTGTCGCCGATCGGGTCGGCGTTCTCCTGCGGGGTTTGAACGAGTTCGTCGGCGCTTGGTATGAACTGCGCGGCGATCGGATCATTCGGGTCGTTGGTGTTGATCAGTCCGGCGATCGACGGCGTGACGGCGATCGCATAGCGGGCGGCGACCTCGGATGTCACCGCTTCCTGTTCGGGCTTGATGAAGCCCGCAACGACCAGATCCTCGACGGTCCTGATGTCGTGCGGAGTCATGGAGCTATCTCCGCGACGGGCGCCCACATGACTTGGTCGATACGTGGAGCACCGGTCGCCAGCATGACCAGCCTGTCGAAGCCGAGGGCGATGCCGCTCGCCTCGGGCATAGCGGCGAGCGCGGCCAGAAAGTCCTCGTCCAATGGATAGGTTTCACCATAGACGCGCTGCTTTTCCAGCATCTCGGCTTCGAAGCGACGGCGCTGCTCGGCAGCATCAGTCAATTCGCCGAAGGCGTTGGCGAGTTCGACGCCGCAGGCATAGAGCTCGAAACGTTCGGCCACGCGCCGGTCTCGGCCCGACGGACGGGCGAGTGCTGCCTCACAGACCGGATATTCATCGAGAATCGTCGCCCGGCCGAAACCGAGATTGGGCTCGACTCTGTCAACGATGACGCGGCTGAACAGGTCGGCCCAGGTATCGTCTTCAGCCACGCGAACTTCGGCCTTGCGAAGTTCGGCTGCGAGATGATCGCGGTCGGTGGCGCCGCTTTCCTCCACGGATGCGAGAAGCTCAATGCCCGCAAAGCGATCGAAGGCTTCGGCGACGCTCATCCGTTCGGGCTCGAGAAAGGGGTCGGTGGTCCGACCGCAATAGGTCAGTTCCCGGCATTTCATTGTCTCCGCCGCGAGCGCGAGAACCGATGCGCAGTCCGCCATCAACACTTCGTAGGAATCGTCGGCTCTATACCACTCGAGCATGGTGAATTCAGGATGATGCAGGGGCCCCCGTTCCCGGTTCCGATAGACATGGGCAAAACAGGCGATGCGCGGTTCGCCGGCTGCGAGGAGCTTCTTGCAAGCAAATTCCGGCGAGGTGTGTAGGTACAGTGGCGAACTGCGCCCATCGGATCCGATTGCGGCGGTCGCGAATGCGTGCAGGTGGGCTTCGTTTCCGGGAGAAACCTGCAGGGTCGCGGTGTCCACCTCGACGAAGTTCCGTTCGGCAAAGAAACCGCGCAGGCTGGCCTGGATCGCATTTCGGCCGATCAGAAACGGCCGGCGATCGGCATGCACGGAGGGTGTCCACCAGGCAGAAGAAGCTGGCCCACGGTCTGTCATTGCGGGTTTCTCGAAGGTTGTTGCATCACGGGCTGGCTATTTCGCCGAATTTGGGTTAGTTGCGCCCAAGAAAAGTTTCGAAGGCGTCATGGGGACGGCACCGCGTCCTTTACGACGGGTCTTTCGTAGATACAAGGAATTCCAATGGTCAAGGTCATCGCCTCCTCAGTTCGCAAGGGCAACGTTCTCGAAGTTGACGGCAAGCTCTATGTCGTGCTCACCGCCGAAAACTTCCATCCCGGCAAGGGCACCCCGGTCACCCAGGTGAACATGCGCCGCATCGTCGATGGCGTGAAGGTGTCGGAGCGCTGGCGCACCACCGAGCAGGTCGAGCGCGCATTCGTTGAAGACGTCAACTTCCAGTTTCTTTATGAGGACGGCGAAGGATTCCACTTCATGAACCCGGAATCCTACGATCAGGTTGTTGTCGATGCGGAAACGATGGGCGAGCAGAAGGCCTATCTGCAGGAAGGCATGACCTGCATCCTCTCGATGCATGAGGGTGTCGCGCTCGCCATCGAATTGCCGCGTCATGTGACGCTCGAAATC
>JBAYTX010000012.1:0-90925 GCA_041675415.1 Rhizobium sp. | reverse complement strand
GCCAATTCGGAGTCGTTCTGACGGAGCGATTTTGCGGCGAGATCAAGCAGAGACGCGAAGAGCATATCCGAAGATACGGTCGAGCGGCTTTGCGCCGATATTGACGCAAAAGCGCCCGTCCCTCAGGGTTTCCGATTGGCGGACGCCCGATGGCGACCCGGTCTTGCCCGATGTCGCGCGTCGCGCTGCGACCGGTTCACCACCGGATCGCACACGCCAATCGAGAAACAGAACCGACTCCGAATTGGCCGGAAATGCTCTATCGGCGCGCGTAGGCGCGGCGTCCATTGTTGAGGTCATCGACGAAGGCCGAGAACTTGTGGCTGCCAGCATCATCATGCATCAGGAGCGGCGGCCTCATACAGAGCCGCGCCCGCGATCCCTTGATCGCCGTCACCAGGATGCGCACGGCATTTTCTCCCGTTCGCGGATAGACCGGCGTGATCTGCAGGCCGCCGAAGCGCCTGCCGCAGGCATCGATAATCTCGGCGATCGACTCCGGCCGGGCGATCAGCGACAACTGCCCGCCCGGCAGCATGATGGCGCCGGCGGTGCGGATCCAGCTTTCGAACAGCCCATCGGTCATTGCATGGGCCTCTGCCTTCAGCGCGTCCGGCGTCCTGCGATCACCGGCATCGTTGAAAGGCGGGTTCATGATCACGTGGTCATAGGTGTCGTCAGACAGTCCGGCGGCCACCCTCGCCTTGCCGGTCAAAGTGACATCCGCCTCGATGAGCGAGACGCGCCGGGCAAGCGCGGCATTCTGTGGCAGAGCCAGACTTTTTCGGGCGTAGCCCAGCATTTCGGCGGAGCGCTCGACGAGCATCACTTCGGCTCCATCGAGCCTCGCGGCGACTGCAAGTCCCGCCGCGCCCGCGCCGGCGCCGAGATCGGCCAGACGGAAAGGGCCTGACTCATCAACCAGCGATGCGAGCAGCATGGCATCCATGCCCGCGCGATGGCCCCGGCCCTTCGGCTGGACGAGATGAAAGCGGCCGCGATGAAAGGCGTCGACCGTCTCGCCGACATCGGGGGAGCGTGTCAAAGCCTAGTCTTTCCGTTCGCGCAGTTCATCGGCAAGGCCAGCATCCTCAAGGATTTTGCGTGCTTCCTCGGCCCGGTCCTCCTCCACAAGGAACCGGCGCGGCAACATGCCCAGCGAACCTTCCAGCACGCTCATGGACTGATCCGCGATCATGCAGCGGATTCCGGCATCCTTCATCAGGCTTTCGGCAAATGACAACAGAACCGCGTCATTGGTGCGAATGATCTCGTACATATTACCAAAAACCTCGCCAAATAGGATGAACCGGGACGATTCGCCTCTTGCCGTTCAAGCCGCCGCTTTTTATTGTCGGCACCAGCATTTAACAGGAGTCCGGTGCGTTGGGCGTAGTCATACCGCTTGAGGAAAGCAAAAACAAACAGGCATCCGTCAAGCCTTTGGTGGACCTGACCAAAGCAGGTATGGAACGGGTCAACCAGCTCATTCTTTCCAAGGCCGGTTCCGATGTGCAGATGATTCCGGAGGTTGCGAACCACCTGATATCGTCCGGCGGCAAGCGTCTGAGGCCGATGCTGACGCTCGCTTCGGCGGCCATGTTCGGCTACAGCGGCGACGGGGACGTCAAGCTTGCGACCAGCGTCGAATTCATGCACACGGCAACGCTTCTTCACGACGATGTCGTCGATGAAAGCGATCTCAGGCGCGGCAAGTCCACCGCCCGCATGATCTGGGGCAATCAGGCCAGCGTCCTGGTCGGTGATTTCCTGCTTGGACAGGCATTCCGGATGATGGTCGAGGTCGGTTCTCTCGAGGCGCTGGACGTTCTGTCGGCGGCGGCCTCCATCATCGCGGAAGGCGAAGTCCTGCAGCTCTCCGTCGCCAAGAACATGGAGACGACGGAAGACGATTATCTCTCGGTGATCCGCGCCAAGACGGCGGCGCTGTTTGCCGCGGCGTCGGAAGTCGGACCGATCATCGCCGGAGCGGACCGGGCGGGAAGGAACGCTCTCAAATCCTACGGCATGAATCTCGGCCTGGCCTTCCAGCTCGTTGACGACGCGCTCGACTATGGCGGCAAGGCCGCCGATCTCGGCAAGAATGTCGGCGACGACTTCCGCGAAGGCAAGATCACGCTGCCGGTCATTCTGGCCTATCGCCGCGGCACCCAGGCGGAGCGAGAATTCTGGCGCCAGGCAATCGAAAACGGAAACAATGACGACGCCAGTCTTGAAAGGGCTCTCGGCCTGATCACCAAATATGGCGGGCTCAACGATACGATCACCCGTGCACTTCATTACGGCACCATCGCCCGGGACGCACTTGCGCCACTGCCCGGCACCGCGTGGAAATCGGCACTGCTTGACGTAATCGACTTCTGCATCGCGCGGGTCAACTGATCCGGTTCGGACATTGCCTTGCGGCTCTGCTTCAAAAAAGCCATTCTGTGCGTGAATCGTCTGGTGGGATGAATATTTGCGGCCGGACCACACCGGCCAACGGTTGTTGAAAGGCTCATTCATGCGGCAAAGAATTGCCATCCGTTTTCTCGCGGGAACCGCAATTGCGCTTCTGCTATCGCTTTCCCAGGGGATTGTCGCCTATGCACAATCCGAAAGCGGGACTGCGGCCGACAAGGCGGAAACCCTCGACCCGGATACGGTCGATACGTTCTCGGGTGCGTTCCTTGCCGCACGCTCGGCGGAAGCCGACCGCGACTACGCAATAGCGATCCCACTCTACAAGAAGGCTCTGGCCTTCGAGCCGGGCGATATCGAGATCCGCCAGCGGCTGATGATCGCGCTGTTCATGAACGGCGATTTCGACGAAGGCGTCAAATATGCCAACGAGCTGAAGAGCGACCCGTCCGTTGAACGGGTCACAGCCATTGCGCTCGGACTTGATGCCATCCGCAATCGCGAATTCAACACCGCCGAAAAAGTCTTGAAATACGATGGGCCAAACGACCTCGATCGGCTGACCAACTCGCTTCTGACCGCCTGGGCCACGCTTGGCGCCGGCAAGGGCAAGGAAGCGCTGGCACTGGTGGAAGGCCTGAAGGGGCCGAGTTGGTATGGCATCTTCCAGCGCTACAATGCCGGCGCGATTGCCACGGTCGTCGGCGATTTCGATGCAGCCCGGCGCAATTTCAACGAGGCGGTGACCGACCGCGAAGGCGGGGCGACGGCACCCGATACATTCGCTCGTGCAGTCATGTCGCTGGCTGCGCTTGAGGCGGCTCAGGGCAACAAGCAGAAGGCGCTCGACGCGATCGCTGCCGGCGATGCCCTGGTGACAAATTTCGCGCCGTTCAAAGCCTTGCGTGAGAAAATTACAAAGGGCGAAAAGCCCGAACCTCTGGTCGGGAACGCAACCGAAGGCGCGGCAGGCGTTCTCTTCAGCATCGGCGGGGCGCTCAACCGCGATGGCGCCGAAGAAACGGTGGCGCTCTATTTACAGCTTTCCCATGCGCTCGATCCAAAGAGCGCCGACACGCTGATCCTGCTCGGCGGTCTTGCTGAAAAGTTCGAGCAACCGGAACGTGCGATCAACTATTACGGCGAGGTGCCAGCCTCCTCGCCAATGCGGCGCATTTCCGAACTGCAACTCGGGCTGACGCTTGCCGAGACCGGCAAAGTGGACCGGGCGCGCGGTCACCTCAAATCGCTGATCGAATCCGATCCCACCGATATTCGCAGTTATCTCGCCTATGGCAGCGTCCTGTCGGATGCCAAGGATTATGCCGCCATGGCGGAAAACTACGACCGGGCAGTGGAAGCGATCGGCCCCAAGCCGGACAGGAGTCACTGGTCGGTCTTCTTCCAGCGCGGCATTGCCTATGAACGCCTGAAGAAGTGGGACAAAGCGGAGCCGAATTTCCGCAAATCGCTGGAACTCAACCCTGATCAGCCGCAAGTTCTCAACTATCTCGGCTATTCCTGGGTCGACATGAACCGCAATCTCGAGGAAGGCCTCGACATGATCCGCAAGGCGGTCGAGCTCCGACCCGACGACGGCTATATCGTCGATTCGCTCGGCTGGGCCTATTTCCGGCTCAACCGTTTCCAGGAAGCGGTGACGGAGCTCGAGCGTGCCACCGAGCTCAAGGCCGGCGATGCGACGATCAACGATCATCTGGGCGATGCCTATTGGCGCGTCGGACGCAAGCTCGAGGCCGTCTATCAGTGGAGGCGGGCGCTCGCCTCCGATCCGGAAGAAGCCGAGATCGCCAAGATCCAGGCGAAGATCGACACCGGAATGCCACCCATCGAGGCCGATGCGGCAAAAGCCGCGCCGGAACCGGTTCCCGCGCCGCCAGCCGAGACGGAAGCCGACAAGAAGTCCTGACGCCCATGGTGGCCCCTGAAGGCGGCGCATCGGCCGCCATCATCGAAAGCGCTCCGGCGAAAATCAATCTGGCCCTGCATGTGACGGGCCAGCGCGCTGACGGCTATCATCTTCTCGACAGCATCGTCACCTTCGCGGGCGATGGCGACCGGCTGTTCTTCGAGCCGGCGACCGAGGACCGTTTTTCGGTTTCGGGACGATTTGGCCAGAAGTTGTGCACGGACCCGAACGGTGTCAGCGGCAATCTGGTGCTCAGAGCGCGCGATACCCTGCGCCAGGCTCTGCGCGACATGGGCCAAAGGGCACCCGCCGTCGGCATCGATCTCGAAAAGAACCTGCCGATCGCATCGGGTATCGGCGGTGGATCGGCGGACGCAGCGGCCACGCTTCGCGGCCTCATGAGGCTCTGGGGCTGCCAACTCGGCGAACCAGACATTTCCCGGATAGCGCTCGCTCTGGGCGCCGATGTCCCGATGTGCCTCAGATCGAAGCCGCTTCGGGCAGGCGGCATCGGCGAGAATATCGCACTTCTTCCCGAGATGCCTTCTTTCGCACTGGTGCTGGCCAATCCGCTCGAGGGCGTATCTACGCCGGAGATCTTCCGGCGGCTCGCGCAAAAGGACAATCCGCCGATTTCCGGCAGCGCCGCATCGCCAGAGGCGAGTGCGTGGATCGCTTATCTTTCCCGGTTGCGCAACGATCTCGAGGGCCCCGCCCGCGACCTTCTGCCCGAGATCGGCGAAATCTCGGCTATGCTCGCCAGGAAGGGTGCCAAGCTCGTGCGCATGTCCGGATCCGGCGCCACCTGCTTCGGCATATTTGCCGACTATGCGGCAGCCAGCGCCGCCGCCCGGGCCCTTTCGCAGGAGAGGCCAGACTGGTATTTTCTGGCCACCGAAACTGCCGCAGGAGACGCTCCATGACCCGGATCGACGAGACTCGCCCTTTCGTTTCCGTCGGGATCGCCGTTCTCACGGTTTCCGACTCACGCACGCTGGCGGATGACAAATCGGGCGACATCCTCGTCCAGCGAGTGACCGACGCAGGCCATCGGCTGGTCGACCGCGCCATAGTTCCGGATGATCGCGACCGCATCCTGAACCAGGTCGAGGCGTGGACACTTTTACAGGAGATCGACGTCGTCATCACCACGGGCGGAACCGGATTCACCGGCCGCGACGTTACGCCCGAGGCGCTCGAGCCGCTTTTCGAGAAGCGGATGGACGGCTTTTCCGAGGTTTTTCACCGGCTGTCCTACGACAAGATCGGAACATCGACGATCCAGTCACGCGCCACTGGAGGGGTCGCAATGCGACCTTGATCTTCGTCCTGCCCGGCTCTCCTGGCGCCTGCAAGGATGCCTGGGACGGCATCCTGAGATGGCAGCTCGATTATCGCCACATGCCGTGCAATTTCGTGGAGATCATGCCCCGGCTCGATGAGCACCTGAAGCGCGGCGCTTAAGGGCAATCAAGCCAGAGACCGCCGGCTTCCGCGAGCGACCCAGGAGGGGATCATCTCGCTTGCCAACCGCCGCACCTTCTGTCCACGAGCGAAATGGACAAGATCGCGGCCTGACTTCGCGACCGAGATCGCTTCCTGCTTCGGCAGCAGCAATCCATGCTCGAAAGGCGGCGGCCTGTGGGCGATTCGCCGAAACAGAGGACGCCTGTGGCTGCGCGAGGTCGAAAACCGTGCCGGCATCTGGTTCAGCGCCATATATTCCGACAGTTCCTCGATCCAGCCGCTCTGCGGCTTCGCGCCGGGCTCGACGATCAGGATCCACTCTCCCCGCGCGGCGTGCAGAACGTCCCTCATGTCCCACTGCTGATAAAAACGGCAGCCCGTGGCTTCGGCGAGCCGCGCTGTTCCATCCCGCGAACCATGGTCCAGAACCACGACATCGCTGACGAGGCCATCGATTGCGCCGGCGACGAGCACCGCCAGCGTCTGGGCAAGCTCCGGTTCCTGGTCGCGGCATTCCATGATTACTGTCAACATTGCTCAACTTTATCGCATCGCACAATACATTGCCACAGACAGATTTCAGGATTTTGTTCTTGCATTGTTCTCTTATTGCGGCTAGGAATTTAATCATCGAACCGGGGCGCTGGCCCTCTCGGGAGCTAACGATGAACGAGCTGTCTCTTGTGGCGCGGGCTGCCTTCCAGCCCGCCAATACGGCGGATATTGCCGATGCGATGGTCTCCGCATCGGGACTGAGGGTGGATGTCGATCGGCGGCGCGGCCGGGCGGCGGGGCTCAATCCGGGCGGCCGTTTCGAGCCACTGGAGCGGGTGGCCTTCAACGATGGCTGGACGACGCTTGACGACATGCCGCCATTTCGCACCGAGGTGCAGGTCGAAAGGCCGCGCACCGTCATCACCCGTAACGAATCCCCCGACATTCCGTTCGATCGTTCGATCAATCCCTATCGGGGCTGCGAGCACGGCTGCATCTATTGTTTTGCACGGCCGACCCATGCCTATATGGGACTGTCGGCCGGACTCGATTTCGAGGCCAAGCTGTTTGCCAAGCCCGACGCGCCGAAGCTTCTTGAGCGGGAACTCGCCAAGCCGGGATACAAGCCGCGCACCATAGCCATCGGCACCAATACAGATCCCTATCAGCCGATCGAGCGCGAATGGCGGATCATGCGGCAGGTATTGGAAGTCCTGAGCAAGGTCAACCATCCGGTCGCGATCGTCACCAAGTCGGCGCTGGTCATGCGCGATATCGATATACTCGCCTCGATGGCCGAAAGGGGATTGGCCAAGGTCGCGATCTCCGTCACGACACTCGACCGCAAGCTCGCCCGCTCGATGGAGCCGCGCGCATCCACTCCGACGCGGCGGCTGGAGGCAATCAAGGCTCTTTCCGGGGCGGGCGTCCCGACGGGAGTGCTCATGGCACCGGTGATCCCGGCGCTCAACGACCACGAGATCGAACGGATTCTGGATTCGGCCAAGGCCGCCGGTGCGAACGAGGCCGGATACGTGATCCTGCGCCTGCCGCTGGAGGTCAGCCCGCTCTTTCGGGACTGGCTGCTGCAGAACTATCCTGACCGCTACCGCCATGTGATGTCTCTTGTGCGCTCCATGCGGGGAGGCAAGGATTACGATGCGGAATTCGGCAAGCGCATGAAGGGCGCCGGTCCCTACGCATGGCAGATCAGCCGGCGGTTCGAGATGGCGACGAAACGGCTCGGGCTCGTCCGGCGCAGCATGCATCTGCGTGATGATCTGTTCGTGCCACCGAACGGAAGCGGGGTGCAGCTGTCCCTGCTTTGACGGCAGCCGGGAGGCTCGTGCCCCGGCTGGCATTCCTTCGGGTCGCTCGCCAGGCTGTTGTGAGCCTCCGGTCATTCGCATTCCGGCGCGTTCCCCTGTCCGCCTCGCGCCGGAGAAGTTCCCGGAAACCGCCTTGGGATGCCGGCTCTGTCCGACGCCCCAATCCGGGGACTTGCAGGAAGTCGGGTTGGCGTGCGATTTCTGCCGCATGAAACGTCGCACGCCACCCGATTCTCCGGGCTTTTTCGCCAATCTTCCGGAAGGTCCCGATTTCGAGCTCGAACGGCTCGCCGGCCGGCAGGGTTATCACCCTGTCGCGGGCACCGACGAAGCCGGGCGCGGACCGCTTGCCGGCCCGGTGGTGGCGGCCGCGGTCATTCTCGATCCGGAGAATATTCCGCCGGGTCTCAATGATTCGAAGAAGCTGACAGTTGTCCAGCGCCACGCGCTGTTCGACCTTATTCTCGCATCGGCAACCGTCTCAATCGCCTCGTCCTGCTCTCGCCACATCGATGCGCGGGATATCCGCAAGGCCAGCCTCGACGCCATGCGCCGTGCAGTGGCTGGTCTGGCGCTGCCGGCCGGCTTCGTGCTCACGGACGGACGCGACGTGCCCAATGGCCTTTCCTGCCATGCAAAGGCAGTGGTCAAGGGCGACTCCCGGTCGTTCTCGATTGCCGCCGCCTCCATCGTCGCCAAGGTCACGCGCGACCGCATGATGGCGCGCGCTGCGGCAGTCTATCCGGCCTACGGCTTCGAGGGACATGCCGGTTACGGTACCGAACAGCACCGGATGGCCATTGCCGTCCACGGCCCCTGTGCCCTGCACAGGTTGAGTTTTCGTCCCCTGCGCAAGGATGAGGACGAAGCCTGCCTCTGAGAGGCATCCTTCCCATGCACACCCAAAATGTGGACATGAAAAAAGCCGGGACAGGGCCCGGCTTCTATTCTGCTTTTACGTGAACCGGGGCTCAGTTGAGGCGGGCCTTCACCTCGCCGACAGCACCCTTGACGAGGCTCTCCTGAACGGTGGCATCGACCTTCTTTGCGAGAATCGATTCAGCGGCCGCAATCGCGAGATCGACAGCGGCCGAGCGAACGGCGTTGACCGCGTCCGTTTCCGCCTGCTTGATCTTCTGCTCGGAAAGGGCACTGCGGCGCGCTACGAACTCCTCGGTCTTCTGCTTGGCTTCAGCCGTCAGCATGGCTGCCTCGCGCTCGGCTGCGGCGACGATGCCTGCAGCTTCGGCTTCAGCTTCCTTGCGCTTGCGCTGATATTCGGCAAGCACGTGCTGGGCTTCCTCGCGAAGGCGCTTGGCTTCCGCCAGCTCGTCGCGGATCTTGTCGGCGCGCTCGTCGAGCGACTTCGCCACCATGCCCGGGACCTTGAGGTAGACGACAAGGGCAAGGAACAACAGCAGGCCGACGAAAGCAAAGAATGTTGCATCGAAATGCATGATCAGCCCTCCTGCTTGGCGGTTACGGAACCGACAGCCGACTTCACATCGGTCTTGGTTACCTTCGTACCGATCAGCTTCTCAACGATGGCGGTAACCGTATCGGTGGCAATCGTGTCGACTTCGGCGAAAGCCTTGGCCTTGATATCGGCGATCCGTGCCTCGGCCTTGGCCACCTTCTCGGTGAGCTCGGCTTCGACGGCGGCCCGCTCGGCATCAGCCTTGGCCTTGGCGCTGTCGCGGGCTGCCGATGCGATCTGCCCGGCCTTGGCCTTGGCAGCGCTCAGTTCCCGCTCATAAGTTTCTATGGCCGCATCGGCTTCCGACTTCAGCCGGGCGGCCTCGTCGAGATCCTGTGCAATGCGGTCGTGCCGGCTTTCCAGGATACCACCGACGCGCGGCACGATGACCTTCTGCATGAGCATGTAGAAAAGGCCGAACGTGATCACCAGCCACAGAAGCTGTGACGGATAGGTGGTCTGGTCGAATGGCGGGAATACGCCTCGGCCATGCTCCGCTGCGGGAGCGACGCCGGTCTCCGTGTGGACTTGGCCCTGTGCCGGGGCCTCTTCCGTATGGATCTGGCCCTGTGCCGGAGTCTCCTCGGCATAGGCGGGGGTCACAAACATGCTCACCTCCAGGTGTACTGCGAATGCGAAGGATCACGGCCGCCACGCGGCGAACCGTGATCCCGAACCTTGGCTGCTATTAGACAGCGAACAGGAGGAGGAGAGCGATGAGCAGCGAGAAGATGCCCAGAGCTTCCGTAACCGCGAAGCCGAATACCAGACGGCCGAACTGGCTGTCAGCGGCAGACGGATTGCGCAGTGCGCCGGACAGGTAGTTGCCGAAGATGTTGCCGAGGCCCAGAGCCGTGCCGGCCATGCCAAGGCAAGCCAAACCTGCGCCGATGTACTTTGCTGCTTCCGCTTCCATGTATGAACTCCTTCGAAATGGTTGTTGCGGCGAATGACTGACGCCTCAATGCGCCAATGTCGTTATCCTTAGTGCCCGCCCGGGTGTATGGCGTCGTTGAGGTACATGCAAGTCAGCACCGCAAAGACATAAGCCTGCAGGAAGGCGACGAGGAACTCGAGACCCGTCAAGGCGACGGTCATGATGAGAGGCAGGATGGCGCCACCGACGCCAAGGGCGCCCAGGGTTCCAAGCGAGGCGACGAAGCCCGCGAACACCTTGAGCGTGATGTGACCCGCCAGCATGTTGGCGAAAAGACGAATGGAGAGCGAAATCGGACGCGACAGGAACGAGATCACTTCGATCGGCACCACGAGGAGCAACAGCGCTGCCGGCACACCGGACGGCACGAACAACTTGAGGAAGCCGAAGCCGTGCTTCATGAAGCCATAGACGAGCACGGTACCGATCACGAAGATCGCCAGCGCGAAAGTGACGACGATCTGGCTGGTGATGGTGAAGAAGTAGGGCATCATGCCGAGCAGGTTCGCGGTCAGCACGAACATAAACAGCGAGAAAACCATCGGGAAGAACTTCATGCCATGGCTGCCGGCGCCTTCGCGCAGCATCGAGGCGATGAACTCATAGGACATTTCAGCGACCGACTGCATGCGACCCGGGATCAGACCGCGGCTGGAGGTCGAGAAATAGAGAAACGCGGATGCGCAAGCGACGGTCGCGACCATGAAGAGCGATGCATTGGTGAAAGAAAAATCGACCCCACCAATCTCAATCGGAACAATCTTCTGGATCTGGAACTGATGAGTCGGATCGTTTGCCACCTGATGGTCTCTCTCGGTTTGCCCGCCTTTCGGCGGAAATCATCCTGTCTCGGACAGCTGGCCCTTCAGCCCTTGCCGCCCTTGTTTTCATCGCCCGCCTGCCGATCCACCGGATGCGGCGAGGCGATCTTGCCCGCTGTCCTCAGCACGTTCAAAACACCGGCACAGAACCCAAGAAGCAGGAAGACGATCAAGCCCCATGGCGTCGTGCCGACAAAACGGTCGAAAAGATAGCCCAGAATGACACCGACGACGATCGCGGAAATGAATTCGCTGGAAAGCTTCATGGCCTGAGCGTAGCCCTTCCGGCTCTGCTCGGCACTTTTCTCCGCAGCTTCTTCATCCCTCGCCTCGACTTTTCTCCCCGCCAATTCGGCAGCAAGTCGCCTGCGACGTTCTTCCAGACTTTCTCCGCGGTCATCCGTCATGGCTTTCTCCGTCCGATTCCGCTTCCGCGGGCCCCATTTGGACCCGTCACGAATATAGAAACGGTGGGATATTAACCCTTCTGGCCCGTTTTGAAGTCGGGCGCACCATAATTTTAGGTGTTCGCATAGTCAAGGCGTTGACTGCGCTTGTTTCACTACAAATTAACGGTGAAAAATCATATACTTAAGTTGAATGAGCTGAATCGGCTGCATCCAATTCGCGGGAATCGGGCCACTTGGCCGCAGGCGGCCGACAATTTTGACGCCCGTCAGCTCCAGCCGCCGCCATAGGTGCGGTAGAAGACGTGGAGACCGATCCGTCCCACCT
Source organism: Rhizobium sp. (assembly GCA_041675415.1). Lineage (GTDB taxonomy): Bacteria > Pseudomonadota > Alphaproteobacteria > Rhizobiales > Rhizobiaceae > Allorhizobium. The sequence goes on along the minus strand of JBAYTX010000012.1, from coordinate 79,314 downwards.
TCTTCATCGTGCGGGCCCAGCCTGGGCGAACATAAATGGCGTGATAGTGGGTCGCCGACCCGACTTCCTTAAGCCAGATCTTGCCCGCCGTGACCGCCAGAGCGACCTCACGCGCCACTTTCCAGTGATACGCGGAGTTCACGCGGTCCTTGATATTGTCGCAGGCGAAGGAGAATTGGCAACGATTGCGCCAATCCTCGTTCTGGTAGACGACGCCGCAGATCGTGCCCGGATAAGCCGGATTGCGGACGCGGTTGAGAATCACCTGGGCAACCGCCGCCTGGCCTTTCACCGATTCGCCGCGCGCCTCGAAATAGATGCCGGAGGCGAGGCATTGCTGTTCGCGCGCTGAAAAAACCGACGGCGGCAGCACGCTTGCCGCCCAATCGTGGTCGTTAGGTCCGATCTGTGGGACGAAGCGTCCGGCCTCCGGCTTCCGGGTGAGGATCGCATCGAAGGGCGAGACGCGCGCGTAGTCGGGCTCCGGACGCGCATAGGCCGTGGCAAGGATGTCGGCGTTGCTGTTGGTCACGAGATCGGCGAGCAAGGACGGGACGCCGGGATCCGCCTTCGGCTCCTGTTTTTTGAAGTAGAAGCTCGCCAGTTCGACATTCTTGGGCTTCGTCTTCACGAAAGCTGTCTGTTCGGCGGGCCGCTCGCGCGGATCAAGCAACGAACTGGTGCGCTTCAAGACGGAGCCGGCAGTAAAGGCCTTCGGCGGCAGCATGGGTTCGACAGCGACGACGCGACTCTTCTTCAGCCCGCGCGTAACTCTCTGTTCGTCGGGGAGCGGATCCTTCGCCTTCTTTTCTGCTTCGAAGGCGATCTTGCGTCCGTCGGGCAGAAGGATGCCCGCATCCCTGGGGATCGCACCGGTTGCCTCGGCATCGCCGAAACGCAGCTCCGCCTGATGGACAGAGCCCGCCGGTGACGCGGTCAGCACCATTCGCCACTGGTTTCCGCCGGTATCCATGCCTGCGATCAGACCGGCGAGATCGGCGCGGGCAGCGATCGAGGGGAAGACGAGCCAGCATGCCAATCCGAACACGAGAGGCGAGGTCCAGTTATCGAAACGGGAAGCGGATTTCTGGCGCAATTGGCTTCTGGATCGCAAAACCGGTACTCCATACGCGACATCGGTTACATTAGCGAAGCCTCGCATATTAACCTTGATGATCGGTTAATGGATCCAGAAGTCCGTGAACATATCCGGCGGCAGGTACCGGTCTGAGCCCGACGCGGACCCGACGGCGTCTCACCTGCGTCAGATGATTACATGCGAGCCCAGTTCAACCACGCGATTGGCTGGCAGGCGGAAATAGTCGGAGGGATCGGTGGCGGTGTTGGCCATGGCGATGAAAAGACGGTCCTGCCAATAAGGCATTCCGGATTTGGCGTCGGGCACCAGCTTTCGCCGGCCGAGGTAGAAGGAGGTCGACATGATGTCGAACTTCAGGCCGCCACGGCGCAAGTTGGCGAGCGCCTTGGAGACATTCTGCGTCTCCATGAAGCCGAAGCGGATTTCCACACGGCTGAAACGATCGGAAAGAGGCTCGACCAAAAACCGTTCCTCCGCCGCGACGCGCGGCCGGCCGGCGGTCTTGATCGTCAGGATGATGTTGCGCTCATGCAGCACATGATTGTGCTTCAAGTTGTGCAGGAGCGCCGCCGGGGCTGTCTCGGGGTCGCTGGTAAGGAAGATCGCAGTGCCGGGGACAGCGGCCGGCGCGTGTTCGCTCGCCTTTTCGATGGACGCTATGAAGGGTCGAAGCGGTACATCCGTATGGCGCGTCTTGGCGAAGAGAATTGCCGTGCCACGGCGCCACGTCCACATGACGACCGTGAAGGCGGCGGCGAATAACACCGGCACATAGCCACCGTCATGAACCTTGAGAAGATTGGCCCCGAGAAAGACAGTTTCGAGCAGCAACAACGGCAGGAGAAGCAGGACAGAGACGGCCACCGACCAGTGCCAGCGGCTTCGCACGAACTGGAAGGCCATGACGGTGGTTACAACCATCGCACCGGTAACCGAGATGCCGTAGGCGGTAGCGAGTGCTTCCGAACTGCCGAAGAGCAGAACGAGTGCCAGCACGCCAACCAGCAGCAGCGCATTGACCGAAGGCAGGTAGATCTGGCCGGTATGCGTTTCGGACGTGAAAAGGATCTGCATGCGCGGCAGGAAGCCAAGGTGGATCGCCTGGCGAACCAGCGAGAAGGCGCCGGTGATCACAGCCTGGCTGGCAATGACGGTCGCGGCGGTTGCCAGAATGACGACCGGCAAAAGCGCCCAATTCGGGAATATCAGGAAGAAGGGGTCGGAAGCAGCCTCCGGATGCTTGAGGACGAGTGCGCCCTGACCGAGATAATTGAGCACCAGCGCCGGGAAAACCAGAACGAACCAGGCCCATTGGATCGGCCGGCGGCCGAAATGACCGAGATCGGCGTAAAGCGCCTCGGCACCTGTTACCGTCAGGAACACCGCCCCAAGCACGACGAACCCAAGGAAGCCGTCGAGCCAAAGGAACCGTGCAGCGTAGAACGGGTTGACCGCGGTGAGGATGCCGAAATCATCCGAGATGTGCACAATGCCACCGAGGGCCATGACGATGAACCAGATCGCGGTGATCGGTCCGAACAGATTGGCCACGGCGCCCGTGCCGCGCGACTGGATGGCAAACAACGCGATGAGGATGCCGACTGAAATCGGCACGATGTAATCCGACAATTGCGGAGCAACAAGCTTCAGACCTTCAACAGCCGAAAGCACCGACAGCGCCGGCGTGATCATTGCGTCGCCGAGAAAGAGCGCCGCTCCAACCAGGCCCATCAGCATGAGGACGGTAGCATTGCGGCCAGCGGTCTTCATCAACAGGGCAAGCAGCGACAACGTTCCGCCCTCCCCGTCGTTGTCCGCACGCAGCAGAAAGAGGACATATTTCAATGTCACGATAATGGTGAGCGCCCAGATGATAAGGGAGATCAGGCCGATGATCTCGCCCCGCTCGACACCGTCATGGCTGATGGGCTTAAGCGCCTCGCGAAAGGCGTAGAGCGGACTGGTTCCGATGTCGCCATAGACGACGCCGACCGAGCCGAGCGCGAGCATGAACAGATTGCCGAAGCCTTTGGCGGCCTCCGGGGTCTTGTGGGTTGCTTGGGTCATGGGCTACAGGCTCGTCAGAGCCAGCCTTTCCAGCGGAAAAACAAGAAGGGAATGACGGCGGAGAGCAGCATGGCGGCCAGAGCAAGCGCGTAGCCGTAGTTCCACCCCAGTTCCGGCATGAAGTGGAAATTCATGCCGTAAATCGAGGCGACCAGCGTCGGCGGCAAAAACACGACGGACGCGATCGAGAAGATCTTGATGATGGAGTTCTGCTCGACATTGATGAGGCCGAGCGATGCATCAAGAAGAAAGGTGATGTTGCCTGCCACGAATCCCGCGTGCTCTGAAAGCGACTGGATGTCGCGCGATACGATGCGGCAGAGCTCGCCGGCCTCCTGGTCCTTGCGGACCACCGGCTGCGAACGCAGGAAGGTCACCAGACGCGAAAGCGAAACAAGGCTGTCGCGCGTCTTGTTTACAAGACGGTGGTGGTTGGCAATATCGAGGAGTTTGTCCTCGAGAAACCCGGGAGGCCGGCGCTTGGCCGCCTTGCGATCAACGAACACCTCCACCGAAAGGGAATCGACACGAGCAACTGCCAGTTCGAGCACTTCGGCGGTACGATCGACGATGGTTTCGAGGAGCCGCCCCAGCACCTCTGACCCCGTTCGGTATTTGCCGGGGCTGCGCAGCAAGGTGGCACAGAAGATGGCAAAAGATTTGGGCTCGGCGTAGCGGATCGTGATCAAGCGATTGCCGGTCAGGATGAAGGCAATGTCGCCCAGGTCGGGAAATTCGGTCTCCGCCTTGTAGACGAGAGAAGCGGTCATGTAGACGCCATCGTCCTCGACATAGAGACGGCTGGAAGGCTCGATATCCTTGAGGTCCTCGCGCGTCGGGATCGGAATGGCGAGTAGCTTCTCGGCCAATTGCTCCTCCGCCCGGTCCGGGTTGACGAGGTCCAGCCACAGGATATCCGAATCCAACTCTGCCGGCGGATCGTCGACCGAAATGGTCTCCGCCTTCCCGTTGATCCTGTAGGCCCTGATCAAGCGTCACGCACCTTCAAGCAGTTGGGACCAATGTGAACTGATCTTCGCCCGCGTACCAATCACACCTGAGGTCACAAAAGCAAGTGCAAAGACGCGCGAAAAAGGGTGCAATGGTCCGCGCAGAACCTCCTCACGACGATCGGAGCCATCCGGCTTGACCCAAATCAAGGTGGACGAGACTGCAATTCATAGTATCTTGCGCGCGGGGCATGGGACAGTCTTCAAGGAGGGAATGATGAAAGACAAGTCTTCCAAATCTCTTCCAAGTCTTTGGTCTGACAATCCGTTCGCTGATTTCCGAAAGGAAATGGATCAGGCCTTCGAAAGCTTTTTTGGCAAAAGCAATTTGCTGAAAGGAGTCGATAAGACAAGTGATTTCATGGCGCCGTCGATCGATGTCGCCGAGAATGACGGTGCAATCACACTGACGGCGGAACTCCCGGGCATCTCCGAGAAAGACGTGGATATTTCGATCCAGAACGGCATTCTCACGCTCAAGGGCGAGAAAAAGTTCGAAAAGAAGGACGACAAGGACGACTACCATGTCATCGAGCGGCGCTATGGCAGCTTCCAGAGGTCGATGCGCCTGCCTCCGAGCGTGAACGAGGATGCCGTCAGCGCCAAGTTCGACAAGGGCGTGTTGACGGTGACAATGCCCAAGAAACCGGGAACAGCGCCGGCGGAACGCAAGATCGCGATTGAAAAATAGGTCTAGGATTATGTAACCCGCCGCCCTGTCGGTCCGGGGCGGCGGTCCAACATCCTGCTGTTGCCTTCGCGCGACTATTCGAAGACGATTGCGGGGGCGGCCCTGTCAGGCTGGTTCGTGACCTGGTGCCAGACCCGTTCGGCTATATCGCGATAGACCTTCGCATGCGGCCCTTCGGGGTCGGAGACGACGACCGGCGCGCCGGCATCCGAGGTTTCACGAATGGCGATGGTCAATGGCACTTCACCGAGGAAAGGAACACCGATCCTCTCGGCTTCGGCCCTTGCCCCGCCATGACCGAAGATGTCGTAACGCGCGCCGGTATCTGGGGCGATGAAGTAGCTCATATTCTCGATGATGCCGAGCACCGGCACCTCGACCTTGTTGAACATGTTGATGCCCTTGCGGGCATCGATCAAGGCAAGGTCCTGCGGCGTGGACACGATGACAGCGCCGGAAAGCGGCACCTGCTGGGCCATCGTCAACTGTGCGTCGCCGGTACCGGGCGGCATGTCAACGACCAGGACGTCAAGGTCTCCCCAGGCGACTTCGCGCAGCATCTGCATCAATGCGGACTGCACCATCGGGCCACGCCAGATCATCGCGGTCCCCTCGTCGACCAGGAAACCCATCGACATGGCCTTGATGCCGTAGTGTTCCATCGGCATGATGATGCGGCCGTCAAGCTGCTGCGGGCGACCGGTGATACCGAGAAGACGCGGCATGGATGGGCCGTAGACATCGGCATCAAGGATACCGACCTTCAGGCCATTGGCCTTCAAGGCCAGCGCGAGATTGACGGCGGTCGTCGACTTGCCGACACCGCCCTTGCCGGAAGCCACCGCGATGATGGCGCCGATCCCGGGAACACCGGCCTTCGCCGGACGGGACGGGCCGCCGGGGGCCGGCGCGTGAGAATGCCGGTGGGGTGCTGCGGTCGGAGCGGGCGATCCTGCCTTTTTCTCCGCCGTCAGGCTGACCAGGGCGCCCTTAACACCCGGCATAGCCTTGACGGTGCGCTCGGCAGCCTGACGCATCGGTTCGAGTTCGTTGGCGCGTTCCGCCGGCACGGTGATCGAAAAATAGACCTTGCCATCGGAGATGAATACGTCCGAGACCATGCCGAGCTCGACGATGTTGCGCTCAAGGCCCGGTCCGCGAATGGACTTCAGCGTTTCAAGAACCTGTTCCCTCGTGACTGCCGTCATACCACCCTCGCTGCATTTGTCTCTGTAGCGTAGATAGTTGACTGCCGGGACTTCGCCAACCGCAAAATCGCCACAGGCCGCATGCGCTCCATCAGATCAGCCGAAAGCGGCGACCGGCCGGGGAGATTCCGCCATCCGACGGGCGCCGAAGGCATTGCCCACACCGATCAGTACAGGTTCGTCGACACCGATCTTTTCCATTGCCGCGCCGAGACCGTCCACGGAACCCGCCCAGCGACGTTCATTCTCCCGGGTCACCGAAGCCATGATGACGACGGGCGTCGCGGCGCTCGTGCCTGCGGAAAGAAGGGCAGCCTGAATTTCGGCCGCCATGCGTCCGCCCATATAGAAGACCGTCGTAACGGAGGGATCGGCAAGGCTTTTCCAGTCGAGATCGCGCGGAAGATCGCCGTGGCGCGAATGGCCGGTGACGAAGCGGACCGACTGCGCATGGTCGCGATGGGTGAGCGAAAGCCCGAGTCGCGAGGCCATGGCGCTCGCGGCCGTGATGCCGGGCACGACATCCACGGGAATGCCCTCTTCCTGCAGGCGCGCGATCTCCTCCCCTGCCCGGCCGAAGATCATCGGATCGCCGGATTTCAGCCGGACGACGCGCTTGCCGGCGCGGGCCAGCCTGACCATGATGTCGTTGATGTCCTCCTGCTTGCAGCTTGTCCGGCCGCCGCGTTTGCCCACCAGCAAGCGCTTTGCCTCACGGCGGGCAAGCTCCAGCACTTCATCGGAGACGAGATCGTCGAACAGGATGACATCGGCCGCCTGCAGCGCACGCACGGCCTTGAGGGTTAAAAGCTCGGCATCGCCGGGGCCGGCGCCGACCAGCGTCACGCGGCCGGTGGCGGGCTCCCTCGCCAGTCTCTCCGCGTCCGCCAGAAGGGTGCGATCCGCTCCTTCCTCCGGCGGCTGATTTCCGGCAAAGGCGCGGTCGACGAAGCGTTCCCAGAAGGCACGGCGCGGCTGGCCGGGGGCGAGCCTGTCGCTGACGCGCTCGCGCAAGGATTGGGCAAGCTCGGCCCAAGGCTTGAGCGCCGGCGGCAGCAGGGTCTCGATGCGGCGGCGGATCGCCTGGGCAAGGATCGGGGCCGCGCCATCGGTCGAGATCGACACGATGACCGGCGAGCGGTTGACGATCGAGCCGAACTGGAACTGGCAACAGGCGGGCTTGTCGATGACATTGACCGGCACGCCGGCAGCAACGGCGGCGGTATAGAATGCACGGGCGTCGGCCTCGGTTTCGCAGTCGGCAAGGGCGAGCGCGGCGCCGGCGAAGATGCCGGGGTGCCATGGGTGGGGATGGTCGAGGATCTGGCCTCGGGGGGCGCCAGACGTCGCCTCCCCGATCAGTCTGCGCATGACCTCCGACATCTGGTGGTCGGCGCAGAAGACATGCACCTCCGCGCCGCAGGCAGCCAGCAGTTCCGCCTTCCAGGCGGCGGCGTCGGAGCCGCCTGCGACGACGACGCGTTTGCCTTGCAGCGACCAGAAGACCGGCAGCTTGGCGAGCGGGGCCATGCGGGATTGGGCTCGGCGAGCGGATGCAGGGCCTGCATTCCCGTCATTCAGCGGCTGCGACCTGGCATCCATCGATGATCCCCCTGATCTCGGCGCGGCAGGAGCCGCAATTGGTTCCGGCATAGAGCGTCTCGCCGATCGCCTCGACGGTGCTGCAGCCGCTGCGGACGGCGGCGACGATCTGGTTGACGCCGACGGAAAAGCACGAGCAGACGGTGGCGCCCGGATCGCTTCGGCCGGCGCCGGGGCGGCCGGCGACGACGGCAAAGCGGGTGCGGGCATCGGCATGCGGCCCGGACAATTGTCCGATCGCCCAGTTGCGCGACACGGAGACCGGGTCAGGCGCCAGAAACAGGGCGAGCAGCAAGGCATCGCCGTGGAAGAAGGCAATGCGCACCTCGCCGCTGGCACTGTCGCTATAACCGAGGCTTTCAGCGCCGTCGGGCATGGCGAAATGCAGGCGGCACCAGGCCTCGACATCGGCAAGCGGCGCATCGAAGGCGAGTTCGACCCGCCAGCCGCCCTCGGCCTTGGCAAGCGCCCAATAGGCGGCATCCAGCCCGTGCGGCTTCATCGCGCTGACGGCGAAGCCATAGGCACCGGCGGCAAAACGACGGGCGGCAACGGCCCCATGCTTGGAAGCCGGCTGGCCGGAAACCGGATCGGTGATCGAAGGCAGCAGCGTATCGACACGAGCACGGGCGGAAAACTCGTCCGTCCAGTGCATCGGCACGAAGACCCCGCCTTTCGCCTGCCGGGCTGTCAACAGGGCCCGCACGATGATGTGGCCGTGAGGGCTTTCGAGCCGCACCAGATCGGCGTCGCTGATGCCGAGGTGGCTGGCGTCATCGGGATGGATCTCGACGAAGGGTTCCGCCAGATGGGACGACAACCGTGCGCTTTTGCCGGTGCGGGTCAGGGTATGCCAGTGATCCCGCACCCGGCCTGTGTTGAGCACCAGGGGGAAATCGGCGGAGGTTCGGATCGGCACCTCGGACTCGATTGCGACGAAGCGGGCCTTGCCGTCGGCATGATAGAAGCGGCCGTCGGCGAAGAAGCGGGTCTCCTGCCGTCCCACCCCCACCGGCTGCGGCCAGTGGAAGGGCTCGAGCGCGGCAAAGCCGGGCTCGTCGATGTCGCCATGGGCGCCGATGTCGAAATCGCGGTCGCCACGGTTCTCGAAAGCCGACAACGCCGCATGTTCGGCAAAGATTTCGGCTGGCGAGGCATAGTCGAAGGCATCAGAGAAACCCATGCGGCGGCCGACTTCGGCCAGTTGCCACCAATCAGGCCGCGCCGCGCCGGGTGCGGGCAGGAAGGCTCGCTGGCGCGAGATGCGGCGTTCGGAATTGGTGACCGTTCCGTCCTTCTCGCCCCATCCGGTGGCAGGGAGCAGGACGTGGGCGAGCCTCGTCGTGTCGGTGTCGCGGAGGATGTCGGAGACTACGACGAAGGGGCATGCCGCGATCGCCGCCTTCACCGCATCGGCATCCGGCAAGGAGACGACCGGATTGGTCGACATGATCCACAGCGCCTTGACCCGTCCGTCGGCCACGGCCTGAAACATCTCGACGGCTTTTAGGCCGGGCTTCTGTACCATGGCCGGTGAATTCCAGAAGCGCTGGACGCGGTCGCGATGTTCCGCGCTTTCGATCGTCATATGGGCGGCGAGCATGTTGGCCAGCCCTCCCACCTCGCGGCCGCCCATGGCATTGGGCTGGCCGGTCAGCGAAAACGGGCCCATGCCCGGCCGGCCGATGCGCCCGGTCGCCAGATGGCAGTTGAGGATGGCATTGACCTTGTCGGTGCCAATGGAGGACTGGTTGACGCCCTGGCTGTAGCAGGTGACGGTCTTTTCCGTGCGCTCGAACAGGGAAAAGAATTCGCGGATCTGCATGGCCGGCAGGCCGGTCGCCTCGATCAGCCCGGCCATGGAGGACGACGCGGCGATAAAGGCCTCGCCAAACCCCTGTGTGTGGGCGGCGACGAAATCCTCATCGACCGCGCCAGCCTCGACCAGATGGGCGAACAGGCCGTTGAACAGCGCCGTGTCGCCATCGGCGCGGATGGCCAGATGCAGGTCGGCGATGTCGCAGGTCATGGTGCGGCGCGGGTCGATGACGACGATCTTCATGGCCGGTCGCCGGGCCTTGGCAGCTGAAATGCGCTGGTAGAGCACGGGGTGGCACCAGGCGAGATTGGAGCCGGTGAGGACGATCAGTTCGGCTAGTTCCAGGTCTTCGTAGGTGCCCGGCACCGTATCAGCGCCGAAGGCGCGGCGATGGCCGGCGACGGACGACGCCATGCACAGGCGCGAATTGGTGTCGATATTGGCCGAGCCGATGAAGCCTTTCATCAGCTTGTTCGCCACGTAGTAGTCCTCGGTCAGCAACTGGCCAGAGATGTAAAAGGCGACGGAATCAGGGCCGTGTTCGGTAATCGCGTGCAAGAACTTTTCCGCCACCAGATCGAGCGCCTGCTCCCAGCTGGCCGCCCGTCCTTCGATCTCGGGCGTCATCAGCCGGCCATCGAGATCGAGCGTTTCGGCGAGCGCCGATCCCTTGGAGCACAGGCGGCCGAAATTCGCAGGGTGATCCGGGTCCCCCTTGACGCGGACCACACCTTGATCGTCGACGCTGGCAATCACGCCGCAGCCAACGCCACAATAGGGACAGGTGGTGCGGGTTTCAGTGGGCATGATCTCTCCCCGCAGCATCATCCGCCTACTCCGCCGCCATCATCAGGCTTTCGAGCGCGATCGACAGTTGGCCGCCGTCGTTGCGCAGCGGGATGGTGCGCACCTCTCCTTCGTCAGCGCCGAGCGCCTTGCCCGTCTCCAGGGAGATCACCCAGTTGTGCAAGGGGCAGGTCACGGCCTTGCCGTGGACGATACCCTGGGAAAGCGGGCCGCCCTTGTGCGGGCAATGGTCATCGATGGCGAAGACCTCGTTGTCGGCCGTGCGGAACACGGCGATCTTGCCCTCCGGCGTCTTGACGCAGCGCGCGCCGCGAAGGGGGATGTCGTCGATATGGCCGATGGTGATCCAGTTCATGGCATTATCCTTCATTCTCTTCTCGACGCCGCAGCGTCCGCCTCCTCTTCTCCCCGCCGGGGAGAAGGTGGCCCGAAAGGGCCGGATGAGGCTGTGCGAAGCCCGTTGACTCCAATGCAACCGGCCCCCTCATCGCCTCGCATGCGCTCGGCACTTCTCCCCGCTGGGGAGAAGAGGGAGATCTATTCCGCCGCTGCGGAGAAGCCGACGCTTGCCATGGGCTTGAACTCGTGCTTGTCCTTGCCCGAGACGCGTTCCGACCAGGGGTCGACCTGGGCGAACCTCTGGGAGAAGACGAAGCGATCGTAGTAGCCCCGGCGCTTCTCCGCGTCGGTCATGATCTGGCGGCGAATTTCGTCCAGCCCGACGCGTTTCGCCCACTTGTAGATGCGCTCGAGATAGCGGGCCTGTTCGCGATACATCTGGGTGAGCGCCACGATGTGCTCGAGCGCCTCGTCCTCGGTCTTGACCAGGCCCAGCACCTCCGTGCCCTTGATGTCGAGGCCGGCGGCCCCGGCGAAGTGGATCTCGAAGCCGGAATCGACGCAGATGACGCCGATGTCCTTGCAGGTCGCCTCGGCGCAGTTGCGCGGACACCCCGAAACGGCAAGCTTGAGCTTGGCCGGCGTCCAGGAGCCCCACATGAACTTCTCGATCCGGATGCCGAGACCGGTGGAATCTTGCGTGCCGAAGCGGCACCAGTCGGAGCCGACGCAGGTCTTCACCGTTCTGAGTCCCTTGGCGTAGGCCTGCCCGGAGACGAAGCCGGCCTTGCCGAGATCGGCCCAGACGGCGGGCAGATCCTCCTTCTCGATGCCGAGCAGGTCGATGCGCTGGCCGCCCGTGACCTTGACCATGGGGATCTCGAACTTCTCGACCACGTCGGCGATGGCGCGCAGTTCGGCCGCGTTGGTCACGCCGCCCCACATGCGCGGCACGACCGAATAGGTGCCGTCCTTCTGGATGTTGGCGTGCACCCGCTCGTTGATGTAGCGCGACTGGTAGTCGTCGGCATATTCGTCCGGCCAGTCTGAGACGAGGTAATAATTGAGCGCCGGGCGGCACTTGGCGCAGCCGCAGGAGGTTTTCCATTCCAGTTCCTGCATGACGGCCGGAATGGTCTTCAGCGCCTTGGCCTTGATCAGGCGGCGGACATCATCATGGCCAAGTTCTGTGCAGGTGCACATCGGCGTGGCGGCGGCGGGATTGTACTTGTCACCCAGCGTCAGCGCCATCAGCTGTTCGACAAGGCCGGTGCAGGAACCGCAGGAGGCCGAGGCCTTGGTATGGGCGCGTACGTCGTCGAGCGAGGTCAGGCCCTTGGCCGTGATCGCCCCGGTGATCTTGCCCTTGCAGACGCCGTTGCAGCCGCAGATTTCCGCATCATCCGGCAAGGCTGCAACGGCCGCCATAGGGTCCAGCGGGCTGCCCCCCTGATAGGCCTGGCCGAAGATCAGGGTGTCGCGCATCGCGGAGATGTCGGTGCCCTTCTTCTTCAGGTCGTTGAACCAGGCGCCGTCGGCCGTCTCGCCATAGAGCACCGTGCCGATGATGCGGTTGTCCTTGATGACGAGGCGCTTGTAGACGCCGGCGGTGGCATCGCGCAGCACGATTTCCTGGCGGTCGTCGCCGTCGGCGAAATCGCCGAGCGAATAGAGGTCGATGCCGGTGACCTTGAGCTTGGTCGGCGTGTCGGAATGGACGAAGGCGGGCGTGCGGTCGCCGGAGAGATGCCAGGCGGCAATCCGCGCCATTTCGTAGAGTGGGGCGACGAGGCCGTAGACCATGCCGCCCACTTCGGCGCATTCGCCGAGTGCGAGGATGTCGCCGTCCGAGGTCTGCATGCCGGCGTCGACGACGATGCCGCGGTTGACCGCAAGACCCGCCTCCCTGGCGAGACCGACGTTCGGGCGGATGCCGACGGCCATCACCACCAGCGTCGCCGGGATTATGCGGCCATCATCGAGTTCGACGCCCTCGACCTTGCCTTCGCCGATGATCGCCTTGGTATTGGCCTTGCAGATCACCTTGATGCCACGTTCCTCGACGGCCTTCTGCAGGAGATAGCCGGCGGCCGGATCGAGCTGGCGCTCCATCAGGGTCGGCATGACATGCAGCACCGTTACGTCCATGCCGCGTGCGCTGAGGCCGGCGGCGGCTTCGAGGCCGAGCAGGCCGCCGCCGATGACGACCGCCTTGTCCCGCGACTGGGCGGCCAGCAGCATGGCCTGCACATCGTCGAGGTCGCGATAGGTGATGACGCCCGGCAAATCATTGCCGGGGACGGGAATGATGAAGGGCACCGAGCCAGTGGCGATCACCAACTTGTCATAGTCTTCCGTCACGCCGTGATCGGAAGTGACCGTCTTTTTATCCCGGTCGATCGCGACGATCCTGTGGCCCTTGTAGAGCATGATGCCGTGGTCGATGTACCAGCCGTCGCCATGGATGACGATCTGCTCGTAGGTCTTCTCACCCGAAAGCACCGGCGAGAGCATGATGCGGTCATAGTTGACGCGCGGCTCGGCGTTGAAGATCGTCACGTCGTAGAGGCCAGGGGCCTTTTCGAACAGTTCCTCCAGCATGCGTCCAGGGGCCATGCCGTTGCCGATGATGACGAGTTTTTCAGTTTTTCCCTCTGGCATGGTCTCACTCCGCGGCTTCGACGAAGCGGTGACGTTCGTAGAGGAACTTCAGCACGGCTTCGCGGGATCTGAGATAGGAGCGGTCGGCGGCAAGCGCGATGCGATCGCGCGGCCGCGGGATCGGCACGTCCAGAACTTCGCCGATTTTGGCGGCCGGGCCGTTGGTCATCATGACGATGCGGTCGGAGAGCAGCACGGCCTCGTCGACGTCATGGGTGATCATGATCATGGTGTTGCCAAGGCGCGCGTGGATCTCCATCACCGCGTCCTGCAGATGGGCGCGGGTCAAGGCGTCGAGCGCGCCGAAGGGTTCGTCGAGCAGCAGGATCTTAGGCTCCATGGACAGCGCCCGGGCTATGCCGACGCGCTGCTTCATGCCGCCGGAGATCTCCGAGGGGCGCTTGTCCTTGGCATGGCCCATCTGCACGAGGTCGAGATTGCGCATGACCCAGTCATGCTTTTCGGCCTTCGTCTTGCGTCCGGCAAACACCTTGGAGACCGCAAGGTTGACGTTTTCGTGGACGGTGAGCCAGGGGAGCAGCGAGTGGTTCTGGAACACCACGGCGCGCTCCGGGCCGGGTGCGTTGACCTCCTGGTTTTCCAGCAATACAGCGCCCGAGGTGACGCGGGTAAGGCCGGCGATGAGGTTCAGGAGCGTGGACTTGCCGCAGCCGGAATGACCGATGATCGAGACGAATTCGCCCTTGTCGATGGTCAGCGTCACGTCTTTCAGAACTTCGGTCTTCTGGCCGCCGCGTTCGAAGCTTTTGTCGATATGGTCAATCTTGAGATAGGCGTTCATGGGTGTCGTCTCCTCAGTTGGCGGCCGTGCCGCGGGTGACGACGCCGCCAAGCAGCGCGACCAGCTTGTCGAGGACGAAGCCGGTCAGGCCGATATAGGCGAGCGCCACGATGATGTCGGAGAGGCGCGACGAGTTCCACGCATCCCAGATGAAGAAGCCGATGCCGACGCCGCCGGTCAGCATTTCCGCAGCGACGATGGCAAGCCAGGACAGGCCGACGCCGATGCGAAGACCGGTGAAGATGTAGGGAGCTGCGGCCGGCACCATGATGCGGACGAAGAATTCCAGCGGGTTGAGGCGCAGAACGCGGGCGATGTTGCGGTAGTCGTCGGGAATGTTGCGCACGCCGACGGCGGTGTTGATGATCACCGGCCAGATCGAGGTGATGAAGATGACGAAGATCGCGGAAGGATTGCTGTCCTGGAAGGCGGCGAGCGACAGCGGCAGCCAGGCGAGCGGCGGCACGGTGCGGAGAATCTGGAAGATCGGGTCGAGCCCGCGCAGCGCCCAGACCGACTGGCCGATGACGGCGCCGAGCAGGACGCCGACCACGGCCGCAAACCCGAAGCCATAGGCGACGCGCTCCAGCGAGACCAACACGCGCCAGGCGAGCCCGATATCCTGCGAGCCATAGTTGAAGAAGGGGAAGGCAATCAGATCGTAGCTGTCGATCCAGACCTGGCTTGGCGGCGGCAGACTGGAGCCGGCTTGAGAACAGGTCAGCTGCCAGATGCCGAGAAGCGCCATCAAGACCACCAGCGGCGGCAGGACATTGCGGGCGATGGCGGAGACGACCCTGGCCGCATCATATTTCGCGACCGGGCGGGTCATCATGTGCACCACCTGGCCTTGCGATGTCGATATCGGCGCGACGGCGACTGTCTGCGTACGTGCTGTTGCGGGCATTGTCTGATCCTCATTCGAGCGGTGGTCGGTCCGGGCTCCAGTTGCCCTTGAAGAGGGAGGTGAAGTCCTTAGGACGCAGCCTTGATCGACAGGCTGTCGAGATAGGCGGACGGGTTTTCCGGATCGAAGACCTTGCCATCGAAGAAGGTTTCCTTGCCCCGTGACCTGGAGGCCGGGATGTCGGCGGCAGCGATGCCGAGATCGCCGGCCGCCTGCCGCCAGAGATCTTCGCGATTGACCCGGCCGACCAGCGCCTTGATGTCGGTATCTGGCGCGAACTTCCCCCAGCGGATATTCTCCGCGATGAACCAGCTATCGTGGCTCTGGTAGGGATAAGAAACACCGTCGGCCCAGAATTTCATCTGCAGGCCCGTTGCCTTCTCAACGCGGCCATTGCCGTAGTTGATGTCGCCCTTCAGCCGGCCGACGACATCCTTCGGCGGAACGTTGAACCACTGGCGCTTGCCGAGGATCGCCGCCATTTCATCCTTGTTGTCCATGCTGTCGCACCACATCTGCGCTTCCATGACGGCCATCAGCAGCGCCTTGGCGGCATTGGGGTTTTTCTCGACCCAATCGGCGCGCATGCCGAGCGCCTTTTCCGGGTGGCCCTTCCACATCTCGCCAGTGGTGCAGGTGGTAAAGCCGATGCCCTGGTTGACCAGCTGTTCGTTCCACGGTTCGCCGACGCAGAAAACGTCCATGTTGCCGACCTTCATATTGGCCACCATCTGCGGCGGCGGCACGACGATGGTCGAGACGTCCTTGTCCGGGTCGATGCCGCCGGCGGCCAGCCAGTAGCGCAGCCACAGGTCGTGCGTGCCTCCCGGGAAGGTCATTGCCGCATTGATCTCCTTGCCGGCGGCCTTTTTCGCCGCGAACGCTTCCTTCAGCTTCGAAGCATCGATTGCGACGCCGGTCTCGGCATACTCCCTAGCGGCTGAGATGCCCTGGCTGTCGTAGTTCAGACGCGCCAGGATCGACATCGGCACGGGCACGTTGTTCTGCGTCACCTTGCCGGTATGCATCAGGTAGGGCATCGGGGTGAGGATATGCGCGCCGTCGATGCCGTTCGCTTCGCCACCGAGCACGAGATTGTCGCGGGTGGCTCCCCAGGAGGCCTGCTTCAATACCTCGACGTCCGGCATGCCGTGTTTGGCGAAGAGACCCTTTTCCGCGGCGATCACCAGCGGCGCGGCATCGGTCAGCGCGATGAAGCCGAGCTTCGCGCCGGTGACTTCGGGCGTCGCCACCGCCGCATAGGCGCCGGACGGCAGAAGCGTGCGCGCGGCGAGCACGATGGCCGCCGTCGAGGCCGTCTTCCTCAGGAATTCGCGGCGGGTGGCAAGACTGGCGACGTCTGTCAGTTTCATCTTCATCTGCTTTTCTCCATCGATCCCGCATCTGGCGGTTGGCGGTTGCGCTTCGAACGGTCAGAGGGAGAAAACGGAAAAAGCCGCCGTCAATATCAGCGTTCCGACTACACGGATGCTGAAACTGAACGGCGGCTTTGCCTGTGTGGCGCCCTTCGTTGGACGCGCTTTATGAAAGTCCCCTCTGGACTTGAGATACTACATGCACGAGACGTGCCAGTTTGAGAAAATGGGAGAAATCACATGTCTTTCAGAGGCTTACCATGTGTGCGCGCTGACAACTGAAAAATGCAGCGCACAAAACTGACGCCTATTTTTTGTGCCCTGCACATAATAATGGCAATTCAGTCTTGCCGCTGTGCTGCCAGGTAATCTTCCAACCGGTCCGGATCGAAGGTCTTGCCATCGAAGAAGCCATCCGGACCCAGCAAGATGCGTCCGTTGACGGCTCCGACATATTGCTCCCGGGACAAGGCACCCTCGACCTTCAGGCTGGCACCGGGCATCGGCGCGAAGATCGGCTTCAGCGCCTGACGGTAGATATCGGGTCGATAGGAGTCACGAGCGATCGAACTGTTCTCGAGCGTATGTCTGCAATGGCCCCAGCGCACCATCTGGCTGTAGAACCAGAGCGCATGGCTTTGCCAGGGAAAGGTTGCCGCCTTACGCCCCAGAACGAAGAAATCGCCGACATCGACCATCCGGCCGGTCATCGTCGACAGTTGGCCAGTCAATGCCGGCAGCAGCAATCGGCCTTCCATGTCGAGATATGGCCGCGAGGCAAGGATGCCAGCCAGTTCCTCAATGTTTTCCGTGTTTCCGCACCATTCTGCTGCCCGATAGAGTGCGCGCAGAAGGGCCTCCAGAGCCAGTCCGTTGGATTCCGCCCAGGCGCGTGACACGCCGAGCACCTTTTCCGGACTGTTGTGCCAGATCGCCGACTTGACGGTGACGATGCGCCCGGTGCCGCGATCAACGGCAACCGTGTTCCACGGCTCGCCGACGCAGCAACCGTCGATCCTGTCTGCTGCGAGTGCATCCGCCATCAGCGGCGGCGGAACGACGGTAAGCTCCACATCCCGGTCCGGCGAAATCCCGCAGGCGGCGAGCCAGTAGCGCAATTCGTAGTTATGGCCGGAGAAGGAATGAACAACGGCAAAGCGCAGCGGCGGAGCGCCCGAGGCCCTGCGATTGGCGATCACCGCCTTCAAAGCAGTGCCGGCGCTTTTCGGCTCAAGATCGGGCGTCATTCCCTCGGCGCTCATTGCCTCGTGTAGGGAGGCGGACACCGAGATTGCGTTGCCGCCAAGGCCGAGGGCCATCGGCGCGATCAGCGGTAAGGAGAGTGGCGACAGGCCCAGATTGGAGGCAATCGGCATCGGGGCAAGCATATGGGCCGCCTGGAAATGCCCGACGGCGATCCGATCCCGAATATTGGCCCATGAGGTTTCCCGAACCAGTTTCAGATTGATGTTCTCGTCGCTGGCAAAACCCTTCTCGGCGGCGGCAATGAGGATCGCGCTGTCGAGAAGCGGCAGGAAGCCGAGGGTTATTTCAGGTCGGTCCGGCATGCTTCAGTCCTCCAGCAAGCCCGCCGCCAGCACAAGGCTCTGGGCGATCTCGGCAATCTTGCGATTCTGTTTCATGGCCGTCGAACGCAGCATGCGGTAGGCCTCGTCCTCGCCGATACCCTTCGATTTCATCAGGATGCCCTTCGCCCGCTCGACCAACTTGCGGTTCTCGAGTTCGCTACGCGCCTCTTCGAGCTCACGCGCCAGGCGGGAATAGGCGTTGAATCGGCTGATCGCCATGTCGAGGATCGGTTTCACCCGCTCCTGGCGCAGGCCATCGACAACATAGGCCGAAACGCCGGCCTCGACCGCCGCCTCGATCATACCCTGCTCGGAACGGTCGACGAACATGGCGATCGGCCGCTTCACAGACCGGGAAAGCTGGAACATGCTCTCCAGCATATCGCGATTGGGGTTTTCGAGCGAGATGACGATGACATCGGGTATCAGGCTTTCGATCCGGCGGGCCACACCGAGCACTTCGTGAATGACGGTCACATTGCGATGGCCGGCCTCATGCAGCCCCGCCTCGATGATCGAGGCCCGCAACGTGTTTTCATCGATGACGAGAACTGTCAGGTCAGGGCTCCGCATGCCGCATTCATTGCCGAAATGCCGGCATTTCGCAATGCGGAATATTTCGAGCGGGCGGCCGCGCGCCAGGGATTGGTCTCGCTACTTGATCAATCCAAGCCGCAGCGCCTTGGCCACGGCCTGGGTTCTGTTGACGGCATCGAGCTTCTTGGTCGCGCGGTTCAGATAATGGTTGATCGTATGTTCGGAAAGGCCGAGGATTTCGGCTATCTCTATGCTGGTCTTGCCGGCAGCAGTCCAGTTCAGGCAATCGATCTCCCGCTCGGTGAGCATGCCCGTGGCGCGATTGTCGAGTTCGCGGATTTCGGCGAGCCTGTTGAAGATATGAGCCGCCAGATAGCTGAGCTCCATCATCTCCTGGCTCGTGAACGGTTCGCGGTCACCTGAAAAGGACACCGCCCCGCGCGCGCCCGACGCTTCGTGGACCGGGAAATACGCACCCCGCATCAAGCTGAATCGTTCGAACAACGCCTTTGCCGTCTCCATCGCCCGCGGTTCGCGCTGCCTGACCACATCGTCGAGATCGTAGTGGAAGGGCGCGGTACTTGTGCGCAGCAGACGCACCACGGGGCTATCGGAAAGCAACGTGGTCTGATCGTACTCGGTCAGCAGTTCCGCCGGCCAGTTGGTGATGATCGAATTGCCGGACAGATTGACAGACGTTGCCGAGGGAAGGTTCATTACCATGAACGCGCGAGCACCATAGCTTTCCGTCAAACGCTTCAGGAAACGGAAAATGTCGAATTGCGCCTTGAAGCCGCCCAGTTCGGTGACATGACCGGCAATGCGTTCTGCCGCCGTATTCGTCTTAATCATTGACATTGTTCGTTTTTCTTTGCGTGCAGAAGAGGAAACGGTGCAGCGCCACTCTCTGTGTACCTAATACATGGGGCATCGAAATCCGGCCCCGCATGCAATACCTCGGCTCCACCTTCCGAGGTCAATGGCCTATATTCTGACTCCCATCAAACTTATGGGTGACTATCGAGGAACGATAACTGCCCTCCGGAAAATGCAATCGGCACCCTCCAGATCCCACGATCTCGTTTTGAGATGTTCGGCCACCATCATCCGGCACTGCTTGCAGTGTCTCTGATTGACATGAGACACCGGGGCACAATAAGCGCAGAATTCGCCACCAGTCCAGCACGGGAGCCTAGTTTACCGTAAACCCTGGAGTATGGCATATGCGGCTTTCAACCACCCTCGAACCGGGGGCCGGCAAGGGCGGGGAAAATAGCGTGACCGAAATCCATTCATTCAACGGCAAGGTGCTCGCAGAAGGACGGCTCGAGCTCGGTGAGGGGCCGATCTACGATTTTCTGACAGAGCGCGCGTGGTGGTTCGACATTCTCGGCAAGACCTTGTGGGAATACGATCCTGCCAACGGTGCGATCCGCCCCTACCCGCTCCCGTTCATGGCCAGCGTATTGGCCCTGGTCGACGGGAAGCGGCAATTGCTGGCATCGGACGAAGGTCTTTTCCTGCGTGACGTTTCGACCAGCGCACTTACTCCCCACTTGAAGCTGGAGCCGAACCGCCCGGGAAACCGGTCGAATGACGGCCGGGTGCATCCCTCCGGTGCGCTCTGGATCGGCACCATGGGCAAGGGCGCTGAAACCGGCGTTGGCGCGATCTATCACGTGGCGGGCGCAACCGTCACGACGCTCTTCGACAATATCAGCATTCCGAACGCTATCTGCTTTTCGCCGGACGGAGCCACCGGATACTTTGCGGATTCGCGCGTCAACATGCTGATGCGTGTCCCGCTGGACCCCGCCACGGGCCTTCCTCTCGGACCGGCGAGCGTGTTGGTCGATGGCCGGGCCGAGCCGGGTGTTTTCGACGGATCGGTTTGCGACGCCGAAGGCACGATCTGGAACGTGCGCTGGAATGCGGGGGCGGTCGACCGGTATGCCCCGGACGGCACGCGGATCGCCCGATATGAATTGCCGGCGAAGAGAACCACATGTCCGGCTTTCATCGGAGAGAAAGCGGATCGGATGATCGTGACATCGGCCTACGAAGGGCTCGACGAAGCCGCGCGAGCGGTGGATTCCTTGGCAGGCGCCACTTTCGAGCTCGGCATTACAGTGCAGGGCCGGCATGAACCTGTGTTCCGGCTCTGATCGCCGCCAACAGGATTGGGACAGCCCCCGCGAATTCAAAATGACCCGGAATGTTCCCGTTCCGATGAAAAATTAAGGAGACAGAATTTCGGGAACGAATGCGCTGCCCACGCATTTTCCCATCGAACCGGCGCGGTCAGCCTCCCAAACAAGGATCGCGTCATTTCGCAAGCCAATCTATTATGAAAGGTAGGTTCGATATGAAAAAGTCCCTGAATTTCGCCGCCGCAGCGCTGCTGCTTGGTTCCACCGCGATGGCACCGCTGGCCTATGCACAGGACGCTACCAACCCTGCTACCCCGGCTACTCCGACCATCGAATCTCCGGCAGCCACGGGCGTTGCTCCGTCGACCGACACCATGGCCCCGGCAGCAACCGACTCCATGGCTGTAACGGACAGCTATCTGACGGAGCAGAGCGAAACACAGCTCAGCGCCAAGGATTTTATCGGTCAGCCTGTCTATAATTCGGCCGATGAAAGCATCGGCGACATCAACGACCTGATCATCGAGGAAAAGGGCGGAATTGTCGCTGCTGTGATCGGCGTCGGTGGCTTCCTCGGAATCGGCGAGAAGAACGTGGCGGTTCCGATGAGCAAGATCACGGTTACCCGTGAGGCCGATTCGAACGACCTGAAGCTCACGACCATGGAAACCGCGGAGTCTCTGAAGGCCGCGCCGGAATTCAAGACTCTCGATGACGAGCAGGCCGCGGAAGGCTCGATCAACGTGATGCCGACGGACAACACCACGACATCGTCGACGGTCACCAAGTAACCTGAAATGTATCCAGGTCCTCGAGGGCGATGCTTCGGCATCGCCCTTTTGTGTCTGTGGAGCGAATCCGGCCTTCAGCGTCTTGAAGAATAGCTCGCCTGATCGGCGGCAACGGCGCCCACGCGATCGACGACAGCAAATTCGTGATAATGATCGTGGAGGTAGCGCAGGGTTGCCGCCGCGTCCGCAGGCTTGCCGAAGTAATAGCCTTGCCCCATGCCGCAGCCGAGCGCCCTGAGGCAATCGGCCTCGGCGACCGTTTCGATGCCCTCGGCGACGACCTCGAGATCAAGACCCTCACACATCGTGACGATCGCCTTGATGATGTGTTCCGACGTACGGTCGGTGGTAATGGCCGAAACGAAGGCGCGATCGATCTTGACCTTGTCGAAAGTGAAATCCCGCAGCCGTCCGAGGCTCGACTGGCCGGTGCCGAAATCGTCCAGCGAAATCCGGATGCCGAACTCGCGCAATTCGTTGATGATGCGCTTGGCCGTATCGGCCGATGTCATGACCGCCGTTTCCGTGATCTCGAGTTCGAGACGGCTTGCATCGAAGCCGACGCTGTTGAGGATCGACAGCGTGTTGAAGGTCGTGCGCGGATCCATCAGCTGCGCCGACGACAGATTGAAGGACAGGAAGAGATCCCGTGGCCACGCAAGCGTCGCCTCGGCCGCCTTGCGCAGAAGGGTTTCGGAAAGCGTATCGATGAAGCCGCGTTCTTCGGCAAGCGGTACGAAAACCGCAGGCGATACGAAGCCCAGATCGGGATCGATCCAGCGGGCGAGCGCCTCGAAGCCGACGACCCTATTGTCCGGCAAATTCACGATCGGCTGAAAGTGGACATCGACGTTGTCGGCGATGATGGCATTGCGAAGCGCTTGTTCCAGCTGTGTCGCGCGTTTCATCTCCTGGGCGATTTCGCGCGAATAGATCGTGATCTGCCCGCGCCCGCGCCGCTTGGAACGATAGAGCGCGGTTTCCGCGCTCTTCATCAGTTCCTCGAAATCGGCTCCCGCGAAAGGGTAGATGGCAAAACCGAGCGAAGCGGAAAGACGGACATTGCGGTCACCGAGATCATAGGGAGCGGATAGCACATCCTTGATCATCTGGCCAATTCTCTCGGCTGCGGTGCGCTCGAAAACCAGCGGAAGGACGACTGCGAACTCATCGCCGTCATGGCGCGTGACTGTTGCTCCGTCGGGAATGCAGGCCTTCATCCGATGGGCCGCCTGGCAGAGGATCTCGTCGCCGGCCACAGAGCCGAAGAGGTCGTTGATGGGTTTGAATCCGTCAAGATTGACCAGGGCGACAGTGAAGGGAGCCGGGTCGTTCGCCCGTTCGGCGGCGAGCATGCGCACCTTGTCGCGCAGCCTGTAGCGATTGCCGAGGCCCGTCAGCTGGTCTGTATAGGCCATCGCCTGAAGCTCGTTCTGGCTTACTGACGGCAATGTTGTTTCGTCCGGCACCATCCACGGATTCCTGGAGAGAGTCCTGTTCCAAATAGGGAGAATGGGTGGGAATCATTAAAAATATAATAGCAATTTCGCGATCTTGGCTGCCCGCCACAGTCCATGATTTAGGGGGTTGACAGTCTTTCAACCAAGCGACAGGCCAACATAATCTGGAATGAATCGCTGGAAAATGCCCTCGATGATGTCGGGGCTCAGCGGTTTCAGGACGACGTCGTTCATGCCGGCAGCGACGCAATCTTCCCTGTCGCGCTCAAAGGCATGGACCAGTACCCCGATGACCGGGGTCTCGCAGCCGCAGACCCGCCCCAGTTCCCTGATGCGTCGGCAGACTTCGAACCCGTTCATATCCGGCAGCGTGATGTCCATCAGAACGATCTGCGGGCGCAGTTCCTGCCATAGGCGGACTGCCTCCTCGCCAGTAGACGCGATCCGGTAACGGAAGCCCAGGCCGTCCAGGATCTGCGAAAACACGATCTGGTTTATCTCGTTGTCCTCCGCGACGAGGACGACCGGATCCGCCCCGCCCGTCTTCGGCATGATACCGTCGTCTCCCGTCGTGATCTCCCAATCATCGGCCTGCGATCCGGAGTTCTCGAACCCGCCAAGGTGCTGGGCGACGCGAAAGGCTAGCTCAGTGTCGAGCTGGAAGTTGTCCAGCGTCAGCGCGTCAATGCCGTACAGCTCCGCCAGTTCCAGACACTTCAACTCCATCTGCGTGTCGACGACGACGAGGTCGATGGCGACGCCCTCGGATCTTGCGACGCTGAGAAAAGCCTCCTCCTCACCCGCATCGTGTACCGAGCAGGCGTCGACGCCGAGCTTTGCCAGCGTTTTCAGGCTCCTCGCCTCGAAATCGTCATTTGTGGTCACCAGCAAGATCTTACGGCCGGCGATATCCACCGCCTCGGGCAGGCGTTCGTCCACACGGACCTCGCCCGTGACTGGTTCGGCGGGAGCGATCCGTGGCGTCGGTTCGGTGCCTGCTTCAGCCACGCCGTTGGCCCCGCTGTCGGGCGCGACCTTGGCCGGATCGTCAAGGCTCGTTACGACGAAATACCGTCCCGGCTTGCCGACCCGGCTGCTGCGGACCAAGACGGGCATCTCCTCCCTTCCGGGGCACGCAATATCTGCCGAAATGGCAGATGGGATGCCGGTTTCCAGGACATGCAGCCCCGCCGCATCGAGGCGGGCCGCAACCTGAGTGTCAAAAACATCCTTGACGCTTTTGCCGAGAACACCTTCGGCCCCTGTTGCCATCTTGGCGCAGAATGCCTTGTTGACAGCCACCAGCGTGAGGTCGCGATCCTGGACGTAGATCGGGTGAGGCAGATTGTCGAGGATCTCCTCGGTCAGTTGCACCCTCTCGATATCGGCACGCCACTGCTCCTCGCGTTTCTTCTGCTCGGTAATGTCGGTGATGACGCATAGGCCGTATCCCGAAGGCAGCCGGCGCTTCGAATATTTCGTCCAACGGTTGTGCGCGTCGCGCTCCTGAAAGTCCGAGCGCTCGCGCCAATGTGCGGCGATGTGCTCGGCGATCCATTCTTCCCGGCCACTGCTTCCCTTGACTTTGAATGGAGAGCAATTGTGCGGCCCACCGGCGTCATAGACAGCGCCCAGGAATTCCCGCAGCCGCGTGCCCGGCAGGAGGTAGTTTTGCGGCACGGGAAAGTAGTTGCGCACCAGACGGCTCGCATAGATCATCTCGTCATTCTTGTCGTAGATGATGAAAGCAGCGGAAAGGGCGTCCGACACGGCATCGAGCACCGTCGTCTGCAATTGCGCATCCCCGGGTGCAATATCGCCCATCAGGTCGTTCCCCTTCAGTCTTTCTCCGGCAGGGACTGCTGCAAAGTCTTTCACATTATTGCCTCGAAGAATCGCAAAGCGACCGTATCCAGTGCGTGATCAAATTGCGGCCAGATATGCGCAGGTATGCTGGTGCCGGCCTGACGCGGCCAAAGAAGGATTTGACGGAATGACGGGCGCCAGCAATCGGCCTCCCCTCCTTCTCTGGACAACCGGACGTCCCTGATCATCAATTCAATACACAACCGAAGTTAGTGCCTTATCCTTAATGCGATATTAATATCCCTGGCCGGCAGGCGACGGGCAGAGGCGGAATTGTGGGGCTTTTCGCCATTTGGGCCTTTCCACCTCGCCGCGAATCCGGGAAAAGGAAAAAATGGCAATCCAGCAATTATCCGAAACACTGATCAACCAGATCGCCGCCGGTGAGGTCATTGAAAGACCGGCGAGCGCAGCAAAGGAATTGATCGAAAACGCGATCGATGCCGGCGCCAGCCGCATCGAGATCGCGACCGCCGGAGGCGGCAAAAGTCTGCTTCGCGTAACGGACAACGGCAACGGCATGGATGCGGACGATCTGGAACTCGCGATACGCCGGCACTGTACCTCCAAGATCACCGATACGCTTTTCGACATCCGCAGCCTCGGCTTCCGCGGCGAGGCGCTTCCCTCGATCGGCTCTGTCGCCAAGCTGTCGATCGCCAGCCGACGGCCGGGCAGTCCCGAAGGGGCCGAAATCAGCGTAGCCGGTGGAAAAGTCTCCCCCCTGCGCCCCGTCGCCGCCAATCCCGGCACGACTGTCGAAGTGCGCGATCTGTTTTTCGCGACGCCGGCGCGTCTGAAGTTCCTGAAAAGTGAAAAGGCGGAAGCGGCCGCGATCACCGAGGTCGTCAAGCGCATGGCGATCGCCTTCCCGAACATCCGCTTCGTGCTCTCGGGAAGCGACCGCTCAACACTGGAATTCGCCGCGACCGGGACCGATCATCTTGCCCGCATAGCCCAGATCCTGGGTGCCGATTTCCGCGACAATGCGATCGCGCTCGATGCCGAGCGGGAAGACGTACGGCTGGGAGGCTTTGCCGGCCTCCCGACCTTCAACCGGGGCAACTCCACTCATCAATATGCCTTCGTCAACGGCCGCCCGGTGCAGGACAAGCAGATCCTCGGAGCAATCCGCGGCGCCTATGCCGAAACGATACCACAGGGCCGCTACCCGGTGGCGGTTTTGTCAATCGACATTGACCCGGCACTGGTCGACGTCAACGTCCACCCGGCGAAATCCGACGTTCGCTTCCGTGATCCCGGACTCGTCCGTGGCCTGATCGTCGGAGCCATCCGCGAAGCCCTGAAGCGCGAGGGCGACCGCGCATCGACAACGGGCGCCGGCGGTATGCTGCGGGCTTTCCGCCCCGGATTCAGACCGACGCCGCCCGCGCCCGCTTCCTATGGCTGGAACGCCGAAACCT
This sequence comes from Rhizobium sp., assembly GCA_041675415.1. GTDB lineage: Bacteria > Pseudomonadota > Alphaproteobacteria > Rhizobiales > Rhizobiaceae > Allorhizobium. The sequence continues at coordinate 53,109 of JBAYTX010000012.1, read as the reverse complement.
CGCCCTATCGGCCGATGGCCGGTTCGCGGACGGGCGGTTTCGGCGAGGGAACCCAGGCCGGTTTCGATACGGTCGTCACGCCAGCGGCCCGCGCCGAGCAGCAAGCCGTAACGAGCACGGCAGCATCTGAGACGGCCAGCTTTCCGCTCGGTGCAGCAAGAGCGCAGGTGCATGCCAACTACATTGTCGCGCAGACACGGGACGGGCTCGTCATCGTCGACCAGCACGCCGCACACGAGCGTCTGGTGTTCGAGCAAATGCGCAAGGCCCTGAGCGGGCGGCGACTGCCGTCGCAGGGGCTGTTGATACCGGAGATCATCGATCTTCCAGAGGAGGATTGCGAACGGCTGATGGCGCATGCGGAGGGGCTGGAACAGCTCGGCCTTTCGATCGAACGCTTTGGTCCCGGCGCCGTCGCTGTGCGTGAAACGCCGGCCATGCTCGGCGAAATGGACATCCATGGCCTCGTCCATCAACTGGCGGACGAAATCGCCGAATGGGACACCGCGCAAGGGCTTGCCGCAAAGCTGGAGCATGTCGCGGCAACGATGGCCTGCCATGGCTCCGTCCGCTCCGGAAGGCTCCTGAAGGTCGAGGAAATGAACGCGCTGCTGCGGCAAATGGAGGAAACGCCCGGGTCCGGTCAGTGCAATCACGGGCGGCCTACCTATGTCGAACTCAAGCTTTCGGACATCGAGCGGCTGTTTGGCCGCAGCTGATAGTGCTGGAATTCCGTCAACTCGCGCGCTATTGCAATGCGATGACGCGAAGGAGTGATCTGACATGAACCGTTTTGAAGGCAGCGGAAACCGTGAGGCGAAAATCCGCTATCTTGATGCCGACTTCCAGATCCTGTCGCCGGGCTCCCATGTCATCTGCGCGATGACCGGAAAGCCGATCATGATCGACGAGCTGCGCTACTGGAGCGTGGCGCGCCAGGAACCTTATGCGGATGCGGCTGCCTCCTTCGAGGCGGAGAAGCGGGCCGGCACGCTTCCAGTGCAGAAGAACTGATCCTATCCGCCGAAGCGGCCCTCCTTGAGCCGACGGGCGCGATGCACCTCAATAGCCCTGTCCAGAATCTTCGCCGGCGCGTTCGGATCGTCGAAAACCATGTCCACCTCGACCACCCGACATCTGGAGGCGAGTTCAGCCGCGCGACCGTTCGCGCCTTTCAGGCGCACGAAATCCTTCGCAGTCGTCGCCAATTGCAGGCCATTGGCCGCCGCGTGATCGAGCAAGTCGGCGATCTCGTCGTCCTTCAGGTGGTGATGATCTGGAAACGACCGCCGCTCGACGACCTCGGCCCCGAGGTCACCGAGGGTGCGGTAGAATTTGTCAGGATCGGCTATGCCGGCAAAGGCCATAACGCGCTGGCCCGCAAGCCCCGGATCACCATGCGGTGAAAGCGACGCCACATAAATAGGCTTTCCGGCGCGGGCCGCCTGACGGACAAGGCGGTCGGCCGCGTTGCCGTTTCCGACCTTCAGGATGGCATCAAGATACCGCATCTGGATGCGAATCGGTGCGCGCACCGGCCCGCCCGGCACGAGATGGCCATTGCCGATGCCACGCACGGTATCGATGACGACCAGAGCAAAATCGACGGTCAGGCGCGCGCTCTGGAAACCGTCGTCCATGATGATGATGTCGACGCCTTCGTCTACAAGCCGGCGCGCACCCGCAACGCGTTTGCGCGAGATCACCGTCAAGGCATGACGGGCCAGCAGCAGAGGTTCATCACCAACATCGACGGAGCGGTGGTGATCCGGGTCGACCACGGTGGTGACATCGAGTGTGCCGCCATAACCGCGACTGAGCACTCCGGGCGCCAGCCCCTGCGCCTTTGCGGCACGAACAAGCGCGAGAACAGTCGGGGTCTTGCCCGCGCCACCAACCGTGAAATTCCCGACACAGACGACCGGCACGGGAGACGATTGCCGCCTGTTTCTGGCCATGCGACGGCCGGCGATCTGCCCATAGACGAAGGATAGCGGCGACAGGGCCCAGGCCCGCCAATCCGGTTTGGTCCACCAGAACGGTGGTGCTTCCGATACCATGGTCTCAGTTCCCTCCGGCCCCCTCACGAGGCCTTATCGGTAAGATCTTATTAATCATATTAGCAAAAGACCGCGGGCAAGTGGCATTCGTCAAGCCGTCTCGGACGAGCGGCGACTGACTTCGGCCGATGGCGCTATCACGAAAGCAGCGCTTCGAGCTCCGTAATGTCGTTCAGGCAAATATCGCTCGCTGCCTCGAGCGTCGCGCGCGAGCCCGTACCGCTCAGCACAGCCACCTTGAGCCCGGCGCCGGCGTTGCGTCCCATATGCATGTCATGATTGTTGTCTCCGACCACCGCCACCTGACGGGGCTCAAGGCCGGTCGCCCGGCAGAAGCCCAGGACCATTCCCGGTTCCGGCTTCGAGCCGTGACCGCTGTCATAGCCGGCGACGAAATCGACATAGCTGGAAATGCCAAAACGGTCCACGATATGGCGGATCGACCTTTCATTGTCGCTGGAGGCAATCCCGAGCTTGTAACCGCGCCCGTGCAGGCTCGAAAAGAGCGGCGCCAATTCGGTGACCGGAACCGAGAGCTCCGCCGAACTGGCGAAAAGCTCGTCCAGCATCGGGGTCAGCACGTGGCTCTCGATCGGCGATCCGGCAGCCACCAGCCCCTCAGCGATTTCGCGCGTGTTGCCGGCTGCGAACAGGCTGTCGGGCACGATGTGCCCGCTCGCCGGATCCATGCCGCAGGCAAGGAGCAGACGGTCGGCCAACGCAGGGTCGCCGGAGGCGGCAAGCAGCGCGAGCCGGCGATTGACAGGAGCCCAGCTTTCGTCAAAATCGAGAAGCGTACCGTCCTTGTCGAAAAGGATGCCGGCGATATCTCCGCCCCACTTCATCTGCACCGCTTTCGCCCTCAGCCCTGGCTCGCAGCGCGCGGCTCCAGCCTCGCCTTCACGGTCAGCGGATTGATATAGGGCTCCAGCCCCTTGATGGTCGCATTCAGGGCGCCGCGCATCTCCTGTATGCTCTCCATGCCTGCATCGACCATCTTGTGCCGCGCGAGATCATTCGAGGACAGGAAATGCACTGCCTTCGCCAGCATTTCGGCATCGCGGACGATGCGCGCATTGCCGTTGCGCACGAGACGCTGGTAGCTCTCGCGGAAGTTGCCCACATTCGGGCCAGACAGGACAGCGCAACCGAGCATGGCTGGTTCCAGCGGATTCTGCCCGCCCTCTGCAGTCAGCGAACGCCCGACGAATGCGATCTCCGTCAGCCGCAGGAAAAGCCCCATCTCGCCGATCGTGTCGCCAAGCAGGATGTCGGTTTCCGGCGTCACCATATCGCCGCGGGTCCGCCGCGCCACGGTGAACCCCTTTTCCACCATCATCGCCTCAATCTCGTCGCAGCGCTCGGGATGGCGGGGAACGACAATCGTCAGCAAACCGGTATGCGCCTTCAAGGCCCGATGCACCATCATCGCGACCTTCTCCTCACCTTCGAAGGTCGAGATCGCAGCCCAGGTCTTTCGCTCGCCGATCTGTTCGCGATAGCGCGACAGCAGAGCCTCGTCGCAGGGCGGCGCGTCACCATCGACCTTGATGTTGCCGGAAACGCTCACCGGCCAGGCGCCAAGGTCGCGGAAGCGCTCGGCGTCGATATCCGACTGGGCGATGACCAGAGCAAGCTTTGAGAACAGGGCCTCGGCGATCGAGAGATGGCGGCTCCAGCGGTCGAAGGACCTGTCAGACATCCGGGCGTTTACGAGGATCTGAGGGATATGGCGTTTGCGCAGTTCCGCCAGCGTCGCGGGCCAGATTTCGGATTCGACCGAGATTGCGAGGTCGGGCTGCCAATAGTCGAGAAAGCGGCGGATCGCTGGTTTCATGTCCAACGGCACATATTGATGGAGAATTTCGCCATTGAGCCTGAAGCGGACGAGTTCGGCGGACGTCACTGTTCCGGTGGTCAAGAGCACGTTGATGTTACGGCGGCGCAGTTCTCGCATCAGCGGAACGACGGCCAGTGTTTCGCCGACGCTTGCGGCATGGACCCAAACAAGCGGTCCCGCCGGGCGATCGAGCGCGGCATAGCCAAAGCGCTCCCAGCGGCGCGCGCGGTCTTCCTTCCCCTTGGCCGCGCGCAACGCCAGCAGCGGCCCGGCCAAAGGATAGGTCGCGACACCCGCCCAGCTGTAGCTGGCGATGGCAATCGATGCCAAACCGTCGATCATCGCCATCTGTTCGGACCGCCTGTGTTTGTTTTCAATGCCATTTCGCCCTTTCGATCAGGCTGGCCACGCTGAAACAATCAATGCTGCGAGACTACGTTTAAAAAGTGACATCCGGCCGCCGACCCTGGGCACTGGGGCCCAAGCGGCATCGGCCCTAAGCAATATCATTACTGGCCGTTCACGACTTCGCCCGGGGTCAGCAGGCGATGCATGTGAACGATGAAATAACGCATGTGAGCATTGTCCACGGTCGCCTGTGCCTTGGCCTTCCAGGCAGCCAGCGCGCTGGCATAATCAGGGAAGATGCCGACGATGTCGAGGCTGTTCAAATCCTCGAACTGGACGTCCTTGAGGCTGGACAATTCGCCGCCGAATACGAGATGAAGAAGCTGCTTTTTATCGCTGGATTCAGTCATTCTAGATTTCTTTCCATTCACGTTCGCCTCCCCCCTTCCTCTGCTCGATTTCGGCGAAAAGGTCAACCACGGGGCAGCAGGAGGAGGTGCTTCAGAAGTTCTGGAAGTTCGCCTTCCGTCGCCGCGCAGAGGATGTCGTGGCTGACCTCCGGGCGATTGTAGACGAGGGCATCGCCGTTGAGGTCGACGAGCTTGCCGCCCGCACGGGCCAGAATCAGATCGGCGGCGGCCAGATCCCAGTCATGGGAGTTGGGCTTGACGAGGGTGGCATCGATGCGTCCCTCGGCCACCATGGCGATCCGGTAGGCAAGGGAAGGGATATGCTCGACGCGCTCTATTCTGGCGCGAATGGTGGCATCAAAAGCATTTACGACGTCTTGCGCCGTCGCGACGCGCAGCCGCTCAGACGGGCGGAAATCCGCAACGCAGATCGGCTTTCCGTTCTTGAGCGCCGGACCTTCGGCGGTCGCCGAATATTCCTCGCCAAGGGCGGGGGCCACGAGTACGCCCGCGACCGGCTTTCCACGATGAACCACGGCAACGCTGACGCACCAGGTATCCTTGCCGGCAATAAAGGCACGCGTGCCATCGATCGGATCGATGACGAAAAGGGTTTCGCAATCAAGCCGGACGAGATCGTCGTCGGTTTCTTCCGATAACCAGCCATAGCCGGGCCGCGCCGCCCGCAGCCGCTCCTCAAGGCATCTATTGGCGGCGTGGTCAGCCGCGCTGACTGGGGAGCGGCCCTCGTTCTTCCACCAGACTTCGGGAGATTGTCCGAAAAAGGTCAGTGCTACGCTGCCAGCCTCCCTCGCCGCGGTGGCGATAAGATCCAGATCTGCCTGCCAGTCGAACATCAATGCGGTCGTCATGGTCGCAACCAATTCCTTGCGCGTTTCACCGGCCTCACCGGCCGGCCAGCGTCATGCCCTCGATGGCGATAGTCGGGGCGGCAACGCCGAACTTGCGGTCGATGTCGTTGGCGGCGGTCACCCGCATGAACATGTCCTTCAGGTTCGAGGCGATCGTGACCCCGGAAACCGGAAATGCGAGTTCGCCATTCTCGATCCAGAAGCCGGTGGCGCCACGGCTGTATTCGCCGGTGATCATATTGACACCTTGTCCGATCAGTTCCGTGACATAGAAACCCGTGCCCACTTCGCGGATCAAATCCTCAGGAGCGATGCTCCCGGGCTCCAGCGCCAGATTGGTCGATGACGGCGAAACAGCGGTTCCGCCCCTCGCCCCACGGCCATTGGTGTGCAACCCAAGTTCGCGAGCGGCCGACGAAGATAGGAACCAGTGGTTCAGGACACCGTCCTCGATCATCACCAGTCTCTGTCCAAGAACACCCTCGCCATCAAAGGGACGGGACGAAGAGCCGCGAACCTTGAGCGGATCGTCGGTAATGTTGAGCCCGGATTTCAGAACCTTCTTGCCCATGCTGTCGCGCAGGAAAGAGGTCTTGCGGGCGACCGAAGCACCATTGATGGCACCAGCGATATGGCCGACGAAGCCGCGCGCCACCCGCGGATCGAAGACCACGGTAATATTCTTGCCGGTTTCCACCTGGTGGGGATTGAGACGGCGCACCGCCCGTTCGCCGGCTCGTTTGCCGATCTCGTCCGCCGGATCGAGTTCGGCAAAGAAAAGTCGGCTGTCGTAGTCGTGATCGCGCTCCATCTGCGTTCCCTCGCCGGCGATCACACCGACCGAACGCCCGAAGCGGGAAGCCTGATAGCTGCCGGAAAATCCGTGGGAGGTTACGAGGACGAGGCCGCCCATGCCGGCGGATGCGCCCGCACCGACCGAATTGCTGACGCCATCGACGGCAAGGGCTGCTTCCTCGGCAGCAAGGGCCGCATCGCGGAGCGCGTCGCTCGACACTTCCGTCGGATCATAGAGATCGAGATCAGGATAGGAGCGGGCAAGATCGGCCTCATCGGCGAGGCCCACGAAGGGATCCTCGGGCGAAACCCTGGCCATGGCGACGGCGCGCTCGGCCAGCGCCGTCAGATCGAAACCCGGATTGGCGGACACGCTTGCGACCTGCTTGCCGATGAAGACACGCAGCGAAAAATCGTCGCTTTCAGAGGCCTCCGTCGATTCCACTTTCCCGAGGCGGACACTCACCGATTTCGAACGAGATCGCACGACGACGGCATCGGCCTTCTCAGCCCCGGCCTTCAGGGCGAGTTCAACGAGTTCACTGGCGCGGGAAAGAAGACTGGCGGAATCGATTTCAGAAGACATGACTTGGCCTTTCATTCCGGCTCCATGTATTGTGCATTACGGAATGCATCAAGGGTAGCGCCGCCGATTCCCGGCCACCGGCCGCCAGAAATGCAAAAAGGAGACATAACGCTTGGCGACGGCACCCGACGCACTGTTTGCGGAAACCCTGCTTCTGCTCGGCGGCGCCGTCGTCGCCGCACCGATCTTCCGCAAACTCGGCCTGGGCACGGTCCTGGGCTACCTCGCCGCCGGGGTCGTTATCGGTCCGATCCTCAATCTCATCACCGGCTCGGCCGAGATCCTGGCGGTGGCGGAACTCGGCGTCGTCTTCCTTCTCTTCGTCATCGGACTTGAACTGAAGCCATCGCGTCTCTGGCGCATGCGCACCGATATTTTCGGCCTCGGCACGGCACAGGTGGTGATCACCGGCCTCGTGCTGACTGCAGCATCGGTTCTGGCCGGGATTACCGGCTGGCGAGGTGGCCTCGTGGTCGGCTTCGGGCTTGCGCTCTCCTCCACCGCCTTTGCGTTGCAGCTCCTCAACGATCTCGGCGACATGAACAGCCGCTACGGCCAACGCGCCTTCTCGATTCTGTTGTTCCAGGACCTCGCGATCGTGCCTCTTCTCGCCATGGTCTCGATTCTTGGCAGCCGCCAACAGGCTACCGACGGATCGGCCCTTGCGGATATTCTCATCGCCGTCTCTGCCGTCTTCGCGATGATCATGGCCGGGCGCTATCTGCTGACGCCGCTCTTCCAGGTGATTGCGAGAACCGGAGCGCGCGAGGTGATGATCGCCGCCGCCCTCTTCGTCGTGCTCGGATCGGCCATGCTGATGCATCTGGCCGGACTGTCGATGGCCATGGGCGCCTTCCTCTCCGGCGTCATGCTGGCCGAATCCTCCTATCGCCACGAGCTGGAAGCCGATATCGAGCCGTTCCGCGGCATACTTCTCGCCCTGTTCTTCATGGCAGTTGGACTGTCCGTGGAAATCGGGGTCATCGTCGACAATCTGGTCTTAATCCTGATTGCCGTGCCTGCGCTGATCGCCATCAAGTCTGCCGTTCTCTATGCGCTTTGTCGCATCGCCGGTTCGTCCCATAACGACGCGGTCCGCATCGCCTTCCTGTTGCCGCAGGGCGGCGAATTCGGTTTCGTGCTCTTCACCACCGCCACAACATCGCAGCTCTTCTCAAGTTCGACATCCTCGTTGTTGATCTCGATCGTCACGCTCACCATGGCGCTGACACCCTTGGGGACGGTGATCTCGCGGCGCTTCATCACCGGCGAGGAACGGGAAGAGATGGAGGAGGATTTCGAGGGGGCGGGATCGGACGTGCTGATGATCGGGTTCTCGCGTTTTGCCCAGGTCGCCGCGCAGATCCTGCTTGCCAGCGGCCGCGAGGTAACGATCATCGACGATTCCGCCGACCGTATCCGCCAGGCAGCGTCCTTCGGCTTCCGCATCTATTTCGGCGACGGGACCCGTCTCGACGTGCTGCGCGCGGCAGGCATCGAGCGGGCCAATATCGTCGCGGTCTGCACGCAGAAGAAGGAAACGACTGACAAGATCGTCGATCTCCTCACGGCCGAATATCCGAGCGCCCGGCTCTTCGTGCGCTCCTATGATCGTATCCACAGTCTTTCACTGAGGGCCCGCAATGTCGAATACGAACTGCGTGAAACGCTCGAATCCGGCTTGTTGTTCGGCCGTCGGACGCTTGAAGCCCTCGGCGTGAGCGAGGAAGAAGCCCTGGCGATCGGCGAGGATATCCGCAGACGTGACGAGGAGCGGCTTCAGATTCAGGCGGCCGAGGGAGTTCTTGCGGGACGGCATATGCTGCACAACAAGCCCGTGCGGCCGGAACCGTTGATGAAGCCGAAGCGGACCAGCGCCAGTTTCGAGGAAACGGAAGTCATCGAGCGCGGCGACATCGCAAGTGGGAAACCGCAGGCCCCTCGCTAGCGGCGCAACTCGGTTTCGATACGCGCTTCGAGGCTGCGTTTCAGGTCGTCCTTGAGGCTATCGCTGGACTCGATGATGTGCCGCGCCTTGAGGAAATCGAGAATGCGGAAGGAATTCACCTCGGGCCTCACGAAAATATCCGGCGGGGTCAGCTTCCTCTTCAATCCGAGATTGGCCTGCATCATCAGCTGCGTTGCGCCGAACAGGCTATCCAACCGGTTCGGCACCTGACTGATATCTCCTCCGGGGCCCCCGATCACGTCGACGGCGACCACGATATCGGCAATTCCCGCCAGATGATCGTAGGGCACGGGGTTGAAGATGCCGCCATCGACCATCAATCGCCCGCCGCGGTGAACCGGCATGAAGAGCGCCGGGATCGCCGCCGATGCGGCGAGCGCCTCATAGAGTTCTCCGTCCTCGCAGACAACTTCCTTCTGGCCGTAATAGTCCGTTGCGATCACCTTGAACGGAATTTTGAGGCCACTGAAATCATCGGGAAGAGCATCGGGCAGAAACGCCCTCAATATCCGCTCCAGATTGAACTGGCCTAGCCGGAAACCGCCAAGCGCATCGCGCATGGTTGCGGGGCCGAGGCTCCAGAGGCGGTTTGCGATATTGGACCGCTTGCCAACCGTGTCCAGCGTATAGTCGCGGATCTCGCGGCCTGTCATGCCCGCCGCAAGTCCGGAGCCGATGATCGCGCCGATCGAGGAACCGGCGATGGCCACGGGCATAATACCCATTTCGTCCAGCGCCTCGATAACAGGGATATGGGCGAATCCGCGCGCGCCCCCCGCTCCGAGCGCAAGCGCGATCGTAGGACCACCGCTACGTTTCGATGCTGGCCTGTCTTCCGTCACCGTCAAATCGTTGGTCATATGCGGTCACCTCCAAGGGTGAAGGCCGTCAACCCGGCCGGTATTCGTAAAAATACATTTTCGTATCGCCGAAGGATCGTTCTTCCAGGAAATGGAAGACGGGATCCATTTTGACCGGCGCCTCCGCGCTTTCCTCCAGAATGGCCAACGCACCGGGCATCAGCCAGCCACCGGCATGAGCAGCCGCGAAGGCCTTCTCTCCGAGCCCCTTGTTGTAGGGCGGGTCTGCGAACATCAGATGAAACGGCTCGATGTTGCTGGCGCTGCCGAGCTGGGTCGCGTCACGGCGCAGCATGCGCGCACGCCCATGCAACCCCAACGCGTCGATATTCTCCCACAGGAGACTGCGGCCTTCGACGCTGTTCTCGACGAAAAGTGCCGATCGGCAGCCACGCGACAGCGCCTCCAGCCCGACCGCGCCCGTGCCGGCGAAAAGATCGAGTACGCGAGTGCCGTCGAGACTTGCCGGATGAGCATGGTTCAGAATGTTGAAGAGGCTCTCGCGCGTCCGGTCGGTGGTCGGCCGGATCGCGTTCGATTTCGGCGCGGCCAGCACACGGCCGCGAAACTCACCGCCGACGATCCGCACCGCGCGTCATTCCCTTGCCTTTGCCAGTACCGCCCCTGCCGCCGCCATCAGGACGGTCGCCCTGCGGCCTGCCGGAATAGGGTTTCGAACCAGAAGGCTTGCCGCCAAAAGATTTGCCGCCCTTGGGTTTGCCGCCGAAGGGCTTACCGCCTGACGGCCTGTCATCGCCGGTCCTCGCAGCGCGCGGCTTGTCGCCGAATGCACGGTCTTCCCGCGGTTTGCCACCATGAGGCTTCTCGCCGCGCGGAGGACGCTCGGAGCGTTGATCGCCCGAAAAGGATCGGGCCCTTGGCCGCTCGTCGCCCTCGGAACGCGGGCGGCGATCTTCACGCGGCTTGCCACCGAAGGACCGGTCACCCCTAGGCTTGTCGCCGAAGGGACGATCCCCACGCGGCGGACGATCGGAGAACGAGCGCTTGCGATCGCCCCCTTCTTCCCTCTTCTCCGGCGCATCGGCACGGATCCAATCTTTGTCCTCCTCGGCGCGCTTCACGACAACGCGCGGGCCTGCGTCCGGCCTCTCGAACGACGGCGTGCCGCCCTTGCGGTCCGGATCGAACTTGCCCCTGGACCTGGTCGGTAGACCATCCCTGGTGCGGCCGTAACGCTTGGCCTGCGGTGCGCCTTCAGGACGGGCGCGCGGCGCGCGCTTCTGGGCGGTCTCGGCCGCATCCTTGTTCCTAGCGGTCTTTTCGGCGACCGGACGGGCGCCGGGCGCCATCCAGACATTAGCCGTGCGCGACTGGCCGGGAGCACGACGCGTCGGCCGTTCGCCGAAGTCATCGCGGCGGTCGTCACCTCTGGTTTCACGCTTCGCAGGGCCCTTGCGGCGATCGTCGCCACCGTCGCGGCGGGTATCGAGCCGTCCAAGGGCTCTTTCGCGCTTGTCTTCAGACTTCTCGCGTTTGGCCCATTGCGACTTTTCGGGCGCGGCAACGGGCGCCTCGCTCTCTTCATCCGCGGCAGCAGCCGAGTAGATCGGGGCGTCGAAATTGGCCTTGGCGTCCTCGATCAGGCGGGGTCCGAGCTGATCGCGCAACATGCGGCCGCGAACCTCGACCACCTTGCCTTCCGGCAGATCGCCGAGCTGGAAGGGACCGTAGGAGATACGGATCAGCCGGTTCACCTCGAGCCCGAGCGCGCCCAGCACATTCTTGATCTCGCGGTTCTTGCCTTCGCGAAGCCCCATGGTGATCCACACGTTGTGGCCCTGCTTGCGATCAAGCGTGGCCTCGATGGAGCCATAGAGCACTCCTTCGACGGCGATGCCCTCCTTCAGCTTGTCGAGCGCCGACTGATCGATCTCGCCATGGGCGCGGACGCGGTAGCGGCGCAGCCAGCCGGTGGTCGGCAATTCCAGCACACGGGCAAGGCCGCCGTCATTGGTCAGCAGCAAAAGGCCTTCGGTGTTGATGTCGAGGCGGCCGATCGACATGACGCGCGGCAGCTCTTCGGGCAAGTTGTCGAAGACGGTCGGGCGACCTTCCGGATCGGAATTGGTGGTCACGAGGCCGGACGGCTTGTGATAGAGCCAGAGACGCGTGCGCTCGATGCCGCGGATGGCGACGCCATCCACCTCAATGCGATCGGCAAGCGTAGCGTTGACGACCGGCGTTTCCAGCACCTTGCCGTTCAGGCTGACGCGGCCTTCCATGATCATACGCTCTATATCGCGGCGCGAAGCCACGCCGGCGCGCGCCATGATCTTCGAAATGCGCTCGGGCTTCATGCCCTCGGCGGCGGCAACGGCAGGCGCCGGGGACGCCTTGTCGACCTTCGACGGCGCCTTGCCGCCGGGTTTGGCTGTCTTGCGGACGAACGGTTTTCCGTCGCGATCGGATGGCTTGGCCCCGGAGCGCCTAGGCTTGTCTTTGAATGTCATTTGTTGTTTGCCTGTGGTTTGGCGTGTCGTATCAGGTCACGAGGCCTTGGTTAAGAGGAAATTGTCGTATGCCGGTGGCGAATCGTTTCATGGATCTGGCGCTTGATGAGGCACAAGCCGCGGGAAAGCGCGGAGAAGTGCCCATCGGAGCGGTCGTCGTTCTCGACGGCAAGGTCGTCGCGCAGGCCGGAAACCGGACCCGCGAACTCAACGACATTACAGCACACGCCGAAATCGCTGCGATCCGCATGGCCGCAGAACGGCTTGGCGGCGAGCGGCTCTCCGGCGCCGATCTCTACGTCACGCTCGAACCCTGCACCATGTGCGCCGCGGCGATCTCGTTTGCGAGGATCCGCCGGCTCTACTATGGCGCCGAGGATCCCAAGGGCGGCGCAGTCGAAAACGGCGTGCGCTTCTATTCGCAGCCCACCTGCCACCACGCACCGGAAGTCTATTCCGGCATCGGAGCCACGAGGGCCTCCACGATCCTGAAGGATTTCTTCGCCGAAAAGCGCTGAGGCTCAACCGTCGGCAAATGCCTTCAGCTTTTCTCCCGACAAGCGATATCGGATCCACTCATTCTGCGGCTCGGCGCCGACCGCCTCGTAGACGCGGATCGCCGGCTCGTTCCAGTCGAGAACGCTCCACTCGAAGCGACCACAGCCCTTCTCGACGGCGAGCCTCGCCAGATGCCGCAGCAACGCCTTGCCGCCCCCGGAGCCGCGATATTGCGGACTGATATAGAGATCCTCGAGATAGAGTCCGTTCCTGGCCTGCCAGGTAGAATAGCTGAAGAACCAGACGGCGAAACCGGCAGCGACGCCATCGATATCGAGGATCGCAGCACCGGTCACGGCATCCGGGCCGAACAGGGTTTCCATCAGGCTCTCGGTGGTCGCCTCGACCTCGTGCTCGGCCTTCTCGAAGATCGCCAGTTCGGTGATGAAGCGCAGAATGGTGTCGACGTCATCCGGCGTCGCGTCGCGAATGGTGAAAGTCATGAAGTGTCGTCCGAAAATGGTTGCAGGCCGTTTCCGGCCTGCCTTGAATCTGAAAACCAGACTGTCAGGTTATTGGAAGGGCACCCACCATGACTTTGTCTGCTGGGCAGCCTTGGCTTCCTTCTTCCGGCGCTTCTGCTTCTTGAGTTCGGGTTCGCCGAGATCGTCGAGAGTCGAGGCTTCGGCAACCTGACGATATTGCGTCGGGGGATCGGACAGGAAGCGTCGCTGATCGAGATAGGCACCCTTCTGCAACTGGCGCGCCTCGCGGAAGGCCTGCCACTTCTGCGATTCGGTCATCGTGCCGTTGGTTCCGTAACCGACGAGCAGCGGCGAGCGATAGCGTGGATTGTTGGCATTGGCATCGGCCTCCGCGACCAGACGCGCACGCGCATCTTCCGGCGTTTCCAACCAATCCGGATTGTCCTTGCTGGCGAGCGACTGCTGCGGGGCAGGCAATGTGTTCATTGCGGTCTTGGGCGGCATCACCAGGGCCGGGCGCGGATTGTATTTCGTGCCCGTATTCTTGTTCGGGTTAGAGCCGATCGAGACCGCCGAGCCGACGTCTTCCACCAACTGTTCCATCGCCGTCTTGTCGGTGCCGTAGGTCGGGCTTCCGACGCAGCCGGTAAGGCTCGCGAGACCGATGATGATGCCTGCTGCCCCGGCGCCAACTCTCAACACATCTGCCGCTTTCATGAATGCCCTTCCAGCCTCGCCGGTAATATTGTTCCCGACCGAACTATATCTCTACTCCGCCTGAACGAGAATTTCGGCCAATTTCAGGCAGGTTTTACCGGATGATCGGCGAAAGCGCAAATCATCCGGTAATATTTCCCTATTGGCGAGCCGCGATCTCTCGCAGCGCCGCCGCATCGCGCGCAGAAACGTCCGGGTAGTCCGGATCGGAACCGACATCGTTGGTGATCCGCCAGGAGCGGGCGCATTTCTTGCCCTCGGCAAGTTTAGGTTCGACGGAGACCTTGGCCACCTCGGCGAGGCGGAAGGCATCGGCCGGGCCTTCATCGGCAAGCACGGTGATCGCAGACGTGATGCAGATCTCCGCAAAATCCTGCCCTTCGAGAGCCTTGAACAGCTCGGGATCGGCGACATGGACAACGGGCGCGGCTTCCAGCGAAGAGCCGATCCGCTTGTCCTTGCGCTCGATCTCGAGCGCACCGGTGACGACCGTGCGGACCTGCTTCACCTTCTCCCACTTGGCTTCGAGCGCATCATTGCGCCATTCGGTGGGCACCGCCGGGAACTGTTCCAGATGGACCGAAATGGCGGACGGATTGCGCGACAGCCAGGCTTCCTCCGTCGTGAAGGGCAGCATCGGCGCGAGCCAGGTCACGATGCAATCGAACAGTCTGCGGATGACTGCAAGGCTTGCACGCCGGCGCAGGCTCGAGGGCGCATCGCAATAGAGTGCATCCTTGCGGATATCGAAGTAGAAGGCCGAGAGTTCGACATTCGAGAAGTCGATCAGCGCGCGGACGATCTTCTTGAAGGCGAAGGCGTCGTAGCCTTCACGCACCAGCTCGTCGAGTTCCGACAGCCGATGCAGCATCAGCTTTTCGAGTTCCGGCATGTCGGCGTAGGCGATCTCCTCGCCCGTGTCGTGGGCGAGCGTGCCGAGCATCCAGCGGATGGTGTTGCGAAGCTTGCGATAGGCGTCGATGTTGGTCTGGATGATCGTCTTGCCGAGACGCTGGTCTTCCCAGTAGTCGGTGGTCATGACCCAGAGGCGCAGGATATCGGCTCCCGATTCCTTCATCACATTCTGGGGCGCAACGACGTTGCCCTTGGACTTCGACATCTTTTCGCCCTTCTCATCCATGGTGAAGCCATGGGTGATGACGGCGTTGTAGGGCGCGCGGCCGCGCGTGGCGCAGCTTTCCAGAAGCGAGGAATGGAACCAGCCGCGATGCTGGTCGGAGCCTTCGAGATAGACGTCGGCCGGCCATTTGAGGTCCGGGCGGTCTTCGAGCGTGAAGGTGTGGGTAGACCCTGAATCGAACCAGACGTCGAGAATGTCCGTCACCTGCTTCCAGGGCTCGTTGGCGCGGGAGGCCAGGAAGCGCTCGCGCGCGCCTTCGGCGAACCAGGCGTCGGCACCTTCCTTTTCGAAGGCCTCGAGGATGCGGGCATTGACCGCCTCGTCCTGAAGGATTTCACCCTTTTCGTCGACGAAGACGCAGATCGGCACGCCCCAGGCCCTCTGACGGGAAAGCACCCAGTCAGGGCGGCTTTCGATCATCGCACCCAGGCGGTTCTGACCGGCGGCAGGCACGAAGCGGGTGTCGTCGATCGCCTTCAGCGCGCGGGTGCGCAGGGTCGTGCCGTCGCCGAAATCCTTGTCCATATGGACGAACCACTGCGGCGTATTGCGGAAGATGACCGGTTTCTTGGAACGCCAGCTATGCGGATAGGAATGCTTCAGGCGGCCACGCGCAAAGAGCGTATTCGTGGCGATCAGCGCTTCGATGACAGCCTTGTTTGCGTCACCCTTCTTGCCGTTGTCATCCATCACGCGGGCGGGGCCACCTTCGCGGTCCGGACCGAAGCCGGGCGCGTCGGCGGTGTAGAAGCCGGCATCATCGACCGGGAACGGGATCTTCGTGTCGATGCCGCGCGCCTCCAGCGTACGAGCGCTGGCCGTCCAGGCATCAAAGTCCTCGCGACCATGGCTGGGCGCGGTGTGCACAAAGCCAGTGCCGGCATCGTCGGTGACGTGGTCGCCGTCGAGCAGGGGGACGGGGAAGGTGTAGCCGAGATCCTTCAGCGGGTGAGCGCAGGTGATGGCGGCGAGTTCGGCGCCCGTCACGTCGCGGACCAGCTTGAAGGTCAGCTTGGCCTTGGTCGCGGCATCTTCGGCGAGACGCTTGGCGAAGATGAGCTTCTCGCCGGGCTGCGGACCGAAATCATTCTCGGCGCTTGTCACCTCGTAAAGACCGTAAGGGTAACGCGACGAAAAGGCGATGGCGCGGTTGCCCGGGATCGTCCAGGGGGTCGTCGTCCAGATGACGACGGAATTGCCTTGGAGTTCAGCCGAACCCTCGGTCACAGGGAATTTGACCCAGATCGCGTCGCTCTCGACATCCGCATATTCGACTTCGGCCTCGGCCAGCGCCGTGCGCTCGACGACCGACCACATGACGGGTTTGGAGCCGCGATACAGCTGGCCGCTCCTGGCGATCTTCAAAAGTTCGCCGGCGATCCGCGCTTCTGCGTGGAAGGCCATGGTGGTGTAGGGGTTTTCGAAGTCGCCCTCGATGCCGAGGCGCTTGAACTCCTCCGACTGAATCTTGATCCAGCCGGCGGCGAAGTCGCGGCATTCCTGACGGAATTCGTTGACCGGGACCTCATCCTTGTTCTTGCCCTTCTCGCGGTATTTTTCCTCGATCTTCCATTCGATCGGAAGGCCGTGGCAATCCCAGCCGGGAACATAGTTCGAATCATAGCCGCGCATCTGGAAGGAGCGGGTGATGACGTCTTTCAGGATCTTGTTCAGCGCGTGGCCGATATGGATGTTGCCGTTGGCATAGGGCGGACCATCGTGCAGGACGAACTTCTCGCGGCCGGCGGCGGAGGCGCGCAGCTGCTTGTAGAGGCCCATCTTCTGCCATCGGGCCACCAGTTCCGGTTCCTTCTGCGGCAGACCGGCACGCATCGGGAATTCGGTCTGGGGCAGATAGAGAGTGGAAGAATAGTCTACTTTTTCTGTGGTGTCGGTCATGATCTTGCCATCGAGAGGGACGCCCGCAAGGGGTAGCGTCATAATCTGAAATTTGCCGGTGACGGAAAGCGCTCTTTCAAAGCGCCGAAAACCCGGACCCTCCGGCAGCTTTCAAAGCGCGCGGAAGGCCGGGCCAATAATTCGAAGGGATATGGTCAGCCGAACCATGGTCATGGTGGCGGTCTTTAAGCGCTTTTGCCGAGAAAAGGAAGGGGCTCGGCGCCGCAAATGATCAAGCGGACCCTTTGGCGAGCGTGAATACATCCATGCGCAGGACCTGCCGGGCTACCAGCATGCCGGACACCATCGCGGCAAGAAAGAAATAGGTTTCGTTATGGCCGAGACCGAGTGCCGGGATCGCACCGCCGGGGCAGAAGCCGGCGATGCCCCAGCCGATGCCGAACAGGGCCGAGCCGGAGATGAGGCGCGCGTCGATCCGGCCCTTGGCCGGGATATGGAAGATCCGGTCGAAAACCGGTTTGTCTCGCTTGCGCTGGATCAGCACATAGCCCGGGGCCGTCACCAGCAGAGCGCCGGCCATGACAAAGGCAAGGCTCGGGTCCCAGGTACCCGCAATATCGAAGAAATTCATAACCTTCGCCGGATCTGCCATGCCGGAAAGCACGATCCCGATGCCGAAAATGGCGCCAATGACCAGTACAGCTGCATATTTCATTCGAGGCGACCCTTCAGAAAACGTGCCGGACGAGGAAGACCGTGGCAAAAGCGCCAGCCATGAAGCACGCCGTCGCGGCAAGGGAACGAGGCGAAAGCCGCGACATGCCGCAAACACCATGACCCGAGGTGCAGCCCGATCCGAAGGTCACTCCAAGACCGGTCACAAGGCCGCCGACGATCAGGGCGGTCAACGAGAGCGGCACGGAAAAGGCGGCGCTGTAACCGAAGAACTGGAGGAGAGCAGGTGCTCCGATCGCGCCGACGAGAAATGCCGCCCGCCAGGCCCAGTCGCTGGCCATAGGCGGAAATACGCCGATGACGATGGCTGACATGCCGGCGATGCGCCCCCAGGAGACCATCAGTAGGACGGCGGCGAGCCCGATCAGAAGGCCGCCAGCAAAAGACAGTAACGGAGTGAACTCGGTCATTCTCATTCTCCTGAAAGGCGTTCCATCAGATCGTGCCCAATACGAGGGCGCGACAACAAACCGCACTCTACAGAATAAAAAGGGAAAACATAGGTATTTCCTTATATTTCAAAGGTCGGATGGGAAATGCTTTTTCGCAATAATGCGAAACTGCAAAACGGTATCGCATCAGGCCAGCAGACCCGGGCGAGGTAAGGCGAGAATCGCGGGCGACCGAAAAGGAGCCCTGACGTATAGCTCGGATCAGAATGCGATCTTCGCATCCAGTTCGCCGAGCGGCCTCACGCCCGCCAGCAGCGCCCGGGCCTCCTCCTCATCGCGTCTGATCTGCGCCACGAGCGGTTCAAGACCTGTAAATTTCAGCTCATCACGCAGATGACCGAAGAAGGAGACGGAACAGGTCTCGCCATAGAGACTGCCGGAGAAGTCGAACACATAGGTTTCGAGTAGCGCGGCGCCGTTTTCGGTGACGGTCGGCCGAAAGCCAAAACTCGCCACGCCATCATGAAGCGTACCGTCGGCACGGCGAAGCCGGACGGCGTAGATGCCGGGTTTCAGCTCCGCTTCCGGTGGCAGCGCCATGTTTGCCGTCGGATAGCCCAGCGTGCGGCCAAGCTGTTGGCCCTTGATGACCTCGGCTTCGACGGTGAAGCGGTAGCCGAGAAGGCCGGCTGCTTCCGCCACATCTCCTTCGGCCAGAAGACCGCGAATGCGACTGGACGAGACGACAACCGCGCCCTCGTCACGGAATGCGTCGACAAGCGTCACTCCGAAACCGTTCTTGCGGCCGGCTTCCATCAAAAATGCCGGCCCACCTTCCCTGCCCTTGCCGAAATGAAAATCGAAACCCGTGACGACCTCGCTCGCTCCCAGCCAATCGATCAGGATGGAGTGAATGAACTCGTCGGCGGAGCGCTGGGAGAAATCGCGATCGAATGGGTATTCGATCACCGAATGGAAGCCCATGGCCTCGAGAATGCGGGCACGCATGGGCGCGGGCGTCAGGCGGAAGACAGGCTTGTCCGGGTTGAAAACGGTGCGCGGATGCGGCTCGAAGGTCAGCACGAGCGCGGGGATGCCGCGCGCTTCGGAAAGTGCCAGCGCCCGCGACAGCACCGTCTGGTGTCCCCGATGAACGCCGTCAAAATTGCCGATGGCAATGACGCCGCCCTTGAGATTCTCGGGTAACGGGTTCTTTTTCTCGTTCCGATGGAAAACCGTCATTGCCGGGCCCGCCTCACGCCAGTCTTTGCATCCACCATTTCGGGGTCGCGTTCTCGCGCTTCAGATAGGCATTGAGGATCGCCTCGTCGGTCTTGCCGTTGACAGTATATTCGCCGGCATGAATGCCGCCGCTGACATAGAGGAGGTCAAGACCGGCATCGAGGGCGCCGCGTACGTCCGTCGGCATGCCGTCGCCGATGGCAAGCACGCGGCTCGGATCAACCTCGGCGCCACGATGATCCCGGGCGGCGGCGAGCGCGGCCTCATAGATCGGATGATGGGGCTTGCCGGCAATGCGGGTCTCGCCGCCGAACTGCTCGTAATAGGCGGCGACCGCGCCGGCGCAGGGGATCATGCGATGGCCGCGCTCCACGATCAGATCCGGATTGGCGCAGATCAGCGGCACCTTGCGGGCGGCAAAGGCAACCAGCATGTCATGGTAGTCTTCCGGCGTTTCTGTCTCATCATCGAAGAAGCCGGTGCAGACGATTGCCTCGGCCTCGGCGGGCGAAACCGATGTCACATCGAGGCCGTCGAGCAGGTTCAGGTCCCGATCAGGCCCCAGGAAGAAGATCTTCTTCGGACCGGCCGCGATCAACGTGCGGGTGACATCCCCCGAAGTCACGATGCGGTCGTAGGCGGTATCGGCGGCGCCGATTATCCTGAGCTGGCTGATGACGTCCTGCGCGCGGCGCGGCGAATTGGTGATCAGGACGACCGACACACCGGCCGCGCGCGCCGCCGTCAGCGCCTCGGAAGCAGCGGGAAAAGCATCGACGCCGTTATGCAGCACGCCCCAGACATCGCAGAGGATCACGTCGTACAAGTTGCTGACATCGCTAAGGTTGGAGATGCGCTCGGCCATTCACTTTTCCTGACTTCAAAATGTTCCCGGCTCACATCGCAAAGGAAAGCCCGCAAGGCAAGGGGATTTGCTGCGGGCCGGCAAATATGAAGTACGCGGCGTGAAAATTCATACCAGAGCACGCAAGGCGAAACCGGCGGTGGCGCAGACCAGCAGCGTGCGTCCGATGCCCTGCCGGAAACGAAATACCAGAAGGGCGGCAAGCAGCGATATGCCAAGAGCGGCGACATCGAGTGTCGCCGGATCGGGAACACTGATGGAAACGGGAAGAAAACCAACACCTTCCACCTTTCCCCTCGCCCCAAAGCCGTGCCATAGAACGAGACGGTCGACCTTGGTGAAAAGCACATGCAGCGCGAACCAGACGGCCAGATTGAGGATAACGCCGACGACGGCGGCAGTGATCGCCGAAAGAGCACCCGTCACCAGACGATTGCCGTAGAGCCTCTCTATATGGGGTGCGCCGGCGAAGATCCAGATGAAACTCGGAACGAAGGTCGCCCAGGCGGTGATGAGGGCGCCGAGCACGCCTGACAGGAGCGGATCGAGGCCGCCTGTCTCGCGGAAGGCCGCGAGAAAGCCGACGAAGGAGAGCACGAGGACAAGCGGGCCCGGCGTCGTCTCGGCAAGCGCCAGCCCATGCAGCATTTCGCCAGGCCGCAGCCATTGATAATGCTCCACCGCGACCTGCGCGACGTATGCGAGCACGGCATAGGCGCCGCCGAACGTGACAAGAGCCATTTTCGAGAAGAAGGAGAAGACCGCCGTCAGACCCGCCGGGTCACCGAGGATATAGAGCGCCGCCAGCGGTGCCTGCCAGACCATGAGCCAGAAAGCAAGAGCCAGCAGCGAGCGAACCGGCGAGACTCGCCACCCACCGGCCTCCGCCGCGGCCGCGTCCCTGGAGACGGGTACGGCCGGTCCGGCACGGGCCACCACCAGCCCCGCCGCTCCGGCGGCCAGGACCACCACCGGAAAAGGCAGCGACAGAACGAAAAGCGACAGAAAGGCCAGAGCTGCTATTGCGCGATGAAAACCGCTCTTGAGTGCACGCTTGCCGATACGGACGACCGCCTCGATGACGATGGATAGCACAGCCGCCTTGAGCCCGAAGAACAGGCCGGCCACCCAGCCGATATCCTGGTAGAGCGCATAGATGGCCGATAGACCGGTGATGACGGCAAGCCCCGGCAGAACGAAAAGCAGGCCGGCCACGATACCGCCGCGCACGCCATGAAGCAGCCAGCCGATATAGGTCGCCAGCTGCTGCGCCTCCGGTCCCGGCAACAGCATGCAATAGTTCAACGCATGGAGAAACCGGTCTTCCGAGATCCAGCGTTTCTCATCGACCGCGATCCGGTGCATGAGGCCGATCTGCGCGGCCGGTCCGCCGAAGCTCAAGATGCCGATTTGGAAAAAGGATTTTACAACTTCGGCGAAAGAAGGCGCGGCCGTACATTGCGGTTCTTTTTCGGCTGTCACAAGGTCTGTCATATGCCCGTGATAATGATGTTGCGTGGACAATTTTCGATGGCGCGCGCTTGACTCATTCGGCGGGCGTGCTTATTTCCACCGTCGCTAGCACTCACCCAAAGGGAGTGCTAACTGTTTCGATGCGGATCCGTTGCGATCCGCGAATGTCATTTGATCGAGGGATTAGACAATGGCAAGCACCAAATTCCGTCCGCTTCACGACCGCGTCGTCGTACGTCGCGTTGAATCCGAAGAAAAGACCAAGGGTGGCATCATCATTCCCGATACCGCCAAGGAAAAGCCGGCTGAAGGCGAAGTGATCGCGGTTGGCCCCGGCGCCCGCGATGACCACGGCAAGGTCGTGGCGCTCGACGTCAAGGTTGGCGACCGCGTGCTGTTCGGCAAGTGGTCGGGCACTGAAGTCAAGCTCGACGGCGTCGACCTTCTGATCATGAAGGAAGCCGACATCATGGGCATCATCGGCTGATCCGCCGGTACCCTCATCCCCAAAATCAACAATTCACCAATGGGCTGATGCCCGGGAGTTTTGAACATGGCAGCTAAAGAAATCAAGTTCGGCCGCACTGCGCGCGAGAAGATGCTGCGCGGCGTCGACATCCTCGCCGATGCAGTGAAGGTCACCCTCGGTCCGAAGGGCCGCAACGTCATCATCGACAAGTCCTTCGGCGCACCGCGCATCACCAAGGACGGCGTATCGGTCGCCAAGGAAATCGAGCTGGAAGACAAGTTCGAGAACATGGGCGCCCAGATGGTCCGCGAAGTCGCTTCTAAGACCAACGACATCGCCGGTGACGGCACCACCACCGCGACCGTTCTCGCCCAGGCCATCGTTCGCGAAGGCAACAAGGCCGTTGCCGCCGGTATGAACCCGATGGACCTGAAGCGCGGTATCGACCTCGCCGTCACCGAAGTCGTCAAGAATCTCCAGGCCAAGGCCAAGAAGATCAACACCTCGGAAGAAGTCGCCCAGGTCGGTACGATTTCTGCAAACGGCGAGCGCCAGATCGGCCTCGACATCGCGGAAGCCATGCAGAAGGTCGGCAACGAAGGCGTCATCACGGTTGAAGAAGCCAAGACCGCCGAAACCGAACTCGAAGTCGTCGAAGGCATGCAGTTCGACCGCGGCTATCTTTCGCCCTACTTCGTCACCAACCCGGAAAAGATGATCGCGGACCTCGAAGACGCTTACATTCTCCTGCACGAGAAGAAGCTCTCGAACCTCCAGGCCATGCTCCCGGTTCTCGAAGCCGTTGTTCAGACCGGCAAGCCGCTCGTCATCATCGCTGAAGACGTTGAAGGCGAAGCTCTTGCGACCCTCGTCGTCAACAAGCTGCGTGGCGGCCTGAAGATCGCTGCCGTCAAGGCTCCGGGCTTCGGCGATCGCCGCAAGGCCATGCTGGAAGACATCGCGATCCTCACCGGCGGTACCGTTATCTCCGAAGATCTCGGGATCAAGCTCGAGTCGGTTACCCTCGACATGCTCGGCCGCGCCAAGAAGGTCTCGATCACCAAGGAAAATACCACGATCGTCGACGGTTCCGGCAAGAAGTCGGACATCGAAGGCCGTGTTTCCCAGATCAAGGCCCAGATCGAAGAAACCACTTCCGACTATGACCGCGAGAAGCTGCAGGAACGTCTTGCCAAGCTCGCTGGCGGTGTTGCCGTGATCCGCGTTGGCGGTTCGACGGAAATCGAAGTCAAGGAAAAGAAGGACCGCATCGACGACGCGCTCAACGCGACCCGCGCCGCCGTTCAGGAAGGCATCGTACCCGGCGGTGGCGTTGCCCTGCTTCGCTCGTCGGTCAAGATCTCGGTCAAGGGCGCCAACCAGGACCAGGAAGCCGGCATCAACATCGTTCGCCGCGCCCTGCAGGCTCCGTGCCGCCAGATCGCCGAGAACGCTGGTGACGAAGCCTCCATCGTTGTCGGCAAGATCCTCGACAAGGATCAGGACAACTTCGGCTACAACGCCCAGACCGGCGAATACGGCGACATGATCGCCATGGGTATCGTCGACCCGGTCAAGGTTGTCCGCACCGCCCTTCAGGACGCTGCCTCGGTTGCCGGCCTGCTGGTCACCACCGAAGCCATGATTGCCGAGCTTCCGAAGAAGGACGCCGCCGGCGGCATGGGCGGCGGCATGCCCGACATGGGCGGCATGGGCGGCATGATGTGAGACTAATGTCTCGCATCTGAGCCATCCGGTTCATTTCAGAAAGGGCGGTCTTCGGGCCGCCCTTTTTGCATGGCGCGCAGCCAAACTTCTGGAGGGAGAGCGTGGCGCCGGCGATATTCGGACGGCGTGATCCCCACCATCCTCCGGAAAAGGCGACGGAAGCTTGCCGGCTCGATGTAACCGATCTCCGCCGCTATGTCGTCCAGAGACAGAGTTGAGGTCTCGAGCATCTGTTTCGCCTCCTCGATCCTCAGTGTCTGGACATATTCAAGGGGCGACTGGCCGGTGGCGGACCGGAAGCGCCGGAGAAAACTCCTTTCTGTCAAGCCGCTTCGGGCCACCATTTCGCTGACGGGATTCGCATTCCTGTAGTTATCCGCCGCCCAGATCTGAGAGGCCGCCACCGCCTGATCCTGATGCTGGCGACCGATGGTGAGCGAGGCAAACGGCAACTGGCCTTCTGCATGCCACTGCAGCAGGAATACCCGGGCAATCCGACGTGCCTCCTCCCATCCGCAGAAGCGCCCTATCAGATAGAGAAGCAGGTCATGCCAGGAGGAAGCGCCACCGGCCGTGACGACGCGATGCCCCTGACCTGCTGGAACGAGGATACGCTCTTTCCGAACCCTGACCCTGGGGTATCGCTCTGCCATGCCGGCGGCCGCCGCCCAGTGCGTGGCGGCGTCCTCCCCGTCGAGGAGCCCGCTTTCGGCGACGATCAGGGATCCAGAACAGACCGATGCAATCAATGCCCCGTTGGCATGCATGGTACGGATCCAGTCCGCGACCCTGAAGAAGCTCTCGGGATAGGTGCGCGAGGGACCGATACGAACTTCGGGAATAATGACGATGTCGGCCGACATGCGATCCGTCAGGCGCCCATGCGGCAGCATCATCAATCCGTTGGTGGATTGAAACGGCTCGCCATCCAGGGAAAGAAGACGCGGACAAAACGCGGGTGGGCGTGGCTGCAGCCCGTGCAGCATCTCCCAGCCGCGACCGACCGAGGACAGCACATCCATCATGATGGCCATGCCGGTCGCACTCGCCTCCGGAAGGCCCACCACAATTGTTTCCAGAGGTTTCCGCTCCACCGGATCCTCCCCGTCTGTTCCGGACCGCTTTTGCCCGAACCGAACCTACCAGACTCCAAGGGCGAGCGGTAGATCGCCTTGTCCGAGCCGGACCGCGGCTCTCTCAACCAAGGAGATCAATATGACCACCAATCTGGCACTGGCCGATCAGGCATCGGTGTTTGACGAAGCCAAGGCACAGGCTTTCGCGGGAACCATGATCGGCGCTCTCAATCGTGCCGCTCTTGTTCTGATGACTTCCATCGGCCATCGCACAGGCCTGTTCGACACGCTGGCCGAGACGCCCTCGACAACTGCTGCCGCCCTCGCGGAGAACGCCGGACTTTCGGAGCGATATGTGCGGGAATGGCTTTCCGTCCTGGCCACGTCCGGGGTGGTCGACTATGATCCAACGACCACCACCTTCACGCTCCCCGCCGAGCACGCCGCCTTTCTCACCCGCTCGACGAAGCTCAAGAACATTGCGGTGATCGCGCAGTTCCTCGGTGTGAGTTTCGAGGTTGAAGATGAAATCATCCAGCGTTTCCGAGATGGCAAGGGCCTCCATTACCACCACTATGGGCGCTTCCATGAAGTGATGGCGGAATCGAGCCAGGCGACTGTGGTCAAGCCTCTGATCGAGCACATACTGCCGCTTGTCCCCGGCATCATTGCCAAACTCGAGAAGGGCATAGAGGTCGCCGATATTGGCTGTGGGCAAGGGCTTGCGCTGCTGAAATTGGCCGAGACTTTTCCGAACAGCCGCTTCACGGGCTACGACCTGTGCGGCGATGCCTTCCGGCAAACGGAGAAGATCCGCGCCGAGAAAGGACTGGTGAACCTGAAATTCGTCGAGAAGGATCTATCGGCGGTGGACGATCTCGGCCATTTCGACCTCGTCTTTGCCTTCGACGCGATCCACGACCAACGGGATCCTCAAGGTCTCCTGAAGGCAATCCGGCGATCACTTTCGGACGGTGGAGCATTTCTCATGCAGGAAGTGGGCGGTTCCAGCTATCTCGAGCGGAATGCTCAGGTGCCGCTGGCGCCATTTCTCTACATGATGTCGACCATGCATTGCACGCCTGTATCGCTGGGCCAGGGAGGCGCCGGCCTCGGCACAATGTGGGGCGTGGAAATGGCGCAGGACATGCTCCGGAATGCCGGCTTCTCCACCATCGACATTGCCCGGCTGCCCCACGATATCGTCAATGCCTATTTCGTGGCCCGCCCCTAGCCATTCACCTTGAGCAGAGACTGGGTCCGTCGTTCACCTTCCTGATGTCATCTGTCTTCGACTGCTGATTTTTCGGAAGAGACGGATAGCGGACACAGAGGTCTCCAGAATTCGAAACGCGATACTCACGCAACCTCGTCTGGAGACCTCCATGTCCGACGGTGAAACCAGCAGTTCTCCAAATTCACCAGGCTGCTTTCCATTCCAGCGGCATCAGTATCCGGGCTTCCTGCCCCTCGCGGCGGCAAATGCCGGCAAACGGGGGCGCCCTTTTCCAGTTCCGCAATTGCCCTCTCTGAGCCGCCCCCAGGCAGCCCGACACAACCCAGCGTCACCATCGTGTTTTAGTATATTCTATATTTAGAGTGACGCAATAAAACCTGAAATTACAGCAGCGCGCACTAAAGCCGACTGTAGCTTCCAGCGATTCGTCCATGCAATTTTACTGTTTCGATATTTTCGGACATGCTGCACAATCCGTATTGCGAAATTCCATTTCACGCATTTCGCGCTCACATCCGCCACTGCAACCAACGGTATTTATCGATGGCAGTTTTATCCCTAGTAACCCAAGGGTGCGCGCCCGGAGAGGGCGTCGATTCGAGATTTCCATTTTTCCCTTATCTGTCAAAAAAATTTCATTGCAGACGCAGTGGAAAATTTATAACTCTTCGTGTGACAACTGTTTCATTTTGACAAATTTGCTTTCAAAGTACCACCTACGGTTACGATTACCTGTTCTCGAGACTTCGGAGGGAAAAGGAAGTTGAAACCTATACGCGAACCATCTATATCTGCGTATTCGCCTATAAGAACTTGATAATAAACGCAGTTCGGGGTGCGCGAGAGAGACCATCGCTCGTATCGCGACATTCCGCCCTGCGGTGAATGCCAAAACAAATTCTGACGCCGTTCCGGCGTCTCACGATCTGAGCCATGCTATCCGCAACTGGTCCGAGGACAACAACGCGTCCATATCGGCTTTGACCTGGGGAACGTCTTGTTTAAGATTGCCAAAGCCAATCTTGCCGCACCGTCTGTTCCAGATTTCCTGGAAATGGACGCATCCCACGCCGCGACGCTTTCCCAATTCTCCGTATCTGAAGGCTGGGCCGGCGACCTTTCCAATGGCGTGATCAGGCTCGGCGACCGCGCGACCGTCCTGCATGGCCTGGACGGACCCGAATGCGGCCTACTCAGCATGATGCGCTGCTATGACCCTCATGACCGCGGCCATATCCTCGAACTTTTCGAACAGGCGGCGACATCGTCATCGGTTTTCTGCTATTCGACGACGATAGTGACGAATGGCAATCATCGTCAGCCGGTCTTCTGCATCGGCGAATCCAACGGGTTGGAGGAGGATCACTCCGGCAGCATGGCGGGTATCTTCGTTTTCCCGCGCTTCCAAGTGGCTGCCGGTTCGCCTCTGCACGCCTATGCATGAGACAACAGACCAATATCAGGCGTCTCTCGCCTGTCGCAGGGGTACACTTGGCCTCTCGCATTGATCGTTTCATTTTAGTGAACGAAGAGTCACGAATCGTCTATCTTTCACAGACAGCGAAGAAGTGAGACATAGCTCCAGGAAATTCAACCAGTAGCGCACCGGCCAATCCAGAGTCCCGTGCCCAGGAGCCTCACATGTCCAGCAGCAGCAACTCCGTTGTTCTTGTCGCCCGCCTCCTTCTCTCCTTCATCTTCATCTATTCCGGCTTCGGCAAGCTCGTCGATCCGTCCGGCACCGCCGGCATGATCACCGGCGCCGGCCTGCCCGCCGCGACCGCGCTGGCCTATCTCGCCGGCCTGTTCGAACTCGTCGCCGGCCTGTTCGTGCTCGTCGGCTTCCAGACCAGGATCACCGGCTGGGCGCTCGCCCTGTTCTGCGTGTTCACCGGTGTCGTCTTCCACGGCTCGGCCATCAACGTGCCGGACTTCCCGGCTGCCGCGAACGGCTGGCTGAGCGTGCTCAACCAGATCATGATGATGAAGAACATCACGCTGGCCGGCGCCTATATGCTGCTCGCCACCTTCGGCCCCGGCGCCTATTCGCTCGACGCACGCCGTGGCGTGGCCGTCACCGCCTGATATTTCAAGCACCCTGCCCTGAACGACGAGAACCCGCCGGAGCGATCCGGCGGTTTTTTTGTCCCTCAGCCCTTACGGGCAAGCCAGATGGTCGCACCGCCGCAGTCCGGGTCGTCGATGACGTGGTCGACGACGGCGAAACCGTTCTCCCGAAGCAGAAGTCGATATTCCTCCGAATCAAGGCTCGCGTGATAGAGCGGCTCGCCCTCGAAACTGCCGATCGCCACGCCCTCGCGAGGGCCAGAGGTGAACATCAGCATGGCGCAGTCTGCCGCATGGGCGGCGAAGACCGGAAACATCGCCCGCTGCTCGTCGGGCGTCAGATGGAAGAAGCTGTGCCAGGCCAGAAGCGCATCGAAGGTCCGGCCGAGCGTGAGACCCCGCATGTCGGCCACGCGCCAGTCGGCGGAGGGAAATCGCTGGCGGCAAAGACCGATCAGCGTTTCGGAGGAATCAACGCCCGTGACGGCAAACCCGCGAGCCAGGAGCGCGGCCGCCATCGGCTCGCCGGAGCCGCAGCCGATATCAAGCACGGAAGCGCCATCCGCGAGGCCTGCGGCAAAGCGGTCGAGCCAGGGCTTTTCAAACAGGTGCTTCGAGCGGATGCCGTCGAAGGCACGGGCGTGGCGTTCGTAGACACCGATCACTCGCCCCGCCTCGCTCATGGTCGCCTCACAGGGCCGCGCCGACCGCCGCGACGATCTCGGCCACCCGGGGATCACCCTCATGCTCGGTCTTGCGCGCCCGCACCAGGCAGGCCTCGGACTTGAGGATCACACCGTCCGACAGGATCTTCAGGTGGTTGGCCTTGAGCGTCGAGCCGGTCGAGGTAATGTCGACGATGATGTCCGCCTGGCCGGCGGCGGGCGCTCCTTCCGTCGCGCCGAGGCTTTCGACGATGCGATAAAGCTGGATGCCGTGCTGGCTGGAGAAGAACTGCTGGGTCAGGCGCCAGTATTTTGTGGCGATCGCCAGACGGCGCCCGTGACGGGCGCGGAAGTCGGCGGCGACGTCGCCGAGGTCGGCCATACTGTCGACGTCGAGCCAGATTTCCGGCACGGCGACCACGACATCGGCATGACCGAAACCGAGACGGGCGCAGATTTCCACGCGCTTGTCGGCTTCCGCCAATCCTTCGCGGATCAGATCCTCGCCAGTGACCCCGAAATCGACTGTTCCATTGCCGATCTCACGCGAAATTTCGGAGGCCGAGAGGTAGGCGATCTCGATATCGTCCAAACCTTCGACGCGGCCGCGATATGAACGGTCGTTGCCGACGGCGACGATCTTCATGCCGGCCTTTTCGAAGATCGCCGAGGCGTCGTCCTTCATCCGGCCCTTGGAGGGCAGCCCGATGGTGATCGTCATTGATTCACTCCCCTCTGCGCTTCAATGCGGTCGAGCCAGAGCGAAAAGCCGACAGCCGGGATGTGATTTTCGGCGCCGAGCAACGTCAGCAGCCGGTCGAAGCGGCCACCGCCGGCAAGCACGGCCGGCCGTCCCTCGACCCCGATCTCGAAGACAAGGCCGGTGTAATAGTCGAGCGGGCGCCCGAAGGCGGCGCGATAGGTGATCCGGCCGAGGTCGAGCCCGGCATTGGCAAGGGCTGCAACGCGCTCGTCGAAGCGCGACAATGCTGGACCCAGCCTGAGGCCGGCGGCATTGGCAAATCCGGCAAGTGCCGCGGAGGCTTCCGACAGAGGCAGTTCCAGCGACAGGAATTCGCGCAGAAGCCGAAGCGCCGCTCCGTCGAGGCGTGTTTCGGCCAGTTCGAGCTTCTCCTTCAGCCGCGCGGCGATTTCGGCAGGAGAGCGGCTGGCGTTGGTCGAGTAGCCGGTCGCCTGCATGGTGTCGTCGATATGGGCGATCAGCGCCTTGTCATCACCGGAAGCGAGAAGTGCCGCGACCATCGGGTCAAGACCCTGGACATGGTTTGGGCTGGCAAGCTTCGTCAGCAGCTGCTCGATCTGTTCGCCGTTACCGAAAGCGTGGATGAGCCGCTTCTGCCAGCCTGCGGGCAGGCCCAGCGCCTTGACCACCGCCTCGAACACCGCCTGATCGCCGAGCGTGACGTGAAGCGCGCGGCCCGGCATCAGGCGGGACAGCACGGCAAAGGCGTCGCCGATGGCGCGGGCGTCGGCGCCGGCAATACCGGTGTCGCCGAGATCCTCGATGCCGGCCTGATAGAATTCATTGGCACCGTCGCGGCGCTGGCGGAACACCTCGCCGAGATAGGCATAGCGCTTCGGGGTTCCGGTCGCGGTCTCGATATGGCGCAGGCAGACCGGAATGGTGAATTCGGGGCGCAGACACAGGCTTTCGCCCTTTTCATTCTCGGTCATGAAGATGCGCCGGCGCAGGTCCTCGCCGGCCATGTCGAGGAACGGCTCGGCCGGCTGGATAACGGGCGTATCGACGCGGGTGGTGCGCCGGGCGGAGAATTCATCGAGAATGTCGCCGGCGAAAGTCGGCATATTGATCAGGGGCATGGGACGACTCCCTCTATGACGCCGGGGACCGCGCCAGAATGCCCCCCTCTGCCCTGCCGGGCATCTCCCCCACACGGGGGGAGATTGGCCAGAAGCGATACCTCGGCGCAAGACAGAAACCCTCCGGCAATCGTGCCGAGACTGTAGGCAGAAGGAACGGCGATACCAGCACCGATGCTTGCCAGGACCGAGCGCATGGCGGCACCCGATCTCCCCCCATGTGGGGGAGATGGCCGGTAGGCCAGAGGGGGGTGGCGGCGGAACAGCAACTTAAAGACCCTTCGCCCGGCGGCGATCCTCGGCCTGATGCGCCAGAATTTCCTTCACCTTGGCGACCAGTTCGGTCTCAGGCACGACCTCCTGGGCGACGCGGGCCTCGCGCCATTCGGCATTGTCGGTGATCTCGCCGGAGAGGCGCTTTCCCTCGATCAGGTCCTTGATCTGCACCACGCCTTGCGCCCGCTCGTCGCCGCCCTGGATGATGGCGACGGGGGAGCCTCGACGGTCGGCGTATTTGAGCTGGTTGCCGAATTTCTTCCAGTTGCCCTGGTACATTTCGGCGCGGATGCCTTCCGCGCGCAGCGCCTGCGTAAAGCGCTGGTAGCGGCCCATGCTCTCGACGTCGCCATCCATGACGGTGACGAGCACGGGGGCTACCACCTCATCGGCGCCGAGCTTGCCGAGATTTTTGAGCGCCGTCATCAGGCGCGAGACGCCGATCGAGAAGCCCGTGGCCGGAACCGGTTGGCCCATGAAGCGCGAGACGAGGCCATCATAACGCCCGCCGCCGCCGACCGAGCCGAAGACGACCTTTTCGCCCTTCTCGTTGGTGACGTCGAAGGTGAGCTCTGCTTCGTAGACAGGGCCGGTGTAGTATTCGAGGCCGCGAATTACCGACGGATCAATCTTGATGCGGTCGGATTCATAGCCGGCAGCTGTGACAAGCTGTTCGATCTGCATAAGTTCGCTTTGCCCCTGAGCATAAAGGTCGCTCGCCGGGTAGAAGTCAGCGTCGGTTAGATACGACAGCACCGACTGGATCTGCGCCTCGTTCAGGCCTGCTCCTTTTGTGAAGTCTCCGCTCTCGTCTTTGCGACCCGCGCCGAGCAGCAGTTTGACGCCGTCCAGCCCAAACTTGTCGAGCTTGTCGATCGCACGCAGCACGTTTAGTCGCTGCGTAGCATTTTCATCGCCGCTGAGGCCGATAGAGTCGAGTACGCCGTCAAAGACCTTGCGGTTGTTGACCCGGATCACATAATCCCCGCGCCTGATGCCAAGGGCTTCGAGCGTGTCGGCCATCATCATGCACATTTCGGCGTCGGCGTTGACGCCCGGCGCGCCGACGGTGTCGGCGTCGAACTGCATGAACTGGCGGAAGCGGCCCGGGCCCGGCTTCTCGTTGCGGAAGACGTAGCCGGCGCGGTAGGTGCGGTAGGGGAGTTGGATCTCGTTGAAATTCTCCGCGACATGGCGGGCGAGCGGCGCCGTCAGGTCGTAGCGCAGGCTCATCCACTGGTCGTCGTCGTCCTGCAGCGAGAAGACACCCTCGTTCGGCCGGTCGGCATCCGGCAGGAATTTTCCGAGCGCGTCGGTATATTCGAACAGCGGCGTCTCGACCGGATCGAAGCCGTAGCGCTCGTAGACCTCGCGGATCTTCGCCGTCATCTCGTTGACAGCGCGGATGTCGGCCGCCTCGCGATCTACGAACCCGCGCGGCAGGCGGGCTCTCAGTTTCTGCGGCTTTTTCTGCTTGTCATTCATGATGCTTCGACCGGATTTTCGCGTGTTCCAAGGATTGCCGCGTGTCTTAGAGGATCGAGGCCACAGCGGCAAGGGCGAAGGCTGAGGCGCGCAAGCCGGATCGTGCATGGCGGCCATGCGAAATAACGGGAAATCACATTCGCGTAGGGAGGCGCATCGGGCGGCGAAAAATCATTGCTTTCGGCAAAATCCGCACTAGCTTCCCAGCCATGCGGTTGCTGTTGAGAATCCTGCTCGTTATCACCCTCGTCGCCTACGGCGCCATGCCCTCCATGGGAATGGCGATCGATGTGGATATCGCGGCCCCCTCGACCGGCGGCATGGCCACCGGAATGCAGGCGGCAGGCCAGGGCGCACACCTGATGGCAATGCCTCAGGCGACCGGGGCCGACTGTCCGCACGACGGCAGGGCCGGCCAGAAGGGACATTGCGCCATATGCATGTCGCTCCCTGCCATGCCGACCCAGCCGGACGCCATGCCACTGCTGCGATCGGCGCCATTGCCCGGGATCTCCGCCTCGCTCGCTTCTCGCGTCGCCGCCCCGCTCGATCCCCCTCCCCGCGTCTGACCGCGCCAAGACGTCACGACACACGACGCAGGCCCAGCCTGCGCAACCCCATCATTCTGCCAGATCAGAAAGGGAATACCCTATGTTCTTCAAAACCATCATCACTGCATCCATGCTCGTTCTTTCCACCGCCGCCTTTGCCCAGGACGCAATGGACCATAGCGGCCACGTCGCCGGCATGGACATGAGCCCGTCAAGCGTCGCCTTCGCGGAAGCCAATGCGAAGATGCACACCGACATGGCAATCGAATATTCCGGCGACACGGACGTCGATTTCGTCCGCGGCATGATCCCGCATCATCAGGGCGCGATCGACATGGCGAAGATCCAGCTGCAATACGGAAAGGACCAGGGAATCCGCAAGCTCGCCGAAGAGATCATCAAGGCCCAGGAGGCCGAGATCGCCATGATGACGGCATGGCTCGCCGCGCACGGCAAATAAAGCCTAAAGTTCGGCCGTGGCACAGCCTGTCTATTACGGTTGTGCCACGGCCGCCTTCCGCGCGAGGCTTTCCAGCATCGCGGCCGCCTTGCTGAGCGGCCGCTCCTTGTGGCGAAGCACATAGAACTCTCGCGCAGGCAGATAGAAGCCTGCCTTCTTCAACAGGCCCTCGCGCAACTGGCAGCCGGCGGCGATGCCCGACACCACAGCGGCGCAGGGTCCCGACCGGACAGCGGAGAGAACCGCCTCGTTCGAGGGAAATTCCAGGACGATCCTGAGAGCCGCGCTATCGAGCCCATGGGCGGCAAGCGCTGCTTCAAAGGCGCCGCGCGTTCCCGATCCCCGTTCGCGCATCACCCATGTCGTGCCCGAGACGAGATCTTCCGCCGATAGCGAGCGACCGTCCGCCCAGGGATGGCCGGAACCCGTGACGATCAGGATGGCATCGTCGGTGAGCCTCGAAAACGACAGGGCAGGTTCGTCCACGACGCCCTCGATGAAACCGATATCGGCGAGCCCCTCACGCACGGCATTCGCCACCGAACGGGTGTTGCCAATCGTCAGGTCGAGCTCGACGCCCGGATATTCGGCATGAAAGGCCATCAGCACGGGCGGCAACCAGTAACTCGCGATCGTCTGGCTGGCATGGACCGACAGCGTGCCGCGCGACAGCCCGCCCATTTCGGCCAGCATCTGCTCGGCGGCGCGGACACGCGCCAGTGTGGCGCGGGCTTCGTCGAGGAAGGCCCGCCCTTCCACCGTCAGTTCGATACGGCGGCCGACCCGATTGAACAGCGCGACCCGATAGAAGGCTTCGAGATTTCGGATCGCGGAACTGACGGCCGAAGGCGTCAGGCCGAGTGCCTCGGCGCCCCGCGTCAGATGTTCGCGTTCGGCGACGGCAACGAAGATGGAAAGCTGCTCGAAGGTCATAAGACTTCCATTCGATTTTATCAAATGAAACATAAGATATTATTCGATGGAAGTCGACAGCAAGGAAGAGCTGAGATTGCCGCAGTTCTCATAGCTTTCGGAATCCTCATGTCGATAATTTCACGTATCTTCCCACTCCTTCCCGGAATCCTGCTTTCCATCGCCGTCGCCCTCTCGGCTTTCGCTCTCGAGCATGCTGAATTTGCTCTTGCCGGCGGACGATGGATCGAGAGCCTGGTTCTCGCCATCCTCCTCGGTACAGCGGTTCGTTCGGCGTTCCCGCTCAGCCCAATCCTTCATGCCGGTATCGATTTCAGCGCCAAGGTCCTTCTCGAATGCGCCGTGGTCCTGCTTGGCGCGTCGATCAGCATTTCGGAAATCCGGGACGCGGGCCCCTATCTTATCGCCGGAATTGCAGCCGTCGTCGTCTTTTCGCTCGCCGCGAGCTATGGTGTCGGCCGCGCCATCGGACTGCCTGCAAAGCTTGCGATGCTGGTTGCCTGCGGAAATTCCATCTGCGGCAATTCCGCGATCGCGGCCACCGCACCGGTCATCCAGGCGGAACCCGAGGATGTTGCCGCTTCCATCGCCTTTACGACAATACTGGGCGTGGGGGTGGTGCTGCTCATGCCGGTGCTGCAGGCAGTGGCGAGCCTCAGCAGCCTGCAATACGGCATATTCGCCGGACTGACCGTCTACGCGGTTCCGCAGGTTCTGGCGGCGACCGCACCGGCCGGCCTTGTCAGCATGCATGCCGGCACGCTCGTCAAGCTGATCCGCGTGCTGATGCTCGGACCCGTTCTCTTCACTCTCGGCGTGCTTCATGGCGCCAGTGGCAGACGGATGTCATGGCGTCATGTCCTGCCGTGGTTCATCACCGGCTTCGCCATCATGATGGCATTGCGCTCGCTGGGAATGATACCGCCGGTGGCGCTTGCGCCGATCGGCACTGTGTCCAATCTTCTCACCACGCTCGCGATGGCGGGCCTCGGCCTTTCCGTCGACGTCCGCACGGTCACGCGGGCCGGTGGGCGGGTGATCCTCGCCGCCCTCGCTTCCTTGCTGATGCTCTGCGCGATCAGCCTCCTGCTGATCGGCGTCCTTCACGTCGCATGATGACGGCGGCGCCATTCAACGCCATTGCATTGCTACAAGCGATGACTAGAATTGCGCCGTGTCAAATAGCGGCCCGAACGAGGCACCCATGAGCATCCGCCCCCTTGCCATGATCGGCTTTGATGCCGACGACACGCTCTGGCAGAACGAGCAGTATTACCGGCTGACGGAAGACCATTTCAAAACCCTGCTCGCCGATTTCGCCGACGGAGATCACATCTCGGATCGCCTTCTGAATGCAGAAAAGCGCAATCTCGCGCATTACGGATTCGGCATCAAGGGCTTCACCCTGTCGATGATCGAGACGGCGCTCGAAGTGACCGATGGCCGCGCTCCCGGCCGCGTGATCGGCGATATCCTGGCCATCGGCCGGGAACTGCTCAGCCATCCGGTCGAGACCCTGCCGCATGCACGCGAGACGCTCGAAAAGCTTGCCGGCGACTACTTCCTGGTGATGATCACCAAGGGCGATCTCTTCGACCAGGAGCGCAAGCTGGCGCAATCTGGCCTCGGCGACATCTTCGACGCGGTGGAGATCGTTTCGGACAAGTCGGCCACCACGTACCGGCGCGTCTTTTCACGCAATGGGGAGAGTCCTGATCGAGCGATGATGGTGGGCAATTCGCTGAAGTCCGACGTCGTGCCGGCGATTGCCGCGGGCGCCTGGGGCGTTTTCGTGCCGCACGAACTCACCTGGATCCTGGAACAGGTGGAAAAGCCCATGGAAGCGCCGCGTTTTCGCGAACTCACCCATCTCGGCGAACTGCCGGACCTGCTCGCCAGCCTCCAATAATGCTCAGCGCGGGCGTTCGAAGGCTTCGCGCATCGCTTCCACCCTCTCCCGGCAGCAGCAGCCCTCGATATGGTCATTGACGAGGCCCATCGCCTGCATGAAGGCATAGACCGTGGTCGGGCCGACGAAGGTCCAGCCGCGCTTCTTCAGATCCTTCGACAGACGAACCGAGGTCGGTGAGGTCGGGTTGGCGATAAGCGTTGCATAGTCCATGCGGGCGGGACGCTCCTCCGGCTTCGGCTCAAAGCCCCAGAAATAGCGGGCAAGGGAGCCGAAGTCCGCCTTGAGTTCGACGGCCCGCCGGGCATTGTTGACGGTCGAGACGATCTTGCCGCGATGGCGCACGATGCCGGGATCGGCGAGGCATCGGGCGATGTCGTCCTCTCCGAAGAGCGCCACCCTGGCAAAATCGAAGCCGGCGAAGGCAGCGCGGAAATTTTCGCGTTTCCGAAGGATCGTCAGCCATGAGAGGCCGGACTGGAAACCTTCGAGGCAGATCTTCTCGAAGAGGCGGTTGTCGTCAATGACCGGACGCCCCCATTCCTCGTCGTGATAGCGCCGGTAGTCCTCGAGGTTGCCGTGCCAGAAGCAGCGCTCCAACCCATCTTCACCGGTAACGAGTCCCGTCTTTTCCATGGCAAATGATTCTCTCTCAGCAACAGAGGCTCGCGTTTACCATTTGTTCACTGTTTTTCCAAACCGGATGCTAACCCTCACGAAAGGTTTATGGGATCTTGGGCCTTTTAATGAATGCGGATTTACCAATTGTCCAAAGCCGGGATGACACGGTGTGTCCATCCGGGCCGGTTCGGCCCTTTCCATCCTCGGTGAAAAGTAGCGAGTCCGTCCGATGATCAAGAAGTCCCTGTTCCTGGCTACGTGCCTCCTATTGCCGTTCAGCCATACTGCCCAAGCCAAAGACCGCTATGGAAACCGCCCGCCCGTGATCCTCAGCCCCGACCTCAGCGCCCCCTGGGTGATGCAACTGGGCGGCAGCGTCCGTCCGGTCGTTTACGCGCCGCGGACCCAGAAGCCGCTTCAGGGCACACCCCGGCGCCAGATCAGTCGCGGGGTCGACCGGCCAGCAGGTGTCCAGACCGTGGCTGCCGTGAAGCCGGACAGGCCGGCGAAAACCCAGATGGACCCGATCTATCTGCCGCAGATGGTGGCATATGAAACGACACAGGCAGCAGGTACTATCGTCATCGACACCAACAACCGCTTCCTCTATCTCGTGCTCGGCAACGGGATGGCGCGCCGTTATGGTGTCGGCGTCGGCAAACCCGGCTTCGAATGGGCAGGCAAGCACAAGGTTACCCGCAAAGCGGAATGGCCGAGCTGGACACCGCCGCAGGAGATGATTTCCCGCGAGGCAGCCAAGGGCCACTACCTTCCCGCCCGCATGGAAGGCGGCCCGCAGAACCCGCTCGGCGCCCGCGCCATGTATCTCGGCTCGACTCTCTACCGCATCCACGGCACCAACGCGCCCTGGACGATCGGCAATGCGGTTTCGTCCGGCTGCATCCGCATGCGCAACGAAGACGTGGTCGATCTCTACGAGCGCGTGAAGGTTGGGACGACGGTTGTTGTGATATAAGTCACACAGTATGGATTTCTCCGAATACTGTTACACGAAATCTCTTCAATTCTGCTTTACCGAATAAATTTTTGACTTGAAACCGCAAGCGAGTCAGCTAAGGCTCGCTCACGGTACGATCTTAGGGGGAATTCCACTATGCCGAAATACTTGTCCGTGGTGGCCGCCGCCGCCATCGCCGCGACCAGCGTGCTTGCACCGATGCCGGCCGACGCCTTCAGCGGCGCCCGCCCCGGAATTGTTGCCGACATTCCGAGCGACGTTACTTTTGTTGCCCAGCAGAAAAAGCCGGCCGAGAAGTTCAATCGCCGTGTTGTGCGTCTCGTTACCAACGAGAAGCCCGGGACCATCATCATCGATACAAACAACAAATTTCTTTACTTTGTCGAGGGCCAGAACCGCGCGACCCGTTACGGCGTCGGCGTCGGCCGCGAGGGCTTCGGCTGGTCGGGCATCGTCAAGATCGGGCGCAAGGAGGAATGGCCGTCCTGGAGGCCACCGGCAAGCATGCGGGCCCGCGAAGCCGCCAAGGGTCATCACCTGCCCATCGTCCAGAAAGGTGGCATCGACAATCCACTCGGAGCGCGCGCCATGTATCTCTACAAAGGCGGCCGGGACACCATCTTCCGTATTCACGGCACCAACCAGCCCTGGACGATCGGGCT
This sequence comes from Rhizobium sp., assembly GCA_041675415.1. Lineage (GTDB taxonomy): Bacteria > Pseudomonadota > Alphaproteobacteria > Rhizobiales > Rhizobiaceae > Allorhizobium. The sequence goes on along the minus strand of JBAYTX010000012.1, from coordinate 14,530 downwards.
CAACATGTCGTCCGGTTGCATCCGCATGATGAACAAGGACGTCGAACACCTCTACCAGCGCGCTTCGATCGGCAGCAAGGTGATCGTCGTCGGCCCCGGAAACCGGCAGGGCAAGGTCAGCTTCGAAGACAAGGGCATCGATTTCCTCCGGACCGTATTCGGCGGCTGAAAAGCATCCATGTGCGAAGAGAATGGCAGGGCGCGCGGGCAACCGCGCGCCCTTTTTGTTGCGCCATCCGCAATCGAATTTGACGATCGGCAAAAGTGAATGTGCGTCACAACCTTTTTCAGGAGAAGGTGATGCAAATTGGAAACAGACTTCCCGATCCCGGCAAACTACATATGTGGAAATACAAATAATCGAATCGGGTAGTACGATGAAAAAGAAAACCGCTTCCCTTTCATGTTCCGTCGCGGCCGTCGCCGCAGTCCTGCTCGGAGCTTCCGTCGCCCGGGCGGAAATGGCGATCTCGGTCTACGGCGGCGTGCAGTCGGCGCCAGACAGCGACGTCATCGTGTCGGACCAGGCGGATTTCAACGCGGGATGGGAAGGCAACTCCTTTGCAATGCCGCCCTATTACGGCATTCGCGGCACGTGGTGGATGGAAGAACTCGGCCGCCCCGATCTCGGCGTCTCGCTCGATTTCACCCATGCGAAGGTCTACGCGGACGACGCGACCCTGGCAGCATCGGGCTGGAGCCATTTCCAATATTCCGACGGCCTCAACCTGTTGACCCTCAATGCGCTCTACCGCATGCCAATCGAGGGCACGAAGTTCACGCCGTATATCGGCGCAGGCGCGGGCATCAATATTCCACATGTCGAAGTCACGCGAGCTTCCGGCAGAACCTTCAACTATCAGTTCGGTGGCGCGACCATCCAGGCACAGGCGGGCATCGCCTACGACATCACGGACAATTGGTCCACCTTTGTCGAATATAAGGGCAACTATTCGTGGGTCGACGTCGATATCGACAGCGGTGCGAGCCTCAGGTCCAATGTCATGACCAATGCGATCAACGCGGGTCTGACATTCCACTGGTAATCGGAATGGGCGGCGCTCGAACGCCGCCTCTATTTGATCTCACATACGAGATTCCCCTCGCGCGACATTGCTGTGCCGCGCGGCGTTGAGCTTTTCTTCTCCGCCGTTTCGATCACCATGGCATAGCGACCTTCAAATCGGTTCGGATCGCTGGCCGTAGCGGAAGTCTCGATCGTCAGCTCCAGCGCCGCGAAGGGTCCAGCACCGCTCGTTTCGGAATAGACAAGCAAGCGAAGGTCCTTTCCGTCCATCCAGCGCTGCCGCAGCATTCCCGAGTTCAGGAGCATTGTCTCGATGAGGCCCGGCACCTTCGAATCCTTAAGCGTCAGGGCACCGCGAAAATGAATGAGCTTGTTGCCGCCCGCAGCGTCGAAACCGCTTTCCAGGGACATCTTGATATAGGCGTCGTCCACGGCGCAGTATATGCGCCCGGCCGCCTGCGTTTCGCCCACGCCCGCAAGCGTCAAAAGCAGGGCAAAGGCAGTCCTTGTGAGCATCGCCAAACCTCCTCCATTCCCGGAAAGCCTCCGGGCCGGCGCGCTCACCGTAGTCTGCTAATATTATAATTCTGCTAATTTATCCGGACGCTTGCCGCCATAGGCCCAATCAAGAAGCTCGATCGTGTGCACGATCGGAACCGCTGTTCCCGAACCGATCTGCGTCATGCAGCCGATATTGCCCGTGGCAATGACGTCAGGGCGGGTCGCTTCGATGTTCTTGACCTTGCGCGCCTTGAGCTTCTCGGAGATTTCCGACTGCATGATATTGTAGGTGCCGGCGGAACCGCAGCAGAGATGGCCCTCCGCGGGATCACGCACGGTAAAGCCAGCCATCTTCAGAAGCATCTTGGGCAAGGCGGTGATTTTCTGGCCATGCTGCATGGAGCAGGCGGAGTGATAGGTGACCACCAGCTGTTTCGGCGTCAGTACCGGCAGGTTGAGCGTCCCCAGATACTCGGTGACGTCCTTGGCCAGCGCCGAGACGCTCGCAGCCTTTGCCGCATAGGCCGGATCGAGCCGCAGCATGTAGCCATAGTCCTTGATCGTCGTGCCGCAGCCCGAGGCCGTGATGATAATCGCATCGAGTCCGCCCTTCTCGATCTCGCGGGTCCAGGCGTCGACATTGCGACGGGCGGAGTCTAGCGCCTGCTCCTCGCGGCCCATATGATGGACCAGCGCGCCGCAGCAGCCCTCGCCTTCCGGCACCACCACTTCGACGCCGAGCCGCGTCAGCAGGTTGATGGTCGCCTCGTTGATGCCCGAATCTAGCACGGGCTGCGCACAACCCGTGAGGATGGCAACACGGCCGCGCTTTTCGGCCTTGGCTTGGTGGTTGCCCGGCCTGGCGAAATCGGAAGCGGCAGGAATCGCTCCGGGCGCCAGATCGAGCATGGCGCCGAACGGCTTCAAAGCTGGAATGCGCTTCAGCAGACCCGCGAAGGGGCGGCCAATGCGCGCAAGGCCAAGAGCCACGCGGAAGCGCGCCGGATAGGGCAGCACCATCGCCAGAACGTTGCGGGTCAGGCGATTGGAAAGCGGGCGCCGGTATGTCTTCTCGATATGGATGCGGGCGTGATCGACGAGATGCATGTAGTCGACGCCCGAGGGGCACGTCGTCGTGCAGGCAAGACAGGACAGACAGCGGTCGATATGGGTAACGATCTGCTCGTCCGCGGCGCGGCCGTTTTCCAGCATGTCCTTGATGAGATAGATACGCCCGCGTGGACTGTCGAGCTCGTTGCCGAGCGTGACATAGGTCGGACAGGTCGCCGTGCAGAAGCCGCAATGCACGCATTTGCGGAGGATCTTTTCGGCCTCTGCGACATGCGGATCGGCCAGCTGTTCAGCGGTGAAATTGGTCTGCAAGCTCAGAACTCCAGGGTGTCGGGGGCAGTGCGCGGCGCAATCCCCATAAGCATTTGGGAAAGACCCGTCTCAGATCCACCAGCTCAACGGTTTGTCGATCGGCTGTTCGTTCGTCACCTTCTGCAATCCGACAATGCAACGCACAACGATCCAGACGACAGTACCGATGGCGAGCAGGATGCCCACAAAAGCGACCGTCAGCACCGCCGATATCAGCGCGTACAAGACGCCGATCCAGAAAGTGCGAATGGCCCAGGTATAGTGCGTCTCGAGCCAGGCGGGCGATTTTCCTCGATTCAGGTAGGCAAAGACGACACCGACGATCGCGCTGATGCCGATCGCGAAACTGACGAGATAGAGGACATAGATGATCTGGACATTCAGTTTGCCCGGCTCCATCCAATTGTCCTGCGGGCGAGGCTGCGGCGTCGGCGAAGTCGGTTCGATCATGCCCGGTCTCCTGTCGTCATTCGGCCTGGATTGAAGATCTCCTTCGGGTCGAATTTCGCCTTTACCCGCTGCGAAAGCAAGGCCACGGCCGGTTCCGCCGGCTCGAAGGCGGGAACGGAGGCACGGATACCATTGGATGCGCGGATGAGCGTCGCATGACCGCCGCCAAGCGCCTTGATGTAGCGGCGCAGCGTTTCCGCCTCGGGGTCGGCCTCCATGCGCATCCAGACGAGACCGCCCTGCCAGTCATAGAAGGCATCGACGCCGGTTTCCAGCCGAAGCGCCGCCACCAGCTTCTGGCCCTCGGTCGGTGCGATCGAGACCCGCCATACGGGCTTCATCGATCCGTCGGCATAGGGCAGCACATCGCGAATCTCCCGCCAGAGGACAGCACTGTCCTGCGCGTCCAAACGGGAAACCGGAGCGAATCGGCCCATCGCCTTGGCAAGTTTTTCCGCGCGAACGGAGACGGAGGCTTCGAGCCCCTCGAGCCGCAGGACAGTGGCCGGACCATCAGGCAGGCGGCCTGCGAGGAAGCGCGAGCGGACACTTTCCGGCAGATGGGACGCGCCCGAAACCTCGACCGGAAGCGCCATTGCGGCGGCCATGGCGTGAGCTGCCGCCTCGTCGTCAAGGCCGGAGACGGCGATGGTTTCCACGGTCTTGGCGCGCGGCAGGACTTTGAAGGTCACTTCAGTCAGAAAGCCGAGCGTGCCGTAGGAACCGGCCAGAACCTTGACCAGATCGAGACCGGTGACGTTCTTCATCACCCGGCCGCCAGCCTTGACGACCTCGCCATGACCGTTGACGAAACGCACGCCCAGCAGGCTGTCGCGCGCGGCGCCAGCCGTAATTCGCCGGGGTCCCGAGGCATTGACGGAAAAGACACCGCCGATCGTTGGCTCACCTACCGTGCCCATGACCGGACGGTGATCCGGCGGCTCGAAGGCCATGGCCTGACCGTTTTGGGCAAGTGCCGCCTCGATCTCGGAAACGGGCGTGCCCGCTTTCGCCGAGAGCACCATTTCGGCCGGGTTGTAGGCGGTGATGCCGGACAGACCCGTCGAACGCAAGCCGACTTCGGCCTTGACGGCGTTACCGAAACCGCTGCGCGTATTGCCGCCATAGATGGCGACAGAAACGCCCCTTTCGGCGCAATCTCGGATGATGCCCGCTGCTTCGGCCTCATTGCCCGGAATATGGACTTCACTCATGCGGCGCTCCGTCCGTCGAGCGGGAAAACCTTGGACGGGTTGAGCGTCCATGCGGAATCGAAGGCCGATCGTACGGCCATTTGCTGGTCGAGATCGGCCTTGGAATATTGATGTCGCATCAGGTCGCGCTTTTCGATCCCGACTCCGTGCTCGCCGGTGAGACAGCCGCCGGCATCGACGCAGAGCTTAAGGATTTCCATGCCCGCCGCTTCGGCGCGGGCTGCATCTTCCGGGTCGTTGATATTGTAGAGAATGAGGGGATGCATGTTGCCATCGCCGGCGTGGAAGACATTGGCGACACGAAGCCCGTAGCGGTCAATGATTTCCGAAGTCTTCTTCAGGACGAAGGAAAGCTGGCCGAGCGGCACGGTTCCGTCCATGCAGATATAGTCGGCGATACGGCCCGTCGCGCCGAAGGCCGATTTTCGGCCCTTCCAGATCAGCGCCGCCTCCAGCGCGGACTGGCTTTCGCGCACGGTCTTCACCCCGTGACGATGGGCGATCTCGACAATGCTCGCAAGCATCGCGTCCATCTCGGCCTCGGACCCCTCGACCTCGACAATCAGGAGCGCCTCGACATCGAGAGGATAGCCGGCATGGGCGAAAGCCTCGCAGATTTCGATCGCTGGCTTATCCATGAATTCGATCGCGACCGGCACGATGCCGGCGCCGATGACATCGGCGACGCAGGAGCCTGCCGCTTCCGCGCTGTCGAAACCGAAAAGCACGGGGCGCGCGCCTTCCGGCTTGGCTATCAACCTGACGGTGGCCTCGGTGACGACGCCGAGCTGGCCTTCCGAACCGCAGACGAGCCCGAGAAGATCGTAGCCCGCCGCATCGAGCGCCTTGCCGCCCAGCTCGACGACTGTCCCATCGACGAGGACCATCTTGACGCCAAGCAGGTTGTTGGTCGTGACGCCGTATTTCAGGCAGTGCGCACCACCGGAATTCATGCCGATATTGCCGCCGATGGTACAGGCGAGCTGCGAACTCGGATCGGGAGCATAGAAGAAGCCATCGCCGCCGACGGCATCCGAAATCGAAAGATTGGTGACGCCTGCCTGAACGGTTGCGGTTCGGTTGGCGTAGTCGACGTCGAGAATGCGCGACATCGCCGACAGGCCCAGAACAACCGCGTCCTCCTGTGGAATCGCGCCGCCCGACAGCGAGGTCCCCGCCCCGCGCGGCACGACGGGAATTCCGTATTTGTGGCAATATTTCAGAACCGCCGCGACCTGGGCCGTGGTTTCGGGCAGCACGACCGCGAGCGGCCGGCGGCGATAGGCGAGAAATCCGTCAGTCTCGAAGGGAACAAGCTCGTTCGGCTCGTGAACGAGGCGTTCTGCCGGCACGAGTTCGGCGAGATCCGCGACAATCTCCTTGCGGCGGGCAAGAATTGCGGCATCGGGCGCAAGAAACTGGATGGCTTCTGTCATGGTCCTCCCCTCGCGTGGCGAGATCGGCATACACCGGGGCGCCTGCGGCTTCAACTGGTATTGTTTCTTTACCACTTTGAACAAATCCATGCAAATGCTATGGACTTATGACAATTTTGGAAAGAATGGCGCACGCATGACCAATCTCGGCGATCTTGAAGTCTTTGTCCGCGTGATTGCCGTGGGCAGCATGTCGACTGCGGCGCGCGCGCTAGGTCTGTCGCCAGCCGTTGTTTCCAAACGCATCAAGCGGCTGGAAGACCGGCTGGGGACGCGGCTCCTCCAGCGCACGACGCGGCAGATATCGCTTACCGAGGCCGGACAGGGATTTTACGAGCGCGTGCTTGCTGTTCTGGCCGGGCTCGAGGAGGCGGAAGCCTATGCCTCGGGCCGGTCATCCGAGGTTCGCGGCACCTTGAAGATATCCGCGCCCACTTCTTTCGGACGGCTGCATATCGCCCCGCATCTCAAGACCTTCATGGACGCCCATCCGGATCTGGCGGTCCATCTGGTGCTCTCCGACGAGTTCACCGATATCGTCGGCGGCGGCTTCGATCTCGCCATCCGCATCGCGGAACTGACCGATTCCACGCTGGTCGCCCGGCGGCTGGCACCGGTCCGCCGTATTCTCTGCGCTTCGCCGGACTATATCGCCGTGCATGGCGCGCCGGACACGATTGAAGACCTGAAGCACCATCGCTGCCTGCCTGCGCACAACTACGATGCCTGGCGGCTCGAAGGACCGCAGGGCACCCTAAGCATCAAGCCGGACGGCATGTTGATCACCAATTCGAGCGAGGTCATCCGGGAAGCCGTGATTTCCGGCCTCGGCATTGCGCTGCGCTCCACCTGGGATATCGGACCCGAACTGAAATCAGGTGAACTCGTACAAGTGCTTCCCGCCTACGAGGGATCTCGAAACGTCTCGCTCTCGGCGGTCTATCCGAGCCGGCAGTTCCTGCCCGCCAAGGTTCGGCTCTTCATCGACTATCTTGCCGAGCTTTACGGCCCTGTGCCCTACTGGGAAGGATGAGCCTCGAGCATCAGCGCAAGGCCTGGGGCACAGCACTCCAGAAGCCGAACTTCTTCGGATGGGTGCGACGCAGATCGTTGACAAAGTCGTCGTGGTGCTGGAGGCGCGCATCGGCCGGGAGATGCGGCACGAGGCGAACCAGTGCCTCGAGGTAGCGCGCCGCACGCGGATAGGCGATCCCGATGCCGCGACGGAGAATGTCACCGATCAGCACGCGGTAGAGCACGGTCGCAGCCAACGGCTGCTGGTCGGCCAGGGCTTCCGCCGCCGGCGCCAGATCCTCGTAATAGCGCCCCTCCCAATCGTCACGATGGCGCAGCACATGGGCCGCCGCCCGATCGAGCCTTGGCCAGGAGACGAAGAAGTCGAGCGCGCGATATAGGTCCTCGGCTTCCTCCACCAGCGCAAAGGCGCGGTCCATCTCATCGAATTCGGCAAAGTCATCGAGCTTCGACAGGTAAAGCCGCAGGACTTCGACATCGAGCATTTCGGCGAACTCGCGCCAGCGCAGGTCCTGCGCATCGCCGCGCCGTTTCAGCTTGTCGAGGATTTCGGCCTCGAGCAGGCGCCGCTCGCGGGCGCCGTATTCCGGCCCGACCGAGGTCAACTGCCCGGCGACGGGCAACAACCGGATGCCGGTCGGACGCCGGCGCACCCATTCGAGTGCTTCCTCGTGGCGGCCGGCGGCATGCAGCAGCCCGGCCACGGTCAGCGTGTCGCGGCGGTTTTCCGGCTTGCCATCCTCGAGCACCACATAGGCGTCGACGTCACGCTGATGCAACGCGATCGACTGCAGGAGATCGAGCGCCCCGAGCTTCCCCGGCTCCTTTGGCAAGGCTCCCGACAGAAGAGCCTTCCACGCCGTCGCGGCCGGCGCAGCGATGGACCCCGTCAGGCGAAGCAGGAAGTCCTTGTTCTCTCCGTAGCGGTCGCGCCGGCGCAGCGTCTCGAACTGCGGCACCAGCAGAGCCTGGTCCTTACCGTCGAGCGTGCCGATCAGTTCGAGCGCAGCCCCTTCGGCGTCGTCGAACACCTTCCACAGCCGTGCGTTGTCGGAGACGAGGCGGGCGGAGATCGAGAACCTGAGGCCGAGGAAGCGCAGGATGCGCTCAGCACTTCCAGCTGCGTCCACGCCTCCCAGCTCGGAGAGAATGGTGCGCGCCAGACCGGCGAACTCGACGGCGAGATCCTTGGCACGGGCATTGTTGATCCGCGTCTTCGCCTGTTCGTGCGTATCCAGCCGCCTGTCAATCAGGCGCGCCATTTCCGCCGGTCCCGCCTCGCCGGCCAACGCCGCCTCCAGCCGCGCCTTCAAGGCCTTGTTGGCGGCGGCCTCCTCCAGCAGGATATCGGCCAGCTTGTCGAGGCCAAGGCTGCTCAAGCCTTTCTTGTCGAGCTTCGCACGTTTCTGCCGGGTCATTCCGTTCCGCTTACGCCGTCCTTAATTTCGATGAGATGTCGGCACTGCGCGATCGGCCCCGCCGGGGACCTATATCGGCCGGGCCCCGAATTCCGGCAAGCGATTTCCTCCGGCACGGGTTCGAACGAGCGCAAGTGCGCCCTTAATGCCCCTCCACATGGCTCTTGCGGATTCGCCGCACCACCAGCCATACGCCGAAGATGGCGAAGGGGACTGAAGCGCCGGTCAGGACAGCCGGATCGATCGGCAGGATATCGTGGCTGACGGCCTTGGCGAGATAACCGACGAGGCCGACGATGTAGTAGGAGATCGCGGCGACCGAGAGGCCTTCGACCGTCTGCTGTAGGCGCAACTGCATTTCGGCGCGTCGGTTCATTGTGGTCAGCAGATCGGAATTCTGTTGCTCCAGCTCGACATCGATCCAGCTTCTGACGAGGCCGGTGGCACGCGACAGCTTGCTCGAGAGGTTGGCCTGGCGCTCCTCTACCGACTGGCAGGTGCGCATCGCGGGTGCCAGTCGCCGCTCGAGAAAAGAGCCGAGCGTCTCATGGCCCGGCACCGGCGTCTCGTCGAGCGTCTTGATGCGTTCGCGGACGATCCCGTCATAGGCGCGACTGGCGCCGAAACGATAGAGACTGAACGCCGCATTGGCCTCCAGCTCGGCGGCAAGACGGGTGATCTCAGCCAGCATGGAATTGGCCTCTTCGCGCGCATGGCCCTTCATACGCTGGGTGACAGCGGTCAATCCGTCCTCGATGCGGCGGATTTCCGGCGACAGGGTCTGGGCGAGCGGCAGGCCGAGCATGGCGAGCGTACGGTAAGTCTCGATGTCGAGCAGGCGCTGCGCCAACGCTCCGCGACCGGCCTCGGTCAAGCTGCGGTCGATGACCAGAATACGGGTTAGTCCGTCCCCGTCCTGGCGGAAATCGGTCAAGACCGCAGCCTGCCCATTTTTAACTTCGCTGTAGCACAAACTCGCTGGGTCGAAGCTGTTGATGGCGTTGGCGGTTTCCGGACCCTCGGGCCTGATCTCGAGCCGGATGCCCGAGATCAGTGGACCCGGCGGCGAAAAGGCACCACCAAAGGGATGGACCGTCAGTTCGCCGCCGAATTTCTCCGGCATGGGACTATCCCAGAACCAGGTGGAAAACTCGGTGTGCCGCTCCCAGCGCAGGGTCCCCGCACCCCAGGGCATGGCATGATGGCGAGCGTTGCGGTCGGGCGGAGAAACGCCCCCGGCGCGCGACATCTCGGCGAGGACACTGTGATGCACGGCCGAACCGCCATCCATCATGAAAGCAAGTTGCAGGATCACCCTGGAAGACTTTACCAGCGCAAAGGGCCGGGCGTGGATCTCGCCCAGAGCCAGCGCTCGTTCTGGCGCAGCCGGAAATGCAAATTTACTCTTGTCCAATCGATCGGCTCCCTCAACGCCACGCGATTCCCTTCTAGCAAATGTCGAGGGCGGACGGCAGGGGTCTCCTTGCCACAGCGAACCGCGCATCACCCGACCGCACGAATAAAAACCTGCCTCAAACAGTCATGCATTAAAACATATCAATGCACATACTTATCTGTTGTGGTTCGGTGCTACAGTTGTCAAACATGGGTGGCAGGCACATCCGGCAACGGCGAGCCCCAACCAAAGGGTAGAACCACCGGTGCCGGGACAGATGACATCGGCAGGGGCGAACGGCCACTTGCCAGCGACCGAGGACCACAGATATGAGACTTTCCATTCCGGCAACCTTGCTTGCCCTCTCGATCAGCCTGCCGGCCTTTGCCGGTGAAGTCAGCGATTTCGAGGCAAAGCTACGCTCCGCCTATGGCGACTACAGGACGGTGCTCTTCACCACGAATGCCGGCAAGGCCCCCGAATCAACGGCTGCGCTTGCGCAATTCACAAAGGCATGGTCCGCCATCGCGTCCGAAACCGCGCCGCCGCAGTATGCCGACGACGGCGCCTATGGAGACACGATGAAGTCGGTTGCCAAGATCGCCGAGACCGCAGCGGCCGAAGTTGCCGCCGGCGACCTTGCCAAGGCGCACGATACGCTGGAGGGTATTCGCGAGGAAATCAGCAGCCTCCATATCCGCAACAATATCTACAGCATCTCCGATCGCATGAACGCCTACCATGCCCGCATGGAGGAAGTGATCGCCATGGATCCTGCCGACACGGCCGGCGTGCGCGAGGAAGTGGCAGTGCTCGAATATCTACTGGCCGATATCAAGACCCACCCGCCCAAGGAAGCCGATGCGAGCTTCAGCGATATGCTCGGCAGCGTCGAGGCAAGTGTCGCCAAGCTGCGCAGCGCCGCAGAGAACGGCGATGCGGCGGCAACCAAATCGGCAATCGACGGTTTGAAGGTCCCCTACTCCAAGCTTTTCCTCAAGTTCGGCTGATCCATCACCGGCAGTCCCGCCAGGGCCGAGGGGTCATTGACGGCGAACTGGACAAATTAATTGACCAATCCTTCGGCGGCTTGTTACACATGCCGTCGAAGGAGGACGCCGTGACAGAGAGGGACGAGGGCCTTTTCGCCCAAATCAGCCACAGCCGGACAGCGAGCGAGGTCGTGCTGCAGATCGAGCAGTTGATCCTCGACGGCGTGCTTCGCGACGGCGACCGGCTTCCCGGCGAGCGCGACATGGCGCAGGCCTTCGATGTTTCCCGGCCGATCCTCCGGGAAGCGCTCAAAGAGCTCGAGACGCGCGGTCTTCTCGTAAGCCAGCATGGCGGTGGCACCTTCGTCGCCGATATCATCGGCCAGGTATTTTCTAAACCCGTCACCGAACTGATTTCGAGACATGATCGCGCCGCGCGCGACTACCTGGAATATCGCCGCGAACTGGAAGGGCTTACCGCCGAACTCGCCGCCCGGCGTGCGACCGACACCGACAAGGCACTGCTCGCCCGCATCGTCGCTGACATGAAACGCGCGCATGACAGCGGTTCGGCCGAAGACGAGCTTGCCGCCGACATCGAGTTTCACAACGCCATCGGCGAGGCGGCTCACAATATCATTCTGCTGCACACCATGCGGGCGTGCTACCGGCTCTTGAGCGAAGGGATATTCTTCAACAGGAAGGCAGTCTTTGCGCTGGCCGATGCCGGCGCTCACCTGCTCGAACAGCATCTGGCGATCCATGACGCCATTGTCGCGGGAGACGGCACGCGTGCAAAACAGGCCGCCCAGGCTCATATCGATTTCGTCATGCAGGCCGTCGAGGATGCCGCACGCGCCGACGAGCGCGGACGGGTGTCGCGGCTGCGCCTGATCAGCCGAGAGACGCAGCCTGCGCCAGGCCGCACGACAAAACAATCACCCAACGAAAGAACGGACGCATCGAAATGACCCCTGAACCGCAGCAAGCCAGGCCGCGCGTCGGCCTCTTCGCCACCTGCCTCGTCGATCTGTTTCGCCCGAGCGTCGGCTTTGCCGCCGCCAAGCTGATCGAGGATGCGGGCTGCGAAGTGCATGTGCCGATGGCGCAGACATGCTGCGGGCAGCCGGCGTACAATTCCGGCGACAAGGCCGACACGCGCGCGCTTGCCAAACAGGTGATCGAACTCTTCGAAGGCTTCGACTATGTCGTGGCGCCGTCGGGCTCCTGTGGTGCGATGCTCAAGAAGCACTATCCCGAGCTTTTCAAGGCCGACGCCAAATGGGAGGCACGCAGCCTCGCCTTCAGCGAAAAGGTTCACGAACTCGTCTCTTTCCTCACCGACGTGATGTTCGTGCCGAAGGTCGACGCCTCCTTCGAGGGCAGCGTCACCTATCACGACAGCTGTTCGGGGCTGCGCGAACTCGGCATCAGCAAGCAGCCACGCAAGCTGCTTGCGGGCGTGGAGGGTCTGGAACTCAAGGAAATGGTCGGCAGCGACGTCTGTTGCGGCTTCGGCGGCACCTTCTGCATCAAGTATTCCGACATATCCGGAACCATCGTCGGCAAGAAGACGGCCAATATCGAGGCGGCCGGGGCAGACGTGCTGCTCGCCGGAGACATGGGCTGTCTCATGAACATGGCGGGAAAACTCAGACGCGAGGGATCGAGCGTCGAGGTCCGCCACGTGGCGGAAGTTCTCGCCGGAATGACGGACACGGCACCCATCGCCGGTTCGGGCAAGTGAGGTAGCACGATGCAGTTCACGTCTCCCCAGTTCAAGGAAAACAGCGCGGCCGCCCTTCACGACCCGCAGCTGCAGAAGGCTTTGCAGAATGTCGAAAAGGGCTTCATCGCCAAACGGGCGGCGGCAGCGGCGGCATTGCCCGAATTCGATCTGTTGCGCGACAATGCCCGCGACATCAAGAACCACACGCTTGCCCATCTCGACCTCTATCTCGAAGCCTATGAGGCAAAGGTTCTCGCCGCCGGCGGGCACGTGCACTGGGCGGAAAGCGCGGAAGATGCCCGGCGCATCATCATGGACATCTGCCGCAAGGTGAACGCAAAGACGGTCACCAAGGGCAAGTCGATGATCACCGAGGAGATCAATCTCAACGAGTTCCTCGAAGCCCAAGGCGTCGAGCCGGTCGAGACCGACCTTGGCGAATACATCATCCAGCTGCGTGGCGAGCATCCGAGCCATATCATCGCGCCGGCCGTGCACCTCAACAAGGACCAGGTCGAGGCCGATTTCCGCCGCGTCCACACCCATCTGCCGGCCGACCGCGATCTGACCGCGCCCGAAACCCTCCTTTCGGAGGCGCGCGAGGTGCTGCGCAAGCGTTATTTCCAGGCGGATGTCGGCATCACAGGCGCGAATTTCCTGGTCGCGGAAACGGGCTCCTCGGTCATCGTCACCAACGAGGGTAACGGGGACCTCACGCAGACGCTCGGCAAGGTGCATGTCGTCGTGGCCTCGATCGAGAAAATCGTTCCGACGCTCGAGGACTGCACACAGATCCTGCGGCTCCTTGCCCGTTCCGCAACCGGCCAGGACATGTCGGTCTACACCACCTTCTCCACCGGCCCGCGTCGTCCGGAAGACCCCGACGGCCCGGACGAATACCACGTGGTGCTGCTCGACAACGGCCGAACCTCCATGCTCGGAACCGATTTCCAGGAAATGTTGCGCTGCATCCGCTGCGGCGCCTGCATGAACCACTGCCCGGTCTATCATGCCGTCGGCGGCCACGCCTACGGCTCGGTTTATCCTGGCCCGATGGGCGCCGTGCTGACGCCATCGCTCTTCGGCATCGACAAGTCCGGACATCTGCCGAATGCATCGACCTTCTGTGGTCGCTGCGAGAGCGTGTGTCCGATGCATATTCCGTTGCCCAAGATGATGCGGCACTGGCGCGAACGCGAGTTCGAACGGCATCTGGCGCCGGCATCGAGCCGTTACGGCATCGGTGTCTGGGCCTTCTTCGCCAAGCGCCCGAAGCTCTATCACATGGCGGCATCGCTCGGGATGGGTGCCCTTTCCGTGCTTGGAGGCAGCAAGAAGCGGATATCCAGCCTGCCGCTCGCATCCGGATGGACCAAGTACCGCGACTTGCCCGCGCCCGAGGGCCGGACCTTCCTGCAGGAATGGGCTACCCGGCAGGCAAACAGGAAAGGGGTATGAGCGCCATGGAAGGCAAATCCGCAATTCTCATGAAGATCCGTTCCTCGCTGAAAGCATCGCCGGACGATGCTGCACGAAGGGACGCCGTCGCGGCCAGACTGGGCGAACCGCCCCGCGGCATCATTCCGGCGCGAGGCCAATTGCCGGGAGAGGCGCGCGTCGGATTGTTCGTGGCCATGGCGGAAAAATACAATGCAACGACTGCACGCACCGCGGACATCGACAGCCTGCCCGCCGAAGTCAGCGCCTACCTCAAAAGCCGCAACCTGCCGGCGGCGATCCGCATCGGCAGCGACCCGCGGCTCGCGCTCGCACCGTGGGCTCAGGAAAAGACACTCGAAATCCGCCACGGCGCGTCCGACGGGCATGATCTGGCCGCAGTCAGCCACGCTTTCGGCGGGGTTGCGGAAACAGGCACACTTGCCGTTCTTTCCGGTCCCGACAATCCCGTGACGCTCAATTTCCTGCCGGAACATCATATCGTCGTGCTC
>JBAYTX010000011.1:0-92151 GCA_041675415.1 Rhizobium sp. | reverse complement strand
GAGATCGGCACGAGGGACAATGTAAGTGCCATCGTGACCAGTGAGAAGATGACCGAACCTTCGATCCCGGCGATCGGGATCAGATATTGGACGGCGGTCACCGAGAAGAGGTCAACGAGCCGGTAGATCGAGAGCGTCCGCGCTCGGGTCGCATTGGTGACGCCGGCGTTGATCCAGCTTTCCACGGTGGCAAACAGGCTCGCAAAGCAGATGCCGGTCACGAGACGCATCACGAACCAGAAGGCCGGGTCTATGACCAGCGACATGGCAAGCGACGAGGAGGCGGCAATCGCTGCCATGGCCGAGAACGTGCGGATATGGCCGATGGAACGCAGCACGCGCGTCACGTAGATGCAGCCGATGGCAAAGCCGATGCTGTATCCCGCCCCGATCACGCCGATGATCGTGGTCGAGAAACCCTCGCTCGAAGCCCTGAGCGAAATATAGGTACCCTGGAGTCCGTTGCCGCCAATGAGGATGCCGGCGGTAATGAGCAGGGGAATCAAAGCGCGTATGGGCGTCATTCGGGGAACTTCTGAGTACGAAGGACGAGGCGACTCAAGCGTGCTCGCGCCCCTGTCCAATTTGTAGACAAGGTTGAATAGCAAAAACAGGTTAAATCTTGACTCGATGGGGTCCAGCCTTGACAAATCGGGCCGGTCATGCGCTTTTCCGCCCGATTTTCTTTCGGCAGTTTGTGAGGCGTACGCGCGCCCTTTTCAGCCGGCATCCAAGTCCAGGAACCTTCAAAATGCATCGTTACCGCAGCCACACCTGTGCCGCTCTCCGCAAGTCCGATGTCGGCTCTACCGTCCGGCTTTCCGGTTGGGTCCATCGCGTCCGCGACCATGGCGGCGTGCTGTTCATCGACCTGCGCGACCATTATGGCATCACCCAGGTCGTGGCCGATCCCGACAGCCCGGCCTTCAAGATGGCCGAGACGGTGCGCGGCGAATGGGTGATCCGCATCGATGGCCTGGTCAAGGCCCGTTCGGAAGACACGATCAACAAGAACATGCCGACCGGCGAGATCGAGCTCTACGCCCAGGAGATCGAGGTGCTTTCGGCTGCCAAGGAACTTCCGCTGCCGGTCTTCGGCGAGCCGGAATATCCGGAAGACGTCCGCCTCAAGTATCGCTTCCTCGATCTGCGCCGCGAGACGCTGCACAGAAACATCGTCAAGCGTACGCAGATCATCGCCGACATGCGCAACCGCATGAACTCGATCGGTTTCGCGGAATACTCGACACCGATCCTGACGGCTTCCTCGCCGGAAGGCGCGCGCGACTTTCTCGTCCCGAGCCGCATTCATGAGGGCAAGTTCTTCGCGCTGCCACAGGCGCCGCAGCAGTACAAGCAGCTGCTGATGGTCGCCGGCTTCGACCGCTACTTCCAGATCGCGCCGTGCTTCCGCGACGAAGACCCGCGCGCCGACCGCCTTCCCGGTGAATTCTACCAGCTCGACCTGGAGATGAGCTTCGTGACCCAGGAGGACGTCTGGGACACCATGGAGCCGGTGATGCGCGGTGTCTTCGAGCAGTTCGCCGACGGCAAGCCGGTGACGCAGGAATTCCCGCGCATTCCCTATGACGAGGCGATCCGCAAATATGGCTCCGACAAGCCGGACCTTCGCAACCCGATCGTCATGGAAGCCGTCACCGAGCATTTCGCCGGTTCCGGCTTCAAGGTCTTCGCCAACATGATCGCGTCGAACCCGAAGGTCGAGGTCTGGGCGATCCCGGCCAAGACCGGCGGCAGCCGCGCATTCTGCGATCGCATGAATAGCTGGGCGCAGAGCCAGGGTCAGCCAGGCCTCGGCTACATCTTCTGGCGCCAGGAAGGGGCCGTTCTCGAAGGCGCCGGCCCGCTTGCCAAGAACATCGGCGAGGAGCGCACGGAAGCGATCCGCACCCAGCTCGGCCTCGACGAGGGTGACGCCTGCTTCTTCGTCGCCGGCGAACCGGCGAAGTTCTACAAGTTCGCCGGCGAAGCGCGCAACCGCGCCGCCGAGGAACTGAACCTCATCGACCGCGACCGGTTCGAACTGTGCTGGATCGTCGATTTCCCGTTCTTTGAATGGAACGAGGAAGAAAAGAAGATCGACTTCGCCCACAACCCGTTTTCGATGCCGCAGGGCGGCATGGAGGCGCTGGAAGGCCAGGATCCGCTGTTGATCAAGGCCTACCAGTACGACATGGTCTGCAACGGCTTCGAGATAGCCTCGGGTTCGATCCGTAACCAGTCGCCGGAACTCATGGTCAAGGCCTTCGAGATGGTTGGTCTTTCGAAGGCCGACGTCGAGGAACGCTTCGGCGGGATGTACCGTGCCTTCCAGTACGGCGCTCCCCCGCACGGCGGCATGGCGGCCGGCATCGACCGCGTGGTCATGCTGCTTGTCGGCGCAAAGAACCTGCGTGAGGTGACCCTGTTCCCGATGAACCAGCAGGCGCAGGACCTCTTGATGAATGCGCCGTCACCGGCGACCCCCACGCAGCTGCGTGAACTGGCGTTGCGCGTCGTGCCGTCGCCGAAGAAGGACTGATACAGGCGGAAAGCCGCACCAAAAGGAAAGCCCCGGAAGCAATTGCTTTCCGGGGCTTTTTCTATTCGCGATGCGGATGAGTGCCTGTCCCCGCCGACATGTGGGTGGCCGGGACAGTGTTTTCAGCTAGTCGTTGGCGGTGACGGTCACGCCGAGCAACGAAGGCACGGTTTCCGGTGCGCCCATGGCCGCACCCATGATCATCGGGAAGGGAACGTCCTTTTCCGGCTCGGCGCTGATCGTCAGGCTTTCAGGCTTGTCGATGAAGGTGTTGACCGCTTCCGAGATTTGGTTCTGCAAGGCGCCGAGTTTGGCCTGTGCGAGCAAAAGCGGCACCATGCCCTTGACCATTGCCGCCATCTGTTCGCCGCTTGCACCCTGCTGCTTGCCGGCAAAGTCGAGGCCGCGTTTGGTGATGCCCGCATCCGCGAAGCTGATCCGGGCGCTGGTGAACGACATCTGCTGCATCAGGCCGAACATGGCGATCCCGGCGGCCTGCTGGGCCTGCTCGTTGTTCGGATCAGCCTGCATCGTGCGGGCGGTTTCCTGCAACTGCTTGACCAGTTCCATCGTGTAGCCGGACAGGGCGAAGGACAGCGAGAGGTTGCCGACATTGGCCAAGTCCAGGGTGTATTCTTCAATGTCGAGTGCGCCCGAATCCGGTTCCCAGCTGCCGGTGAGGCTGATTTCACCGTCGAGCGTCTTCAGGCCGAGCGCATCGATTGCTTCCTTGCTCTCGGCATCTTCAACGCTGGCGAGATCGGCCTTGATGCCGGTCACGCTGCCTTCGAAGCCGAGCGAGGATTCGTCTTCGGACAGCGACATGCTGGCCGAGGCTTCCGCGATCGAAAAGACCGGCTTGCCATCGGTAACGACGCTCAGCGGGCCACTATGGGCTTCCTCGTAGAACATCATCGAGGCAATTCCCCCGTCAGCCGTGCTTCCGGGTACGGTAACGCCGGCAAGGTAGAGGTCCTTGATCGAGACTGTGCTCTTTTCCTCGGTCACGTTGACTTCGGGAAATTCAATCCGCGCGATCCGGTAGGCGCCGTCGTCTTCTTCGGTAACGTCCTGAAGGGTCACGTCGCCGAGATTGGCGGACGTCTCGTCCGGGCCGGTGGCGGTGAAGGTCGTACCCTTGAGCAGCACGTCGTTGCCGTTGACTTCGACAGCTTCGGCCTTCAGCACACCACTGCCGGCGGCATAGGCCGCATTGATCTTGGAAAGCAGGTCCTGCCCGTCCAGGGCCCATGCCGGGCCGGAAAACGCTGCAAATACGGTCCCGGCAAGCAAGAGCTTGGTGATGCGGGAATTGGTCATCATTTGATCCTCATGGAGTAAATACTGGGCATTTCAAATTCAATGCAGGCAGGAGCTCCTTTATATAAGTATAGTTTCAAAGTTCCAATGCTTTCGCACGGCGCCTGAAATCGGCATTCGGGAGACCACCTGCATTTCTAGGGCTGTAATCCACAAACGACTTGCGGCGATTCCTTGCCGTATCCTCATATCTCCGCTAGCAAGGGATCATGGGAAAGAACCTTTTGCCACCGGACGACGGTGGCGACCACATATTGCCGATCGATCTGAAGGCGGCGCTCGAAGAGCGCTATCTCGCCTATGCGCTGTCGACCATCATGCATCGCGCGCTGCCAGATGTGCGCGACGGCCTGAAGCCGGTTCATCGCCGCATTGTCCACGCCATGAGCGAGATGGGCATCCGCCCGAACTCGGCCTTCAAGAAATGCGCCCGTATCGTCGGCGACGTGATCGGTAAGTTCCACCCGCACGGCGACCAGTCGGTCTATGACGCGCTGGTGCGCCTGGCGCAGGACTTTTCCCAACGCTATCCGATCGTGGACGGGCAGGGCAATTTCGGCAACATCGATGGCGACACAGCCGCTGCCTATCGTTACACCGAAGCGCGCATGACCGATGTCGCGGCCTTGCTGCTCGAAGGTATTGACCAGGACGCGGTTGATTTCCGCCCGACCTACAATGAAGAGGACGATGAGCCGGTCGTACTTCCCGGTGCTTTTCCGAACCTGCTGGCCAATGGCTCATCCGGTATTGCGGTCGGCATGGCGACGTCGATCCCGCCGCACAACGCGCACGAGATTTGCGACGCCGCTCTCTATTTGATCAAGAATCCCGGTGCGACGGTCGAGGAACTGTTCGCCGATCCGGCCAATCCGCAAAAGGGCGGCATCGAGGGGCCTGATTTCCCGACCGGAGGCGTGATTGTCGAAAGCCGCGAGAGCATGCTCGAAACCTACCGCACTGGTCGCGGCGGATTCAGGGTCCGGGCGAAATGGGAGAGCGAAGACCTCGGTCGCGGCGGTTACCAGATCGTCATCACCCAGATCCCCTACCAGGTGCAGAAGTCGCGGCTGATCGAAAAGATTGCCGAACTGCTGATCGCACGTAAACTGCCGCTTCTGGAAGATATCCGCGATGAATCCGCCGAGGACGTGCGGATCGTTCTCGTGCCGAAGAGCCGCACCGTCGATCCGACGATCCTGATGGAATCCCTCTTCAAGTTGACGGAGCTGGAAAGCCGCATTCCGCTCAACATGAACGTTCTGTCCATGGGCAAGGTGCCCAGGGTGATGGCCCTCAACGAGGTCCTGACCGAATGGCTCGACCATCGCAAGGATGTGCTCGTGCGCCGTTCGCGCTTCCGGCTGGCGGCGATCGACAGGCGGCTGGAGATTCTCGGCGGCTTGCTGGTCGCCTATCTCAACCTTGATGAGGTCATCCGCATCATCCGCGAGGAAGATGAGCCGAAACAGGTGATGATCGCCCGCTTCAACCTCACCGACGTCCAGGCCGAGGCGATCCTCAACATGCGGCTGCGCAATCTGCGCAAGCTCGAGGAATTCGAGATCCGCACCGAGTTCGACGCGCTTACCAAGGAGAAGGCCGAAATCGAGGCTTTGCTCGCTTCCGACGAAAAGCAGTGGCAGACGATTTCCTGGGAGATCGGCGAGGTCAAGAAGCAATACGCCAAGGCAACGGAGCTTGGACGCCGCCGCACGCAATTCGCCAATGCGCCGGAAGCCGATATCGAGGCGATCCAGCAGGCGATGATCGAGAAGGAGCCGATTACCGTCGTTGTCTCCGAGAAGGGCTGGATCCGTGCGCTCAAGGGGCACATCTCCGATGTTTCGACCCTGACCTTCAAGGAAGGCGATGGCTTGCGCGTGGCCTTCCCTGCACAGACGACCGACAAGATCCTGCTGGTCACCACCGGCGGCAAAGCCTATACACTCGGCGCCGACAAGCTGCCGGGCGGGCGCGGCCACGGCGAGCCGATCCGGATCATGGTCGACATGGAGAACGATCATGATATCCTGACCGCCTTCGTCCACGACCCGTCACGCAAGCTGCTGCTGGCCTCGACTGCCGGCAACGGTTTCGTCGTGGCTGAAAGCGAAATGATTGCCAATACCCGCAAGGGCAAGCAGATCATGAATGTCGGCATGCCTGACGAGACGAAGCTCGTCGTACCGGCGAATGGCGACCATGTCGCCGTCGTCGGCCAGAACCGCAAGATGCTCGTCTTCCCGCTGGCACAGGTGCCGGAGATGACGCGCGGAAAGGGCGTACGCCTGCAGCGCTACAAGGACGGTGGGGTCAGCGACCTGAAGTGCTTCGCGATCGCCGACGGCTTGACCTGGGAAGACAGCGCCGGCCGTATCTTCACGAAGTCCAGGGACGAACTGGTCGAATGGATGGGTGACCGGGCGGCTGCCGGACGTGCGGTGCCCAAGGGCTTCCCGAGAAGTGGCAAGTTCAGCGGCTGACCGGCCCGGCCCCTGAATTGACCAGTATCAAAGCGCCTCTGTTTCCTTGCAATAGGCTTGGCTCGTCGTTCACGATTGAGGCTGTCACATGGTGCGAAGACGGACGATCCTTGTGGGTGGGGCTGCCCTATTGGTGCTGGGGGGCGGCGGTATGGTCGCTGCCGGACGGGCTGCAAGTCAACGTTATGCCCGTTTCGCCGACGCCTCGCGTCGCCCGATTGCGGAAGAGGGCGGTACTCGTGAACTCGTTCGTTACGCGACACTTGCCGCCAACGGGCACAACACGCAGCCCTGGCGGTTTCGCGAAAGTGGGGAGGGTATCGCCATCCTGCCCGATTTCTCGCGCCGCACTCCCGTCGTGGATCCCGATGATCACCATCTCCACGTGAGCCTTGGCTGCGCGATCGAGAACCTCGCGATTGCGGCAGCCGCGACCGGCCGGACAGGCGAGGTATTGCCTCTGGCGGACGGCAGGGATGGCGCTCGCTATGTCTTCGGTGGAGCCTCATCAGCCGCAATTGATGCGGATCTGCGGGAAATGTTTGCGGCCATTCCGCGGCGTCAGTCGACGCGTAGCGTATATGACGGGCGAGCGGTACCGGCGGCGGATCTGGCGCACCTTCAGCGGAGCGCCAAGGTGGAGGGTTCTGCCTTGCGTCTCCTGACGGAGCGCAAGGCAATCGACCAGGTTCGGGATCTGGTCGCCACCGGAAACGACGAGCAGATGGCCGATCCGGCATTTATGCGAGAGCTCAAGGCGTGGCTGCGGTTCAATCCGGCGTCGGCGATGGAGAAGGGGGACGGCCTCTATTCAGTCGCAAGCGGCAATCCGAGCCTGCCGGAATGGATCGGCCGGGCAGCTTTCGATTTCGTGGTCACGCCGGCGGGCGAGAGCGACAAGTACCGGCGCCAGCTCGACAGCTCCGCTGGTGTGGCGGTATTGTCCGCCGAAGACGAAGGCCCGGCCGGCTGGCTGGCGGTCGGACGGGCCTGCCAGCGCTTCTGTCTTGCCGCGACGGCCCTTGGCATCAAGACAGCCTTCGTCAACCAGCCAATCGAAGTGGCCAGGTTGCGTGGGGAAATGGCCGCCATTGCGGGGTTTGCCGGGCGCCGCCCGGACCTCGTTCTCCGCTTCGGTTACGCGCCGGCGATGACCTTTTCGCCGCGCCGGCCGGTCGAGGCGGTTCTCGATCCGCAAGTTGACGGTTGACAGGGTCAGGTTCCGGCCCGCAGGCGGCGGCCGCGCCAGACCTGGCCGAGAGAATTTCCGAACAAGGCAAGGATCATGGCGGATCCGCCGATGAGCGTCGTCCGGCTCGGCGCCTCGGCGAAGATGAGCCAGATCCATATCGGGGCGAGGATCGTCTCGAGCAGGTAGAACAGGCCGACTTCGGCCGCCGGAAGGTAACGCGGTCCGGTGGCGAGACACCAGAAAGCGAGTGGCATCATGATCGCGCCGTCGAGCAACGTCCATTGCGGGTAGCCGAGTTCGAAACCTGTCTGGAGGGTCATGGCCAGGCCGATGGTGCCGGGCACGAGCGTTCCCAATAGCGGAGCAAAGCCCATTGGCTGTTTCGAGGCCCGACCCACGGTCAGCGCCGCCGCAATCAGCGGGCCGCAGGCTAGCGCAAGCAAGTCACCAAGAAAGTTGCCGCTGGCCATGCCGTCGCCGACGATCAGCAAAACGCCCATGATCATGATCGCCATGGTTGCAAGGGTCGACGGAGACGGGCGTTCCTTCAGAAAGACCCATGACAGGATTGCTCCGAACATCGGATTGAAGGCTATAATGAAAACGAGGTTCGCCGTCGTCGTATGATAGATGGCGGCAATGAACGCCATGGTCGAAAGGCCGTAGAGCAGGCTCGCGAGTAGCGCGGCACGGCTCAGCGCGAACGACTGACGCTTGGCTGCAAACAGCCGGATGAGTCCAAGAAGGGCGAGGGCGACGATCAAGGTGGATATGTTGCGCAGCGCCAGCACTGACCAGATTGATCCCTCCGTCAGCCGCACCAGTGGTATGTCGAAGGACAGTAGCAGGCCGCCTGCCGTAGTCAGCAAGAGCCCCTTGCGGCGCTCGTCAAGCTTGTCTGGATGCATGTCATTCCTGTTCGCGGCCCGACGAGGAGGCGTCGTAGCGTTGCCATCCCTGGCTCATCAGGTGTTCCTGGGGTTGGAAACGGGTCTTGTATCCCATCTTGTTCGAGCCCTCGACCCAATAGCCGAGATAGACATGTGGCAGCCCGAGCGCCTTGGCGCGGTCGATATGGTCGAGAACCATCATGGTTCCGAGGGAGCGTTTCGGCATGGCAGGATTGAAGAAGGAGTAGACCATCGACAGCCCGTCGCACATCAGGTCGCTGAGCGCGACCGCGATGAGCTCTCCCTTTGGCTGCGCTTTCAAACCGTCGCCTGGCGCGCGCAACCGGTATTCGATCACGCGCGTCTGGACATGGGTGTCCTCGACCATGATCGCATAGTCGAGGGCTAGCATATCGGACATCCCGCCACTCGGATGGCGGTGGTCAAGGTAGGTTCGAAAGAGGGCGAACTGTTCCGTGGAAGGTTGCGCCGGAAACACGGTCGCAACGACGTCGCTGTTAGCCGCGGCTACGCGGCGGAACGAGCGGCTTGGGACGAATTCCTGTGCGAGTATGCGCACCGATACGCAGGAGCGGCACGTTTCGCAGGCCGGACGGTAGGCAATGTTCTGCGAGCGGCGAAAACCGCCCTGGGTCAAGAGATCGTTCATCTCGGTCGCGCGCGGGCCGACGAGATGGGTGAAGACCTTGCGCTCCAATTCTCCCTGCAGATAGGGGCACGGCGCGGGCGCCGTCAGGTAGAACTGTGGGGTAGAGCTTGTCTGGGTGTTCATCGTGCGCCGACCGGGAAACCTTTCGCATCTACAAGCCGTAATACCATGGCGCAAGAATGGAAAAGGTCAACCAAATGATGAGTACCAGCGGTATTCCTGTCTTGACAAAATCCGCGAAACGGTAGTGCCCGGGCCCCATGACCAGCAAATTGGTCTGGTAGCTGAGCGGCGTGGCGAAAGAGCAGTTGGCGGCATAGATCACCGCCGAGACGAAAGCTTCCGGCGGAGCGCCGATCCGCCGAGCGACGTCAATGGAAATCGGTATGAATAGCGCCGCCACGGCATTGTTGGAGAGAATATTGGTCAGGATCGCCATGACCAGGAAAAGAGCCGACAGCAATGCCCCCGTCGGGGCCCCCTCCATGATCGAGATCGTTTTTTCCGCGATCAGTGCCGCGCCGCCCGTCTGCTGGAGGGCGGTCGCCATGGCGATCGACGAGCCGATCATCAGGAAGATCTGCTTGTCGAAGGCGCGGCTTGCCTGATTGAGCGTCAGGCATCCCAGTCCGATCATCAGCACTGCGCCTGCAATGGCATTGACGACGATCGGCGATATCTCGAACGCGGAGAGCAGTACGATGGCAACGAAAATGGCCCCCGCCATCGCCGCTTTGCGCTTTTGCGGGACCGATTCTGCGGAATGTTCGAGCAGCAGGATGTCGTGGTTACCGCGCATGGCCTCG
The DNA here is from genome assembly GCA_041675415.1 of Rhizobium sp. GTDB lineage: Bacteria > Pseudomonadota > Alphaproteobacteria > Rhizobiales > Rhizobiaceae > Allorhizobium. Next base: position 82,245 of record JBAYTX010000011.1, on the reverse strand, counting down.
ATGGCATCCAGCGTTCCCCCGATCAGAAGGGTATCGCCGGCTTCGAGCCGGATTTCGGAAAGGGCGGCACGTGCCATGCGGCTTTTGCGCTGAACCCCGAAGACCGCGATGTCGAATTGCGCCTGCAGGCCGGATAGCTGAATGGTGCGGCCTTCGTAACGCGATCCCGGCGAAATGACCGCCTCGACGATGTGATAGTGCGCATCCGGCGGGATGAGATCGACATTGCTGCTATAGCCGTCATGCGCTTCCTCCGGAGCGGCCTGCTTTTCACCCTTGGCGATCGCATCCATGAAAGCCTTGCGGGTGCCGGTGACGATCAGCGTGTCTCCCGGCATCAGGGTAATGTCGTCGAACGGGGGACGGATTGGAACGTCGCGGCGCAGGAGAAGGCGCGGCGTGAGGTCCCGAATGTCCGGGAAGAAGCCGGCCTTCGATTTCATTCCGACATAGCGATGGCCGGTGGTCAGCAGGATCTCGCCGACGAACTGGGTGCCGGTCACCTGGTGTTCCCGATTGATCTGCGATTGGCGCTCTTTGAGCAGTTTCGGCAACACGATCAGCACATAGGCTCCGCCGACAACGGCGAGGATCGCACCCATCCCGCTCAAGTCGAAGAAACCAAGGGAGATACCGTTCTGCGCAGCGAGCCCGGCCGCGATCATGTTCGTCGATGAACCAATCAATGTCGTCATGCCTCCGAGGATGGCGATGAATGACAGCGGCATGAAGATCTTGTAGTTCGGAACACGCTGCTGCGCGGCAACCACGGTCAGGATCGGTATGAAGATAACGACGACCGGGGTATTGTTCAAAAAGGCGCTTGTCGTGCCGGTCACGCAAAGAATGATGGTGACCGTGAGCCAGGGGCGGTTGGCACCCAGATTTCCGAGAAACCGCGAGGGACGCTCCAGCGCGTCGGTTGCAAAAAGCCCCTGGCCGACGATGAGAAGAGCGATGATGGTCGCAAGGGCCGGATCGCCGAAACCGGCCAGGAGCGTATCCGTCCCGAGGAATTCGCCATCGGGCATACGCATCGGAAATGTTCCGAACAGGATCAGGAGTGTGGCCAGGGATCCGAGTGAAACCGCCTCGACCGAATAACGGTCGCTGGCAAAGGCGATGATCGTGGCAACGATTATCACGAAGGTGGCTACAAGATGTATGTCCGGCATCAAGGCTATCCCGCTGTTCGGCCCGACGGAACCTGCCGGACTAAGGACGCCCCTTTATGTCGCCTTGCCGGCGCGCGGGATAGTCCTGCCGTTTCAATTCTTGCGCGGTCTACGGAATATTCTTGCTCGAAAACGTGAAACGGCGCCCAAATGGACGCCGTGTCTGATGCGCTGTCGTACGGGTGATGCGGTCAAAACGTGCGAATTGTCGCCGTGCCGACCAGGAGGTCATGGACGAGTCGCGAACGCTCCGTGAAGAGCCCGGCGAGAAGGATGAGCGGCGTCAGTACCGAGTTCAGAAGCCAGAACAACGCCAGATGAGCGATCGCGGTGACGAAGTCGAGCTTGCGCCCGTCAAGCCGGACCATCGCAATCCCCATGGCCCGCATGCCGGGAGTGGCCTGGAAAGGCCCCGCCAGCGAAATGCCGAAATAAAGCCCGGCGACGATGAAGAACAGGATTGGATAGAGGAGGAATCCGAGACCGAGTGTCAGGATGCCTAGAAAGAACACCAACACGGCCGCCGGAACCCAGAGCAGAGCGATGATCATGTAGTCGATCAGGAAGGCAAAGACGCGGCGCGACAATACCCCGCTATAGGCCCGCCAGTCGTCCGGCGCGGCGTAGAGCGGATTGGGATTAAAGGTCATCTCGTGCACTCCTTTTCGCTTTCCCCAAAATATGGGGAGAGCCCGCCGAAAAACAATCCGGCAGCCCGATCCTCAGCCCTGTTTGGCCAGATGTTTGGCCACATCCATGGCGAAATAGGTGAGAATGCCGTCGCAACCCGCGCGCTTGAAGCACAGCAGCGTTTCCATCATAACCCGCTCGCCGTCGATCCAGCCGTTCATCGCCGCCGCCTTGATCTGGGTGTATTCGCCCGAGACCTGATAGGCGAAAACCGGCAGGCCGAAGGCTTCCTTCATCCGCCAGCAGATGTCGAGATAGGGCAGGCCAGGCTTGACCATCAGCATGTCGGCGCCTTCCTCCACGTCCAGCGCCGCGTCGCGCAGCGCCTCGGTGCCGTTGGCCGGATCAATATAGTAGCTCTTCTTGTCGCCCTTCAGCAGGCCGCCGGTCGAGATCGCCTCGCGGTAGGGACCGTAGTAGCCGGAGGCGAACTTGGTCGCGTAGGACATGATGCCGACGGACTGGTGGCCCGCCGCGTCGAGCCCGCGGCGGATCGCGCCGATTCGGCCATCCATCATGTCGGACGGCGCGATGATGTCGGAGCCCGCATCGGCCTGAAGGATCGCCGCCCGGACGATCTGGTCAACCGTCTCGTCATTGGCAATTTCATTGCCGCGCAAGATGCCGTCATGGCCGTGGCTGGTGAAAGGGTCGAGCGCCACGTCGGTTATGACGCCGATATTCGGGACAGCCTTCTTGATCGCCGCGGTTGCCTGGTTGATCAGGTTGCCGGCCTCGAGAATCTGCGAGCCGGTCTCGTTGCGCAGTTCCATCTCGATATTGGGGAAGGTGGCGAGGGCCGGGATGCCGAGGTCCGCAGCCTCGCGTGCGGCTTCCACGGCCTTGTCGACCGTCATTCTGTTGACGCCGGGCATGGCGGCGATCGGTTCGACGATGCCGTTGCCGGGGATGAGGAAGATCGGCCAGATGAGGTCATTGACGGTCAGCCGGTTTTCCTGGACGAGCCGCCGTGTCCAGTCGGCCTTGCGGTTGCGTCGCATCCGCCGGTGGCCGGTAATCTCATCGACCAGATTTCCTTTGTCCTGCGTCATGGCGTTGGTCCCTAAAATTGTGTCCCTGAACAAGGGCCGCTGAATAGCATGGGAATGGAGGGTTGCAAATCGAACTCAGGTAACCGCCAACGCAAAGCTGCTGGCGGCTTCCGGCTGGGGCGCTTATCCTCTGGCAATGGAAGCTGATTCTCCAAATGTGCCGAAACGCAGCCTGACCGAACTCCTGTTCATGGCCTTTCTCAGGTTGGTCGCCGTTTCCTGCCTGTGGTTCGGCCTGCAATACTGGGCCATGCTCGTCGGCTATTCGCTCGGCGGTCTTGGCCGTTTTGATCTCCTGAACCTGCCGTGGAAGGTGGCTGGCGCCAGCCTTGCAGTGGTGTTCCCGGTCGCGGCCCTCGGGCTCTGGATGGCCGTCTCATGGGGCCCTGTGATCTGGGTAATCGCGGCCGGTGGCCAGGTGCTAATGTATGGTGTCTGGACGGATGTCTTCGGCAGCAACGGGCTGACCATTCCGATGCACATCCTTGTGGCCTGCGTCTATGTTGTCTTTCGTTTGGCGCTCTGGCTCGAAAAGCGACACAAGGCGCAGGAGATAAGGGTTGATTTACCCTGATGTCACAACCGGTTTCAGTAAGCTCCTGTTAAGCTTGCATTTTAAGTAGAATTTTATGCGCATTCGATAGTGTCCCTCACAAGGCGGGAAGAAAACAAACGCCGCCAGTCAAAACAGTGAGGCAGTCCGATATGAACACGAAACTGAAGCCGCAGCCGGCAACTCTCGATCCGCAGGAAGATGCAATTCATTCGCTCTATTTGGAATCTCTCCATCTCGTTGAGCGCCTTCACCGTCGCCTTCTCGACGTCATCAAGGACGAATTCGACCGTCAGGGTCGCAACGACGTCAATGCCGTCCAGGCGCTGCTCCTTTTCAACATTGGCAATTCCGAGCTGACCGCCGGCGAGCTGCGTTCGCGTGGTTACTATCTCGGCTCCAACGTATCCTACAATGTCAAGAAGCTGGTCGATCTGGGCTTCATCAACCACCAGCGTTCCCGCGTCGACCGCCGCTCGGTCCGTATCAGCCTGACGGAAGAGGGCCAGGAGATCGCCGAAACGGTGGCAAAGCTCTACGAACGCCATATCGGCTCAATCCAGAAGGTCGGCGGTATCGGCTCGGATGAGTTCACCGCGATGAACAAGTTGCTGCAGCGGCTTGATCGCTTCTGGAACGACAGTATCATGTACCGTCTCTGATATCTTTCGGGGATAGACGTGAACAAACCGGATGCGCCGCGAGCGCATCCGGTTTCTTCGTTTTGAGGGTACGCGAGCTGTTGAATTGGGAGACACGGAATCGTGAGCACCAGCTAGCTGACACGAATTGGCCATATTGATATGGGAGCGCCGGGAGGGGAAAACGTCTCGTGGGAATCCTGCGCTGCAAGTGACATTTCCGCACGAAGGCTGTGACGCGGCAGCGTCCGTTTGTTAACCATGCCTGTGCCAAGCTTGGCCAATCGTTCTAAAGGGAAATGGTAGGGAATATGTCGAACAAGCCTGGAATAGTCGCCATGTCGCGCCGTGCACTTCTGCGCGGTGCCGCTGCTGCCGGGGTCGCGGCGCTTGCCGGACAGGCTGCCGCGCAGACGGCGATCGACGAGGTGATCAATTCGCCGCGCCGCGGCAACTGGGATGACCAGTTCGACGCCAATGTTTCGCGTGCGGTTGCCAATGTCGTCTCGAATACGCCTGTCCTGAGCCCCAGCAATATCTTCAACGTCCAGCAGGCGATCTCGGACTACCAGGCCATCGTCGCAAACGGCGGCTGGCCGCAGGTCAGTCCGGGCGTCAAGCTCAAGATCGGCGTCGTGGATCCCTCGGTTCAGGTCTTGCGCCAACGGCTTATGATTTCTGGCGACCTACCGCGTTCCGCCGGTCTTTCGAACTCATTCGACACTTATGTGGACGGCGCCGTCAAGCGCTTCCAGGCCCGTCATGGGCTGCCGGAGGACGGGGTGCTCGGCGAATACACGCTGAAGGCTCTGAACGTGAGCGCCGATGTGCGCCTTCAGCAGCTCAACACCAACCTCGTTCGCCTACAGGAGAAGTCGGCGAATCTCGGTCGCCGTTATGTGATGGTGAATATCCCGGCGGCCTACGTCGAAGCGGTTGAAGATGACCGTGTCGCCATTCGCAACACCGCGATTGTCGGCCGGATCAGCCGCCCGTCGCCGGTCCTGGACTCCAAAATCTACGAGGTCATCCTCAACCCCTACTGGACAGCGCCGCGCTCGATCGTCGAAAAGGACATCGTGCCCCTGATGCAGAAGGATCCGACGTACCTTACCCGCAACAATATTCGCTTGATCGATGGCAAGGGTAACGAAGTCTCGCCGGAAACAATCGACTGGTTCGCCGAGAAGGCACCCAACCTGATGTTCCGTCAGGATCCCGGCAAGATTAACGCAATGTCGTCCACCAAGATCAACTTCCACAACGAGCATGCCGTCTATATGCACGACACGCCGACGCAGGGGCTGTTTAACAAGCTTATGCGCTTCGAATCCTCCGGCTGCGTGCGTGTCCAGAACGTCCGCGATCTCGTGACATGGCTGCTCAAGGATACACCCGGTTGGAGCCGTCACCAGATCGAGCAGGTCATCGCCACCCGCGTGAATACCCCGATCACGCTGGCTGAGGAAGTGCCGGTCCACTTCGTCTACATTTCTGCCTGGTCTGCCAAGGACCGCGTGGTTCAGTTCCGCGACGATATCTATCATCTCGACGGCGACGCGCAGCTTGTCCTCCAGGCGAATATCGGCGTCGAACAGGTTCCGGGTTCGGTCGAGGACGATATCCTGCCTCAATAAGGTCAAGCGGAGAGCTCTCGCCTGAAAGCCGCGTCCTAAGGGGTGCGGCTTTTTTGTCGGCTACTTCGATCAGAGGTAACTCGTGATCGGGATTCACATCACCTCAGCGGCATGGGGCGCCTTCATCGCTGTTTGATGCGCAAATGTCGTTAGCCGTATTGCTCTTGATCGTACGGAACGCTAAGACCCCTTGGCATCAACCCGTTCAGGAGCCTTCTACTATGTCGAACACCGATGCCTTCTTCTCCCGCCCGCTGGCCGAATCCGATCCGGAAATCTTCGGCGCGATCGAGAAGGAACTGGGTCGCCAACGTCACGAGATCGAGCTGATCGCCTCGGAAAACATCGTGTCGCGCGCCGTTCTCGAGGCGCAGGGTTCGATCATGACGAACAAATACGCCGAAGGCTATCCCGGCAAGCGCTACTACGGCGGCTGCCAGTTCGTCGACATCGCCGAAGAACTGGCGATCGAACGCGCAAAGAAACTCTTCGGCGTCAATTTCGCCAATGTCCAGCCGAATTCCGGTAGCCAGATGAATCAGGCCGTATTCCTGGCGCTGCTGCAGCCCGGCGACACCTTCATGGGCCTCGACCTCAATTCGGGAGGCCATCTGACCCATGGTTCGCCGGTCAACATGTCCGGCAAGTGGTTCAATGTCCTGTCCTACGGTGTACGCGAAGGCGACAATCTGCTGGACATGGACGACGTCGCGAAGAAGGCGGAACAGCACAAGCCGAAGCTGATCATCGCCGGCGGCACGGCCTATTCTCGCGTCTGGGACTGGAAGCGCTTCCGCGAGATTGCCGATTCGGTCGGCGCCTATCTCATGGTCGACATGGCTCATATCGCCGGCCTCGTTGCCGGTGGCCAGCATCCGTCGCCGTTCCCGCACTGCCACGTCGCCACGACGACGACGCACAAGTCGCTGCGCGGCCCGCGCGGCGACATGATCCTCACCAACGACGAGGATCTGGCGAAGAAGTTCAACTCGGCTGTTTTCCCTGGCCTCCAGGGCGGGCCGCTGATGCATGTCATCGCTGCCAAGGCCGTTGCGCTCGGCGAAGCGCTCGAGCCCGAGTTCAAGGACTACGCAGCCCAGATCGTCAAGAATGCCAAGGCGCTTTCCGAAACTCTGGTGGCCGGCGGAGTTGACGTCGTATCCGGTGGCACCGACAACCACCTGATGCTGGTCGATCTGCGCAAGAAGAATGCAACCGGCAAGCGGGCGGAAGCAGCCCTCGGCCGCGCCTATATCACCTGCAACAAGAACGGTATCCCGTTCGATCCCGAAAAGCCTTTCGTGACCTCGGGCGTTCGCCTCGGCACCCCCGCGGGCACCACGCGTGGTTTCAAGGAAGCCGAGTTCAAGGAAATCGGTAACCTGATCATCGAGGTGCTTGACGGCCTGAAGGTGGCCAATTCCGACGAGGGCAATGCCGCCGTCGAAGCTGCGGTCCGGGAAAAGGTCGTGGCATTGACCGGCCGCTTCCCGATGTATCCCTACATGTAAGGAAGACGGATGCGCTGCCCTTTCTGCGGATCGGACGATACCCAGGTCAAGGACTCTCGACCGGCGGAGGATAACACCTCCATCCGCCGGCGGCGCATCTGCCCAGATTGCGGCGGGCGCTTCACGACCTTCGAGCGGGTACAGCTTCGTGAGCTGACGGTTCTAAAGAAGACCGGCCGCAAAGTCCCGTTTGCCCGCGACAAGCTTGTGCGGTCGTTCGAGATTGCTTTGAGAAAGCGACCTGTCGATCGCGACCGCATCGAGCGCGCCGTCTCCGGCATCGTGCGGCGGCTCGAAAGCTCCGGCGAGACGGAGATTTCATCCGAAGAGATCGGCCTGCAGGTGCTGGAAGCGCTGAAGAGCCTCGATGACGTCGGCTTTGTCCGCTACGCCTCGGTCTATCGCGATTTCTCCCATGCCGAGGATTTCGAGCACGTCATCGCGGAAATCAATGCCAAGATTTCCCGCGACAGCGGCGTGGAGTGATCCTTGAGCACCGAGCCAGACGACCGGCGGTTTATGGCAGCGGCCATCCGTCTGGCACTGTGGCATTTGGGGCAGACTTCGACAAACCCCTCGGTTGGCTGCCTGATTGTTAACAATGGCGTGATCGTCGGTCGTGGCGTGACCGCACCTGGCGGACGCCCGCATGCCGAGACGCAGGCTCTTGCTGAGGCGGGTGACAAGGCGAGGGGGGCTACCGCCTATGTCACGCTCGAGCCTTGTTCCCATCATGGCAGGACACCGCCCTGCGCGGATGCATTGGTTGCCTCGGGCATCGCGCGCGTTGTGGTGTCTGTGACCGATCCCGATACCCGGGTCTCGGGCCGGGGGCTGAGGATCCTTGCCGATGCCGGCATCGCTGTTGAGACAGGGGTACTCGAGGCGGAAGGGCGAAGAGCGCTTGCCGCCTATCTCACTCGCCAGACGAAGAGCCGGCCGCAAGTGATTCTGAAGCTTGCAATATCGTCAGACGGCATGATTGGCCGAAAGGGCGATGGCCAGATCGCCATCACCGGTCCCGTGTCACGCGCGCAGGTGCACGCGCTTCGGGCGGAGACCGACGCCATTCTGGTCGGCATAGGGACGGCACTCGCCGACGATCCGGAACTGACCGTGCGGCTGGCGGGTCTCGAAGAGCGCTCGCCGATCCGGATTGTGCTTGACCGCAGGCTCGAACTGCCGACGACATCTAAGATGGTTCGCTCGGCGCGCGAAATACCGGTGATCGTGGTCGAGGGACAGGGAGATGACGCGGATATCCGGGTTGAAATCGATGCGCGCCGCGCTGCCCTTCAGTCCTCAGGTGTCGAGGTGCTCGAGGCAAGTGACCTTGAATGCCTGCTCTTTGCGCTTGCCTCGCGCGGTATTTCCTCGCTTCTGGTTGAAGGCGGCGCGCGGACGGCGCGCGCCTTTCTCGATGCGGGCCTGGTCGACAGGATCGTGTTGTTTCATGGTCCGGGCGAAATTGGCCGGGACGGCATTGTCTCACCGCTCGACACTGCCGATATAGGCGAAGAGTTCTCCCTTGTCCGTTCGGCCATTTTCGGCGCCGACCGCCTCGACGAATATGAAAGAAGGATCTGATGTTCACCGGCATCGTCACCGATATTGGCACCGTCGAATCCGTCACGCCCCTGAAAGAGGGCGTCAGGCTCCGGATCGCCACGAACTACGACCCGGCGACGATCGACATGGGCGCGTCGATTGCTCATGCCGGTACCTGCCTCACCGTCACCGGCTTGCCGCAACCGGGCAGCAATGGGCGTTGGTATGAAGTCGAAGCCTGGGAGGAAGCCCTGCGGCTCACCACCATCGCCACCTGGCAGAAAGGCACCCGCGTCAATCTCGAGCGCTCGCTGAAGATCGGCGACGAACTCGGCGGCCATATCGTTTCCGGCCATGTCGATGGGAAGGCGGAAATCCTCTCGGTAATACCGGAAGGGGATGCTACCCGCTATCGCTTGCGCGTTCCGGAACACCTCGCCCGCTTTGTTGCGCCCAAAGGGTCCGTTGCGCTGGATGGAACCTCTTTGACGGTCAATGCTGTCGACGGCTGCGATTTCGATGTGCTGCTCATCCGCCACACGCTTGAAGTCACCACCTGGGGTGAACGCAAGGCGGGCGACTTCGTGAATTTCGAGGTCGATACCATGGCGCGCTACGCGGCAAGGCTTGCGGAGTTTCCGGCGCAGAAAGTCGACTGAGGCCTGTTCCGGCAAATTCGCCGTCCTCTGCATGAGTGTGCCCATGCAGAAGATTGTCGGCGCGATACGCATTGAGCCGTTTCCTGCCGCCCACGCAGCATTGACGGACTATTTCGTGTGATTGGAAGAAGGCCGGCATTTCTCCGCTGCCGCTGGCCGGATGGTCCTATCGCCAGAAGAGCAGGATGAGAATGACGAGGGGAATCGGAACCCCGAGAAGCCAGAGCAGAATACCACGGCCCATAAGATACCTCCTGCCAGCCAAAGCTGACTGCTGGTTGAACAGAGGCCGCAGCGTCGATGCGGCGGCCGTCAAGTCAACGGCTTTCCGGAGGGTTTGTTCCGCCGGGCGATGTTGCGGTAGCAAGCTGGCAGGCCCAAAACGAACCTCCCCGTTACAATCCGGAACGGGGAGGCGGTGGCATGTGGTATAATGGCTATGGGCTAAAGGAAGCCATCAGCGGACGTAGAACGTTACGCTCCCGTCGGCAGCGTGCTGAGCGCCCACGATATTGTTGATCTCAACGGCCTGCGCCCTCAGATCGCGGGTCAGTGCCTTGTCATTCATGATCGAGGCCTGGAGGCTCTGGACCTTGGGCGAGGTGGCGGGATCGAGGTTGATGTATTGCGAGTACACCGGATCGCTCTTGGCGATACTGGACAGTTCAACGACATCGAACCGGGGACTCTGCATGGTCGTCAATTCCCGGCCACCCTTTTGCATGGCACTGGCGGGGTAGCTGGCGCCTGCAAAGGTGACGGCGGACATAAGTGCGACTGCGGTGGTTTTGGCAAAGCGGTTCATTGTTTTTCTCCTTTCAATGAAACCTGCGGGCCGACGCGGACTTCGTCCCGCTTGCCGTGCTGATATGGCGCCGGAACTGGGATGTTTCTATAGTTTAAGTCACTGAAAAATATTAAATAAATTTAATTTTCGAGGTCGTAAATATACCGCAATCCGGGTGTCCCGGTGCAGCGTCAGAAGTGCGTCTCCCCGCCCCGACAATCGAGCGAGTCTTGAGGCTGGCTTATGTGGCGCAAGACGGCCTTTGCGGAAGCGCTAGCTACCTTGGCGAAGAGTTTCCCGAGTCGGGGTATTCGATGGTCGATTTTGCGGCAATTGCGGCATTTGGGTCAGGCCGGCCTAAAAACACTTGCCAAGGGCCGTTCAGCGTGGTTTGACCGCGATCTATCCGGCCACCGCCCGACTTTTCCAGCTCAGGATGAGAAACCATGTCAAAGATGAAATCCGCACCGCATCTTCTGATCGTCGAAGCGCGCTTTTATGACGACATGGCTGATGCCTTGCTCGACGGCGCGAAGACGGCGCTCGACGATGCCGGCGCGACCTATGACATCGTGACCGTTCCCGGCGCGCTGGAGATTCCGGCAGCCATTTCCATGGCGCTCGACGGCGCTGATGAGGGCGGCACCGAATATGATGGCTATGTCGCACTCGGCATGGTCATTCGCGGAGAGACCTATCATTTTGATATCGTGGCGGGTGAATCTTCTCGCGCCTTGATGGACCTCGCGGTGTCGGAATCGCTTCCCATCGGCAATGGCATCCTGACGGTCGAGAACGAAGCCCAGGCTTGGGCGCGTGCACGCCGCTCGGACAAGGACAAGGGCGGCTTCGCAGCGCGCGCCGCACTGACGATGATTGCGCTGAAGAAGCAATTGGGTGGCTGACAGATGGGTACTGACGAAAACCAGCAGCCGGTAAAGACCGCGAACCAGCGGGGCGCCGCCCGGCTCGCCGCCGTGCAGGCGCTCTACCAGATGGATATCGGCGGCAGCGGCGTGCTCGAGATAGTCGCCGAATACGAAACCCATCGGCTCGGTCAGGAAGTCGACGGCGACACTTATCTGAAAGCGGATGCCTCCTGGTTCCGCTCGATCGTCTCCGGCGTGGTGCGCGACCAGACGAAGATCGACCCGCTCATCCGTCAGGCGCTGCAGGATGACTGGCCGCTGTCGCGCATCGACAGTACGGTTCGCGCGATCCTTCGCGCAGGTGCCTTCGAGCTTCTGGAACGCAAGGACGTGCCGGTCCCCGTGATCGTCACTGAATATGTCGAGATCGCTCACGCCTTCTTCGAAGGAGATGAGCCGAAACTCGTCAATGCCGTGCTCGACCGCATCGCCAAGCTGGTCCGCGGCCCCGCCAAGAAATAACCGCCGAGTGACGGGAGCCAAGGGATGAGCGCTGTCGAAATGCAGGGTCTTGAAGGACAGTTCAGTGCTGCCAAACGCAACGTCCTCATCCTCACGGCGGCCCAGTCGGTTCTCGGTTCGGCAGCACCGCTGAGCTTTTCGGTGGGGGGGCTCGCCGGATTTCAGATGCTGGGTGCCGACAAGTCACTGGCGACCGCGCCGCTGACCGGCTTCAACGTTGGCGTCGCCCTCGGTGCCGTGTTTATCGCCGCAGCCTCGCGGTTCCTCGGCCGCAAGGCGAGCTTCATGCTCGGAGCGATGATGGGCGCGGTGGGCGGAACCGTTGCGGCGCTTGCGTTGTTTCGCTCCGAGTTCTGGCTCTTCGCCTTCGGGTTGCTCCTCATCGGGCTTTCGGGCGGGTTTACCCAGAAGATCCGCTTTGCCGCTGCCGACGCCTCGCCGACTTTCTACAAGGGCAAGGCCATTTCGTGGATTCTGGCGGGCGGGATCGTATCCGCTATCGTCGGACCGCAACTCGCGATCTGGATGAAGGATTTCTTCGCGCCCGTGACATTCGCTGGCGCCTTCATCGCGCTTGTTCCGCTGATGCTGCTGGCAATCGGTGTCCTTTCCTTCCTCAAGTTGCCGGAACCCACCGGCAAGGTCGGCGCGAACGGGGAGGCGGCGCGCCCGCTTGCCGAAATCGTCATGACTCAGCGCTTCATTACCGGCATGATCTGCGGCATCAGCTCCTACGCGCTGATGACCTTCATGATGACCGGAGCGCCGCTTGCCATGGTCGTCGGCTGTGGCTTTTCGTCCGAACTCGCCACGCTCGGCATCCAGTGGCACGTGATCGCCATGTTTGCCCCGAGCTTCTTCACAGGCATGCTGATTTCTCGCTTCGGGACGGAGAAGGTGGTGATTGCCGGCCTTCTTATCCTGATGAGTTGCGCTATCATCGCTCACATGGGCGTGGAGCTGTGGAATTTCTGGGCCGCGCTCGTGCTTCTCGGCATCGGCTGGAACTTCGGCTTCATCGGGGCTACCGCCATCGTTGCCTCGAGCTATCGGCCCCACGAGGCCGACAAAGTCCAGGGGTTTCACGACATCGTCCTCTTCGGCATTGTCGCGCTTTCCTCATTCTCTTCCGGCAAGGTATTCACCGCCTATGGCTGGTCGGTCATGAATCTGGTCATTTGGCCGGTAACCATCCTCTGCCTGATCCTTGTCCTTCTTCAGATGCGCGCTTCGCGCGCCAGGGTCTGAGTCTTTGGCGATACCCTGCGAACTGCGCCATTAAAGCGGCGCGAAAAGCAGCACTTGACGCAACCCGATCCTCCACGCAATCTCGCCTCCGAGCCGATCAGCTTCTGAGGAGTGGCTGAGTCCGGCCCTGGGAGACCGCCTCGCGGAAGAACAACGCGGGGACGATAAAGGAGGGTATTGCGAATGACAGTGCTTTTGGGCGTAATTTTATGCGGATTGCTTTCGATCGCCTATGCGGTCTGGGCGACACGCTCGGTGCTCGCTGCCGATCAGGGCAATGCGCGCATGCAGGAAATTGCCGGATATATTCGCGAAGGGGCTCAAGCCTATCTCACGCGTCAGTATTTGACGATTGCGTTGGTGGGAGCCGTGGTGTTCGTCGGGGCCTGGCTCCTGCTTTCAGCCACTGCCGCGATCGGATTCCTGATCGGCGCCATCCTGTCGGGAGCAGCTGGCTTCATCGGCATGCACGTGTCGGTGCGCGCCAACGTCCGCACTGCGCAGGCCGCATCGCAAAGCCTTTCGGGCGGACTCGATATCGCCTTCAAGTCCGGGGCAATTACCGGAATGCTTGTAGCTGGCCTCGCCCTTCTCGGTGTCTCTGTCTATTTCTATATATTGACGGTCGTCCTCGGCCATGAAAGCGGTTCGCGCGAGGTCATCGACGCGCTTGTGGCTCTCGGTTTCGGCGCCTCACTTATTTCGATCTTCGCCCGTCTCGGCGGCGGCATCTTCACCAAGGGTGCTGATGTCGGCGGCGACCTGGTCGGCAAGGTCGAGGCGGGTATCCCCGAGGATGATCCGCGCAACCCGGCGACCATTGCCGACAACGTGGGCGACAATGTCGGCGACTGCGCCGGCATGGCGGCCGACCTCTTCGAGACCTATGCGGTCTCTGTTGTAGCCACGATGGTTCTCGCGGCGATCTTCTTTTCAGGTACGCCGTCGCTCGAGATCGCGATGATCTACCCGCTGGCCATTTGCGGGGCATGCATCATCACCTCCATCGTCGGCACCTTCTTCGTGAAGCTCGGTGCCAACGGCTCGATCATGGGCGCTCTTTACAAGGGCCTCATCGTGACCGGTCTTCTGTCTGTTGTCGGCCTCGGCGCGGCCACGTCGCTGACTGTCGGCTGGGGTTCGGTCGGCAGTGTCGCCGGCATGGACATCACCGGGTGGAACCTGTTCTTCTGCGGGATCATGGGCCTCGTCGTCACCGCGTTGATCGTCGTGATCACGGAATACTACACCGGCACCAACAAGCGGCCGGTCAATTCGATCGCCCAGGCCTCGGTCACCGGCCATGGCACCAACGTCATCCAGGGCCTGGCCGTATCGCTGGAATCGACGGCCCTTCCGGCGATCGTCATCGTCGGCGGTATCGTTGCGACCTATCAGCTGGCCGGCCTTTTCGGCACCGCGATCGCGGTCACGACCATGCTGGGTCTTGCCGGCATGATCGTCGCGCTCGATGCTTTTGGTCCGGTTACCGACAATGCCGGCGGCATTGCCGAAATGGCCGGTCTGCCGTCGGAAGTGCGCAAATCGACCGATGCGCTCGATGCGGTCGGCAACACCACCAAGGCCGTGACCAAAGGCTATGCCATCGGTTCGGCCGGCCTCGGCGCGCTCGTTCTCTTCGCCGCCTATTCCAACGATCTTCAGTTCTTTGCCGCCAATAGCGACAAATATCCGTACTTCGCTGGTATGGACAAAATTTCGTTCGATCTCTCCAACCCCTATGTTGTGGCTGGTCTGATCTTCGGCGGATTGATCCCCTATCTCTTCGGCGGCATCGCCATGACCGCCGTCGGACGTGCCGCCGGGTCGATCGTCGAGGAGGTTCGCCGCCAGTTCCGGGAAAATTCGGGCATCATGCAGGGCACGGTGAAGCCGGACTACGGCCGCGCTGTGGATATGCTGACGAAGGCGGCCATCCGCGAAATGATCATCCCCTCGCTGCTGCCGGTTCTGGCGCCGCTCGTCGTCTATTTCGGCGTGCTGCTGATTTCCGGTTCCAAGGCATCGGCCTTTGCCGCCCTAGGCGCCTCTCTTCTCGGCGTCATCGTCAATGGCCTGTTCGTGGCGATTTCGATGACCTCGGGTGGCGGTGCCTGGGACAATGCCAAGAAGAGCTTTGAGGACGGCTTCATCGACAAGGATGGTGTGAAGCACCTCAAGGGTTCCGAAGCCCACAAGGCATCGGTGACCGGCGATACGGTCGGCGATCCCTACAAGGATACGGCTGGCCCGGCTGTGAACCCGGCGATCAAGATCACCAATATCGTCGCGCTGCTGCTCCTGGCGGTTCTCGCCGGATAAGCAGCCGCACCTTTCCGATCCAACGAAAAACCCGCGGAAATCGATTTCCGCGGGTTTCTTGATTCTGGGACGAAGTGCTTACATTCCGCCGAAGATGTTCTTGATGCTGTTTGCTGCGCCACCGCCGCCCGAGAGGATCTGTTGCAGGAAGGTAAGGTCCTTGCCGCCGGTCGGGGTCGTGCGGGAAATCGTATCGAAGACCTTGCCGTCCTTGAGCGTATAGTTGGACCGCTGGGTCACGACGCCGTCCTTGTCGAAATAGATCGCCAAAACCTGTTGGTCGACGAGCTTCTGCTTCATGAAGGCAACCGAACGGACGCGCTTTTGCGAGATGTAGTAGAACACCTCGCCGTCAAAGGTCGCTGTGGTCGAGGGCGTGCCAAGCGACAGCAGCACCTGTTCACGGCTCGAACCGACCGGAACCAGATCCAGCGCGTCCTGATCGGCGACGTAGCCGTTATGGAAGACTTGGGAAGTCGTGCAGCCCGACAGTCCGCTGACCGTAACAGCAAGGGCGAGGGCGGCGCAGCCGAGAAGTCTCCTGTCCGATCTGAAGTATCGCATATCCAACCACACGTCTCCCGTAACTCTCAAAGAGGGCGCCAATCGGCGCCCGCGAAACCCTGTTGCACATATCATTATGGCCTTTCCGGGGAAGCCGGAATGGCACCTGACGATATCCATGCTGTTTCGCGACCTTTCCCTCCGATACCGGAACACCGGCGACAGACGGGGTTGGCCAACACAAAACGGCATTGCAATTCACGTCTGCTTCGGTAAACCAGCTTTCGCAATCATGCAACAAGACCGTGGGCGGGCTGGGTCGTTCCCTCGGTCCTTTTTGGTAAAATCGATGCTATTCGGGTTCTTCCGGCAAAAAAGGCACAATCGGATCATCGTCGAACGGCAGTATGCGGCGCTGACTTCTGTTGCACGCACGCCGTTCTTCTATAGCGATCTCGGTGTCCCCGATACCGTGATGGGCCGTTTCGAGATGCTGTCGGTGGTGCTGATTCTGTTTTTCAGACGCACTGCGAAGGCCGCCCAGAGCGGACAGGAAATTGCTCAGGAGATCGTCGACGCCTTCTTCGAGGATGTCGATCACTCTATCCGCGAACTCGGGATCGGTGACCAGAGCGTGCCCAAGAGAATGAAGAAGCTCGCAGGGATGTTCTATGGCCGGCTGGAGTCCTATGCCGCAGCCCTGGACGATGGCGATGCCGACAGGTTGGCGGAAGCGCTGAGGCGCAATATATATCCCGAAAAAGGCGAGCGTGCCCCGCAGATGGATGGACTTGCCCGCTGGATGATCGAAACCGAAGCGCGCCTGGGCGCGGTTTCGGAAGAAGAGATCTCCACGGGGTCCGTCAAGATGGCCGTTCCTGGAGGGCCGTGCTGATATGAATTTACGCAAGAAAGGTGTCGGTGACGTGGCCTTCTCCTATCTGGTGAAGGTCGGCCATGTCTCGGTTAATCCCGTGAAAGTGCATGTCGAGGCCGACGAACGCGAAAGGCAGGCCCTTGCGCGCCTTTGGGATGTCGAAGCCGTTAACCGGCTGTCCGCGGATCTCCAGATCGCGCGCTGGAAGAAGGACGGCATACGCATCAAGGGAAGGGTCGAGGCGGAGCTTGTCCAGTCCTGCGTTGTCACGCTGGAGCCGGTGACGTCGCAGATCGATCAGGACATCGACCAGATCTACGTCCCGGAAGGCTCGAAGCTCGCACGCATAGTGACTGATGAGGCCGGTGAGATGGTTCTCGATCCTGAGGGCCCGGATCTGCCCGAGACATTTTCCGGCGATACGATCGATGCCGGGATGCTCGTGGCCGAATTTGCGGCGCTTGCCATCGATCCCTATCCGAAAAAGCCGGGAGCCGCATTTCCCGGGCACATTGAGAACACGAACGGCGATGATCGCAGGCCTTCGCCGTTTGCGGTCCTGAAGGATTGGAAAAAGGAATAGTTGCGGGTTGGATAACTCCAGGAGGCGGCATAATTCAGTTGTGCCGGACCGCAAAAACGGTATTTTGGCCGAGATTTCGCCGGGCAGCGAAAGGAAGGATCAGACCAGAGTGATCAGAATTTCTCTCGATTTGATGGGTGGCGACTTCGGCCCCGGAGTCGTCATTCCGGGTGCTGCCAAGGCGCTGGAACGCCATCCCGATGTGACCTTTGTGATGTACGGCCAGCAGGACAAATGCGCGCCGATTCTCGCCCAGTATCCGAAGCTTAAAGAGAAGTCCGTCTTTCACGATTGCGACGTAGCCGTCAGCATGGACGAGAAGCCGAGCCAGGCCTTGCGCCGGGGCCGCTATGTCTCGAGCATGTGGCGTTCCATAGAGGCGGTGAAGACCGGGCAGGCGGATGTCGTGGTTTCCGCCGGAAATACCGGCGCGTTGATGGCGATGGCAAAATTTTGCCTGCGCACGATGGCGACGATCGAACGGCCCGCGATCGCCGCGATCTGGCCGACCTTGAAGGGTGAAAGCATCGTGCTTGACGTCGGCGCCACGATCGGCGCGGACGCCCAGCAGTTGCTCGATTTCTCCCTCATGGGCGGGGCCATGGCGCGGGCTCTGTTTGAACTGGAGCGTCCGCTGGTGGGGCTGCTGAATGTCGGCGTCGAGGAAATCAAGGGCCAGGAAGAAGTCAAGGAAGCTGGGCGGATGCTCCGCGAGGCGGGTCTCGACACCATAGACTACTACGGTTTCGTCGAGGGCGACGATCTCGGCAAGGGCACCGTGGATGTTGTGGTGACGGAAGGCTTCACCGGCAATATCGCTTTGAAGACCGCCGAAGGCACGGCGCGGCAATTTGCAGAATACCTGCGCGCGGCAATGTCGCGCACCCTGCTGGCTCGCCTCGGCTATCTGTTGGCCAAGGGCGCCTTCGACCGGCTGCGCGAGAAAATGGATCCGCGCAAAGTCAACGGCGGGGTCTTTCTCGGTCTCAATGGCATTGTGATCAAGAGTCACGGTGGTACTGATGCGGAGGGCTTTGCCGCCGCAATCGACGTCGGCTATGACATGGCGCGCAATGGCTTGACACAGAAAATCGAAAACGACTTGAAGAAATATCATGCAAGGCATCCCTCCATTGCAGGACCTGAAATTGCATGATCTGCGGGGTATGACAGCATGATCCGTTCTGTGGTTCGCGGTTTCGGGGCAGCTCTCCCGAAGCGGGTTATGACCAATCGCGAGTTGGAAGACCTGGTGGAGACATCCGATGAATGGATCGTGCAGCGCACGGGCATTCGCCAGCGTTATGTCGCGGGAGAGGGCGAGACCACCGCATCGCTCGGCGCCGACGCCGCCCGCGCGGCCCTTGAAAATGCCGGGATGTCCGCCGACAGCATCGATCTGATCATCTGCGCGACTTCGACGCCAGACAACACATTTCCGGCAACCGCGGTGAATATTCAGAACCGGCTCGGCATTCATCATGGCTTCGCGTTCGATGTGCAGGCCGTATGCACGGGCTTCCTATATGCTCTGGCGACTGCGGATCTCTATGTTCGCAGCGGTATGGCCAAGCGGGCCCTGGTCATCGGCGCCGAAACATTCTCACGCATCCTCGACTGGACGGACCGCACAACCTGCGTCCTCTTTGGCGACGGTGCCGGTGCAATCGTTCTCGAGGCGGAAGAGTCCGCTGGAACGAATGACGACCGCGGCGTGCTGACGTCTCAACTGCGCTCCGATGGCGCCCACAAGGACAAGCTCTACGTCGACGGCGGTCCTTCGACGACCGGCACCGTCGGTCATCTGCGCATGGAAGGCCGGGAGGTTTTCAAGCATGCTGTCGGAATGATCACCGACGTGATCGAAGCCGCCTTCGCGGCCAATGGGACGACCGCCGACGAAATTGACTGGCTGGTGCCGCATCAGGCAAATCGCCGCATCATTGATGCTTCGGCCAAGAAGCTGGGCATCCCGCCGGAAAAGGTCGTGGTGACGGTAGATTTGCACGGCAATACGTCTGCCGCGTCGATTCCGCTGGCGCTCTCGGTCGCGGCCGGCGACGGGCGGATCAAGAAGGGCGATCTCGTCCTGCTCGAGGCGATGGGTGGCGGCTTCACCTGGGGCGCGGTGCTGCTGCGCTGGTAGGTCTCTACGCGAAAAATAGGGATTTCGAACAAGAGCTTGACCGTCAAGCTCAACGGCAATACTGTCAACTCTCTTTACAAAAAGTGATTGTTTTGAGCGGGCGGAAAATATGGCTGGGAAGACAGTTACCCGAGCGGACTTGGCGGAATCGGTCTTCCGTAAAGTTGGATTGTCACGTACCGAATCCGCGGAATTGGTCGAAACCGTCATAGACGAGATATGCAACGCCATCGTTCGCGGCGAAACTGTCAAATTATCCTCCTTCGCGACCTTTCAGGTACGCAGCAAGAACGAGCGGATTGGCCGCAATCCGAAGACGGGCGAGGAGGTTCCGATTTCTCCCCGCCGCGTCATGACATTCAAGGCCTCCAATGTGCTGAAGCAGCGAATTCTGCGGTCGCACCTGCTCCGCAAGGTCAAGCAGAAGCCACAAAATCCGGCTTCCTGACCGCGATAGCCGTGGACCGTTTGGGTGTCCGCTGACGGAACGCTTGAAATTTTCTCGATAAATAGTTGAAATGGTGCCGAGTCGCGGCTTGCCTATTGACGAGTTGCATCACGCGGCGGGGAGATAAGTCTTGGACAAAAGCCCGGATGCCTTTCGCACAATCAGCGAGGTCGCGGACGATCTCGATCTGCCCCAGCATGTCCTGCGGTTCTGGGAAACGCGATTTCCCCAGATCAAGCCGATGAAGCGTGGCGGCGGCCGCCGCTACTATCGCCCGGACGATGTCGAACTTCTGAAGGGCATCCGACACCTCCTCTATGATCAGGGTTATACGATCAAGGGCGTCCAGAAGCTCCTGAAGACCAACGGCAACAAATTCGTGATGGCTGTCGCGAGCGGAGATGTCGCCACGATGGAAGCGCTTGTCGCGGCCAGCGCTGGCAAGACGGAAGAGCCGAAGCTCGGCTCCCCGGAAGAAGACCAGATTGTTGGACGGCCCAAGGTCAAGGCCAGCGGACGCTTCTTCGGCTTCGGCGGCAACGAAGACGCGGGTCCGGACGTGACACACGGCAAGGCAGCCATCGGCAAGGAGGACCGCGCGCTTCTGCAGGAGGCGCTCTTCGATCTCCTCGAATGCAAGCGGCTTCTCGATCAGGTGCGCTGAAGCCATTCTTGCGAACCAAACGTGTTCGGCTCACTTTTCCCCTTGCGCAGGAGAGTCCTTGCCATTATGGAGGACGTGCTTTGCAAGAAGCAGGTCGGGGCGTAGCGCAGCCCGGTAGCGCACTTGACTGGGGGTCAAGGGGTCGCTGGTTCGAGTCCAGTCGCCCCGACCATTTAAATTCTTGATATCCCAGCAAAAATCCATGATTTTCCGGGCGGCGCCGAGCTGAGGCACGCGCTCGCTTTCAGCAAATTTTCCGAACATGCCTTATATTTGCTGCGGTGCAGCAATATGTGACTATGCCGCCTATGTGGCGGGGCGGGGAGCGCCGGCCGACGTATTCGATCGGAGCGAGAACCGAACTTCAGGAAGAAAGCGACCGCTTATGCGCATAAAGATTCCCATGCCATTGTCTTTCATCGTCGGCCAGCAGAAGAAATGGCGCAAGGACATCCTGAAAGCAACGCATCCGGCTACAGCCCTGCGAGCATCAGCGCGCCGCGCGCGGCCATCCGGGGGGCATCTTAGCGAAGTGGCGGCGTTCGGCAGCAATCCCGGCCATTTGCGGATGTTCGAATTCGCGCCGCCCAATCTGCAGCCTGGGGCGCCCCTTGTTGTCGTCTTGCATGGATGCCTTCAGAACGCGGCGGATTTCGACCATGGTAGCGGCTGGGGCGTTCTCGCGCGCAAAAGGGGCTTTGTCCTTGTCTATCCCGAGCAGCGCGAGAGCAACAATGCCAACCGCTGCTTCAACTGGTTTCGTCCTAGCGCGATTGCGCGCGACCGTGGTGAACTGATGTCGATACGCCAGATGATCGACCATTCCTGCCGACGGCATCGCATTGCGCCCGATCGCATCTATGTCCAGGGCCTATCGGCAGGCGGGGCCATGGCCTGCGCGCTGCTTGCCACCTATCCCGATCTGTTCGCTGGCGGCAATATCGTCGCCGGCCTGCCGTTTGGCGCGGCACGTGACGCGATGACGGCGCTGTCGGTGATGAAGTCGGGGGTCAGCCGCACGGGTCGCGAATGGGGAGATCTCGTCCGCAAGGTGACGCCCGAAATGACGAGCCGCCCGGCGATCTCCATCTGGCACGGGACGGGCGACCGCGTGGTGTCGGTCGCAAACGCCTATTCCACTCTCCGCCAATGGCTGGACCTCTACGACCTTGCGGAAGACGACGGCCACGAAACGCTGTTGGAAGGCCGACGCATAAAGGTGTGGCATGATCAGGCCGGCCGTCCACTGATCGAATTCTGCCTGATCGAGGGATTGGATCACGGTCTGCCCGTCGCTCGACATTCTGCGATCGCAAAAGCAGGTGAGACGCCCTTCATGCTCGTCTCGGGCGTCAGTGCGCCGACGCATATGGCCGAGACCTGGCTCACTGCCAATTGAGACAGAATGCGATCAGGTGTCTTGGACGACCGGTCGCGAGTATCCAGGATCAGGGCGTTGCCGTTTGGCCTATTTTTCCTGGATCGTGATGCCGTCGCGGCCGATATTGAGCTCCACGCCCTTCGGCTCGGTTTCCTGCCGGTAAATTTAGACCGCCATGCCGACAGCGATCACCGCGAGCGCGCCGATCATGAAGTCGAGGCGATTGCTGCTGTTCATGAACAGCTCCGATTGAAAAGGGCGTGTGAAAACGCTCTAGCCGTCATTCGTGGCGTTCAGGTGTTCCGGCCGGATACCTTCGCCGGTCTCTTCGCGTCTCGTCAGTCGGACGCCTTCGCCCCCGATCACGCAATCGCCATCGGCGAGAAAGCTGATCCCGAGGCCCTCGAGCGTCTCGCGGAGATGATGGAGTGTCGCACCATCAAGCGCGTTCCCCGCCGGCGCCTCGCATTGCAGAATGAGGAAAGAGGATACACCACTGCGCGCCGACAGTTCATCGACCGTAATTCCGAGGAGCGCTCTGGCGGCGCGGATCTGTGCGGCAGTAGTCATCATCATGGTCATGGTTCAATATACGCTCCCGATGTTTCGAAAATCAAACCGTTCTCGGGGCGAGAAGTTCCCCGTAGACAGCCAGAGTCTGAGTGACCATCGCCTCCAGTCCGTAGCGGGTGCTGCGGGCCTTGGCATTGGCGATGAAGCGCTGTCTCACGTGCTCGTCGGCAAAAGAGAGCATGGCGGCAGAGAGTTCGGACGTATCGTCTGAATTGGGAACGAGGATGCCGTTCACCCCGCTATCCAGCACATTCGCCGCGCCGCCGACATCGGTCAGGATCATTGGCTTGCCTGCTGTCGCTGCCTCCAGCATGACGTAGGACATGGCTTCGTAGCGGCTCGTCATGACGAGCGCGTCGAAGGCCTGGATCGCCTCGGGTCCGGCGATGTCCGCAGTCAGGTGGACACGATCGGCAATCCCCGCTGCCGCGATCTGCCTGCGCAAGCCGTCTTCCTGTTCGCCGAAGCCGATCATGAGCAGATAGGCGTTCGGCATCCGTGCGGCGATGCGCGAGAAAGCCCCGACCAGCCGCTCCGGCGCCTTTTGTTCGGACAGGCGACCGATGAAGCCGAAGACATGAGCGTCGCTGGCGATGCCCAAGGCAGAACGTAACTCGTCCCGTCGGTCGGTGGGGACCGCAGCGACGCCATTGACGACGACACGCAGACGCTTGGCGGGAATGCCCAGCGTCAGCGCATGGTCGTATTCGGCCTTGGAAACGCAGATGATCCGGTCGGTCAGGAAGCGGCCGAGAAAGCCTTCGATCGGTCCGTATATCATCCGCCCTTTCTTTCCGAGATTGGGATCCATGGTTCGGAAAGCGTGCGGCGTATAGACACGTGGAACGTGCGGCCCGGGCAAGCGCAATCGTGTCAGCGCTCCGGCCTTCGAACTGTGGCCATGGATGATATCGAAGGGGCCCTGGCTGTGGATGATGCGGCGTAGCTGCCACCAGGATGTGGCATCCCAGGGGCCGACGGCGCGCTGCATCGGAAGTGCGATCACGGTTGCAAGGCCGAGAGCGAGCAGATCCCGGACGAACCGTTCCTCGGCCCGCACGGGTGAGTAGACAGCCGTAACCTTGTGCCCTCGGGCCTTCATCCCTCCGCACAGGTCGATGAAGTGTCGGCCCGAACCACCCCCGCTCGGTTCAAGTACCTCAAGCAGCGACAGGGCTCTGTCACTATGTGGTCGGTTCTCGCTCACACGGTGACCTTCCTGTTCCCAAGGCTCTTCCCATAGCGCCATTCAAGGGCGCCACAGCCCCAGATGATGCCGAGCAGTAGATAGAAATGACGCCAGTGATCGATATCGATCACATTGGCAATTATCGTGTGTCCGACGATCGCGATCCAGGCAATCATCAGGTGCGGCTGCCAGGGCCTGTCCCGCAGGAGAAAGCGGAAGCCGATCGAAAGCGTCCAGATGATCATGGTGACAAAGCACATAAAGCCAAGCCAGCCGTAGGTCGTCAGCGACTTCAGCCAGATATTGTGCTCGTCCTCGGGGAAGATCGTGCTGAATACCATCGGACCGATACCCAGGGGATGCTCCATGGACATGAGCAGGCCGATGCGGTGTCGTTCGAAGCGGCCGAGATGGCCGCTGTCGTATTCCTGGATCCCTGTCCGGCTCAGGAACAGATCCCTGACCTGCTCGAACTGCAGCGCGATGAGGAGGGTCACGGCAAGGAGGACCACCGCTGCTATGGAGAGAAGCAGAATTTTGAGGCGGAAGGCACCGGTGCGCTCCTTGAGCAGAAGGATGAAAACGAGCGCAGCCGCTGAAAACAGGAACAAGGCCCAGGCCGCCCGCGAAAAGGAAAGAAATATGCCGAGCGCGAGGATCAACAGCCCTGCCGCCTTGACGGGAGCCTCTCGCAGGTGGCCGGTGAGGAGCCCGTGCATCAGATAGAGGGACGGAACGATCAGGAATGGGCCGAATACGTTCGGGTCCTGGAACGCGCCCTTGGCGCGGTCGTAACGGGTAAACGCCTCCGCCCCGGGAAACGCATGAAAATAGCCGAGAATGCCGAGCAGGGACGTGACGATCGCCGCCGCGACCCAGGCTTTGAAGACAAGTTCCAAGCGGTGGTAATCGTCCTCGATGATCGCCGCGTAGAAAACTGCCGTCAATGCAAGAAAAGTCGAAACCGCGATATACATCGGCCCGTCAGCGAGATCCTGCATCACGGTCAAGGACAGCATGCCGCCGACATTGAAAGTGAGCAGAAGCGCGAGGAGCGGTGCCGTGGCACGGGATATCTTCAATCCAAGCAGGAACCAGACAGCCACCTGAAAGACCATCATCAGCTCATAGGGAGCTGGTTCGGACATCACGAATCCGGAAAGGAATACTCCCACGGCGACCATTGCCGACCCGATGAGCGACACGGCCGCGATTTGCGGCCTGAACGGCGGGCTACCGCTGGTGTCCTGGGCGCTCAATAGGCATGTTCCGTGTTCAGGAGACGGAAGGGTGTCAGGAACAGGATCTTCAAATCGAAGAGCAGTGACCAGTTCTCGATGTAGTAGAGATCGTAGGCTGTCCGGTTCCTGATCTTGTCGTCGGTGTCGATTTCGCCACGCCAACCGTTGATCTGTGCCCATCCGGTGACGCCCGGCTTGACCCTGTGGCGGGCGAAATAGCCATCGACCACTTCCTTGTAAAGCCGGTCATGGGTCTGCGCCAGGACGGCATGCGGCCGCGGCCCCACCAGCGACAGGTCGCCGCGCAGGACGTTGAATATCTGGGGCAGTTCATCGATGGAGGATTTGCGCAGGAAGCGTCCGACCGGGGTCACGCGGGGATCGTTCTTCGTGACGGCCTTGCGCGCTGTCGGGTCGGCCATGTCGGTATACATGGAACGGAATTTCAGCACATTGATGATTTCGTTGTTGAAGCCGTGGCGCTTCTGCTGGAAGAAAACGGGACCTTTCGAGGTTGCCTTGACCGCGATCGCCGCCGCGATGAAAACCGGCCAAAGCAGCGCCAGCGCCATGAGGCTGAAGAAGATGTCAAAGACACGCTTGGCAACGGAATCCCAGTCGCGGATCGGCTTGTCCATGATGTCGAGCATGGGGACCGCACCGATATGGGAATAGGCGCGCGGGCGAAAACGCAGGCTATTGGAGTGGGCTGCGAGCCGGATGTCCACCGGAAGCACCCAGAGCAGCTTCAGGAGCTGGAGGATCCTCTCCTCGGCGCTGAGCGGGAGCGAGATGATCAGCATATCGATATGTGCGAGACGCGCGAATTCGACCAGTTCGGCAACGGTGCCGAGCTTGGGATAGCCTGCGACCACAGTCGGTGAACGGGCAGTCCCGCGATCGTCGAAAATTCCGCATATGCGGATGTCGTTGTCGGGTTGCTGTTCGATTGTGCGGATAAGGTCCTTTGCAGGCTGCCCGCCGCCGACAATAACCGCACGGCGCTCCATCACTCCGTTGCGCGCCCAGCGCCTGATCTCGAACCCGAGAAGGATCCGTTCCACGAACAGGAAGCCAGCCCCGATGGCAAACCAGGTGACGAGCCAGTCGCGGAAATCGAATCCGTCTTTGCTGAAGAAAAAGAACGCCAGGCCCATGAGGATCGACGTGATTGCCCAGGACGAGAGGATGCGCAGCATGGAGCGCATCGGTGCGCGAAGCGCGGCAATCAGATAGCAGTCGGCGATCTGCAGAGAGAGGACGGCCAGGATCGAGCCAGCGATCACTATGCCGATGTCTATCCAGAACCTGGAGGATTGCGCTTCGGCAAGAAAGTAGTGGACCGCAAGCCCAATCGACAGAAGGCAAACGAATTCCAGCAGTCGCAACTGGCCGGTAATGATGGTCGGTGAGTAATTTTCGTCGGCATACTGACCGGCAACTTGTTTCGCCAGTGCGTTTATTTCACCGGACTCAGCAGTCGCGCCCGGACTTCCGCCACTGGTGCGCGCTTCCGCCATCTTACGGCGGAATTTCTCGATGTCGAATTGTTCGGGCTTTTCCATTTTGGTCATCGCCAATATCTGCCTTCTGATAGCATTTTTTAGCAGGAAGGTCCTAAGAAACTTTTATGTGCGGCGGGCGGAGTGGTGTGAATTGGAGCGATCTGACCAGTATTGGGCGCATCGGTGCATCGGGTACCCGGAGTCGTGGAGGGGGTGAGGTTTGACTCCGATCATCGAACCGTGAGACGGATCATGTTGGATATTGGCAGGCGCCCAAACTGGAGGCCGGTGACGGAAGATCATGGACAAGAAACACGTATTCAACATCGGGTATTTTCTCTTCGCCTTCTCGCTTCTCCTGCTTTTTCAGGCCTGGATCGGTTATCGCGATTATGCGCAGGTTTCCTACAGCGAGATGATCCAGATGGCCGAGCAAGGCCGGATCGCCTCGGTCACGCTGACCGAAACCCGGGTCGAAGGCGAATTCAAGGAGCCCCAGAACGGCAAGAAGTACTTCATCGCCAACCGTGTTGATCCGGAATTTGCCGCGATCTTCGAAAAGGCGGGCGTCAAGGTCACTGGTGCCACCGACAGCAACTGGCTCACCTCGTTGCTGTCATGGGTGCTACCGGTCATCGTGTTCTTTGTTCTCTGGTCCTTCTTCTTTCGCGGAATGGCCGAACGACAGGGGATGGGCGGGCTCATCAATATCGGCAAGTCGCGCGCCAAGATCTATCTCGAGCGCAAGACGGGCGTCACCTTCGATGACGTTGCCGGCATCGACGAGGCCGAGGCCGAGTTGCAGGAGATCGTATCGTTCCTGAAGGACAAGGATACCTATGGGCGTCTCGGGGCGCGGATCCCCAAGGGTATTCTGCTCGTTGGCCCGCCTGGTACCGGCAAGACGCTGATGGCGCGGGCGGTCGCGGGCGAGGCAGGCGTTCCTTTCTTTTCCATTTCCGGTTCGGAATTCGTGGAAATGTTTGTCGGCGTCGGCGCGGCCCGGGTGCGCGATCTCTTCGAGCAGGCGCGCGCCGCCGCCCCGTGCATTATCTTCATCGACGAACTCGATGCGCTCGGCAGGGCCCGGAACTCTTACGGAGGCTTCGGCGGCAATGACGAGAAGGAACAGACCCTCAACCAGTTGCTCGCCGAACTGGACGGATTCGATCCGCGCGTCGGGATCGTGCTCCTGGCGGCGACAAACCGGCCCGAAATTCTCGACCCCGCACTGATGCGTGCCGGGCGTTTCGACCGTCAGGTGGTTATCGATCGCCCGGACAGGAAAGGCCGCGCCGCGATTCTTCAAGTCCATATGAAGGGTGTCACCGTTGCCGGCGACGTCAAGATCGACGACATCGCCGGACTGACGCCCGGCTTCACGGGAGCCGACCTCGCCAATCTGATCAATGAGGCGGCGATTGTCGCGACCAGGCGCGGCGCGGGCAAAGTCGCCATGGAGGACTTCGTTGCGGCCGTGGAGCGCATCGTGGTTGGTACCGAGCGGCGCAGCCGCATTCTCAATGCTGAAGAGCGTGAGCGCGTTGCCTATCACGAGATGGGTCATGCGCTTGTTGCCTCATCCCTGAAGGGAGCTGATCCGGTTCAGAAAGTCTCGATCATTCCGCGCTCGATAGGCGCGCTCGGCTACACTCTGCAGCGCCCGACGGAGGACCGTTTCCTCATCACACTTGGCGAACTGAAGGAGCGGATGGTCGCGCTGCTCGCGGGACGGGCTGCCGAAGAACTCATCTTCGGAGAGATATCGACTGGTGCTGCGGACGATCTCGCCAAGGTTACCGACATTGCCAGGGAGATCGTGACACGCTTTGGGATGGATGCCTCCGTCGGGCAGGCGGTGCTGGAGCCGCAGCGCATGCAGTGGATCGACGATAACCAGATACGGATGCGGCCGAAGGACTATTCAGAGGCGACGGCACGGGAGGTCGACCTGGCGATCCGCACGATGATCGATGACGGATATGCGCAGGCCAAACGAATACTCGAAGACTGCATCGATACCCTGCGCGAAGGGGCGGCACTGCTTCTTGAGCGGGAAACGCTGACGCCAGCCGATTTCGCTCCCCTGCGCCGCAAGAAGGAAACGCTGGAGACGGCCAAAGCCTGATGGATTTGGACTTGGGGCGCATGTCGAGATGCGTGGACTTCAAACGGCGGCAAGTCGCTCGCGATAGAAATCAAGGATCTTGCCGGCCATTACCGAGGCGGAGAACTTCGCTTTGAACGCTTTTGGATGAGGCATGGTTGCGCCATGCCAGCCGGGCGTCGTCTGCGCCTTGGCCATGATGCGCGCAAGATCTGCCGGGTCGCCCGGAATGGCCAGTGCCTCGCTGTCCGTGCCGAGCACTTCGGGAATGCCGCCAACCCGTGATGCGATAAGGGATTTTCCCGCCGCCAGCGTCTCGAGCACGATATAGGGCATGGATTCGGCGCGCGACGGCACCACAACGGTACTGGACATCGAGAATGCGTCCTTGATCGGCATGGCCGGAAGCAGACCGACGCGGCGCCCGAGGCCGCGTTGCGTGAGCATGGTCTTGTATTTGTCGCGGTCCGGTCCGTCGCCGATGATGAGGGCCGATAGCGGATGCCCGACGAGGCGCTCGGTTTGCGCAAAAGCTTCGATGAAGACATCCGGGCCCTTGAGGTCGCGAAGCATGCCGATATAGACGAAGTCCACGCTGTCTGAGCGGGTGGGGATGATCTCGAAGTCAGTCTCGCCTATGCCGTTGTAGATCATCCGGGAGCTGCAATGCGGCACGCCGACCTTCTGCTCATAGGTCTTCTGCTCGAATTCGCAGACGAAGACGAGGGCATCTGTGAAACGCCCCAGGAGTCGCTCCATCGCGAAAACACCGTGACCGGCCAGGGTGGACCGATCGAAGTGCAGGCTGCCGCCATGCGGCGTGTAGAAGCGGGCGACGCGATACCTTTCTGCCCGCAAGGCTGAGCCGATTATCCGGGCTATTGCGCCCCCCTTGGCGCCATGGCCGTGCAGGATATCCGGCTTCAAACTTTTGATTTCGTTATAGCTGCGCCATAGCGCCGGCAGGTCGCTCGGGCTGATCGACCTTTGGATCGGGAGACGCCGCAATCCGAGCGAGAGAAGGGGAAGTATCTGCTCGAACAGGCGATCTTCATGCTCGCTGCCGGTTATGCTGTCGCAGATGATGCCAACCTGGTTGCCGGCGCGGCTGTGCAGTTCCACGAGATCGCGGACGTGTCGGAAAATGCCGCCGACAGGTGACCTGAAGCAATGGATGATGCGGAGCGGGGACCCGTTCGGCATGGGTCAGAACAATCGCTCGCGGACATAGATGGTGTCTCCCGCGAGGATAGGATCGGTGATCGGCACCCGCCCGGTTAGGATCTGGCCGTTGATGTTGCGTGTGATGTCGACGTCCCGCTGAGCGGCGCGCGTCGAGAAACCGCCGGCAACTGCGATGGCATTCTGAACGGTCATGCCGGCGACATAGGAATATTGGCCCGGCTGCCCGACTTCCCCCATGACGAAGATCGAGCGGTAACGGTCGATTTCGATGGTGACGTCTGGATCGCGCAGGTAACCTTGGCGCAGTTTCTGGGCGACAATGCCTTCAAGCTCCGCCAGTGTCTTTCCGCGCGAGGCGACCTGACCAATCAGGGGGAAGGCGATATAGCCGGCCTGATCCACGGTATAGGTATTGCTCAGGCTGGCCTGTTCGAACACCGTTATGCGCAGACGGTCGCCACTTCCAAGACGGTAGGGCTGGATGGTCGATTCGTGGAAGGCGTCGGGCGCCGGTCGATACGTACCGCAGCCGGACAGAACCGCCAATGCCATAGCGACAACGAAAAACACGACTCGCTTTGTGACAGTCATTGCCATGCGCCCGCTGCGCTCCCGAGCTAAAAACCCAAAACTCATTCTGTTATCATTCGATTAGGGTTAATAGGGGGTAAAGATCGCGCAGATTGCAGGCAAAAATTACATTGATCCGTAGTTGTGTTGCGGACTATCCGATTAACTCTTGAGTTACTATGATCGCTTACGTTTGTCTCGAAATCCGTACCGGGAGTGTGGCATGTCAGGCGTAGGCAACAGTCATCAGGACGTGGACATTGATCTTGCGCAGCTTTTTCGCGCCGTCTGGCGGCGCAAGAGTACGGTGCTCGGCGTCACCATTGTGGCCGCGGGGCTCGCATTTTTGGGCGCGAGCGCGATTTCTCCGAGCTATCGCAGCGAGACGCGCATCCTGATCGAGGATCGAGCGCCGAATTTCATCGCGCAGGGGACGACCAGTCCGGAAATCCAACCGCTTCTCGATGAACTGAATATTGTCAGCCAGGTCCAGTTGCTTCAATCGGTTGATCTGATCAAGCAGGTTGCCCGCGACCTGAAACTTTACGAGCTCGAGGAATTCGATCCCGATACCAAGCCTTCGGCGATGGCCGATCTCTTGGTGCTGTTGGGATTGAAGAAGAATCCGCTCGAGCGCGCGCCGGAAGATCGCGTTGTCGATGCGTTCAAGGAAAAGCTGGCGGTGTACCAGATCGAAAAGTCCCGCGTCATCGCCGTGGAGTTCACATCGAAGGATCCGAAGCTCGCCGCGGCTGTTCCCAACGAGATCGCGAAGGTCTATCTCTCGATCCAGAGCGGTGCGAAACTCGAAAGCAATTCCGAGGTTGCCCGCTGGCTCGAGCCGGAAATCGCCAATCTGCGCGAAAAGGTCAAGGAGGCGGAGAAGAAGGTCGCGGACTACCGCGCATCCTTCGACATCGTTCCCATGGGCGAGACCGGGACCTTTTCCGGCCAGCAACTCAATGACATCTCCGCCGAACTTGCCCGCGTGCGAAGCGAGATGGCTGACGCCGAGGCGAAGGCCGAGAATGTGCGCGCGGCAATTGCGAGTGGCAAGCCGACGGATTCGATCGATGCTGTTGCGAGCAACCCGGTGATCCAGCGGCTCAAGGAAACCGAGTCCAATATTCTCGGCCAGATCTCAGATCTGTCTAGCACCCTCCTCGAGGGCCATCCGCGGATCAAGGCGTTGCGTGCCCAGCTTTCCGGAATCCGCCAGCAGATCATCCATGAATCCGCGAATGTTGCTGCCAGTCTTGAGAACGAGGCCAACGTTGCCAAGCTGCGCGAACAGCAGCTCGTCCAGAAGCTCAACATGCTGAAGGCAGATTTCGCTCAGGCCGGCGCTAACGAGGTCGGCTTGAAGGCGCTGGAGAGGGAGGCTACTGCCCAGAGGCAGCTTCTTGAAACCTATCTCGCCCGGTACCGCGAGGCGACATCCAGGCTTGAGACCAATGCAAGTCCGGCCGATGCGCGCGTCATATCCAAGGCGAGCGAGCCGTTGGAACCGAATTTCCCGAAGGTTGTCCCGATCACCATCGTCGTGGCGCTTGCCGCAGCGATCCTGAGCGCCATCGTGATCATGCTCATGGAGCTTTTCAGCGGCCGCGCCCTTAGGCCTGTCGGCGGTCCGCCGGAAGGCACGGTGGAAGTTCGAACCATGACATACGAGAAGAGCGAAACCCCTGTCGTTCGGGACGCGCCAGCGGCCCGCAAGGAAGTGCAGGCCGACCGGATGTCCGTCGAGCCGGATCCCAAGCTCGCCACCGAGATGGAAGAAGTGCTCGATCTTCCGGGGGAGGGGGGGCTGGCGAGCGAGTCATGGGAGGGGGCTGACACGCAGGACGAGTTCTCCATCGAGGCTGTTGCTTCGTATCTTGTCGCATCGGGTACGCGCACGGCCTTCGCGATCTCGCCCAGCGGCGACGACGGATCGACGGCGACCGTGATGCTTGCCCGCGAAATTGCCGAGGCGGGCCGCCGTGTCGTCCTGGTCGACATGACCGGTTCGGGTTGCCCGACAACGCTGATGGCGTCACGCAAGGGCCAGTTGGGGATCACCGATCTCCTTTGCGGCGAGGTGGCCTTTGGCGAAACGATCCACCCCGACCGGTTATCCAGCGCGCATATCGTCCCGCAGGGAACGTCCGACATTCGCCGCGCCATGCGCGGTGCCGACCGGTTCTCGATGATCACGGATGCGCTGGCCGAGGCCTATGATCTGGTGCTCGTGGAGTGCGGCCCCGCCGACGCCGAAGGCGTTGCCCGGCTTAGCCGCAACGGTTCCCACGAGATCATCCTTTCAGCGCCGAACCCGGACATGCAGGATCTGGGCGCCATCATGGCCGCTTTCGAGAAAGCGGGTTATACCGATCTTGTATTGATGTCCGGACACAAGACCCACGGTGGCGGTGCTGGTCAACGCAGCGCGGCCTGAGAGCATACTGCCGGGATTCCCGTTAAAGTCGGACTTGCGGATCAGTCGTCGGCTTCCGCCGATTTTTCCGCCGTGCTGCTGCCCTGCGCCCTGATCCGCTGGATGAAAGCATACAGCCATGGATATCGTTTGATCGCGGCCTTCGTGCGCGTGAGTACGGCTTGTGCCACCGCCGCCAGATGACCAAGCGGGGTCACCGCTAGCAGGATGTCGTGGTGAACTGTTTCCATGGTACACCAGCGCCGCTTGTATTCCTGGTCTCCAAGCCCGAAATCGAAGATTGCGGCACCTTGTGCGCAACATTTCTCGATCATCAGCCAGAAAAGCAGTTCGCCCGGGCTGGCTTCCGGAATGAGGCTGTCGTCAATCGAACCGAACTGGCAGATGACGTGGTCGCCTTTTCGCGACAGCCCGGCGATCGCGGCGATCCGCCCTTCATGTTCGCCCTTCAACCGGATAGCGTGCAATTGGAGGGGGCAGTCATAACCCCGTCCCTCCACCTTGAGGAGTTCCCGAAAGAAGGCCTGTATCTCCGGCGGCCGGAAGACGTCAGGCAGTCCATGAGCTTCGAAGCGTGCCGCCTTCTGAGCGAAGAACAGGTCGATCAGCGCCGATTTATCGGCGGCCGTCTCGGCAATGATATGCGTGAATCCGCCATGCGCGTCGATCTTCCGGCACTGGTTGCGAAAGTTCTTGCGCCGGCGTTTGGTGTTGAGTTGACCGATCGTCGCCTCGAAATCGGGGAGCAGCGGCAGTTGGAAGGCGTGGTTCTGGTTTTCAACGCCCGGGAGCCTCGAGAAGGGGTGGGTTTCCCCGCGCCAGTCGAAGGGAATATTCTGCAGCGATACGAGGTCCGCGCGGCCACGTAAAAGGGCCTTCAGTCTGCGAGCGATTTCTTGTGCCTGGTCCTCGTTGCAGCTTGTCCGGAAATCCGCGCTGAAGAGCCCGTTGTTGATGTTGTTGAAGTGCGTTGAGATGTAATGCGCCGTTCGCACCGCTTTCGAACCAGTGATTTCAAGCGGCAGGATGAAACATGTCCTCCCGCTTTGCGAACCGCGTATGACGGCGAGGGGATTGTTATGCGTCTTCACCCAGGCGGTACACCAGTCGTAGCCCTGATGCAGGGAGTTGTAGGGATCGGCCTCCAGGCCGCGCCACTCTGACTCGAGCGGCACCATCTCTTCGAAGACCTCGATTTGGATGTCTCGCACCATGCTCTTCCCAGCGTCCATGAGCGTTTCGATCACCGCCATCCGTTCCAGTGAGGCCCCGGCGATCTGCATGCAGCGGAAATCCGGCGGCGATACCTGCACGGCCATTCTCCGGTTCGACAAAGTTTCGCGGAACAGAATAGTCGGGGACCGGATAGAATAGGTTTATGGCGTGCGCTACGCGGCACTTTTTCCGAACAACGCGGTTATCGCACCGTTAACGTCCGTTGTCGCGGAAAAACGCGCCTATTTGCGAACCGGTCCCGCCATCCACTTTATAATGAGCATCGCTGGCAGGATCCAGAGCAGGCCGGTAAACAGGAAATAGAGGAAATGCACCCACCACGGCGATGTTGCGAGCAGCAGCGAGGCGACCGTGGTGGCCATCAGGGCGTAGACGATCACGAGGCAGATGATCAGGATCGTGCCGATGAATGAGCGCAGTCTTCGAGGCATCGTGTGACTTTCGTTGCCGTGGATGGCGCCGCCGCAAGGCCAGGGCGCAGTCCAGCAATTCGGAACGCGACCCCATGCCGCAAATATCCGGGGCTTGTTTTGCACCGGCAAGTGATGCAAATCAACAGCCCGACATGAGGTTCCGATATGACAGGCGCTACAAACGCAATTGAAGTCACGGTGCTCGGCAAGATCGAGCGCGCTGAACGCAACAGAAGAGCCGTGCGCCGCTGGCTGGGCTTCGTGCTTCTGGCGCTGTTCTGTCTCGTGCTGGTCGGCGGTGCCACGCGCCTGACCGATTCCGGCCTGTCGATCACCGAATGGAAACCGATCCACGGTGTCATTCCGCCGATGAATGCCGCCCAATGGGAAGAGGAATTCCAGCTCTATCAGCGGATTCCGGAATATTCCCAGATCAACAAGGGCATGACCGTCGAGGAGTTCAAGAAGATATTCTGGTGGGAATGGGCTCATCGTCTGCTCGCCCGCAGCATCGGCCTGATTTTTGCGTTGCCGCTTCTCTTCTTCTGGGCCACTGGGCGGGTCGAGAGGCGGCTGAAATGGCCGCTTCTGGGGATCCTGGCGCTTGGCGGTTTTCAGGGCTTCATCGGCTGGTGGATGGTGTCCTCGGGATTGGCGGAACGCGTCGATGTCAGTCAGTACCGGCTTGCCACCCATCTGGTCATCGCCTGCTTGATCTTCGCTTCCTGCATGTGGATCATGCGCGGGCTGGCCCCGCATGCCGGCGATGCCGCGCCTACGGCAAGTTCGCGAACCTGGGCGATGGCAATCGCGATCTTGGCGTTTTTCCAGATCTATCTCGGCGCGCTGGTTGCCGGCCTCGACGCGGGCCTGTCCTACAATACCTGGCCGCTCATGGACGGAGCGCTGGTTCCATCGGATCTCTTCATCCAGAGCCCGGCCTGGATCAACCTCTTCGAGAATCCCAAGGCGGTGCAGTTCGTCCACCGTCTCGGCGCCTATGTTCTGTTCGCCGCTGCCCTCTTTCACATGATCTCGTCGCTGCGCGCGGCGCCCCAATCGACCCATGCCCGCCGTTCGGTCCTCCTGTTCGCGCTGATCACAATTCAGGCGGGCCTTGGCATCGCAACCCTGCTGACGCAGGTGCAGCTGGATACGGCACTCGCTCACCAGGGCGGTGCACTGGTCGTACTCGGTTTCACAATCGCCCACTGGCGCGGCTTCTACGGAGAATATCCGCCGGAAGTCGCGATAGAAGTGAAAGCCTGATCGTCTAACCGAACCGGTATCCGGAATAGGGTTTCCCGAGATACTCGCCCTTGAAGACGCGCTTTCCGGCATCGCTTCCGGCAGCTCCCGCCGCCACGAAAAGCGGCACGAGATGGTCGTGGTCGGGGACATGGCAGGCAAGGGCGTCCGGGTTCTTGTCCCAGGACGCCAGCCGGTCAGCTCTCCGGTCCGGATCCTCCAGTTCGACCGCTTCGGTCAGCCAGTTATCGAAGCGGATCGCCTGGGCCACATGCTCCGGGTTGTCTTTCCGGAACATCTGCATGTTGTGATAGCTCAAGCCCGAGGCGACGATCAGGATATCTTCCTCGCGCAGGGGTTCCAGCGCCCTGCCGATCGCCAGATGGCTTTCGGCATCGAGCGTGTCTTTCATAGACAGCATGACGATCGGAACATCGGCATTCGGGTACATGAGCATGAAGGGGATGAAGACCCCGTGGTCGAATCCGCGCGTGTCGTCCTCTGCCGCTGGAATTCCGGCCGCCTTGAGAAGCGTGAGCGCGCGGCGTGCGAGGTCCGGGTCGCCAGGCGCCGGATACTGGAGCTCATAGGTGTGCGGTGGGAAATTGTAGTAGTCGTAGAGCATGCAGGGCTTGGCTGCAGTGCTCACCGTCGGCACGGGCTCGTTTTCCCAGTGACCTGAAACCACCAGTACGGCTTTCGGCCGCCGGCCTATTTCCGCATCCAGCCCCTCGAGAAAATGCCCGAGATCGTCCCACGGCCCCTTGCCGTTGGCGTCCGCCGGAAAATCCATGAACGGCCACGGTCCGCCGCCATGGGGAATGAAGAGAACGGGAAGTCTGCTCGTTTCGCTCATGGATGCGCCTCGTTGCTGCTACACATCATATAGCAAACGGCAGGGGCGTTAACGATCCACCGTTTGGGAGACGAATTGTTCAGCAAGCGGTAACGCGCGTCCCCAGCAGGGAGGCGCGTCCCATCCTTACTCCACGAATTTCCGAGATGGCGGCCAGCCTGTCCCTCAGGTCAGGCCGAAAGCATCAGGTCCATGTTCTGCACGGCAGCGCCCGAAGCGCCTTTGCCCAGATTGTCGAGCAAGGCGACCAGATTGACATGCGCACCGCCCGGCGTGCCGAAGACGAAGAGCTTCATCGTATCCTTGCCGACCAGTTCCTCGGCATCTACGCGCGCAAGCGCACGGCTTTCCTCAAGCGGGACGACGGTCACGATATCCTGGCCCGCATAGTGGGCAACAAGCGCAGCGTGAACGCTTTCGATTGTCGCGCCATTCTTGAGTTCGTCGAGGAACAGCGGCACCTGCACGATCATGCCCTGAGCGAAGCGGCCGACCGAGGGTGAAAAGAGCGGCGCGCGGTCCAGCATGCCATGCACAGTCATTTCCGGCACATGTTTGTGCTTCAGTGTCAGGCCGTACAGGAAGTTGTTGGCCCTGACCGCTTCGGGGTGCTTCGGATCTTCCATCTGCGCGATCAGCTGTTTGCCACCGCCGGTATAACCGGACACGGCATTGACGGTGACCGGATAGCCGTCGGGCAGGATGCCCGCCGCGCGCAACGGACGGATGAGGCCGATGGCGCCCGTTGGATAGCAGCCAGGATTGGCGACAAAGCGCGCCGAACGCACTTTCTCGGCCTGCGCCTTGTCCATTTCGGCAAAGCCGTAGGCCCAGTCCGGATCGACCCTGAAGGCGGTCGAGGTGTCGATGAGGCGTACCTTGTTGTTGCCCGAGACCATCTTGACGGCCTCGCGCGAGGCCTCGTCCGGCAGGCACAGGATAGCGATATCGGCGCTGTTCAGCATGTCTTCGCGCAGCGCCGCATTGCGCCTTTCTGCCTCCGGGATGGACAGCAATTCGACATCGCGGCGGTCGGCCATGCGGGCGCGGATCTGCAGCCCCGTGGTTCCGTGTTCGCCATCGATGAAGATCTTCGCTGTCATATTACCCTCTAATCTCAGAAGCTTGGGACCGTTTCCGGAATCATGTCGGGAAAGGGTTGAATCAATCTCTCAACGCTGTCGTGCCAGGCGCTCGGCGTTGAGGCCCAGCATATACATCGCGATTGTCGCCCCCGCAATGGCGGTGATATCCGCGTGGTCATAGGCCGGCGCTACTTCGACGACATCGCCGCCGCGAATGTCGAGCTGCTGAAGCCCACGCAGGACCGAGAGCATCTTGGCGCTGCTCGGACCGCCCGAGACCGGCGTGCCTGTGCCGGGAGCGAAGGCGGGGTCGAGGCAGTCGATATCGAAGGTGACATAGGCGGGCTGGCCGCCGGTATGGCTTATGATCAGCGAGGCGATGTCGGTTGCCCGCATATCCTCCACCTCGTGGCCATGGAGGAGGCGGATGCCGCAGTCCTCGGGTGCGTGGGTGCGAATGCCGATCTGGATCGAACGGTCGGGATTGATGATGCCGTCGCGCACCGCCCGGCCCACGAACGAGCCGTGATCGATGCGCTTGTCATCGTCGAACCAGGTGTCCTGATGGGCGTCGAACTGTACGAGCGCAAGCGGTCCGTGCTTGGCGGCATGGGCTTTCAGGAGGGGCCAGGTGACGAAATGATCGCCGCCGAGTGTGAGCAGAAAATCGGTGCTGTCCAGGATTTTCGTGGCTTCTTCCTCGATTGTCGCGGGCGTCTTCCAGTGATTGCCGTAGTCGAGCAGGCAATCGCCATAGTCGATCACGGACATTTCGGCGAAGAGATCGCGTTCGAACGGGTATTGCGGGTCGTTGTCGAAGATTGCCGAGGCACGCCGGATCGCCTGGGGCCCGAACCGGGCGCCCGGGCGGTTGGACGTCGCCGCATCGAAGGGAATGCCCCAGACGACTGCATCCGCCCCCTTCAGGTTCTTGGTATAGCGGCGACGCATGAATGAGAGCGCGCCGGCATAGGTCGGATCCGTTGCCGCAGACCTCACGTCTGTCGCGGTGAAGGCGTGGTCGATGGTTTTCTTGGCCATGGGTTCTCCTCGAAACGGCGTGTTGCAACGCGATATTAGAGCCCACCGCGTCGATTGCCAGCGCTTTGTCACGCTTTGTGATGCCCTGCGGCAAGGTGCGGTTTGACGGCATCGCCAGACTTCGCCACGCTGCCAGGGTACCGGTCGCTGAATGACTGCGGGAGACTGCGATGTCAGAAGAGAATGCTGCCTTGAGGCGTTGGAGTACGCTTGACGCCGATGAGCAATCGGCGCTGCAGGCGGCCTATCAGGCGGAACTCGACAAGGAGCCGCCGACCTGCTCGTTGGAAACGAAAGTCGAGCGGTTCGCCCGTTGGCTGGCGCCACGCGGGGTTTTCTTCTCGATGGACGAGATGGTTTCTCATCCGGCCCGGAAGGGTCGCTGAACCAGACCACGAAAAAAAAGGCGGAGCCGAAGCCCCGCCCTTTCCAAACAAATGATTCCGGAAGCGATTAACGCTTGGAGAACTGGAACGAACGGCGGGCCTTGGCCTTGCCGTACTTCTTACGCTCGACGACGCGGCTGTCGCGGGTCAGGAAGCCACCCTTCTTGAGAACCGCGCGCAGGCCCGGTTCGTAGTAGGTCAGCGCCTTCGAGATGCCATGACGAACGGCACCGGCCTGACCGGAGAGGCCGCCGCCGGTAACGGTTGCGACAACATCGAACTGACCTTCGCGAGCAGCAGCGACGATGGGCTGGCGCAGGATCATCTGCAGAACCGGGCGGGCGAAGTAGGTTGCGAATTCGCGGCCGTTGATGACGATCTTGCCGGAGCCCGGCTTGACCCACACGCGGGCGATTGCGTTCTTGCGCTTGCCGGTCGCGTAGGAGCGGCCTTGGGCGTCGACCTTGCGGACGTGAACCGGAGCAGAAGCCTCCGGAGCAGCCGTGCCGAGGTCCTTCAGGGAAGAGAGATCAGCCATTATCAGGCGCTCCTTACGTTCTTGCTGTTCAGCTTGGCCACGTCGAGAGTGACCGGCTGCTGGGCTTCATGGGGATGGTTCGAACCGGCATAGACGCGCAGGTTCTTCATCTGGCGGCGGCCAAGCGGGCCGCGCGGAATCATGCGCTCGACGGCCTTCTCGATGACGCGCTCCGGGAAGCGGCCTTCGATGATCTGGCGCGCGGTGCGCTCCTTGATGCCGCCGGGATAGCCGGTGTGCCAGTAGTACTTCTTGTCGGAATACTTCTTGCCGGTCAGAGCGACCTTCTCGGCATTGATGACGATGACGTTGTCGCCGTCATCGACGTGAGGGGTGTAAGTGGCCTTGTGCTTGCCACGCAGGCGCATGGCGACGAGGGAGGCGAGGCGACCGACAACGAGGCCTTCGGCATCGATGAGGATCCACTTCTTCTCCACCTCTGCAGGCTTCTGAACGAAGGTAGACATGGTGTACACTTTCCGTTTCTGGACCCCGCGGCAGTGGCGCCAGGGGCGTTTCTTGTTGCTTGTTTTCTGGACACTGGAATGGCCTAAAAGGAATGCGGTCCCAAGGGAGCGCAGACTGGGCGGGTTATACGGGCGGCGGGAAAAACGGTCAAGAGATGGATTTGTAGCTGTCGGCATAAATAGTGCAGTAAAAACAAATGGTTGATGTTGTGGTATAAAAATACCACAAAATATCCTGTGCCGTGGCCGTTTTTCGGCATGGCAGATTGGCCACTTGCCGCTGCCAGATCCTAAAACTCCATCAGCGCGGCGGAATCGAATAGGTGGCCGTTGCCTGGGCGATCGGCGCGTCCGCGTTCCCCTGGTGCAGGATCGCGTCGACGACTGCGAGCCGCTTGCCGAGCTTGAGGATGCGGCAGTGGCATATGATCGGTTCCGGCTTCGGCATTCGCAAGAAATTGATATTGAGGTTGGTCGTGACCGCAAGGGCGACAGGACCGATATGGGCAAGGATCGCAACATAAGCGGCCACATCGGCCAGCGTGAACATAGCCGGTCCCGACACGGTGCCGCCGGGGCGAAGATGCCGGTCGGATGGATCGAAGCGCATCGTTGCGCCGCCGGGCGTGACTTCGATCACGGTGAAGACGCGGCCATCTGTATGGATCTGGGGGAAATCCGTTTCGAGAAACGCGGTGATCTCGTCGACAGTCATGATGGGTTGCATGCTGGGCTCCCGGTTACGGTCGGTATCGGTCAAAGGCACTGGCGCTCTGGTGCGGTTTTATGGCAGGCTTTGGTTCACTTGAAAACCGATGAGGGAGACGTCGATCATGTCCGAAGTGGTGTCGCTGCGCAGGGAGGGTGCCGAGGCAAACGGCGGTCCGGTGATGTCTGCATTCTCGGATGGCGTTTTGCGCCTGACCCTCAACAATCCTCCCGCGAACGCGCTTTCGATCGCCCTGATGGAGGCGCTGCTCGCCGAACTCGACAAGGCCGGTGCGGACAGGGAGGTGCGAGTGGTCATCATCGCGGCTGCCGGCAAGCTCTTTTCGGCTGGCCACGATCTGAAGGAGATGACGGCCCACCGCAGCGACACCGACCGCGGCCGGCAGTTCTTTGAGACGACAATGCGGCTTTGCGCCGACCTGATGCTGAAGATCACCCATCTCCCCAAGCCCGTCATTGCCGAGATCGACGGCCTGGCGACGGCCGCGGGCTGCCAGCTCGTTGCGTCCTGCGATCTGGCGATCTGCACCGATACCTCTACCTTCTGCACGCCGGGTGTGAACATCGGTCTCTTCTGCTCGACGCCAATGGTTGCCGTCAGCCGTGCCGCCCATCGCAAGCAGGCGATGGAAATGCTCCTGACCGGCGAAACCATCGATGCCTCGACGGCCAAGGATTTCGGCCTCGTCAATCGTATCGTCCCGAAGCAATACCTGTCCCAGGTCGTCAACAAGTATGCCTCCGTTATTGCGTCGAAATCGCCGTTGACGCTCAAAATCGGTAAGGAAGCCTTCTATCGTCAGATCGAAATGCCGCTCGAGGCCGCCTATGACTACACGGCAAACGTCATGGTGGAAAACATGCTCGCGCGCGATGCGGAGGAGGGTATTGGCGCCTTCCTCGGCAAGCGCCATCCCGAATGGAAGGGCGAGTAGCGGGGCGAGAATGCGCCGGCGATTCAGCGTCTTGGCATGGTGCCACACTGCCGCTGTTTGCGGGAAATCTCCCTCCAGTGCGTGATGCTCTCAGAGAGATAGGAGAAGCGGTGAATGCAACCATGAGGATATTCTAATATGTAATGAACATAAGAGGTTTGAAGATAGAACAAAAGAGAACATAGTGGGATATTGTCACTGCAAGAGAAGGTCTTTGTTATGTCGCTCGACCGGCGTATCTCGATCATCACCCTCGGCGTCGAGGATGTTGCGCGCAGCACCGAATTCTATGAGAAACTCGGCTGGAAGCGTTCGTCGGCCTCCCAGGACGCGGTCACTTTCATCCAGCTGAAAGGGATCGTGCTTGCGCTCTTCTCCCGCACGGCACTGGCCGAGGATGCCGGTGTCGTACCGTCACCGGCAGGCTTTTCCGGCGTGACGCTTGCGCACAACGTGGCAAGCCCCGCAGGTGTCGACGCAGTCGTCAAATTCGCTGTCGCCTGTGGCGCGACGCTCGTGAAGGCCCCTGAAAAGGTGTTCTGGGGCGGCTATTCCGGCTATTTCGCCGATCCCGACGGCCATTTGTGGGAAGTCGCGCACAACCCTTTCTTTCCGATGAACGAACATGGCCACGTCGTCCTTCCGGAGTGAGCGCCCTGGGTCAAGGTCACTATGGCGATGCGATCAGTGGAATGGCAAATGTCCGCGGTTCCACGGCTGTGAGGCTCTGCGTATCCCGGGCCCTGAATTCTCACTTTCTCCAACACTTAAAGCTATGCAATGGTGGTCAAAATTCTGATCGGCACTAATTGAACAGTTGGCCACCAACGAGGACTTGGACCATGAATCACGATCGCTATGACGATGCCTATATTGCGGGGATATTGCGGGATACGAAGACCATCGCCCTGGTCGGGGCCTCGCCCAATCCGGCAAGGCCAAGCTATGGCGTCATGCGCTTCCTGCT
Source organism: Rhizobium sp. (assembly GCA_041675415.1). Classification (GTDB taxonomy): domain Bacteria; phylum Pseudomonadota; class Alphaproteobacteria; order Rhizobiales; family Rhizobiaceae; genus Allorhizobium. The sequence goes on along the minus strand of JBAYTX010000011.1, from coordinate 39,720 downwards.
CTCGAAGGGCTACAAGGTCATTCCGGTCAATCCCGGCCAGGCGGGCAAGGAGATTCTCGGGCAAAAGGTCTTTGCCCATCTCGCCGACATTGCCGAGCCTGTGGACATGATCGACGTATTCCGTGCGGCGGAGCACCTTGACGGCGTCGTCGACGAAGCCCTGGCGATGGAACCGAACCCGAAAGTGATCTGGGGCCAACTCGCAGTCAGGGATGATGCCGCTGCCGAAAAGGCCGAAGCTGCGGGCCTCAAGGTCGTCATGAATCGCTGCCCGGCGATTGAAATGCCGCGTTTCGGACTCTAGAGCGTGCGTTTTGATTGAGCGGATACTCTAGCGATCCGCCAGAACTTGCGGGTCCGCGCGCAAGGCGTTCAATTCGTCGGCATTCGCGCAGTAGTCGATGAAATGCTCTGGCGCGCTCCCGATTTTCAAATCCTTCCGGCATTCGCCCTTTGAGGCGCAATGTGAGCAGTTGATCTGCATGTCCCGAAACTGATTGCGAAACCGCAACTGGACCTCGGTAGGGTCAATGCTTAGCGCCCGCATCATCTCGATCATTTCGTCCGCCGCGTGGGGACCCGCCTTGGCGAGTTCGATCAACTGTTCCGGGGTGATGCCGCAGTCGTGCGCGATATCGCGTATTGTCTGGTCATCCATTGCGGCAATCATCTCGGCTTCGCCGGCATTCTCCCAGCTTCTGGCAATCCAGCTGATGACACGGGCAAGCACGCTGTGCGCACCGTCGTTTACCGCAATACTCATGGCCAATCTCCTTTTCTTCCGTAACCTTTCGGCCATGCCGCTGCGATTGCATTGATTTTGATCAATGCTTCACGCGTGTCGTGACTTGCGGGAAAGAAAAAATCGCGATTAACATCGCGCGCGCGGCCGTTATGATTGGGCCGCAATCATCAAAGGGAGGCCTCGATGTCCGATAGAAATCCGGGATTTGCCACGCTGGCGGTGCATGCGGGAGCACAGCCCGATCCTGCCACCGGCGCGCGTGTCACACCGATCTACCAGACGACGGCCTATGTCTTCAACGATGCCGATCATGCGGCAGCGCTCTTCGGCCTGAAGCAGTTCGGCAATATCTATACCCGCATCATGAATCCGACGCAGGCTGTCCTCGAAGAGCGCGTCGCCGCCCTCGAAGGTGGCACGGCGGCCCTTGCAGTCGCCTCCGGACATGCGGCGCAGATGCTTGTCTTCCATACCATCATGCAGCCGGGTGACAATTTCGTTGCTGCCAGGAAGCTCTATGGCGGTTCGATCAACCAGTTCGGGCATGCATTCAAGAATTTCGGCTGGCAGGTGCGCTGGGCCGATCCGGCGGACCCGGAAAGCTTCGAGGCGGAAATCGATGATCGCACGCGGGGCATATTCATCGAAAGCCTGGCAAATCCCGGCGGTACGTTCGTCGATATCGCTGCGATCGCCGATGTCGCCAGGAAACATGGACTGCCGCTGATCGTCGACAATACGATGGCCAGCCCCTATCTCCTGCGCCCGCTGGAGCACGGCGCCGACATCGTCGTGCATTCGGCGACCAAATTCCTCGGCGGCCATGGCAATTCGATGGGCGGCATCATTGTCGACGGAGGGACCTTCGACTGGTCTGCTTCCGGCAAATTCCCGATGCTGTCCGAGCCGCGGCCGGAATATTCGGGCGTGGTGCTGCACCAGACATTCGGCAACTTCGCCTTTGCCATCGCCTGCCGTGTGCTGGGCTTGCGTGACCTTGGACCGGCAATCGCGCCGATGAACGCTTTCCTGATCCTGACAGGGATCGAGACGCTGCCGCTCAGAATGCAGCGTCATTGCGACAATGCGCTCAAGGTTGCGACCTGGCTGAAACAGCATCCGAAGGTCGCCTGGGTCAACTATGCCGGCCTCGACGGCGATCCGAACCACGCCCTTCAGACGCGTTACTCGCCAAAGGGCGCCGGTGCCGTCTTCACCTTTGGCGTCAAGGGTGGCTATGCCGCCGGCAAGGCGCTGGTGGAGGGGCTCCAGCTCTTTTCGCATGTCGCCAATATTGGCGATACGCGTTCGCTGGTCATCCATCCGGCCTCCACCACCCACGCGCAGCTCACCGAAACGCAGCAGATGGCCGCCGGCGCCGGCCCTGATGTGGTGCGGCTCTCGATTGGCATCGAGGACCCGGCCGATATTATCGCCGACCTTGAGCAGTCGCTGGCGAAGGCGTGAGCACAGGTAAGGCATCGCCTTGGGTGGACGCTGCGCTGAGAAGGGATAATTCATGAGCCATCATCTAGTCTTTGACCCGGCGGCAGTCGAGCCGGAAGAAGGCACGCCGACACCTGACCGCCTCATCTCCGGCAATCCGCGTTTCACCACATGGAACCTCGAGGAGGCGGCGGGCGGTATCTATGCCGGTATCTGGCAGTCGACTCCCGGAAAATGGCGGATCGTCTATGACGAGTGGGAATACTTCCACATCCTCGAAGGCTATTCGGTCGTCACCGAGGATGGTGGTGAACCCGTGCACCTGAAAGCTGGCGACCGGATGATTCTCAGACCCGGCTTCAAGGGAACCTGGGAAGTCATTGATACGACTCGCAAGGACTATGTCATCAGGCTGTGAGGAGGCGGCGTTTCCTACGCCGCCTCGTGGGCTCGCCGGATAAATGGGCTCAGGCAACCTGTTCCGTCATGGACTTGGCCACAGCCTCGTGTTCCGCAGCCATCGCGGCATCGGCGTCAGCGACCTTTTTGAAGCTGTCGCGTGCGGCTATCCGCTCGATATAGTCCCTGAAGACAGGCGTTGACGGGACCAGCCCGAACATTGTCGTCCAGTTAAGCGCCATGCCCCAGAGAAGGTCAGCCGTGCTGAATCGTTCGCCGAGCAGATAGGGACCCGGGTGAAGCGCGTCCTCGATCACCGCAAGCACGGAGTCGTAATCGCCGTAGGGTGACTGGCGCAGCGGCGCCGGTTCGCGTTTCATCGAGCGATCGACGACAGCCGGCTCGAAGCAGGCGGCATAGAACACGATCCAGCGTAGAAACGCACCTCGATCGGGATCATCGAGTGCCGGAGTAAGTCCCGCTTCGGGAAAGAGGTCGCTGAGGTAGATGTAGATTGCCGATTGTTCGGTCACGAGCGTCTTGCCATGGCGGATCGCCGGTACCTTGCCGAGCGGATTGATGGCCAGAAAGGGCGGCCGGCGTTGTTCATCGGTCTTCATATTGAGAATGTGAAGGGTATAGGGGGCGCCGAGCTCCTCGAGCAGGAGGCGTGTGCCGGTCGCCCGGGTTTGCGGAGAATAATAGAGCGTGATCAGTTGGTCGGTGGACATGTCTTCTTCCTTCCGTGGTTGAGCCTGCAATCTTGGCAGGATAGAGCTGGATACCTGCCAGTTTTTGTCAGGTTGGTTTCGTATGCTCTCCGCAGAAGGAGATTTTTTCATGCGGGCGAGTAGGCTCATCAACATCCTCACTACGCTACAGGCGCGGGGACTTGTGACCGCCGAGACGCTGGCGGAGGAAAACGAGGTCTCCGTGCGCACCATCTATCGCGACGTGGACGCGCTTTCAGCGGCCGGCATACCGGTCTACAGCGAGCGGGGATCGGATGGCGGCTATCGGCTGCTCGATGGCTACCGGGTGAAGCTGAACGGCCTCTCGCCGGGCGAAGCCGAGGCAATGTTTCTGTCGGGTCTACCCGGTCCTGCTGCCGATCTCGGCCTCGGTTCGCTGATGGCAGGCGCCCAGAGGAAGTTGACGGCCGCGCTGCCGGAAGATCTGCGTCAGAGTGCCGAGCGCATGCGCTCGAGGTTCCACCTCGATGCGCCGACGTGGTTCGGCGAATATGAGCAGCCTCTCCATCTTCAGGCGGTCGCTGACGCCGTCTGGAACATGAAGCGTATCCGCATGCGCTACCGAGCCTGGAAGGCGGAGAAGAACCGCGAAGCCGAACCGCTCGGCGTCGTGCTGAAGGGCGGCGCGTGGTATATGGCGGCACGGGTCGACAGCAACGTGCGGACCTACCGCATCGCCCGGATTCTCGACCTCGTCGTCACCGAGGAGAGATTTGAGCGTCCGGAGGATTTCGACCTTTCCGGCTACTGGACAGAAAACACCCTGAGGCTGGAAGAGGAACTGCATCAGGCTTGGGCCACCATCCGCATATCCGCTCTCGGCCTGAAAATATTGAAGGAAACGAGCCCAGCCTATGTTCGCGCGAGGATGGAGATGCTGGAAGAACCGGACGCCGAGGGGTGGCAAACCATGCGCCTGCCTGTCGGAGCCGGGTTTCACGCCGTTTCCGAGTTGTTGCGGCTCGGCGCCGAGGTCGAGGTGTTGGAGCCTGCGAACTTGCGCGCTGACATGCGGGAGACGTTGGAGCGTCTCGCCGGGCGCTACCAGCATGGCACGGGCTAAGAACCACGGTCTGTGGCGTTCACCATGTGAGATCCAGCCGCTCCAGGCCGTGGAAGTGATAAACGTCCTTGACCTTCGGCTGAGCCGCGAGCTTGAGGCCCGGCAGGCGCTTGAACAGCAGCGGCAAGACGATGTTGAGCTCGAGTCTTGCCAGCGGTGCACCGATGCAGAAGTGGATGCCGGCGCCGAAGGAGAGGTTCGGCGCCTCGTTGCGCTCCGGCTTGAAAGCCAGCGGATCGGCGAATTTCGTCGGATCGAGATTGGCCGCGGCGAGAATGAGACTGACCTTGTCGCCACGCTTGAACTGCACGCCGTCGATTTCCGCCGGCTCCAGGCAGTAGCGCTGGAAGATATGCACCGGCGCGCAGATGCGCAGCGTCTCCTCGACTGTTCTTTCCGTCGCCGTTTCGTCGGAGAATATGGCGGCCGGCTCCAATCCGCTTTCCAGGATGACCCTGACCGAATTGCCGATCTGGTGCACGGTTGCCTCATGGCCGGCATTGAGCAGCACGATCGTTGTCGAGATCAACTCCTCCTCGGTCAGATACTGCCCCTTGTGCTCGGTGTGGATCATGTGGCTGAGCAGGTCATCGCGTGGATTTAAACGGCGCTTGGCGATCATGCCGCGCACATATTCGGCGAATTCCCGTGCCGAACAGTCGGCGGCCTCTTCGTCGGCGTGCGTGCGCTTGAACATGTACATGCCGACATAGTCGTGACTCCACTTCAGGAGCTGCGGTCCCATTTCCTCCGGTATGCCGATCATGCGGGCGATCATCGTCACCGGAATGATGTCGGCGAAGGAAGAGAGCAGTTCGGTCCTGCCGTCCCTTTCGAATCTGTCGATCAAGCCGTTCGCCAGTTCCTCGATCTCCGGCTTCATCTTCTCCACGTGGCGCGAGACGAAGGCGCGGTTGACGAGGGTTCTGAGCCGCGTGTGCTCCGGCGGCTCGAGTTCGAGCAGCGAGTGCGCCTCTGCCGCATCGAAGTGTCGCGTATGCGGGGACGGTTCCGGCATACCGAGTTCCTCGCGGCTGGCGATATGCAGGATCTGCCGGCCGAAGCGACGATCCCGCAAAAGCATGTTGACGTGGTCATACCCGGTGAAGAACCATTGCCGTTGTTCTTCCCAGTAGAAGGTTGGGCAGGCGGTATGAAGCGCGGCGTAGACGCTGTTCGGAGCGCCGTAGAAGGCGGGATCGCGGACGTCGAGGCTGACACGGCGCCCGGTCTTTTCGATTGTAAGGAACGGAATATCAGTCAAGCGGATGGCCTATCGAATTTGGTGGGGCGCGAAAGGCCGTTTACAGCATTGACAGATCGGCTTGCGGCGCTGCTTCGGCGACCAGGCGCTTGAGCACGGCGACCTGGCGATCGGCTTGTTCGTCGAGTGCTTCGGGTCCTTCCACCGGAATGGTGAGAACCTTGTCCCCGACAAGCACGGCGCTGCGGTTGCGGCCCCCCGCCTTGGCTTTATAGAGCGCCCTGTCGGAATTGCTCATCAGGCGGTCAAGATCGCCGGTAGCGGCCGTGGCCGTGGCGATGCCGATGGAGACTGTCGCAGAGACCTGCCCCCTGTCCGTCTCGATCCGGGCCGCGGCGAATGCCTGCCGGATCGTCTCGGCGACGAGGGCCGCTTCCCGAATGTCTCTGACCTCCACCAGGGCCATGAACTCCTCGCCCCCGGTGCGTCCGAATACCCCGCCGGAAGGGACGAGAGTGCGGCAAAGCCCAGCAAAGGCGACCAGAACGGCGTCTCCGGCCTGATGTCCGTGCGTGTCGTTGATCGTCTTGAAGTGGTCCAGGTCGAAGAGCGCGAGAGCCAGGATGCGATCCGCGTTTGCCTTGCGGCCCGTCATCATGCCAAAACCCTCGACCATGCCGCGCCGATTGAGCGCCCCGGTCAGGGGATCAGTGCGGATTAGATGCTGGAGGCGCTGCTCCGAGCGATCCATGGCGATTTTCGCGCCGGTCATGATCATGGCGATGAAGCAGAATATGCTGGTCGCGGCGGAGATGGCGGCCAAGGGTGCGGCCTGTATGCTTTCGGGCATCGCGACAATTGTGACGGCCGCGACGACAAGGCCGATCAGCGCTTCGAGCGTCCAGATGCCCGCCAGGACACGGCGAAAGCGCCGCTCGGCGACATCAAATCGAAACGCGATCGAAGCGAGCATCAGGTAGCCGCATGCAGCGGCGACATTGTAGAGCGCGATGCGGTAGGCAATCTCCTCGCGGATTGGGGGAAGTAGCATTCCGGCGATCCAGATCAGCATCGGCAGGCCTGCCCATCCAGGTATGGTCCGTCCGGAGAGAGCCAGCACTCCGGAAATCCAGAACAGGAAGCTCGAAAGGACGATAGTGTTGGCAATTTCGATCGACAGAATGTCCGGTATGTCGCCACGCAACCCAATAAGCACGACGCCGAACCCGTGGGCGGCAAAGCCAAGTGCCCAGTGGCCATAGTGTCCCTGCGTGCGATCGTACAGCCAGACGGCGGCAAGCAGCGCGGCAAGGGTCAGGGCTTCCATAGCCCACAGAAAGAATGCGGTATTGATGTCGAGCACGGGGTCGCCTTGCGTGCGGTCCGGAGTATTGGCGGAAGATGGGCCAGACAGTTTAAGGAGTCCTTACGGAACGTCGTTACACCGCAGGATCGTGCAAGCTCGGTCATATTCATTAGCACTTCGTTTACCATCGCTCATGGAATAGCTGTGGCCGCGGCAGCCAGTGGCATAGGCGAGAGCAGGCAGAGTGTTTATCCCTCGTATTCAACGCCCCGGCCATTAAGGATATCGGTGGCTCAAGTCTTGAAGTCCGGTGCATGGACACTCTATGTAGGGATTGACACAAAAAAACATGATTCCCGCCGCGGCTTGCGTGTCTGGGGAGACAGCGTGAAAAAGGACGGACATGAAAAATCCAGTTGATACCGCCATGGCGTTGGTGCCGATGGTTGTCGAGCAGACCAATCGCGGCGAGCGATCCTACGACATTTTTTCGCGCTTGCTGAAGGAGCGGATCATTTTCCTTACGGGCCCGGTCGAAGATCAGATGGCGTCGCTCGTTTGTGCACAGCTGCTGTTCCTCGAGGCCGAGAATCCGAAGAAGGAAATCGCCCTCTATATCAATTCTCCGGGCGGCGTCGTGAGCGCCGGTATGGCGATCTACGATACGATGCAGTTCATCCGTCCTGCAGTGTCTACGCTGTGCATTGGTCAGGCCGCCTCCATGGGATCGCTTCTTCTCGCCGCCGGCGAAAAGGGAATGCGTTTCGCAACGCCATATGCCCGCATCATGGTGCATCAGCCTTCGGGCGGCTTCCAGGGCCAGGCCTCCGACATCGAGCGTCATGCGCGCGACATCATCAAGATGAAGCGCCGCCTGAACGAGGTCTACGAGAAGCACACGGGACGGACCTATGAGGAGGTCGAGCAGACCCTCGATCGCGATCACTTCATGGAAGCTGGTGAAGCGCAGGAATGGGGACTGATCGACAAGATCCTTACCTCGCGCCAGGAAATCGAGGGCGTCCCGGCGGCCTGATGGCCGCCCCTGTCGACGCCCGGGCATGTCGCCATGAACCGGATGTGATCGAGCGGGGGGGTTTAATCTGCCGGGGAACGCGTTAATAGTAGTAATTAAGGCTGTGTTGAAGTTTTGTGACATAGTCTGACGGTTTGAAGGGGTTTTCGTTGCCGCCGGTTATCGGATGCAGTCTGTGTCTGCCGGTTAGTACCTCTCAAATCGAGCTGTACCCGGGCCATTGCGGCATTTGTGGACCGGACGGTGTGAGTGGACCGCGTGCCTTAAAGACGGTGGCGCGGCGTGCTGGAAGGATAAAGACATGAGCAAAGTCAGCGGAAGCAACGGCGGTGACTCCAAGAATACCCTCTATTGTTCATTCTGCGGCAAGAGCCAGCACGAAGTCCGGAAGTTGATTGCCGGACCGACAGTGTTCATCTGCGATGAATGCGTCGAATTGTGCATGGATATCATCCGTGAAGAGAACAAGAGCTCGATGGTGAAATCCCGCGATGGCGTTCCCACGCCGCAGGACATCATCAAGATCCTCGATGAATATGTCATCGGCCAGAGACAGGCCAAGAAGATCCTGTCGGTGGCGGTGCATAACCACTACAAGCGCCTCTCGCATGCCTCCAAGGGCGGCGAGGTGGAACTGGCCAAGTCGAACATCCTACTTGTCGGGCCGACCGGCTGCGGCAAGACCTATCTCGCCCAGACGTTGGCTCGCATCATCGACGTGCCCTTCACCATGGCGGACGCGACAACGCTGACAGAAGCCGGTTACGTGGGTGAGGACGTCGAAAACATCATCCTGAAGCTGCTTCAGGCGGCCGACTACAACGTCGAGCGTGCCCAGCGCGGCATCGTCTATATCGACGAGGTCGACAAGATTTCCCGCAAGTCGGACAACCCGTCGATCACACGCGACGTGTCGGGCGAGGGCGTCCAGCAGGCGCTGCTGAAGATCATGGAAGGCACGGTCGCTTCCGTGCCGCCGCAGGGTGGCCGCAAGCATCCGCAGCAGGAATTCCTGCAGGTCGACACGACGAACATCCTGTTCATCTGTGGCGGCGCTTTCGCGGGTCTCGACAAGATCATCTCCGCCCGTGGCGAGAAGACCTCGATCGGCTTCGGGGCGACTGTAAAGGCGGAAGACGATCGTCGGGTCGGCGAAGTCCTGCGCGAACTCGAGCCGGAAGACCTGGTCAAGTTCGGTCTCATCCCCGAATTCATCGGCCGTCTGCCGGTTCTGGCGACGCTCGAGGATCTCGACGAGGATGCGCTGATCCAGATCCTTTCGGAGCCGAAGAACGCGCTCGTCAAGCAGTATCAGCGGCTGTTCGAGATGGAAGACGTCGAGCTGACTTTCCACGAGGACGCGCTTCGCGAGATTGCCCGCAAGGCGATCACCCGCAAGACGGGCGCGCGCGGCCTGCGTTCGATCATGGAGAAGATCCTTCTCGATACGATGTTCGAGCTTCCCGAACTGGAAGGCGTCCGTGAGGTCGTGATTTCCGACGAGGTCGTGCGTGGCTCTTCCCGTCCGCTTTACATCTACGCGGACCGCCAGGCAGAGAAGGCCAACGCCTCCGCCTAATGAACGGCTGAAATCAATGAAGAAGCCCGCCTCGCGCGGGCTTCTTCATTTTCTGGCTATCGTGACGACAAATCCGTTCGAAGTGGCACTTTTCTGCCCGAGGCAGGTTCCCCAATCCGGACGCTTGGTCTAGAAACGCGGAGCGGTGCATCGTCTCCGGTGACCGCTGGTGTGTCCCGGTCCGGCGCGGAGGAAGGCGGTGGTCGGGTGGCAACCGTTCGATCCAGCTTCACGTTAGCTATCCGTGCTATGTGTATCTGTGAGTCCCTGTTTGTAATATGCCCGTCACAAACGTGGCGGGGGCCGTTTCGGCAGGCTTGAATTCTTGGTCGCGCCTCTCCACTTGTTGGGGGAGCGAAAATAATGCCCGCAGGCTTTGGCCGGTGGGGACTGTCCCCTCACAAAGGGACGACGGAAAGGAAATGACATGACCGAAGTTACGTCTGCTGCACCCGAGAGCAATACCTATCCGGTATTGCCGTTGCGCGACATTGTGGTCTTCCCGCACATGATCGTGCCGTTGTTCGTCGGTCGCGAGAAATCCATTCGCGCGCTGGAAGAAGTGATGGGTTCCGACAAGCAGATCATGTTGGCGACCCAGATCAATGCCGGTGACGACGATCCCGAACCCTCGGCAATCTACGAAGTTGGAACGGTGGCCAACGTCCTGCAGCTCCTGAAGCTGCCTGATGGAACCGTGAAGGTGCTGATCGAAGGGCGCGCCCGCGCGAAGATCGACACCTACACGGACCGCGAGGAATTCTATGAGGCTCGTGCCCAGATCCTGGCCGAGCCGGAAGAAGATGCAGTCGAGATCGAGGCGCTGAGCCGCTCGGTGGTTTCCGAGTTCGAAAACTACGTCAAGCTCAACAAGAAGATCTCGCCGGAAGTCGTCGGTGCCGCAAGCCAGATCGAGGACTACTCGAAGCTCGCTGATACTGTCGCCTCGCACCTGTCGATCAAGATCACCGAAAAGCAGGAAATGCTCGAGACGGTGAGCGTCAAGTCGCGCCTTGAAAAGGCATTGGGCTTCATGGAAGGCGAAATCTCTGTCCTTCAGGTCGAGAAGCGCATCCGTTCGCGCGTCAAGCGCCAGATGGAGAAGACCCAGCGCGAGTACTATCTGAACGAGCAGATGAAGGCGATCCAGAAGGAACTCGGCGACGGCGAGGACGGCCGCGACGAGATGGCCGAACTCGAGGAGCGTATCGCCAAGACCAAGCTTTCCAAGGAAGGCAAGGAAAAGGCGGAAGCGGAGCTGAAGAAGCTGCGCCACATGAGTCCTATGTCGGCGGAAGCGACGGTTGTTCGCAACTACCTCGACTGGTTGCTCGGCCTGCCCTGGGGCAAGAAATCCAAGGTCAAGGTCGACCTCAATGCCGCCGAGAAGATTCTCGACGAGGATCACTTTGGCCTCGACAAGGTCAAGGAGCGCATCGTCGAGTATCTCGCCGTCCAGGCCCGTGCGACCAAGCTGAAAGGCCCGATCCTGTGCCTCGTCGGTCCTCCGGGCGTTGGCAAGACTTCGCTCGCGAAATCGATCGCCAAGGCGACGGGACGCGAATATATCCGCATGGCACTCGGCGGCGTTCGTGACGAAGCCGAGATCCGTGGCCACCGCCGCACCTATATCGGCTCTATGCCCGGCAAGGTCATCCAGTCGATGAAGAAGGCGAAAAAGGGCAATCCGCTCTTCCTGCTCGACGAGATCGACAAATTGGGCCAGGATTACCGCGGCGATCCGTCTTCGGCTCTGCTGGAGGTGCTCGATCCGGAACAGAACTCGACCTTCATGGACCATTACCTGGAAGTCGAATACGACCTGTCCAACGTGATGTTCATCACCACGGCGAATACGCTGAACATTCCGGCGCCGCTGATGGACCGCATGGAGATCATCCGCATTGCCGGCTATACGGAAGACGAAAAGCTGGAAATCGCCAAGCGGCACCTGTTGCCGAAGGCGATCCGCGAACATGCGCTGCGGCCCGAGGAATTCTCGGTCAGCGACAGTGCGATCGTCGCGATCATCCAGCAATATACCCGTGAGGCCGGTGTTCGTAGCTTCGAGCGCGAGCTGATGAAGCTGGCACGAAAGGCAGTGACCGAGATCATCAAGGGCAAGACGAAGTCGGTTGCTGTCACCGCGGAGAATATCCACGACTATCTCGGCGTTCCGCGCTATCGCCACGGCGAAGCGGAAGGCGAGGATCAGGTCGGTATCGTCACGGGTCTTGCCTGGACCGAAGTCGGTGGTGAATTGCTCACCATCGAAGGCGTGATGATGCCGGGCAAGGGCCGCATGACGGTCACCGGCAACCTGAGGGATGTGATGAAGGAGTCCATCTCGGCGGCCGCGTCCTATGTCCGGTCACGGGCCGTGGACTTCGGCATCGAGCCACCGCGCTTCGACAAGTCGGACATCCACGTCCACGTTCCGGAAGGGGCAACGCCCAAGGACGGTCCGTCGGCCGGGGTCGCCATGGCCACCGCCATCGTTTCGGTCATGACTGGTATTCCAGTCAACAAGGACGTTGCGATGACCGGTGAGATCACGCTTCGCGGCCGGGTTCTCCCCATCGGCGGCCTGAAGGAAAAGCTTCTGGCGGCGCTCAGGGGCGGTATCAAGAAGGTTCTGATCCCGGAAGAAAACGCCAAGGATCTGGCGGACATTCCGGACAATGTGAAGAACAATCTGGAGATCGTTCCGGTCTCGCGCATGGGTGAGGTGATCAGGCATGCGCTGGTCCGGGTTCCGGAGCCGATCGAGTGGGACGGAACCCTGGAAACGCCGGCAATCGGCACCGTTGAGGCTACCGAAGAAAATGGTTCGGCGATCGCTCATTAAGCGATTTCTGCCACACTCTTGCCAAAATGGCACATCGAGACGGAAAAGGCTGGCAAAAAAGCCAGCCTTTTTTGTGCAAATTCTTCAAAGCTTCTTGTTTTTCAGGCCATTGCAGTGCTTTTGGGTTGCGAAGGGCAGATGCTTACGTATTCTCCGCTCGACATTATTAATTGAGTCGTTTCATACCAATCAGAAAGGGTGGAAACATGAATAAGAACGAACTCGTATCCGCAGTGGCCGAGAAGGCCGGTCTTACCAAGGCCGACGCCGCTTCGGCAGTTGACGCCGTATTCGAAACGGTTCAGGGCGAACTGAAGAACGGTGGCGACGTCCGCCTGGCCGGTTTCGGTGCCTTCACGGTTTCGCGTCGCGAAGCTTCCAAGGGCCGTAACCCCTCGACCGGTGCGGAAGTCGATATCCCGGCACGCAACGTTCCGAAGTTCTCTGCCGGCAAGGGTCTGAAGGACGCCTGCAACAGCTGATCCATCCGTCACCTGCATCGGCGGCCGGCATGGCCACGGGCAGGGGCAGGATCCAAATGATAGCCCGGCCTTCGCGCCGGGCTTTTTTGTTCTCCATGCTTGTGGGACCCGGCGGCTTGCCGTATCGCTCAAGGCGCCGGTCTTCCGGCATTCGTTCTCAGGGCGGGGTGCAAGTCCCCACCGGCGGTAAGGAAGTTCGCTTCCAAGCCCGCGAGCGCCTTTCGGACCTGTTCCGGGAGGGTCAGCAGATCCGGTTGAATTCCGGAGCCGACGGTCACAGTCCGGATGAAAGAGAATGAGGCAATTGGTCGGGGCGCCGCGTTTCCGGATATGTCCGGAGGTGGTAGCTTGGCCTGCGCATGCCGTTCGCGTTTCGGTCGGCGGCGCAAGCGTGCCGGCTCGTCCAGGCGGGCCCGAGCGTGAATGCCCTCATGCGTCCTGATTTGTGTTGGTCCTTGATGAAGGAAAGAAACATGAATCAGAGCTCCCTTACGCTCTCCCGCTCCCGCGCTGTTGCCGGAGCCTCATACATGGTGCTGGCGGGTATCGCCTTCGCCCTGCTCAATATCGCGACCCAGTGGCTGGCGATGACATTGGTCTTCCCGCCGGCCTCCGCGGCCTTCTGGCAATATGGCTTTGCCCTCGTGCTCTCGCTGCCGCTGCTGTCCAAGCTTGGACTGCGAGCGATGCGCACGCGTTATCCGTGGCGGCATATGCTGCGCGTTCTGCTCGCCGCGCTCGGCGTGCAGGCCTGGGTGACAGCACTTGCCACCGTGCCGATCTGGCAGGCGATCGCGCTGGTCATGACCTCGCCGTTCTTCATCATCATCGGCGCCAGGCTATTCCTTGGCGAGAGTGTCGGGCGGAACCGCTGGGCGGCGACCGCCACCGGCTTTGCCGGCGCCATGATCATCCTGCAGCCCTGGGCGGCCACATTTTCGCTGGCGGCACTTTTGCCGATCCTGTCTGCATTGCTGTGGGGCGGTTCGTCGCTGTTGATGAAGAACCTCACGGCCTTGGAGGCGCCGGAGACGATCACGGTCTGGCTCCTGATGCTGCTGACGCCGATCAATGCCGGCCTGGCACTTGCCTCAGGCTTCGCCCTGCCGACCGGTCTTGCTCTGCTGTTGCTCCTGGCGGCCGGTCTCCTGACGGCCGTTGGCCAGTACATGCTGACGCTCGCCTATAAAGCGGCGGACGCGGCCTATGTTCAGCCGTTCGACGACCTGAAGCTGCCGCTCAACGTGCTCGCCGGTTGGCTGGTCTTCGGCTATGCCCCGGCCGGTTATCTGTGGCTCGGTGCGCTGCTGATCCTCGGCGCGTCGCTGTTCCTGATGACGACGGAGATCCGCAAGGAGCGTTCTTTCGATTGAAGGAGACCGGACTTTGCGCAATCCGTCCGCATTGTCATCCGCCTGTCACTGGCATGACGCAAAAGCCTCCTGTTGCTTATTTCATGGAAACAGGAGGTTTCTCCATGGCCATCAATTTCTCGCGTGCCGCCCTGACTGCGGCACTGTTGGCGTCCGTTGCCGCTCCCGCTTGCGCCGAACAGGTCTTCAACCGTGTCGCTTCCTTCCCTGTCGCCGGCAATCTGCCCGCCGACAAGGATGCGAAGTCGGTTTCCTCCGCCGAGATCATCACCGCCACTGAAGACGGAATGATGCTGATCTACAGCGATAGCCCGCTCGGGGGCATCGGCTTCGTCGATATCTCCGACGCCAGGGCACCGAAGGCCGCCGGTGCGCTGATGATGGATGGCGAGCCGACCTCGGTCGCGGTTGCCGGCGGCAAGGTTCTGGTCGCGGTCAATACCTCGGAAAGCTATGTGAAGCCCTCGGGCAAGCTCGCAGTCGTCGACATCGCCTCGAAGAAGGTCGATGCAACCTGTGACCTCGGTGGCCAGCCGGATTCCGTCGCTGTGTCCCCGGACAAGAGCTTTGCGGTCATCGCCATCGAGAACGAGCGCGACGAAGACCTGAACGACGGCATACTCCCGCAGATGCCGGCCGGCGATCTGGCGATCGTCACGCTGAAGGACGGTGCAGCCGATTGCGCCACGATCAAGCATATCGCCGTGACCAGCCTTGCGGAGGTCGCAGGCGAGGACCCAGAGCCGGAATTTGTCTCCATCAACAGCCTCGGCGAAATCGCCGTCACGCTGCAGGAAAACAACCATGTCGTCATCTTGGACAGCAAGACCGGAAACGTTAAAACCCATTTCTCGGCAGGCACGGTCGATCTTTCCGGCGTCGATACCAAGTCCGACGGCGCATTGAAGTTCACCGGGAAGAAGGATGGCGTCAAGCGCGAGCCGGATGCCGTCAAGTGGCTCGATGACAACCGGCTGGTGGTCGCCAATGAAGGCGACTACGAAGGCGGTTCGCGCAGCTTCACCGTCTTCGACAAGACCGGCAAGGTCCTATTCGAATCCGGTCCGTCGCTGGAACTCGAAATTGCTCGGATCGGCCATTTCCCGGACAAGCGCGCCAAGTCGAAGGGTGTCGAGCTTGAAGGCCTGGAAGCCGCGACCTTCGGCGACCAGAAGTATTTCTTCGTTCTGTCTGAGCGCGCCTCGGTCGTCGGCGTTTACAAGGACACCGGCGCGGAGCCGGAACTCGTTCAGATCCTGCCGTCGGGTATTGGGCCGGAAGGTGCTGTTGCCATTCCTGGCCGCAACCTGTTTGTCACCGCCAACGAGGTGGACCTCGTCGAGGACGGTGGCGCCCGTTCGCATGTCATGCTTTATGAACTGGCGGAAGGCGTGGCCGCCTATCCGACGATCCGTTCCGAAATGGTCGATGGCGCACCGATCGGCTGGGGCGCGCTTTCTGGTCTGGTCGGCGACGGCGAGAAGGCAGGTCAGCTCTATGCCGTCAACGATAGTTTCTATGGCCTGCAGCCGCAGATCTTCACCATCGACGCGACCAGTAAGCCGGTTGTCATCAAAGCTGCTTTGCCGATCACCCGTGGCGGTCAGGCGGCACAGAAGCTCGATGTCGAAGGCGTGACGCTGGACGGCAAGGGCGGCTTCTGGCTCGCCTCCGAAGGCAATACCGCCAAGCTGCTGCCGCATGCCCTCTACCATGTCGACGCCAAGGGCGAGATCAAGGAGGAGATCGCGCTTCCGGCCGAACTCACGAACAATGAGATCCGCTTTGGCTTCGAAGGCGTGACCATGACTGGTTCCGGCGATGATGCGACGCTCTGGATGGCCGTGCAGCGCGAGTGGAAGGATGACGAGAAGGGCTTCGTCAAGCTCGTATCTTACAATCCGAAGTCCAAGGAATGGGGCGCAATGCGCTATCCGCTCGACAAGGGCGAAACCGGTTGGGTCGGCCTATCGGAAATCACCGCCCATGGCGATCACGTCTATATCGTCGAGCGCGACAATCTGATCGGCGAAGCCGCTCGGATCAAGAAGCTCTACCGCGTCGCCATTGCCGACCTGAAGCCGGCCAAGATCGGCGGAGAACTTCCGGTGGTCCAGAAGGAGGAAGTGCACGACTTCGTTCCGGACCTGAAGGCTGTAACCAACGGCTATGTGGTCGACAAACTGGAAGGTTTCGCCTTCGACGCATCGGGCAAGGCGTTCGCCGTGACCGATAACGACGGTGTGGATGACAGCTCGGGGGAAACGCTGTTCTTCCCGGTCGACCTCAAGGGAACCAACTGATACCAAAAGCCTCCCAAGGCGGAAGGGCCGGGCAGCGATGCCCGGTCCTTTGCATTTCACCAATCAGGCGTGTCCCGGATTGCCACGGAAATGAAAACGGCCATACGTTGTCCGGCCGCTTGAACCCGGGGGACTTTGCCTGCTACCAGCGCTGGTGCACGTGGGGAGCGATCAGTCGGTCATAGACTTCGCGAGCCGCCGCCATGACATCGGCGGAAATCGCCGGGAGATCGGAAGCCGCCGCGTTGCCCTTGGCCTGGGTCTCGTTGCGGGCGCCCGGAATGACGACGGTGACCGCGTCGTTCATCAGGATCCAGCGCAGCGCGAAGGCGGCCATCGTGGCGCCTTCCGGAACCAGCTTCCGAACTTCCTCGACTGCCTGCAGACCAGTCTCGAACGGCACGCCGGCAAAGGTTTCGCCGACGTCGAAGGCCTCGCCATGCAGATTGAAGCTGCGGTGGTCGTCGGCGGAGAATTTCGTCGTGCCGGTTATCTTGCCGGACAAAAGACCGCTTGCCAGCGGCACGCGAACGACGATGGCGATGTTCTTCCGCTTGGCTTCATGGAAGAACAGGTCGGCCGGGCGCTGCCGGAAGATGTTGTAGATGATCTGGACACTCACCACGCCCGCATATTCGATCGCCTTCAGCCCTTCTTCCACCCGGGCGACACTGACGCCGTAGTTCTTGATCTTTCCCGCCTGTCGCAACTGATCCATGGCCTCGAAGACTTCGGGCCGGTAATAGACATCCTGCGGCGGGCAGTGCAGTTGCACGAGATCGAGGGAATCGACGGCGAGGTTTTTCAGCGACCGATCGATGAAGCCTTCGAGATTGGCCTTGGTGTAGCCCTCGGTCACATGCGGATCGAGCCTGCGTCCCGCCTTGGTCGCCACCATCGGCCGCTCTCCGCCGCGTGATTTCAAAACGTCGGCGATGATCTTTTCCGAGCGCCCGTCGCCGTAGACGTCGGCAGTATCCACAAAGGTTACTCCGGCGTCGAGCGCGGCGTTGAGGGCGGCGCGCCCATCGGCTTCGGAGACCTCGCCCCAGGATCCGCCGATCTGCCATGCGCCGAAGCCGATGTCGCCGACGGTAAACCCGGTACGCCCGAATGGATGCTGTCTCATGGTATATCCTCGCTGATTTGCTGTATCGTTGCCGTATCAATTGTCGGGCTGTCCGGCAAGTTCACCCCGGGTTTGCCAGCGGTCTCGGCCGTAAAAACACCGTGAAAGGGTGAAATAGGGCTTCGGCCTTTCCATATGAGACGGCGGCGCAGTGTTCCTTCAACAGGAACCCGAAGGAGCCGCGCGCAAGGGGATCTCGCGCATGAAGCTGGTCTGGAAGCTGATCCGATATCTGCCGCTTGTCGTGGCCTCGCTGGCGATCTGGGAGCTTGCCCAGTCCGCCTATCGTACCGGTGTGGCATTCGGGATCGTGGATCCGGTGCGGCTTGCAGAATACCGGCTTTATGCCGCCGGGACGGGAGAGTTCGTCGACCAGATCGAAACGGCGATCGCAGAGCAGGACTATGCCTATGCCACCGCGCTCTATGATCTCGGCCTTCGCTATGGCCACGACCTGCCGCCCGATCTGCGTGAGCGCGCCGAAGCGAACTGGGCACAACGGGCCTATGTCTATGGTAGCCGCGGCGCGCGGGGCTTCGTTTTCGGGAGTGTGGACAGCGGCGCCGAAATCGCGGGCTCGCTCACCAGCGATCTGATTGGCGTCGGCGATCTGCGCGACTTTTCCATACAGGGGTTCAACTATGCGGCGGGGCGCGATTACGATCCGCTGCTGCTGGGCTTGTCTGCCGTCGGTATCGGTCTGACGGCGGCAAGCTATAGTACGGCTGGGGCGGCGGCACTTCCCGATGCCGGCATGTCCCTGATCAAGAATGCCTACCGCACGCGAAAACTGTCGCGGCCGATGACGGCCTATTTCTCGAAGGCCGCGAATAGGGTGGTCGATGGCAAGGTGTTGAAGACGGAACTGGCCGCGATGGCCGATGAGGGCGCCGTAGGCCTCGGTCGGCTGGAAAAGGTCGCCGCGAAGGCGCTCGACGGGAAGGCCGCGAGGTCGCTGCTCGACGACGCCGAAGTGCTGACGGACATAGGCAGAAAAGGCGGGATGCGCAGCTCGGTAGCGGCCCTTTCCCTAGCAGACGGACCGAAGGACCTGCGTAAACTGCAGCGCGCCGCCAACCATTTCGGCGAAAACTCGTATGTCGTCTTCAAATTTCTGGGTCGTTCGGTGTTGCGGGTTGGCTATGGCTTGTACGCTATGCTGTCTGCGCTCGCCTCGTTGGCAATGATTCTCATCGTGGCACTGATCAGGCTTCCGACTCGGCTGGTTGTTCGCTTGCTCGTTCGCCGACTGGAACTGGGCGAGGGGGCGATGCAGGCGGTCCGACCATTGATGCGGCTGTGGTAGGGAAAAGATACGCAACTGAGGCGCAGGGACACCAGGTCTCCTGGAGCATGTATCAGGCTTTGGGAAAATGGTGGGCGATGAGAGACTCGAACTCCCGACATCCTCGGTGTAAACGAGGCGCTCTACCAACTGAGCTAATCGCCCTTCCGCGGTTACGGGAGAAGTGCCCGCCGCGTCGGTGGCCGTGATCTATGCGGATCGGCGAAAATCCGCAAGAGTGTTTGTGAAGTTTTTTTGTTTTTTTTGCCGGCTTGCGCCACTCGAAACAGCAAAAGCCCTTGTTTGCCGTGCTTGGGTCCCGGCCCGGCCATGGCGTTTCGGGTGGCGGGCATTCGCCCATCGCCTTGCGCCTCCAAACAAATTGCGCTCCCTCATTGTTTTGTCTTCGAACGTGCTTGACACCCAATCGGGAACCCCTTAGTTAGCCGCTCATCGACCGGTCAAGGCTGGTCGGGACGGATCGGCTCGCCGATCCCGTTTCAAGAAATGTGCGGGTGTAGCTCAGTTGGTTAGAGTGCCGGCCTGTCACGCCGGAGGTCGCGGGTTCGAGCCCCGTCACTCGCGCCATTCTTGAAATCCTAGACGGCGTTTTCGGGTTGCAGGTTTGCCTGCCTCGATTTGCCAAGGTCCGCGTGATGCGGCCCAACGATGCGCGGGTGTAGCTCAGTCGGTTAGAGTGCCGGCCTGTCACGCCGGAGGTCGCGGGTTCGAGCCCCGTCACTCGCGCCATTTTCCAATTCCATCGCAATTATATAGTGCCGCAGTGTCACAGCCGGCCGTTTTGGCGCGACTTGAATTTGGCCTGCTGATAAAGTCGCGAACGTAATGCGTGAAAAGCCCCTTGCGGTCTTGCGCAAGGGCGCTGCCTGCGCTAACCACGGCCCGTTGCAACTCTCTTTTCGGCTTGTCGGCCTTCGGCCTTGAATGCCTCCCGGCATATCAAAACAAGCAGGGATGGATATGATGACTGAACTGCTCAGTTCCTACATTCCGATCGCCATCTTTATCGGTATTGCCCTTGTCATCGGCCTGGCGCTGTTGATCGCGCCTTTCGCCGTAGCCTTCAAGGCGCCCGATCCGGAAAAGCTTTCGGCTTTTGAATGCGGCTTCAATGCTTTCGATGATGCTCGCGTGAAATTCGACATTCGATTCTATCTGGTGTCGATTCTGTTCATTATCTTCGATCTCGAAGTTGCCTTCCTTTTTCCCTGGGCGGTATCTTTCGGCGATCTCGGCTGGTTTGGTTTCTGGTCGATGATGGTGTTCCTCGGCGTTCTGACCATCGGCTTTATTTATGAGTGGAAGAAGGGGGCGCTGGAATGGGATTAGTGCAGGATAAGTCTACGCTGGTCGCACCCCAGCCCAAGGGTATTCTCGATCCCGTGACCGGCAAGCCGATCGGCAGCGATGACGCCTATTTCGGCGAGATCAACAACGAGTTGGCCGACAAGGGCTTTCTCGTTACCTCGACCGACGATCTTATTACCTGGGCGCGTACTGGCTCGTTGATGTGGATGCAGTTCGGTCTGGCCTGTTGCGCCGTCGAGATGATGCAGGCCTCCATGCCGCGTTACGATATGGAGCGATTCGGTTTTGCTCCGCGTGCCTCGCCGCGGCAATCCGACGTGATGATCGTCGCCGGGACGCTCACCAACAAGATGGCGCCGGCGCTGCGCAAGGTCTATGACCAGATGCCTGAACCACGCTACGTCATTTCAATGGGCTCCTGTGCAAACGGCGGCGGCTACTACCACTATTCCTATTCGGTCGTGCGTGGCTGCGACCGCGTCGTACCGGTGGATATCTATGTGCCGGGCTGTCCGCCCACGGCAGAGGCGCTGCTTTACGGCGTGCTTCTGTTGCAGAAGAAGATCCGCCGCACCGGAACGATTGAGCGTTAAGGGCAAAGGACAATCAAATGAGTGAAGCCCTGAACGAGCTTGCGTCCTACCTCAAGGAAGTACGAGGCTCGCTGATTTCCTCGGCTCAGGTGGCGTACGAAGAACTGACGCTGGTCACGACGCCGGATTCTGTCATTGAGCTGCTGACGTTCCTGCGTGACGACGTGCAATGCGGTTTCGTCTGTTTCATCGACATTTGTGGTGTCGATTACCCGCAGCGCGAAAAGCGTTTCGATGTCGTCTATCATCTACTGTCGCCGCGCCAGAATATCCGCATTCGGGTGAAGTTGGCGGTTGCCGAGGACGAATCGGTTCCCTCGGCGACAGCGGTTTATCCCGGCGCCGACTGGTTTGAACGCGAAGCCTGGGATCTGTACGGAATTCCGTTCTCCGGTCATCCGGATATGCGCCGCATCCTCACCGACTACGGCTTCGAGGGGCATCCGCTGCGCAAGGATTTCCCGACGACGGGTTTCGTGGAAGTCCGCTATGACGATTCGGCCAAGCGCGTGATCTACGAGCCGGTCGAACTGAAGCAGGAATTCCGTAATTTCGACTTTCTCTCGCCCTGGGAAGGCACGGATTACGTGCTGCCAGGCGACGAGAAGGCGGACAAGTAGGCGGAAGGTTGGTGCCATGAACGAACATAACGTCCGCAATTTCACGATCAATTTCGGCCCGGAGCATCCCTCTGCTCACGGCGTTCTGCGTCTCGTGCTCGAGCTTGACGGTGAAATTGTCGAGCGCGTCGATCCTCATATTGGCCTGCTTCATCGCGGCACGGAAAAGCTGATCGAAACCAAGACCTATCTGCAGGCTGTTCCCTATTTCGACCGCCTCGACTATGTCGCTCCGATGAACCAGGAGCACGCATTCGCGTTGGCGGTGGAAAAGCTGCTGGGCATCGAGATTCCGATCCGCGGACAGCTGATCCGGGTTCTGTATTCCGAAATTGGACGCATTCTCAATCACCTGCTCAACGTTACGACGCAGGCCATGGACTGCGGTGCGCTCACACCGCCGCTCTGGGGCTTCGAAGAGCGCGAAAAGCTTATGGTGTTCTACGAACGGGCTTGCGGCGCACGCATGCACGCGGCCTATTTCCGTCCGGGCGGTGTTCATCAGGACCTGCCGCCGGAGCTCGTGGACGATATCGACAAGTGGTGCGACCAGTTTCCCGCGCGGCTTGCCGACATTGACAAGCTGTTGACCGGAAACCGCATTTTCAAGCAGCGCAACGTCGATATCGGCGTCGTGTCGCTGGAAGATGCCTGGGCCTGGGGATTTTCGGGCGTCATGGTCCGTGGATCGGGCGCGGCATGGGACCTGCGCAAGTCGCAGCCCTATGAATGTTATGCCGATTTCGACTTCGACGTTCCGGTTGGGCTGAACGGCGACTGTTACGACCGCTATCTTGTCCGCATGGAGGAGATGCGCCAGTCCGTCAGGATCATGAAGCAGGCGCTCGCACGCTTGAAGGGCGAGGCGAGAAGCGGCCCGGTATCCTCGCTTGACGGCAAGGTCGTGCCGCCGAAGCGCGGCGAAATGAAGCGTTCGATGGAAGCGCTGATCCACCACTTCAAGCTCTACACCGAAGGCTATCACGTTCCGGCGGGCGAAGTTTATGCTTCGGTCGAAGCGCCGAAGGGCGAGTTCGGCGTCTATCTGGTTTCCGATGGAACCAACAAGCCATACCGCTGCAAGATCCGCGCTCCGGGCTACGCCCATCTCTCGGCCATGGATTTCCTTGGTCGTGGTCATATGCTCGCCGACATGGCCGCGCTGATCGGCTCGCTCGACATCGTGTTCGGAGAGGTGGACCGCTGATGCGCCGGACCTTGCTGACGATTGTTGCTTCGATGATGGCCAGTGGCGCGTTCGCGCAAAGCTCGGGCATTTCGTCGGAAACGTCGTCGGCGAACATGGCGGAACTCATCAAGCAGGGCTACGAGATCAAGGCGGCCGTCCCGAACGGTTCCAAGTTCATCGTGTTCCTGCAGAAAGAAAAGTCGGCCTATGCCTGCGAATTCGCCTCCCTGGCGAATTCTCGGTGTGGATCCATAAACTGAGACAAGGCGTGAGGAAGAATGTCCGTTCGTCGACTAGCCGAAGACCAATTCCAGCCAGCGAGCTTTTCCTTCACTGAGGAAAACGCAGTCTGGGCCGAGGCAACCATAGCGAAGTATCCCGAAGGCCGGCAGCAGTCGGCGGTGATACTGCTCCTCATGCGAGCGCAGGAGCAGGACGGCTGGGTCACGCGCGCGGCTATCGAATATGTCGCCGATATGCTGTCCATGCCCTATATCCGGGTCCTGGAGGTCGCGACCTTCTATACGCAATTCCAGTTGAAACCGGTCGGCACCCGCGCCCACGTCCAGGTCTGCGGTACCACGCCCTGCATGCTTCGCGGCGCTGAGGACCTGATGCGGGTCTGCAAGAGCAAGATCCATCCGGAACCCTTCGAGCGCAACGCCGAGGGAACGCTTTCCTGGGAAGAAGTCGAATGTCAGGGCGCCTGCGTCAACGCGCCGATGGTGATGATCTTCAAGGATAGCTTCGAGGATCTGACGCCGACGCAGCTCGAACATATCATCGACCGCTTCGAAGCCGGCAAGGGGAGTGACATCACTCCCGGACCTCAGGTTGACCGCGTCTATTCCGCACCGGTCGGTGGCCCGACGACGCTGATCGAAGCCAGTGTCAAGCCGACCGCCAAGGCGAAGGCAGCTCCGGTCGAAGCCATGGCGGTTCCGCCGGCAAATGCGGCAAAGCCTGTCACCGCCGCCGACGAGACCAACCCCGCACTCAAGACCCCGGCCGACGGCAAGTCCGCGACGTCGGGCGGTCCCAACGTGAAGCCGGCGCGCAAGAGTGCAAAGCCCGCCAGCGACGAGATCAAGGAAACCGTTTCCGAAACGGCTGCCGCCGATGCAGTCGGAAAGGCGTCCAAGGCCGCGGCCGCCCGTCCGTCGCTCGAGGACAAGAATCGTCCCGCAGGGATGGAAAAGCCGGCAACTCCGGATGACCTCAAGATGATCTCGGGCGTCGGTCCGAAGATCGAGGGCGTGCTGAACGGCCTCGGCATCTACACCTTCGCCCAGGTAGCAGGCTGGAAGAAGGCCGAGCGCGAATGGGTCGACGGGTACCTGAAGTTTGCGGGCCGCATCGAGCGCGATGACTGGGTCAAACAGGCCAAGGCGCTCGCCAAGGGCGGCGAAGCCGAGTACATCAAGGTCTTCGGCAAGAAGCCGCGGTAAGAGGTAGGATATGTTGAAGGATCAGGATCGCATCTTTACCAATATCTACGGCCTCAAGGACAAGTCCCTGAAGGGAGCCATGAGCCGTGGTCATTGGGACGGAACCAAGCAGCTGCTCGAAAAGGGCCGTGACTGGATCATCAACGAGGTCAAGGCGTCTGGCCTGCGCGGCCGTGGCGGCGCCGGCTTCCCGACCGGCCTGAAATGGTCCTTCATGCCGAAGGAAAGCGACGGCCGTCCGCACTACCTCGTGGTCAACGCCGACGAATCCGAACCCGGTACCTGCAAGGACCGCGACATCATGCGCCACGATCCGCATACGCTGATCGAGGGCTGTGTGATCGCCTCCTTCGCCATGGGTGCGCATCACGCGTATATCTATGTCCGTGGAGAGTTCATGCGCGAGCGTGAGGCCCTGCAGGCTGCGATCGACGAATGCTATGATGCCGGCCTTCTCGGCAAGAACAACAAGCTCGGTTACGACATAGACATCATCGTCCATCATGGGGCCGGTGCCTATATCTGCGGCGAGGAAACCGCGCTGCTTGAAAGCCTCGAAGGCAAGAAGGGCCAGCCGCGCCTCAAGCCGCCGTTCCCGGCCAATATGGGTCTCTACGGCTGCCCGACGACAGTCAACAACGTCGAGTCGATTGCCGTTACGCCAACCATCCTGCGCCGTGGCGCCGGCTGGTATTCGAGCTTCGGTCGCCCGAACAACACCGGGACCAAGCTCTATTCGATTTCCGGCCACGTCAACCGACCCTGCACGGTCGAAGAGAGTATGTCGATCCCGTTCCACGAGCTGATCGAGAAGCACTGCGGCGGCATTCGTGGCGGCTGGGACAACCTCCTCGCCGTCATCCCGGGTGGTTCCTCGGTGCCTTGCGTGCCGGGCACCCAGATGAAGGACGCCATCATGGACTATGACGGCCTGCGCGAGTTGGGCTCCGGCCTTGGCACCGCCGCCGTCATCGTCATGGACAAGTCGACAGACATCGTGAAGGCCATCTGGCGCCTCTCGGCCTTCTACAAGCATGAGAGCTGCGGCCAGTGCACGCCGTGCCGTGAAGGCACGGGCTGGATGATGCGGGTCATGGAGCGCATGGTGAAGGGTAATGCCCAGAAGCGCGAAATCGACATGCTGTTCCAGGTGACCAAGCAGGTCGAGGGCCACACGATCTGTGCGCTCGGCGATGCGGCCGCCTGGCCGATCCAGGGTCTGATCAAGCATTTTCGTCCCGAGATGGAAGCACGCATCGACCAATATACCCGCAATGCAATGGCGCATGGCGTGGTGATGGAAGCAGCCGAGTAAGGAACGAGCGGCAATGGCCAAGGCAAAGGACAAGACGGGGGAAGGAGTTGCGGCAAAGGCTGCTGACTTCGGCCGTGTTGCCGATGCCGAAAACGATATGCCTGAGATGCTGCTGCATCCGCTCATGGCGCATCCGGCGGCAGCCTTGGCAACCGCGACGGCCATCGGCTTGGGCCTTGCCACACATATGACCAGCGTTTTCCTCGGTTCGCTTCAGGGCGCGCTCGAGGTGTCCGGCAAGATGGCCAGGAAGATCGAGATCGAAACAGCCGACGGTGGCGAATCGCCGAAAGAGCCGTTTGCCGAAGCGGCAGCATCGGTCAGAAAACCTGCGCAGCGCACCGCCAGGACGCAAGCAAAGGCGAAACCTGCCCCGATCGAGCCCGCCGCAAAGTCGGCGGCACGGGTGCCGGCCAAGGCAAAGATCGCGGTCGAGAAGCCTGTTGTTGCCATACCCGCGAAAGCTGCTGGGTCCCGGCGCGCGAAGGCAGACGACCTGAAAAAGATTTCCGGTATCGGTCCGAAGCTTGAACAGGTCTTGAATGAGATGGGTGTGGGCAGGTTTGCCGATATCGCCGGCTGGAGCGCGGGGGACGCCGCGCGCTTCGACGCCGAAATCGGTCTCGGCGGGCGTATCGAGCGGGACGGCTGGATCGCACAGGCCAGGGCGCTGGCTGGCGGCAGGAAATAAGGCCTTCGGCACGCTCCGGCAAGGGCGGCTCAAGGTCTGTGAAGAAAGACACATGTCCGGCCTCGCTCGGCGAGGTCAGGACGGGGAAATAATCGGTGGGGGCGTGCCAATTCCATGATTGGCCGGTCCCGCTTGCCGGGGTGGAACCTCCGGTGCAATGCGCGCTGTGCGTGAGGCAGGAAGGCGAATATGGCAAAGCTGAAAGTCGACGGTAAAGAGATCGAAGTCCCGGATCATTTCACGCTGTTGCAGGCGTGCGAGGAAGCCGGCGCCGAAGTCCCGCGCTTCTGTTTCCATGAACGGCTGTCGGTCGCCGGCAATTGCCGTATGTGCCTCGTTGAGGTGAAAGGCGGCCCGCCGAAGCCGGCGGCATCCTGCGCCATGGGCGTTCGCGACATCCGTGGGGGACCGAATGGCGAATTGCCGGAAGTCTTCACCAATACGCCGATGGTCAAGAAGGCCCGCGAAGGCGTGATGGAATTCCTGCTGATCAACCATCCGCTCGATTGCCCCATCTGCGATCAGGGCGGCGAATGCGATCTGCAGGACCAGGCAATGGCGTTTGGCGTCGATAGCTCGCGCTATCACGAGAACAAGCGCGCGGTCGAGGACAAGTATATCGGTCCGCTGGTCAAGACCGTCATGAACCGCTGTATTCACTGCACACGCTGTGTCCGCTTCACGACCGAAGTCGGCGGCATCGCGGAACTCGGCCTTATCGGCCGGGGCGAGGACGCCGAGATCACGACCTATCTGGAACAGGCGATGACCTCCGAGTTGCAGGGTAACGTTGTCGACCTTTGCCCTGTCGGCGCGCTGACCTCGAAGCCCTTCGCCTTCACGGCGCGTCCGTGGGAACTGAATAAGACCGAATCGATCGATGTGATGGATGCTCTGGGTTCTGCCATCCGCGTCGACACCCGTGGCCGCGAAGTCATGCGCATCCTGCCGCGTGTCAACGAGGCGATCAACGAGGAATGGATTTCCGACAAGACCCGCTACATCTGGGACGGCCTGAAGACGCAACGCCTCGATCGGCCTTATGTCCGTCGTGACGGGCGCCTGCAGCCGTCGACCTGGGCGGAAGCCTTTGCGGCAATCAAGGGCGCCGTATCGGCCACGTCCGGCAGCAAGATCGGCGCGATTGCCGGCGACCTCGCTTCCGTCGAGGAAATGTACGCTCTGAAGGAACTGATGACCGCGCTCGGATCGGCCAATCTCGATTGCCGGCAGGATGGCGCGGCTCTGGATCCGTCGCTTGGCCGGTCGAGCTATATCTTCAACCCCACCATCGAAGGCATTGAGGCCGCGGACGCCCTTCTGATCGTCGGCGCCAATCCGCGCTATGAAGCGGCCGTTCTGAACGCCCGTATCCGCAAGCGCTGGCGTCGCGGCGGGTTCGCAATCGGCGTGATCGGCGAAGGTGGCGAGCTCCGCTACGGTTACGAGCATCTTGGCGCGGGTCCGGATACACTGAAGGATCTGGTCGATGGCAAGAATGCCTTCGTCGATAAGCTCAAGACCGCAAAGAACCCCATGATCGTCGTGGGGCAGGGAGCGCTTGCCCGAGCTGATGGCGCGGGCGTTCTCGCCAGTGCCGCCAAGCTGGCCGTCGCGGTTGGCGCGGTGAACGCGGAGTGGAACGGCTTTGCCGTGTTGCATACGGCGGCGTCGCGCGTCGGCGGTCTCGATCTCGGTTTCGTTCCGGGCGAGGGCGGTGTTCCCGCAGCCGAAATGCTCAAGGACATGGATGTCCTCTTCCTGCTCGGCGCCGACGAACTCGATCTTGCAGCGAAGACCGCGAAGTTCACTGTCTATATCGGTTCGCATGGCGACAACGGTGCACACAACGCCGACGTCATTCTGCCGGGTGCGACCTACACGGAAAAATCCGGCACCTGGGTCAATACCGAGGGTCGCGTGCAGATCGGCAACCGGGCCGGCTTCGCACCGGGCGAAGCCCGCGAGGACTGGGCCATCATCCGCGCCCTTTCGGATGTGCTCGGCAAGAAGCTACCTTTCGACTCCCTGCAGGCGCTGAGGGCAAACCTCTATGGCGCATACCCGCATTTTGCCGCGATCGACGAGATCGCGCGGGGTTCCGGTGACGAAATTGCCGCGCTCGCGAAAAAAGCCGGGAAGATGGGCAAATCCGGGTTTGCGTCAACGGTCAAAGACTTCTATTTGACGAACCCAATCGCACGTGCTTCGGCCGTCATGGCTGAATGTTCTGCATTGGCCCGCAACAATTTCAAGGCTGCGGCAGAGTAAGGCAGGGGATCATGGACTCTTTCGTTTCTACCTATGTCTGGCCGGCGGCCATCATGATTGGCCAGTCGCTGCTGATGCTCGTCGCGCTGCTGCTCTTCATTGCCTATGTTCTTCTTGCCGACCGCAAGATCTGGGCGGCGGTGCAGATGCGCCGCGGTCCGAACGTCGTCGGTCCCTGGGGTCTTTTCCAGTCCTTCGCCGACCTTTTGAAGTTCGTCTTCAAGGAGCCGGTCATCCCTGCCGGCGCCAACAAGGGCGTGTTCCTTCTGGCTCCGCTGGTCGCCGTGACGCTGGCGCTCGCCACCTGGGCGGTGGTGCCGCTCGCCGACGGTTGGGTGATCGCCAACATCAATGTCGGCATTCTCTACGTGTTCGCAATTTCCTCGCTTGAGGTCTACGGCATCATCATGGGCGGCTGGGCGTCGAATTCGAAGTACCCCTTCCTTGGTGCTCTCCGTTCGGCCGCGCAGATGGTGTCTTATGAAGTCTCCATCGGCTTCGTCATCGTGACGGTTCTGCTGACGGTCGGCTCGCTCAACCTCTCCGACATTGTGATGTCTCAGTCAGACGGGTTGGGAACGATGCTGGGTCTGCCCAACTCCTTCCTCGACTGGAACTGGCTGGCGCTGTTCCCGATGTTCATCATCTTCTTCATCTCGGCACTGGCCGAGACGAACCGCCCGCCGTTTGACCTTCCCGAAGCCGAATCCGAACTCGTCGCCGGCTTCATGGTCGAATACGGCTCCACCCCGTACATGATGTTCATGCTCGGCGAATACGCAGCCATCGTGCTGATGTGCGCGCTGACGACCATCCTGTTCCTTGGTGGCTGGCTGCCGCCGGTTGATATCGCGGTCCTGAACTGGGTACCGGGTGTCATCTGGTTCGTGCTGAAGGCGTCGATGGTGTTCTTCATGTTCGCCATGGTCAAGGCCTTCGTTCCGCGCTACCGCTACGACCAGCTGATGCGTCTGGGCTGGAAGGTCTTCCTGCCGCTGTCGCTCGCCATGGTCGTTATCGTCGCATTCGTGCTGAAGCTGATGGGGTGGGCATGATCATGACCGTCCCGTCACTCGGCAGATTTGGAGGTTGAAGATGGCAAGTCTCTCCCAGGCTGTCAGTTCCCTGTTCCTGAAAGAGTTCGTCGGAGCCTTCTTGCTGTCGATGCGCTATTTCTTCGCCCCCAAGGCGACCATCAATTATCCCTTCGAGAAGGGGCCGGTTTCTCCGCGCTTCCGCGGCGAGCATGCATTGCGCCGCTATCCGAACGGCGAAGAACGCTGCATCGCATGCAAGCTGTGCGAGGCGATCTGTCCCGCCCAGGCGATAACCATCGAGGCAGGTCCGCGCCGTAACGACGGCACCCGCCGCACCGTGCGCTATGACATCGACATGGTGAAGTGCATTTATTGCGGCTTCTGTCAGGAGGCCTGCCCGGTCGATGCGATTGTCGAAGGGCCGAATTTCGAATTTGCAACGGAAACCCGCGAGGAACTCTATTTCGACAAGGCGCGGCTTCTGGAAAACGGGGATCGCTGGGAGCGCGAAATCGCACGCAATCTCGCGGTCGACGCACCTTACCGCTGATCCTCGGCGAAAACGCTGTGGCGGCACCGATCCGGTCTCGTCAGGGCACAGATTGAACAGGGGCGCAGAGCCGGTAAGGGGATTACCGGCAGCGCCTCATCGAACGGCGGCGCGGCCCCGCGTCCCAGGGAAGATGAAAAGGCACCAACATGGGTCTTCAGGCTCTTTTTTTCTATCTCTTCGCCTTTGTCGCCGTGGCTTCGGCGTTCATGGTGATATCGGCGCGGAATCCGGTTCATTCGGTTCTGTTCCTCATTCTCACCTTCGTTAACGCTTCGGGCCTGTTCCTTCTGACCGGGGCCGAGTTCCTGGCGATGATCCTTCTCGTCGTCTATGTCGGCGCAGTGGCGGTTCTCTTCCTCTTCGTCGTCATGATGCTGGACATTGATTTCGCCGAGCTTCGCTCCGGGGCGCTGAAATACGCGCCGATCGGCGCGCTGGTCGGGATCGTGGTTGCGGCTGAGCTCGTCATCGTGGTCGGCGGTTCTGTGCTTTCGCCGCAGGCGTTGAACGCTGTCACCATGCCGATCCCGACCCTGGCCGAACGCACCAATACGGCTGCCCTCGGCGACGTGCTCTATACGAATTACGTCTATTTCTTCCAGATCGCCGGCCTGGTGCTTCTGGTGGCAATGATCGGCGCGATCGTGCTGACCCTGCGCCACCGCGAGAACATCAAGCGGCAGGATATTTCGAAACAGGTTGCCCGTACTCCCGCAACCGCCGTCAAGGTGGTCAAGGTGAAATCGGGGCAGGGCGTCTGAGCGACAAGCGCGAGGTCAAGGAACAGCAATATGGAAATCGGTCTTTCCCACTACCTGACGGTCAGTGCCATTCTCTTCACTCTCGGCGTGTTCGGAATTTTCCTCAACCGCAAGAACGTGATCATCATCTTGATGTCCGTTGAGCTCATCTTGCTTGCGGTCAATGTGAACATGGTGGCGTTCTCTGCTTTCCTCAACGACATGGTCGGCCAGGTCTTTGCCCTGTTCATCCTGACGGTTGCCGCTGCTGAAGCGGCGATCGGCCTTGCTATTCTCGTTGTCTTCTATCGCAACCGCGGTTCGATCGCCGTGGAAGACATCAATATGATGAAGGGCTGATAAGGCTATGATTTTGTATAAAGCTATCGTCTTTCTTCCTCTGATCGGCGCATTGATCGCCGGCCTGTTCGGACGCCAGATCGGCTCCAAGGCCTCGGAATACATCACCAGCGGCCTGATGATCATTACCGCGATCCTCTCCTGGATCGTATTCATCAATGTCGGCTTGGGCGGGGGCGGCGAGGGCCATGAAGTGATCAAGGTCGATATCCTGCGCTGGATCCAGTCCGGCGGCATCGATGTCGAATGGTCGCTCAGGATCGATACGCTGACGGCGGTCATGCTGGTCGTGGTCAACACGGTATCGACGCTCGTGCATGTCTATTCGATCGGCTACATGCATCACGATCCGCACCGTCCACGCTTCTTCGCTTATCTGTCGCTCTTCACCTTCGCCATGCTCATGCTGGTGACCTCCGACAACCTGCTCCAGATGTTCTTCGGCTGGGAAGGCGTGGGGCTCGCTTCTTATCTGCTGATCGGATTCTGGTACAAGAAGCCGTCGGCCAATGCAGCCGCGATGAAGGCCTTCATCGTCAACCGTGTCGGTGACTTCGGCTTCATCCTTGGGATGGGGGGCGTCTTCGTGCTCTTCGGCTCGATCAATTTCGAGACGATCTTCGCCGCCGCCCAGACCTATCTGCCCGCCGAAGGCGCCGAGAGCACCGAAGCCGTGATCAACCTCTTCGGCATGAGCCTCGACAAGGGCCATGCGATCACGGCTGTCTGCCTGCTGCTGTTCATGGGCGCCATGGGCAAGTCGGCGCAGTTCCTGCTGCACACCTGGCTGCCGGACGCGATGGAAGGCCCGACGCCGGTCTCGGCCCTTATCCATGCCGCAACCATGGTGACCGCCGGTGTCTTCCTCGTCGCCCGCATGTCGCCGCTGTTCGAGCTTGCGCCCAATGCCTTGATGTTCGTCACTGTCATCGGCGCGATCACCGCCTTCTTCGCCGCGACCGTCGGTCTCGTGCAGAACGACATCAAGCGCGTCATCGCTTATTCGACCTGCTCGCAGCTCGGCTACATGTTCGTGGCTCTCGGCCTCGGCGCTTATGGCGCCGCCATCTTCCACCTCTTCACGCACGCCTTTTTCAAGGCACTTCTGTTCCTTGGCGCCGGTTCGGTCATCCACGCCGTCGATGGCGAGCAGGATATGCGCTACATGGGAGGCCTGAGGAAGCACATACCCTATACCTTCTGGGCTATGACGATCGGCACGCTGGCGCTGACCGGCGTCGGTATTCCAGGGACGATGCTCGGTTTTGCCGGCTTCTTCTCGAAGGACGTGATTATCGAGTCGGCCTATGCCTCGCATTCGGCGGTTTCCGGTTTCGCCTTTGCGCTTCTGGTTATCGCGGCACTGTTCACCAGCTTCTACTCGTGGCGCCTGGCCTTCATGACTTTCTTCGGCAAGCCGCGCGCCTCGGCAGACGTCATGCACCATGTGCATGAATCTCCGATGGTCATGCTCTTCCCCCTGATCTTTCTGGGCATCGGTGCCGTCTTTGCCGGCGTCGTCTTCGAAGGCTACTTCTTCGGCCACGAATACGCCGAATTCTGGAAGGGTGCGCTGTTCACGCTTCCGGAAAACGAGATCATCGTGGAATTCCACCACGTGCCGCTCTGGGTCAAGTGGAGCCCCTTCGTTGCCATGCTTCTCGGCTTCGTCACAGCCTGGTACATGTATATCAAGTCGCCCTCCACGCCGAAGGCTCTGGCCGAACAGCACCGCGTGCTCTACCAGTTCCTGCTCAACAAGTGGTATTTCGACGAACTCTACGACTTCCTGTTCGTGCGTTCCGCCAAGGCCCTTGGCCGGTTCCTGTGGAAGAAGGGCGACGTTGGGATCATTGACACCTACGGTCCGAACGGCGTTGCCGCCGGTGTTGTCGATATGACCCAGCGTGTCGTTCGACTGCAGTCGGGTTACCTCTATCACTACGCCTTCGCGATGCTGATCGGCATCGCTGCACTGATCACATGGATGATGCTCGGGAGTTCCTTCTGATGACCGATTGGCCCATTCTTTCAACGGTCACCTTCCTGCCGCTGGTCGGTGTGGCTCTTCTTTTGCTGACGCAAGAAGACACCAGCCTCGGCCGTCGCAATATCCGCATCGTGTCGCTTTTGACGACAGTCTTCACCCTCGTGGTGTCGCTGTTCATGTGGATGCAGTTCGACAACGCCAATCCTGGCTTCCAAATGGTCGAGAAGCATGCGTGGCTCGGCACCGGCATATCCTATCATCTCGGCGTGGACGGCATTTCGATGCTGTTCGTGGTTCTGACCGCGTTTCTGATGCCGTTCTGCATTCTGGCGAGCTGGGTTTCGATCGAGAAGCGTCTCAAGGACTACATGATCGCCTTCCTGATCCTCGAGACGCTGATGATCGGGGTCTTCGTATCGCTCGATATCGTGCTGTTCTACGTCTTCTTCGAGGCGGGTCTCATTCCGATGTTCATCATCATCGGCGTGTGGGGCGGCAAGGACCGCGTATATGCGAGCTACAAGTTCTTCCTCTATACGCTGCTCGGCTCGGTGCTGATGCTGCTCGCTATCATGGCGATGTATTGGGATGCCGGAACCACCGATATCAGCCTGTTGCTGACACACAAGTTCCCGCCGCAGATGCAGACCTGGCTATGGCTCGCCTTCTTCGCGTCCTTCGCGGTCAAGATGCCGATGTGGCCGGTCCACACCTGGCTTCCCGATGCACACGTACAGGCGCCGACCGCTGGCTCGATGATCCTGGCCGGCATCCTTTTGAAGC
The DNA here is from genome assembly GCA_041675415.1 of Rhizobium sp. Classification (GTDB taxonomy): domain Bacteria; phylum Pseudomonadota; class Alphaproteobacteria; order Rhizobiales; family Rhizobiaceae; genus Allorhizobium. The sequence goes on along the minus strand of JBAYTX010000011.1, from coordinate 5,851 downwards.
TGGGCGGTTACGGTCTGCTGCGCTTCTCGCTGCCGATGTTTCCGCTGGCATCGGATTTCTTCGCACCGCTGGTCTTCACGCTTTCGGTCATCGCCATCATCTACACCTCGCTGGTGGCGTTGATGCAGGACGACATGAAGAAGGTCATCGCCTATTCGTCGGTCGCCCATATGGGTTACGTGACGATGGGCACCTTCGCCGCCAATACCCAGGGGGTGCAGGGCGCGATCTTCCAGATGATCAGCCATGGTTTCGTTTCAGCCGCACTCTTCTTCTGCGTCGGCGTGATCTACGATCGGCTTCATACCCGCGAGATCGCGGCCTATGGCGGACTTGTAAACAACATGCCGAAGTATGCGGTCGCCTTCATGGTCTTCACCATGGCCAATGTCGGCTTGCCGGGCACATCTGGCTTCGTAGGTGAATTCCTGACGCTGATCGGTGTCTTCCGCGTCAACACCTGGGTGGCGCTCTTTGCCGCGACGGGCGTGATCCTTTCGGCCGCATATGCTCTGTGGCTCTACCGCCGTGTCGTTTTCGGCGCGTTGGAGAAGGACAGCCTGAAGGCGATGCTCGATCTCTCGCTCCGTGAGAAGTTCATTCTCTATCCGCTGATAGCGCTCACCGTCTTCTTTGGTGTCTATCCGGCACCGATGTTCGACGCCACTGCGGCTTCGGTAGAGCTTCTGGTGAACAACTATTCCGCAGCACTGCAGGCGGCGCACGACGTTGCGCTCATGGTGAAATGACGACAGGACCCTTTGGACATGAACGCTGAAACACTCGTTGCAAGCCTGCATCTGATCACCCCGGAACTGATCCTCGCGGTCGGCGCCATGGTGCTGCTGATGATTGGCGTCTTTTCCGGCGACAAGTCCGCGCCGACGGTGACCGGACTTGCGGTGGCACTGCTGATCGCCTCCGGCTTGTGGATGGTGCTCGTTCCGGCGGAGGGGTCCGCCTTTGGTGGCGCCTACCTTGCCGACGGCTTCGCGCGCTTCATGAAGGTTCTCGCACTCATCGGTTCGGTAACCGCGATGGTCATGGCGGTCGGCCACGCCCGCTTCGATCATCTCGATCGTTTCGAGTTCCCTGTTCTGCTGGTTCTGGCGACCCTCGGCATCATGTTGATGATTTCCGCGAACGATCTGATTTCGCTTTATCTGACGCTGGAACTGCAGTCGCTCGCTCTTTATGTGGTCGCGGCGATCAATCGCGACAGCCTGCGCTCGACTGAAGCCGGCCTCAAGTATTTCGTTCTTGGCGCGCTGTCCTCCGGCATGCTGCTTTACGGCATGTCGCTGGTCTATGGCTTTACCGGCAACACAGGCTTCGACGAGATCGCCAGGGTGCTGACCTCGGGCGAACCCCAGCTAGGTCTAGTCTTCGGTCTGGTTTTCGTCTTGGCAGGCCTTGCGTTCAAGATCTCGGCCGTTCCGTTCCACATGTGGACGCCGGACGTCTACGAAGGCGCTCCGACGCCGGTCACGGCTTTTCTGGCGGCTGCGCCGAAGATCGGCGCCATGGCCATCCTCATTCGGATCGTCATTGGCGCGTTCCAGCCCGTCTTTGCTGAATGGCAGCAGATTGTGGTCTTCATCGCCATCGCTTCCATGCTGCTCGGAGCCTTCGCGGCCATCGGGCAGCGCAATATCAAGCGGCTGATGGCCTATTCCTCGATCGGTCACATGGGCTATGCACTTGTCGGGCTGGCCGCCGGTTCGAAGACCGGTGTGACCGGCGTGATCGTGTATATGTCAATCTACCTGATCATGACACTCGGCACCTTTGCCTGCATCATGGCGATGCGGCTCAAGGAAGGCGGCAACGTCGAAAACATCGACGATCTTGCCGGACTGTCCACGACCAAGCCGTTCATGGCAGTCGTGTTGACGGCACTGATGTTCTCGCTTGCCGGCATTCCTCCGCTTGCAGGCTTCTTCGGGAAGTATTTCGTCTTCGTCGCGGCAATCGAGGCGAAGCTCTATGCGCTTGCGATCATAGGCGTACTCGCCTCGGTGGTCGGTGCGTTCTACTATCTGCGGATCGTGAAGGTGATGTGGTTTGACGAAGCGAAGGTCGAGTTTTCGCGCATTGCCGGCGAACTTCGGCTGGTCTTCGGCCTCTCCGGCCTCTTTGTCGTCGGTTACGTGCTTTTCGGGGGCCCGCTCGGTACGGCAGCGGAAGCCGCAGCCAAGACGCTCTTCTATTGAGCCTGGGTGGCAGATCGGGCCGGATATCGGTTGATGATTTCCGGCATGAGGCGCATGGCGCTCTCGCGTCCACCAATAGTGAATGTCTCGCCCGCGCCCGCGCGGGCGATTCCGGTTTCTTATGGCTGACGGCGGTTAGCCAGACGGGGGGCCGCGGACGCCGTGGCAGGGCATGGGTTTCGGAGCCGGGCAACCTCTATGCTTCGCTCCTGCTGATTGACGCGGCATTGCCCGAAGACCTGGCCTCGCTACCTCTTGCGGTCGCGCTTGCCGTTCATGCCGCGATCCGCTCCGTCCTTCCGCTGGATGCCCCGCCACTCGAGATCAAATGGCCGAATGACATCCTGATCGGTCGCCGCAAGACCTGCGGGATCCTGCTGGAAAGCGAGGGGTTGCCGGATGGTCGACGCGCCCTGGCCATCGGCATTGGGATCAATATTGCCGCGAAGCCGGCGGAAGCGGCCTATCCGGTCACGTGCCTTGCTGAACATGGCGCGGCAGTGTCTCCCCAGGAGCTTTTCGCCAGGCTCTTTGCCTCGATGGCGGATGCTCTGTCGCTCTGGGATCAGGGCCGCGGTACGGCTGCAGTCGTGGAACGCTGGCGCTTGCTTGCCTGCGGCATCGGTGAAAAAATCACGGTCAACCTGCCGGACCGTTCGATTTCCGGTTACTTTTCCGGAATCGATGATAAAGGCTTTCTAGTGCTTGATCGCGGCGCCGAAGGTCGCATGGCGATCGCCGCGGGCGATGTATTTTTCGCGTAAGTTGGAACAAGGGAAGAATGGCAAAGAAAGAAGAATTGGTGTTTCTGCCGCTGGGCGGCGTCGGCGAAATCGGGATGAATCTCGCTCTATACGGCTATGGAACACCGTCGAACCGTCAATGGATCATGGTCGATTGCGGCGTCACCTTCCCGGGGCCCGATCTGCCGGGCGTGGATCTCGTGCTTCCCGATATCAGCTACATTGCCGCGGAAAAGAAGAATCTGAAGGCGATCATCATTACGCATGCGCATGAAGATCATTATGGTGGACTAAACGATATCTGGCCGGGTCTGAACGTACCGGTCTATGCGTCCGGCTTCACCGCAGGCATGCTGGAAGCCAAGCGCGACTACGAGGGAAGCCGCGCCCAGATTCCGATCACGCCGTTCAAAGCCGGCGACCGGATCAATGTCGGTCCGTTCAGCATCGAGGCGATTGGCGTCAACCATTCCATTCCCGAGCCGATGTCGCTGATGATCCGCACTCCGCTCGGCAATTTGATCCATACTGGCGATTGGAAGATCGACCATGCCCCATCTCTCGGGCCGCTGACCGACGAAACCCGTTTCCGCGAACTCGGTGACGAGGGCGTGCTCGCGGTCATGTGCGATAGCACCAATGCCATGCGAGACGGCGTCTCCCCGTCCGAGGAGGAGGTCTCCGAAGGTCTGCGCAAGATCATCGAGGCGGCCGAGGGCCGCGTTGCGATCACGACCTTCTCCTCCAACGTCGGGCGCATCCGTTCGATCGCGCTGGCCGCCGAAGCGGCGGGCCGCGAAGTGCTCCTGCTCGGAAGCTCGCTGAAACGCGTCGTTGCGGTCGCAGGCGACGTCGGTTTGATGGAAGGCGTGAAGCCTTTCATTGCCGAGGATGAATTCGGCTTCATTCCGCGCGACAAGGTCGTCGTGATACTGACGGGAAGCCAGGGGGAGCCACGTGCGGCTCTTGCCAAGATCGCCCGTGACGAGATGCGCAATGTCGCCTTTACCGCAGGCGACACAGTGGTCTTTTCCTCGCGCACGATCCCGGGCAACGAAAAGGCGATCCTCGACATCAAGAACGGCCTGATTGAGCAAGGTGTCCATATCGTGACGGACAGTGAAGCGCTCGTCCACGTGTCTGGCCACCCGCGGCGCAATGAACTCCTGCAGATGTATGAGTGGACCCGTCCCGAGATTCTCGTTCCGGTTCATGGCGAAGCCGCCCATCTGATGGCTCAGGCGGAACTGGCCACACAGGCCGGGATAAAGACCGTGCCGCGTGTGCGCAATGGCGATATCCTCCGTCTTGCACCCGGACCCGCCGAGGTCATCGACCAGGCACCCTTCGGTCGTATCTACAAGGACGGCAAGCTTCTCGGCGATTTTGACGAGATGGGGATCGGCAATCGGCGGAAACTATCCTATGTCGGGCATGTCGCGGTGAGTGTGCTGCTCGACAGTCGCTACGAGTTCCAGGGCGATCCGGAGATCGTGCCCTTCGGTCTCCCGGAGTTCGACAACGAAGGCGAGGACATGGCCGATACGCTTTATGACGCAGTTCTCGGAGCTGTCGAGAGCATCCCGCGCGCGCGCCGCAAGGATCTAGGGGCCTTGCGCGAAAGCATTCGCCGCGCCGTTCGCGGGACCGCCAACGAAGCGTGGGGCAAGAAGCCTATCGTCACCGTTTTCGTAACCAAAGTCTGAATGACGATGGACCGGGTGCTGCTATAGATTCAGCCCGGTCAGTCGAAAGGGAATTTGCCATGCTCGGACGTGTCAACCATGTTGCGATCGCCGTGCCCGATCTCGCGGCAGCCACGGCGTCCTATCGCGATACGCTTGGCGCGCGCGTTTCTGAGCCGCAGGCTTTGCCGGAGCACGGCGTAACCGTCGTGTTCGTCGAACTGCCCAACACCAAGATCGAACTCCTGGAACCGCTAGGCGCCGACTCGCCGATTGCTGCGTTTCTGGCGAAGAATCCGGGCGGAGGCATGCACCATATCTGCTACGAAGTCGACGATATCATCGCAGCCCGTGACCGGCTGGCAAGCGGCGGCGCGCGCGTGCTTGGGGGAGGCGAGCCGAAGATCGGCGCCCATGGCAAACCGGTGCTGTTTCTCCATCCCAAGGACTTTTTCGGTACCCTGATCGAGCTTGAGCAATTGTAATCCGCAATCGCGATTGAGCGTTTGAGATTGCCGGTAGTTGGCACTATAAGGTGAAAATCGCGATCGTGCCTGCCTGACGCCTGTCAGGACGAACCGGACCCGTCCGCGCGTGCAAGCTGTCTCAGGAGTTCTGATGGTCGCGTTTCTCTCGGCCTTTGCCGTCTACTTCATCATCTGGTGGGTTACGCTTTTCGCGGTCCTCCCGATCGGGCTCAAGACTCAGGCTGAAAGCAAGGAAGTCGTGCCGGGCAGCGTCGAAAGCGCGCCGGCGCGCTTTCAGGGTCGCAAGGTCCTGCTCCTGACAACGGCAATCTCCGCTGTGATCTACGGCGCTTGGTATATCGCTTCGACCTATCTGGGCTTTGGCATCGACAACTTGCCGCAGATCATGCCTAAATTCGATTAGAAACGTTCCCGCTGACCGTTCCAACGCTCTTCTTCATGAACGGCTGGCGGTCACATCTGGACAAAATGCCCTGCAGCGACCTCGCGATAGGCGCGCGGGGGCGGTTCGTAGCCGATGGGACGCACGGGGCTTTTCAGTTCATCGACTGCCGCGCTGCGCCTCAAGCCGCGCCGGGCAGGGTTCGGTACGGGTACGGCGTCGTCGGTGAAGAACTTTCTTCATCGCCTCGGCGGGTATGGAGTTGACGCTGGTTGTGGGGCAAGGACTGCCCAGATAATGGCGCACAAAAAAGCGATCCAAGTGAGGATGCGCCTGAAGT
>JBAYTX010000010.1:0-98214 GCA_041675415.1 Rhizobium sp. | reverse complement strand
TCCAGCCAATCTTTAAAGGATTTTCCAGAACGAAAACCATCGTCGCCAGCAGCGCCGCCGCCCTCGTTCAGTGAGCGGACTTATAAATCTACCCGCACAAACAAGTCAACCAACAATTTTCAAGAAACTGTCACTTTCTGCTATCTCATTGTATTTACGTAAGAATGTTGAGGGCGGCGGCGGCCTGCGATCAAGCTCAGTCGATTTCACCCCGACATTCGCCGGATTCCGCCCGGTACCGCCCCAACACCAGCTTCTTTTGAGGGCGCCGAGAAATTCACGCTTGAACGACCGGGTATGCTTGTTAGTGTCGGCCCATATTTTCATGGAGAGTTACATGCTGGTTTTGAATGAAGCCGAGACGGCGAGCGCCCTTGCCTGGCCCGACCTTATCGAGGCGATCGAGTCCATGTTTTCGGGTCCTTGCGTCATGCCCGTCCGTCATCATCATGACGTCGATGTTCCGGGGGAGGCGCATGCGACGCTGCTGCTGATGCCAGCCTGGGTCCCGGGCCACTATATCGGGGTCAAGCTCGTTTCGGTATTTCCGGACAACCACCTGCGAGGCCTGCCAGCGATTCATGGCAGCTATCTCCTGTCATCAGGCAGAACCGGCGAGATGCTGGCGGCGATCGACGGGGGAGAGCTGACAGCTCGGCGCACGGCCGCCGCTTCGGCGCTTGCAGGCAAATACCTCGCCCGCAAGGACGCCGAGAGCATGTTGGTGGTCGGCACCGGTCGCCTCTCGCTCAACCTAATACAAGCCCATGCAGCGGTCCGCCCCCTCAAGCATTTTTCCATCTGGGGCCGCTCGCGCGCCAATGCGGAGAAGATTGCCGAGGAAGCGCGACAGCTGGGCTTCGACGCCGTCGCCTGCACCGACCTCGAGAATGCAGCACGCGAAGCAGACGTGATCTCTTGCGCAACGCTTTCTCAGGAACCGCTGATCCTAGGGGCCTGGCTCAAGCCCGGCGCCCATCTCGATCTGGTCGGCGCCTTCAAGCCGACCATGCGTGAAAGCGACGACGACGCGGTCTGCCTCTCGCAAATCTATGTCGATACCCGAGCCGGCGCGCTCAGCGAGGCCGGCGACATCATTCAGCCAATCGAACGGGGCCTCATCAAACGCGAAGACATTCGCGGCGAGCTTTCGGAGCTCATCAAGGGCAGCATTGCGGGCCGCAGCTCCGAAGAAGCAATAACGCTTTTCAAATCGGTCGGCGCTGCGCTCGAGGATCTCGCCGGCGCGATCCTCGCCTATGAGACGGTCACCGGCAGGACTGTCCGCGATTGACGATCATTCCCACCCTACCACAGCTTCCCGTTACGGACGTATTGCCCGCCATAGGCCTGGCTCTCGATGACAGCAATCGAGCCATTCTTTCCGCACCGCCCGGGGCCGGCAAGACGACGATCGTGCCGCTCTATCTTCTCGACCGGCCCTGGCGCCGTGACGGCAAGATCATCCTGCTGGAGCCGCGCCGGCTTGCCGCCCGTGCCGCCGCCGGTCGCATGGCCTCGCTGCTTGGTGAGGCCATCGGCGAGACCGTCGGCTATCGGATGCGCCTCGACAACCGGATCTCGACCCGAACGCGCATCGAGGTGGTCACTGAAGGGGTCTTTGCGCGAATGATTCTCGACGATCCGGAATTGCAGGGCATTTCGGCCGTGATCTTCGACGAATTCCACGAGCGCTCGCTGGATGCCGATTTCGGTCTGGCGCTAGCGCTCGACGCGCAGTCCGCACTCAGGCCGGACCTAAAGCTTCTCGTCATGTCGGCGACGCTCGATATCGAGCGTATATCCGCGCTCCTCGGCGGCCCACCCACCATAATCAGCGAAGGGCGCAGTTTCCCGATCGAGATCCGCTACCGCGATCGGCCGGGGGGCGAGAGGATCGAGGACGCCATGACCGCCGCAATTGTGGATACGCTCGGATCGGAAGAAGGTTCCATCCTCGCCTTCCTTCCAGGACAAGCTGAAATCCGCCGGGTCGCTGAGCGCCTGGAGGGACGGGTCGGCCCCTCGATCGTCATAGCCCCTCTCTACGGCAATCTCACGCAGAGGGAACAGGACATGGCGATCCGACCGACCGGCGGGGGGACGCGCAAGATCGTTCTTGCGACTTCGATCGCCGAGACGTCGATCACTATCGACGGCGTGCGCATCGTCATCGACAGCGGGCTGCAGCGGCTTCCTGTCTTCGAAGCCTCGACCGGCATTACCCGGCTTGAGACGGTACGGGTCTCCCGCGCCTCGGCCGACCAGCGCGCGGGGCGCGCGGGGCGTACTGAGCCCGGCATCGCTATCCGCCTCTGGCACGCAGGCCAGACGGCCGCCCTTCCGGCCTTCACACCGCCGGAACTCCTTGCAAGCGATCTTTCCAGCCTCGTGCTCGACATGGCCCATTGGGGCGTTCAGGATCCGGAAGCACTTTCCTTTATCGACCAGCCTCCGGCAGCGGCACGGAAGGAAGCGCGGGCGCTGCTTACGCTGCTCGGCGCACTCGATGCTCAAGGCGGATTGACCCCGCAGGGGCGAAAGATGCGCGAGCTCGGCCTGCCGCCGCGTCTCGCCGCAATGGCCATTTCTGCGGCCGCGGAGGGAAACGGGCCGGAGGCCTGTCTTCTTGCGGTCCTCGTGACGGAACAGGGCCTTGGCGGCCCGAGCATCGATCTTGAGGAGCGCCTGCGCCGCTTCAAGACGGAAAGCGGCGAGCGCTCCGCTTCGGCACGAAGGCTCGCCGCACGGCTCGCAGCGACCCTTCCCAAGGGCGGCGCCCGGGCTGAGCCGTCTACGGCTGGCCAGCTTCTCCTCCATGCATATCCGGACCGCATAGCTTTGCAGCGCGGCGGCCGCGGGCGTTTCGTCATGGCGAATGGCCGTGGCGCAGAGATCGCAGAGACCGAAAGGCTGGCGGGTTCAGAAATGCTGGTGATCGCGGACCTGACGGGGCGCGCCGCTCGTGGCCGCGTCCTCGCCGCCGCCGAGATCACGCGCGCAGAGGTCGAGGCCCACCTGCCAGATGCCATACGCCGCGTCGAGGAATGTGTTTTCGATACGAGCAGTCGCCAGATACGGGCTCGCCGCGTGACCCGCCTCGGCGCGATTATCCTCGATGAGGCACCCTTGCCTCGGCCAGTCGGAGAGGAGGCCGCCGCCGCGCTCGCGGATGGTGTACGCCAACTCGGACTATCAACGCTGCCTTTTTCAAAGGAGGCGGAACAGCTGCGGCAACGGCTCGGCTTTCTTCACCGGACACTCGGTGAGCCCTGGCCCGACGTCAGCGATGCAGCACTCGTCGAACGACTCCACGAGTGGTTCACACCGTTCCAGACGAAAGCGCGCGGGCTCGACGAGGTGCCGGCGTCAAGCCTGACCGAGGGTCTGATGTCGCTGGTTCCACATGGTTTGCAGCGCGAGCTCGATCGTGTTGCCCCGACCCACTTCCGGGCGCCGACCGGACACAGTCATCCGATCCGCTACGACGGCGAGGAACCCGTTCTTGCGATCCGCGTCCAGGAACTCTTCGGCCTCAAGGCCCATCCGGTCATAGGCGGCGGCAAACTGCCGCTCGTCCTGGAGTTGACCTCGCCGGCACACAGGCCAATTCAGACGACGCGCGACTTGCCGGGCTTCTGGGCAGGCTCGTGGAGGGACGTCAGGGCCGATATGCGCGGACGCTATCCGAAACATCCCTGGCCGGAAAACCCGGCGGAAGCCCCGCCGACGACACGGGCAAAACCGCGTGGTACATAAGCGAGAAAACACGCGGAGCGGAAGCTGATGGCAAGATCCGATATTGAAACGCAACTCGGACCCTCGAGCCGGCGCCTGCGTCTGCAGACGCTGGTGCGGTTGCGCTGGGTCGCGGTGGCCGGGCAAAGCATCACGGTCCTGATCGTTGCTCTCTGGCTGCAGTTTCCGTTGCCGCTGCTGACATGCGCTCTCCTGATTGGAGCACTTGCGGCGGCGAACTTCTGGCTTGCCGTCGTATTTCCATCCACCCATCGGTTGGAGCCGCTCGCCGCCTTCGCTGTTCTCGGACTGGATCTCCTGCAACTCACCGCGCTGCTCTTCATTACCGGCGGACTTTCCAATCCCTTCGCACCACTGATCTGCGTGACCGTCATCATCTCCTTTGCGTCGCAACCACCGAAACATTCCCTGGGCCTGATGGCTCTGGCCATGCTCAGCATAACGATGCTTGCGTTTTCGCCCTATCCCCTGCCCTGGTATCCCGGCGAAGTCCTCAAGACGCAAATGGTCATGCAGATCGGCGTATGGTGCTCGATCGCCTCGATGATGGCCTTTGCCGCTTTCTATGTGTACCGCGTATCACAGGAAGCATCACTTCTGGCGGACGCCCTTTCGGCCACCGAGCTCGTCCTCCAAAGGGAAAAGCACCTGTCTCAACTCGATGGACTGGCCGCGGCCGCAGCCCACGAGCTCGGGACGCCACTTGCAACGATCAGCGTTGTTGCGAAGGAAATGGAACGTGAGCTGGGCCAGGACGAGCGCTTCGGCGAGGACGTCCAGCTTCTTCGAAGCCAGAGCGAGCGATGCCGCGATATCCTTCGGCGCCTGACCACACTTCCTTCCGAGGGCGAGGCACATATGCGGCGACTGCCGCTGTCTTCGCTGATCGAGGAAGTATTGGCGCCTCATCGCGAATTCGGCATCAAACTCGAACTGATCGAGAAATCCGCGCGAGCGAGCGAACCCGTTGGTGTGCGTAATGCCGCTATCCTGTACGGTCTCGGCAACCTGATAGAAAACGCCATCGATTTTGCCCGCGAGAGGGTTACCGTTACTGTCGAGCACAATGCGGACAAAGTCATGATCGTTATCGAGGACGACGGCCAGGGGTACTCCCAGGATATCCTGCAGCGTATCGGGGAGCCCTATGTCACGCGACGGCCGAGGGACGACCGGGCAGGTGGATTGGGCCTCGGCCTGTTCATCGCCAAGACCCTGCTCGAACGTTCGGGCGCGGTACTTCGCTTTGAGAACGGCAGCGCCGAACATCCAGGTGCGCGTGTTTCGATCGCTTGGCCAAGGCGGCTTATGGAGGCCGAATCGACAAAATGACTTTACCGCCCTTGCATAAGTGGCCATAACGCCCACGTAACTTGGATATGCACGCCCCGCAGGGATGTCACGTCATGACAGAGAATTCTCCATCGGAATCCAACGCTCGCCGCCCGGCGGGCACGGCGGCAAATGATCCGCTCGGCCCTGATCCCAGCTTGCTGATCGTCGATGACGATGTCCCATTTCTGCGTCGGCTTGCACGCGCGATGGAATCGCGAGGCTTCACTGTCGACATCGCTGCATCGGTGGCGGAAGGGATCGCCAAGTCGAAAACGGCCCCGCCAAAATATGCCGTGATTGACCTGCGGCTTGGCGACGGCAACGGATTGGACGTGATCGAAGCCATCCGGGAACGGCGCGATGATACCAAGATCGTCGTCCTGACCGGTTATGGAAACATCGCCACGGCGGTAACCGCAGTCAAACTCGGCGCGCTCGATTATCTTTCAAAGCCGGCGGATGCCGACGACGTTTTCAATGCGCTCACCCAGCGGCCGGGAGAAAAGGCTGAAGTTCCAGAAAATCCGATGTCGGCCGATCGTGTCCGTTGGGAGCACATCCAGCGGGTCTATGAGAATTGCGACCGCAATGTCTCGGAAACGGCCCGGCGGCTGAATATGCATCGCCGGACCTTGCAGCGCATTCTTGCCAAGCGCGCGCCGAAGTAACCCCGATCACTCATCGAGGCTCTGACGCGACGCGGCCCATTCCGCCAACATCAGTCGCTGCGCCGCCGTGCGCGAAAAATTGAGCGTGACTGCCTTGCGGGTGGCGGAAGCCAGCCGATGTTCGGGTGCATCGCGCACGATATGGGCGCCATATCCATCCGAAAGCAGAAGGCCGCAATCTTCCGGAAATATTTCAAGCGGCACATCGGCATGAGTGGCGAAAAACAAGCGGTCACAGTGAGACCGATAGTCCGGCCACTTGCGATCCACCCTGAAGTCCTCGATGGAGGACTTTATCTCGATGATCCAGATTTCCCCCTTCTCGGACAGGCTGACCAAATCCGCGCGACGACCACTTGAAAGCGCGAGTTCGGGCAAGACTGCCTGCCGCATGTTGTGCAGCAGTGCCTGGACACCGCGGCGTACGAGAAGCGCGCGCTCGGATTGTCGGCCGTCGATCAACGGGTTGTTAACAGCGATTGAAAGAATGGTCATAGATAAGGTCCGCCATGGGATCACTGCATGTTGCAAAAAAACAATGCGGAGTCATTTTGCAGCGCCTAACGCGCTTGTTGTTAGCCCAACACTTGCCAAGGCAAAATTAATCCAAAATAAACCATATTCAAAGATGGTTGAGCCTGACCCATCGTCCCCGCAAAACATGAGCGTTCCATGCACTTCCGCAATGCACTGACTGTATTCGGCCTGTTCACCGCGATTGCCCTGACCGGATGCACCACAACATCCGATTCCGGCAATACCGAGACCGCCAAAGCAAGAATCTACACCGATTCCTACGGCAAGGTTACCGACGCGGGCTATGCCCTTCCGGCCATTCCGATCAACAAGGTCAACCCGAAATTCCACCGCCAGATCGTTTCCTACAGCACCAAGGAAAAGGCAGGCACGATCGTCGTCAACACGCGCGAACGCTTCCTCTACTATGTGCTCCCGAACGGCAAGGCCGTGCGCTATGGCATCGGCGTGGGCAAGCAGGGCTTTGCCTGGCAAGGGGAGGCCTATATCGCCTGGAAGCAGGAATGGCCTACGTGGCACCCGCCAAAGGAAATGGCCGCGCGCAAGCCTGATGTCGCCCAGTATGTCGAGAATGGCATGGGTCCGGGGTTGCGCAATCCGCTCGGCGCCCGTGCACTCTACCTCTTCAACGAGAAAGGTCAGGACACGCTGTTCCGCCTTCACGGCACGCCGGAATGGGCATCCATCGGCACGGCTGCCTCGTCTGGCTGTATCCGCCTGATAAATCAGGACATCATCGATCTCTACAATCGCGTCCGCCCGGGCAGGGGCGCGCGGGTTGTCGTACTGCAGTAAAGGTTCGTCAGGATCGCACGAATGGAAAGGCCGCCGGGCGACCGGCGGCCTTTCTGTTTCTTGCCCGCGTCAGACTGAGCGCTTGGCCTTTAGTTCGAGGCGGCGGCGATGCAAAACAGGCTCGGTATAGCCGTTCGGCTGCTCGCGTCCTTTCAGCACCAGATCGAGCGCGGCTTGGAAAGCCACGGAGTCATCAAACCGCCCAGCCATCGCCATATAAGCGGGATCGGACGCGTTCTGGCCATCCACAACGGCCGCCATGCGCTTCATCGTTTCGACGATCTGGTCCTTGGTAACGACGCCGTGGTGCAGCCAGTTGGCCATGTGTTGCGCGGAAATACGCAGCGTGGCGCGGTCTTCCATCAGGCCGACATTGTTGATATCGGGTACCTTCGAGCAACCGACACCCTGATCGACCCAGCGCACGACATAGCCAAGTATGCCTTGCGCGTTGTTGTCGAGTTCACGCTGGATTTCCTCCGGCGTCCAGTTCGGCCGGACCGCGACGGGGACCGAGAGAATATCGGCAAGCTTCGCACGCGGCCGGCTCTTCAGCGCGGCCTGCACCTCGGCAACGTTCACCTTGTGATAGTGGGTCGCATGCAGCGTCGCCGCCGTCGGTGAAGGAACCCAGGCCGTGTTGGCGCCCGCCTTCGGATGCGCAATCTTCTGTTCCAGCATGGCCGCCATCAGATCCGGCATCGCCCACATGCCCTTGCCGATCTGGGCATGGCCGGAAAGACCGCATTCGAGGCCGATATCGACATTCCAGTTTTCATAGGCCGAAATCCAGGCCGCCTGCTTCATGTCGCCCTTGCGGATCATCGGGCCTGCTTCCATCGAGGTGTGGATCTCATCGCCAGTACGGTCGAGGAAGCCGGTGTTGATGAACACGACGCGCTCCTTCGCCGCGCGGATGCATTCCTTGAGGTTGACCGTCGTGCGGCGCTCCTCGTCCATGATACCCATCTTGATGGTATTGGGTGCCATCCCGAGAACCTTCTCGACGCGGCTTAAGATCTCGCAAGCGAAAGCGACCTCTTCCGGCCCATGCATCTTTGGCTTGACCACATACATCGATCCGGTGCGCGAATTCTTGCGGCGACCGCTCGGTCCGATGTCGTGGAGGGCGACAAGCCCCGTGATCATGGCGTCCATGATCCCTTCGGGGATTTCGTGACCGTCCCGATCAAGGATAGCAGGGTTTGTCATCAGGTGGCCGACATTGCGAATCAGCATCAGCGAGCGGCAGTGCATTTCAAATGTCGTGCCGTCCGGTGCGGTGTAATCGACATCGGGGTTGAGCGCACGGACGAAGCTGCGACCGTCCTTGGTCACTTCCTCGGTCAGGTTCCCCTTCATAAGTCCAAGCCAATTCTCGTAAACGATCACTTTGTCTTCGGCATCGACCGCGGCAACGGAATCTTCGCAATCCATGATCGTCGTGATCGCCGATTCGAGACGGACATCGTTAATGTGGGCAGGATCGCCCTTGCCGATCATGCCGGACGCGTCGATCATGATTTCGGTGTGAAGACCGTTCTTGCGAAGAAGGATTGCCTTCGGCGCCTCGGGCGATCCGCGATAGCCCACGAATTGCGAGGTGTCCTTGAGCCCCGTCGTCCGGCCTCCGGCCAGCCCGACCACAAGTACGCCGTCCTTGCTTGCCAGTGAGACTATGTCTGCCCATTTGCCTTCAGCGAGCGGTGCGGAAGCATCGAGCAGGTCGCGTGCCCAGGCAATCACCTTCTCACCGCGAACCGGATTGTAACCCTTACCCTTGTCGGCGCCGCCGGTCTCGGGAATGGCGTCGGTGCCGTAGAGCGCATCGTAGAGCGACCCCCAGCGGGCATTGGCGGCGTTAAGCGCATAGCGCGCATTCATCACTGGGACGACGAGCTGCGGGCCGGCTATCTCGGCAATCTCCGGATCCACGTTCTGTGTCGTGGCACTGAAATCCCCGCCCTCTGGCAGAAGATAACCGATCTCTCGCAGGAACGCCTCATAGCTCGCCATGTCGGTGGGCGCACCGTTTTCGCGGTACCAGCCATCAAGCTTTTCCTGAAGTTCGTCACGACGGGCCAACAACGCGCGATTCTTCGGCACCAGATCGTGCACAATCGTTGAAAATCCGCTGAAGAATTTGTCCGGATCTACGCCGGTGCCCGGAAGGGCGTTCTCAACCAGAAAATCGTACAAAACTCTGTCAATGGACAGTCCGTGACAATCAATACGGCCCATGGCGTTTCTCCTCGCAACTTCGGCGCTTCGCTTAGCGTTGCCTTGAGAATGGCGCGTTTTAATTCATTGTCAATTATGCATAAATTACAAATATTTTTTCCATAATGGAAAGTATCACCGGGAACCCGTGCCATAGCGTTCGGTCGCGGTAAGGACAAAACGCACCAGTGTCACCAGCACACCGGTGCGACCCAAGAAACGGTCAGAGCAGCGCCCTTAGTTCGGCGATCTTCTCGTTTACGAGCCAGCCATAGTAGTTTTCTTCGGGCAGGACGGGCGAAGCGCTGGCGGCGTTCCTGCGCGCCAGGGTTCGCGCTCGTTCCTGGGAATTGCCGACATTGAAGAGCGTCGCAGTAATTCCCGGGTTCCTCGAAATGTCCATGTCCGCGATCGAACGATAGTCATCGATTGATTTTCGCAGCACGGCCGCCATGTAGGCCAGCGAAATATCGGGATCCATAATGGCCTTGTAGACAGCGGCAGCGTCGCCGGCGTCCAGTTTCGGATAGCCGGATTTCTGCGAAACCATATCGGTCAACATGAGTGCCGTCAGGGGATTGATCTGCCCCAGACCGAAGGTCTGACCAGCATAAAAGGGCTGGAAGAACACCGCGCTGAAGCGGTTGTCCGGATAGTGAGTTCCACCAACAATCTTGCCCCTGAACGTTTTTTCCCAGACATTTTCGCGGCATGACCAGAGGCGATAAGAGTCTTTGAAGCCGGTGCATTCGGAAAATTCAGACCGCTTGACGAAGTCGTTGATCGAATCGTCCTCGAATCCAAAGCGGAAACTGCTGCCGGCATAGGATGCTGCCTTGACATAATAGCTCTGCAACCGGTCGTAGGCATCGACATTATAGGTATGCTCACCGACGATGGCTCCGACAATATGGATAGGATCGATGCCGTAGGAGGCGGCAGTCTTCTTTATCTTGGACATCAATTCACGGTCGGATGCCAGAAGATCCCGTACCTTTTCATACTTGAGATCGAAGGTCGTCTTGCCGGCCTTGGTACGCCTGACTGACGCGCCGGGGATCGCGGGCTGCTCGGCATGGCGGTTGCCTTCCGGAACCTGAAAAGCGCCAGCCGGTACCACCATCGATGCCAAAGTCATCAACGTCAGAGTGAGTGCCAGAAAGATGCGTACCACGATCTGTATGCCCCCAGACTTTCATCGCTGCGCCCGGCCCTTCAACCCGGAAGGCCGTATCTTAGGCGCGGCGGCCACACTTATAAAGGGAAGCCGCCGCTGTCGACCTCGGCATCAATCACATCCCCGGCATCAATGGCCGGAAATGCGGATACAGATGCACAAAGGTCACAGAATATAGCGCGACAAGTCCGCGTCGGCGGCGATATCGCCGACATGTTCGCGTACATATTCCGAATCGATCATTACTGCCGTGCCGCCGCGATCCGGTGCGTTGAACGATATGTCGTCCAGCACCCTCTCCATCACTGTCTGCAACCGGCGAGCGCCGATATTCTCCACCGAGGTGTTGAGGTGCACAGCGACATCAGCAAGGGCATCGATGGCATCCTCGGTAAAATCGAGGTTTAGCTCCTCGGTTGCCATCAGAGCCTTGTACTGGCGAATGAGGCTAGCCTCAGTTTCCGTCAGGATGCGGCGGAAATCCTCCTTCGTGAGCGGCTTCAGCTCGACGCGGATCGGCAGGCGGCCCTGCAATTCGGGCAGCAAGTCGGAAGGCTTGGACACATGGAAAGCACCAGAGGCGATGAAGAGAATGTGATCGGTCTTTACCGGACCGTATTTCGTCGAAACGGTCGTGCCTTCGACCAACGGAAGGAGGTCCCGCTGCACGCCTTCGCGTGAAACGCCGGCACCGAGCCCCCCGTCACGGGCTGCGATCTTGTCGATCTCGTCAAGGAAGACGATGCCGTCGTTCTCGACCGACTTCACGGCCTCTCGCTGTATGATCTCGTTGTCGATCAGCTTGTCGGATTCGTCGCGGATCAGGTCCGGGTAGGACTCCTTCACCGTCGTGCGGACTTTTTTGGTGCGCCCGCCCATGGCCTTTCCGAACATCTCCGAAAGGTTGAGAATGCCGACATTGGCTCCCGGCATCCCGGGGATTTCGAAGCCCGGCATACCGCCAGCGCCGCTATCGGCGACTTCGATATCGATTTCCTTGTCATCGAGCAGCCCATCACGCAGCTTCTTGCGGAAGCTATCCCGTGTCGCTGGCGAGGCAGTGGTCCCCACCAGTGCATCGAGGACGCGCTCCTCGGCACTGGCATGTGCCTTCGCCTGCACCTCCGCGCGTTTCTTTTCGCGGACCAAGCCAATACCGACCTCGACCAGATCGCGAATAATCTGCTCAACGTCCCGCCCGACATAGCCCACTTCGGTGAACTTGGTCGCCTCGACCTTGATGAACGGCGCACCGGCGAGCTTGGCGAGACGGCGCGAAATCTCCGTCTTGCCGACGCCGGTCGGCCCGATCATCAGGATGTTTTTCGGCATCACCTCGTCGCGGAGGCTCTCGTCGAGCTGCTGGCGGCGCCACCGGTTTCGCAAGGCGATTGCCACCGCGCGCTTGGCCTCGTGCTGTCCGATGATGAAGCGGTCGAGTTCGGAAACAATCTCGCGGGGAGAAAAGGTTGTCATATCCGTCTTTCCATGAAGGCTCTTGGTTGCAAGGGCGGATCAGTTGTCGCTCGAAAGGGTTTCGACCACGACATTGCCATTGGTATAGACGCAGATTTCTGCGGCAATTGCCATGGCACGGCGGGCGATGTCTTCCGCCGAAAGATCCGTATCCATCAACGCGCGGGCTGCCGCATAGGCATAGTTTCCACCCGAGCCTATCGCTATGGTGCCGTGCTCGGGCTCGAGCACGTCGCCATTGCCGGTAATGGCCAGCGTGATCGTCTTGTCGGCGACCAACATCATCGCCTCGAGATTGCGCAGATATTTGTCGGTGCGCCAGTCCTTCGCGAGTTCAACGGCGGCGCGCATCAGCTGTCCGGGATACTGCTCTAGCTTCTTTTCGAGTCGTTCGAGAAGGGTGAAGGCATCGGCCGTCGCTCCGGCGAAACCGGCGATCACGTCACCCTTGCCGATTCGGCGCACCTTGCGCGCATTGCCCTTCATGACCGTCTGGCCGAGGCTCACCTGTCCGTCGCCCGCCATCACAGCAACGCCGTTCTTGCGCACGGTTATGATAGTCGTGGCGTGCATGGTTCCGTAGGGATTATGTTCGCTCATCTTCAATCCGCCGTTCAAATTTCGGATTTCGCCGAATGTATTCCGGCGGTTCGTTGACAATTATGTAAGTGGCCCGAAGCCGAATGCAAACACCGCCATCCGGCCTATTTTTCGACGCCTTCGAAAGCGAGGCCGTTTCAGAGGCTCTGTTCTGGATATTTGTCGCAGCCCCTGATAAGGAGCACGCATATCTTTGTGGAGTACACCCCATGGCGAATAGCGAATCCGGGCGCAAGGGAAGCATTTCCCGAAAGACCAACGAGACATCGGTTTCCGTTTCCGTCAATATCGATGGTGCCGGCCAGTCCGAGATCTCGACTGGAGTGGGCTTTTTCGATCATATGCTCGATCAGCTTTGCCGGCATTCGCTGATCGACATGGATATTGAGGTCAAGGGCGATTTGCATATCGACGACCACCACACCGTGGAGGATACCGGCATTGCACTTGGCCAGGCAATTTCCAAGGCGCTCGGCGACAGGCGTGGCATCACCCGATATGCATCGATAGACCTGGCGATGGACGAAACCATGACCAAGGCCGCCATCGATGTCTCCGGTCGGCCTTTCCTCGTCTGGAATGTCGCGTTCAGCGCGCCGAAGATCGGCACGTTCGACACGGAGCTCGTGCGCGAGTTTTTCCAGGCGCTGGCACAAAATGCCGGGATAACCCTGCACGTCATGAACCATTATGGCGCCAACAATCACCATATCGCCGAGACCTGCTTCAAGGCCGTCGCCCGGGCGCTCAGGAGCGCCACTGAAATCGACCCGCGGCAAGCAAGCCGCGTCCCCTCGACCAAGGGAACACTGGTCTGAACGAAAACAGATTGAGGGCAGCTCTGGCAGGTTTCGGATTCTCGTCACTTCGATGCGAGAACCTTGTTTCCAATGCCGGAACCGCCGTTAGGGAAAGGACGCTGGACCATGCGTGTGGCGATCATCGATTATGGATCGGGAAATCTCCGTTCCGCAACCAAGGCCTTCGAGCGCGCGGCGTGCGAGGCGGGTATAGACGCGACCATTGAACTGACCGACAGGGCCGAGCATGTGGCAACCGCCGACCGTGTCGTGCTTCCGGGTGTCGGCGCCTACGCAGATTGCCGGCGCGGGCTCGATGCGGTCGCCGGCATGCATGATGCCCTCGTGGAGGCAGTCGAGACCAGGGGGCGGCCCTTCCTTGGCATCTGTGTCGGTATGCAGTTGATGTCTACACGCGGTCTGGAAAAGACGATCACTTCGGGACTCGGCTGGATCAAGGGCGACGTCGTCGAGATGACACCGAACGATCCGACCCTGAAGATTCCGCAGATCGGCTGGAACACACTCGACCTTCACCGCCCACACCCACTGTTCGACGGGGTCAGGACCGGCCCGGACGGCTTGCACGCCTATTTCGTACATTCTTACCACCTCGCCGCCGAAAACCCGGAAGATGTAATCGCCACCACCGACTATGGTGGCCCGATGACCGCCTTTGTCGGTCGCGACAACATGGTGGGAGCGCAATTCCATCCGGAAAAGAGCCAGACGCTCGGCCTCAAGCTGATCGCTAATTTTCTCGCCTGGGCGCCGTAACCCGAAAAATCTGGACAGAAAGAATGATCCTCTTCCCCGCCATCGACCTAAAAGACGGCCAGTGCGTCCGGCTCAAGCTGGGCGACATGGACCAGGCGACCGTCTATAATCCGGACCCGGCCGCGCAGGCCAAAGCCTTCGAGGACCAGGGATTTGAATGGCTGCATGTCGTTGATCTCAACGGTGCGTTCGCCGGCTCCAGCATCAACGGCGAAGCAGTCGACGCGATCCTCAAGGCGACAAAGAATCCGGTTCAGCTCGGTGGCGGGATACGCACGCTTGAGCACATCGAAGATTGGCTGTCGCGTGGGCTTGCCCGCGTGATCCTTGGTACGGTTGCGGTGCGCGATCCGGCTCTCGTCATCGAAGCCTGCAAGACGTTTCCGGGTAAGGTGGCCGTGGGCATCGACGCCAAGGGCGGCAAGGTCGCTGTCGAAGGATGGGCCGAGGCGTCGGAACTCGGCGTAATCGAGCTTGCACAAAAGTTTGAAGGCGCCGGTGTGTCGGCGATCATCTATACCGATATAGATCGCGACGGCATCCTGACCGGTATCAACTGGGCTTCGACACTTGAGCTCGCCAATGCAGTGTCGATCCCGGTGATCGCTTCCGGTGGACTTGCGTCGATGGACGATATCCGCCGCATGCTGCAGCCGGATGCGAAGAAACTCGAAGGCGCTATTTCGGGTCGAGCCCTTTATGACGGACGCATAGACCCTGCCGAGGCGCTCGCCCTGATCCGGGCCGCAGGAAGATCTTGAGGAACAGCCATGACGCTGAAAGCCCGTGTAATACCCTGTCTCGACGTCAAGGACGGCCGTGTCGTCAAAGGCGTGAACTTCGTTGACCTGATTGATGCCGGTGACCCGGTCGAGGCGGCGAAGGCCTATGACGCAGCTGGTGCTGACGAGCTCACCTTTCTGGATATCACCGCATCGTCGGACGATCGCCATACCATCTTCGACGTGGTTGCGCGCACGGCTGATCATTGCTTCATGCCACTGACCGTCGGCGGCGGCGTTCGCACGATTGCCGATATCCGCAAGCTTCTGCTGTGCGGCGCCGACAAGGTTGCCATCAATTCGGCAGCAGTGAAAAATCCGGATTTCATTGCCGAAGCCGCCGACAAGTTCGGCGACCAGTGCATCGTCGTTTCAATCGATGCGAAGCAACGGCGAAAGCAGGGGGCCGGCGGCGACAACCTGAGTGCATGGGAAATCTATACACACGGTGGCCGTACCCCGACCGGCATAGACGCCGTGGAGTTCGCATTGAAAATGGTCGAGCGCGGCGCCGGGGAGTTGCTGGTCACATCCATGGACCGGGACGGCACGAAGACCGGTTATGATTTGGAACTGACGCGAACCATTGCCGATGCCGTGCGCGTCCCTGTTATTGCGTCCGGCGGCGTCGGCAATCTCGACGACCTTGTTGCCGGCATCAAAGAGGGCCACGCCACAGCCGTGCTCGCCGCATCTATCTTCCATTTCGGCACCTACAGCATCGGTGAAGCAAAACGCTACATGGCCGATCATGGCATTGCCATGCGGCTCGATTGACCAGAAGGGAAGGCGGATCAATGAGCGGTTTTTCTCTCTCAGACCTCGAATGGATCGTTGCGAACCGGGCCAAGGCGCAGGCTGAAGATTCCTGGACGGCCAAGCTGGTGGCCGGCGGACAGCAGAAAGCAGCAAAGAAGCTCGGGGAAGAAGCGGTAGAGACGGTCATTGCCGCCATCGCCAACGATCGAGACAACCTGATCTATGAGAGTGCAGATCTCCTCTATCACCTGATGGTCGTATTGAAAATCGCCGACATACCGTTAGAAGCAGTCATGCAGGAGCTTCAAAGGCGGACCGCCCAGTCGGGCATCAGCGAAAAGGCCAGCCGGCAGATTCCATGACAACAGCAACACGGCCATCCGACGTGCCCGAAACGCTCGATCATTTCCAGGCGAACGACTATTCGCCCTACCATTTCTTCTCCTCAGACGAGTGGTCTCGTTTCCGGGCGGATACGCCCCTGACGCTGACGGCCGACGAGGTGCAGCGGCTGCGATCGATCGACGACCCGATCGACCTCGCCGAAGTACGGCGCATCTACCTGTCGCTTTCGCGTCTGCTCTCGGCCCATGTTGAATCCTCGCAACTCCTGTTCGAGCAACGCAACCGATTTCTCAGTATGTCAAATGTCGCCAAGACGCCGTTCGTCATCGGCATCGCCGGATCGGTGGCTGTTGGAAAATCGACGACGGCTCGTATCTTGAAGGAGCTTCTGGCTCGCTGGCCCTCGAGTCCGAAAGTCGATCTCGTCACGACGGATGGATTTCTCTATCCGAACTCGGTACTGATCCGTCAGAATATGCTGGACCGCAAGGGTTTCCCGGAAAGCTATGACCTTAGTGCCTTGCTGCACTTCTTGTCCGCGATCAAGGCGGGGCTGCCGAATGTCAAGGCGCCGAGCTATTCACATCTGATCTACGATGTGCTCCCCGATGAATACAAGATCGTCGACCGGCCGGACATCCTGATTTTCGAGGGCATCAATGTCCTGCAGTCGCGCGATCTGCCAGCCGACGGCAAGATCGTCCCGATGGTTTCCGACTTCTTCGACTTCTCCATCTATATCGACGCCGACGAAAATTTGATCCACGAGTGGTATGTCAAACGCTTCATGAAACTGAGGCAAACCGCGTTTCGCGATCCGAACTCGTACTTCCATCGCTATGCTACGATCAGCGAAGCGCACGCGCTTACGATTGCCGAGGGACTCTGGACCAATACAAACCTGAAGAATCTGCGGGAAAACATCCTGCCGACGCGCCCGCGCGCCGACCTGATTCTTCAAAAGGGCGATAATCACATGGTTGAAACGGTCGCGCTCAGAAAGCTCTGATCGATCGGCTGCCGGCTCCCTTATGATGTCAGGGATTCACGCGCCGTAGCGTTATGTTGATCCGCCCACCATTCTTGAGAAGCGTTGAGGTCCCGGGATAGATCCGGTCGATGCCGTGAAAGCAGAGGCGACCTTCGCCGCCCAGGACCAGCGCATCGCCACTGGCGAGCTTGAACGAGCGGGTAGGATCTCGGCGATCCATGCCGCCCAGGCGAAACAGACAAGTATCACCCAGCGAAATCGAAACGACCGGTGCAGCCATATCTCGTTCATCGCGATCCTGATGTAATCCCATGCGGGCATCATCAGAATAGAAATTGACGAGGCAGGCCTCCGGCGGCTTGTCATAGTTGGAAAGCCGCTTCCAGATCCCGTTAAGCTTTTCAGGGATGGCAGGCCAGGGCCGGTTCGTCACCGGATGAGTTGGTTGGTACCGGTACCCCCGCTCCTTGTCGGTTACCCAGCCGAACGGCCCGCAATTCGTCATGCGAACGGACATCGGTTTGCCTGTTTTTGGCATCACCGGTACGTAGAGCGGCGCTTCGGCGACTATATCGCGTATCGCCGCAACCAATTCCTCCTGGTCCCCGCGTTCCAGCAAACCGGGATGGAACCGGATACCATCCGGCAAGGTCCAGTCAGCATTGCTTGCCATTGCTGACGACGATTTCACCGATCAAGATCGGGGATGCGAAGAACCTGACCGGGATAGATCTTGTCGGGGTGCGTGAGCATCGGCTTGTTTGCCTCGAAGATCACGGTGTGCTTACCGCCCTTACCCTTGCCGTAGTGTGCCTCGGCGATCTTCCAGAGGTTGTCGCCCTTTTTTACTGTATAGAAAACGGGCTCCTTGGCAGCCACCGGTGCGGCCTCTGGCGTCTCGACAATCTTCAGATCATCGGCTTCTACCTTCGAGATGCCGAGGGTATTGCCAACCGCGATCACGGCTTTTTCGAATACCGACTGGTCCCTGACGGTTCCCTTGAGAACAACCTTGTCGTCCACGACCTCCACGTCGACCTTGTCGGTGCCGAGGCTGTGCGAAGCCAGTTCCTTCTTCACGGCATCTACGTCGGGGGCTTCGTCATCGGCACCCAAGCCCAATTTCTTCCCGGCGCTCTTGATGAAACTGAACAATCCCATGGCATTTCTCCTCTTTTCCGTGCCCACCTTCAGATGAAGCCAGCATTCAGCAAAATACAAGGAATTTTGCTAATACAGCGATTGCCATTTTACTCGCTACCCGGTCGTGTACGCATCTTTTTCACTTCCGCACGCCCGGATTTTTCCTTCAAGCGCCGCTCGATGGACCCTTTTGTCGGCTTGGTCTTGCGGCGGGGCGGCGGCGGGGGCTCGGCAGCTTTGAGGATAAGCTCCTTCAGGCGCTCGCGGGCGTCTTCGCGATTACGCTCCTGGCTGCGAAAGCGGCTTGATTCGATCATCAATACGCCTTCCTTGGAAACGCGCCGTCCGGCGAGCTTCAAGGCATTTGTTTTCACCCGCTCAGGAAGTGACGGTGATCCGGCAATACTGAAGAAGAGCTGTACGGCGGTGGAGACCTTGTTGACGTTCTGGCCACCTGGCCCGCCTGCAAGAACGAATTGCTCCGTCAGCTCCCAGCCGGCAATCGTGATTCGGTCATTGATGAAAAGCGCATCACTCGCCATGGTCGGTCTCCATTCGTTCTATCCATGTCCCGGCACCGGCGAAAACAGTCTATTCCATATAAAACAAAAAGCCCGGCGGTTTCCACCGCCGGGCTTTGCGAGAAATTCGCCTATCCGCCTATTCGGCGGCGATATTGGCGTTCGGCGCGGCTGCACGAACCGTATGGTCGACATGGTCCTCGAACTTGGCAAAATTGGTGATGAACATGGCGACCAGCTTCTTGGCCTGCGCATCGTAGTCGGAGCCGTCGGCCCAAGTCGAACGCGGGTCGAGGATCGAGCTGTCGACGCCTTCAACTGCAACCGGAACCGCGAAGCCGAAATTCGGATCGATCCGGGTTTCGATCTTCTTCAGCTCACCATTGAGCGCACCGGTAAGAAGCGCACGGGTTGCCTTGATCGGCATCCGGTGGCCGACGCCATAGGCGCCGCCGGTCCAGCCGGTATTGACCAGCCAGCAATCGACGCCATGACGGGCGATCAGGTCACGCAGGAGATTGCCGTATTCGGCGGGATGACGCGGCATGAAGGGGGCGCCGAAGCAGGTCGAGAAGGTTGCTTCCGGTTCCGTCACGCCCTTTTCCGTACCGGCAACCTTGGCGGTGTAGCCGGAGAGGAAGTGGTACATCGCCTGTTCCGGCGTCAACCGAGCGATCGGCGGCAATACACCGAAGGCATCCGCGGTCAGCATGATGATGGTCTTGGGGTGGCCGGCGAGACCCGTATCCGATGCATTCGGGATGAAGTGCAACGGATAGGCACAGCGGGTGTTTTCGGTCAGCGAGCCATCATGGAAATCAGGAACCCGGCGTTCGTCGAGGACGACGTTTTCGAGAACCGTGCCGAAGCGCTTGGTCGTTGCGAAGATTTCGGGCTCGGCTTCCGCAGAAAGGCGGATGGTCTTGGCGTAGCAGCCACCTTCAAAATTGAAGATGCCGTGCTCGCCCCAACCATGCTCGTCGTCGCCGATCAGAGTACGCTTCGGATCCGCCGAGAGCGTCGTCTTGCCGGTGCCCGAGAGACCGAAGAACACCGCTGCGTCCCCCTTGGGGCCGACATTGGCCGAACAGTGCATCGGCATGACACCCTTGGGCGGCAGCATGTAGTTGAGTGCGGTGAAGACAGACTTCTTGATTTCGCCCGCATAAGAGGTACCGCCGATCAGGACGATGCCGTTGGTGAAGTCGCAAGCGATGATCGTATCGGTCCGGCAGCCATGCCGGGCGGGATCGGCGCGGAAGCTCGGAAGATTAATTATCGTGAGCTTCGGCTGGAAGTTCGCAAGCGTCGACCGTTCCGGGCGGATCAGCAGGTTACGGATGAAAAGCGAGTGCCAGGCAAGCTCGGTTACCACGCGGGTCGGCAGCGCATTGTCAGTGTCCGCGCCACCGATCAGATCCTGCACGAACAGTTCCTTACCAGCCGCGTGAGCGAGCATGTCCTTGTGAAGGAGTCCAAAATGTTCGGGAGACATGGGTTTGTTGTTATCCCACCAGATCTCACCGTCGGTATTGGCGTCGCGCACGACGAACTTGTCCTTCGCGGAACGTCCCGTGTGCTGTCCGGTCACGGCGCATAGCGCACCGTCAGCGGTCAGAACGGCTTCATTCCGGCGAATGGCTTCCTCATAAAGCGCGCTTTCCAGGAAGTTGTAGTGGACGCGCGCAGCGTCGCCCAGGCCGATCGCCGCAACCCCGATAAGGGGATTATTTACACCAAGCTCCTCCATGGACACGCTTCCTTTGCTGTGGGGGTGGTTGCCTCGAATTTTCGCGAACCTAGTGTCGCACATTCAGAAAGGCAATACGCTAATGAACAATTCTATCAACAATTTCAAATATTTAATCGATTTAAATTTGTTTTCATATTTTTAAATCGGTTTGCAAAGTCGTAACACACTCCCCTTTCACGATATTTTTGACAGGGAGTGTAAGTGACGGATCGTCACGCCCCCTTTATCTTTGCCACAATTTGTTCCACCTTTACCCCCAATAAGCGCGTTATGATCGCCAAGACATGGGCTGGACCTAATACCGGGAGCCGCGCTTTATGATGACGGAGACGAACAGCATGCAGACAATCGCGCTCGTTGACGACGATCGCAATATTCTAACCTCTGTGTCGATCGCATTGGAGGCGGAAGGATATAAGGTCGAGACCTATACGGATGGCGCATCGGCATTGGACGGTTTGCTCGCACGTCCGCCACAGCTCGCCATCTTTGACATCAAGATGCCGCGTATGGATGGGATGGAACTTCTCCGGCGGCTTCGCCAGAAATCGGATATTCCGGTGATCTTTCTGACGTCCAAGGACGAGGAAATCGACGAATTGTTCGGCCTCAAGATGGGCGCTGACGACTTCATCACGAAACCGTTCTCGCAGCGTCTGCTCGTCGAGCGGGTAAAAGCGATTTTACGAAGAGCGGCTAGCCGCGAAGGCTCGGCGGCAACAAGTGCGGCGAAGCCGGGAGCGGAAGCGCAAGCCCGCACGCTGGAACGTGGCCAGCTGGTCATGGACCAGGAACGACATACCTGCACCTGGAAAGGCGATCCCGTGACCCTCACGGTAACGGAGTTTCTTATCTTGCACTCGCTGGCGCAGCGGCCTGGTGTCGTCAAGAGCCGCGATGCATTGATGGATGCCGCCTATGACGAGCAGGTCTATGTCGATGACCGCACCATCGACAGTCATATCAAACGCCTGCGCAAGAAATTCAAAATGGTCGACACCGATTTCGACATGATTGAAACACTCTATGGTGTCGGATATCGCTTCCGCGAAGCGGCGTGATTGGCGCTTATCGCTTGCCTCTGCCGAGACCGGATCTCCATCCGCCCCGGAAGTTGGCAGGCGGTTCCGCGCGAAGGGGTTAATGCTTGGAACGGCAAGTTTCCGACGAGAATATTGAAGAGCTGGACAATTCAAGCGAACAGCGTCGCTTTCTGTCCCATCCCTTCACTCTTGTCCGTCGCATATTCGGGCATGCACTTTTCTCCAGTCTGACGCGGCGAATCGTCTTCTTTAACCTCGCGGCACTGATCGTGCTTGTCGGTGGGATCATGTATCTCAATCAGTTCCGCGAGGGATTGATCGATGCGCGCGTCGAAAGCCTGCTGACCCAGGGGGAGATCATCGCCGGAGCAATCTCCGCCTCGGCCTCGGTGGATACCAATTCCATAACAATCGACCCGCAGAAGCTTCTCGAACTGCAGGCTGGCCAGAGCATAACGCCGGTCCCGAATGACGAAGACCTCGAATTTCCGATCAATCCGGAACGCGTCGCGCCCGTGTTGCGGCGGTTGATTTCGCCCACTCGGACGCGCGCGCGCCTATTCGACGCCGATGCGAACCTGCTGCTCGACTCGCGTCATCTCTATTCGCGTGGTCAGGTTCTCCGATTTGATCTTCCACCTGTGGAAAACGAGACGATCAGTTTGACCGACTGGATCGCCCGCATCTTCAACACACTTCTGCAGCCCGGCGGGCTGCCGCTCTACAAGGAGGCGCCGGGCGGCGACGGCTCAATTTATCCCGAGGTGATGAATGCATTGACGGGCGTCCGCGGCGCCGTGGTGCGGGTCACCGACAAAGGCGAACTCATCGTATCGGTGGCGGTTCCCGTTCAGCGTTTCCGTGCCGTCCTCGGCGTTCTGCTGTTGTCGACGCAAGCCGGCGACATCGACAAGATCGTCCATGCGGAACGACTGGCGATCCTGCGCGTCTTCGGGGTCGCGACTTTGGTCAATATTGTCGTTTCGCTCCTTCTTTCCTCAACCATCGCCAATCCCCTGAGGCGCCTTTCCGCTGCCGCCATCCGTGTGCGGCGCGGCGCCAAGCAGCGCGAGGAGATTCCGGATTTCTCGGCCCGTCAGGACGAGATCGGCAATCTCTCGGTTGCCCTTCGAGAAATGACGACTGCCCTTTACGACCGCATCGATGCCATCGAGAGCTTCGCCGCTGATGTCAGCCACGAGCTTAAGAACCCGCTGACATCGCTCAGAAGTGCGGTCGAAACCCTGCCGCTGGCCCGCAACGATGAATCTCGGCAACGGCTCATGGATATCATCCAGCACGACGTGCGGCGTCTCGATCGGCTGATCAGCGACATTTCGGACGCGTCACGGCTGGATGCTGAGCTGGCTCGCACGGATGCGGAGCCGGTGGACCTCGAAGTGCTGCTTACGAACATGGTGGAGATATCGCGGCAGATTCGCAGCACAAAGAAGCCGGTCGAAATAAACCTTTTGATCGACCAGAAGCCCGGCACAAAAGCACGTTTCACCGTCAACGGACACGACCTTCGGCTCGGCCAGGTCGTCACCAATCTGATCGAGAATGCCCGATCCTTCGTTCCGGAAAAGGGAGGGCGCATCACCGTGCGTCTATCGCGCGCGCGTGGACGCTGTAACGTCCAGGTCGAGGACAACGGGCCAGGTATCCAGATCGAGAACATAGACCGGGTCTTCGAACGCTTCTACACCGATCGCCCCGAGACCGAGAGCTTCGGACAGAATTCCGGACTCGGCCTCTCCATTAGCCGGCAGATCGCCGAAGCCCATGGGGGCACGCTGAAGGCTGAAAATATTGTCGACCCGCAAACGGGCAAGGCGCTCGGCGCGCGCTTCATCCTGTCTCTTCCCGTCGAAGCAGCGCCATGAACAACGATGGAGAAAACATACACGCCACCGCGATTGTCGTCGGGACGACGGGTCTTCTTTTCATCGGCCCGTCGGGTGCAGGCAAATCGGCGCTTGCGTTTTCCTGCATGGCCGAGGCCGCAAGCCTCGGGCTCTTTTCGGCGCTGATTGCCGACGATCGGGTAATCCTCTCGGCTCATGGAGAGCATCTCCTGGCGCGCTGTCCGCAATCAATCGTCGGGCTGATCGAATTGCGTCACGCGGGGATAGCAAAGGTCGAATGCCTTCCGGCGGCCCTTGTTCATGTTGCCGTGCTGCCAGTGGCATCAGGCGCGGCGGATCGATTGCCACCTGAGAATGAGCGCTTTTCAACGTCGTCGGGACGGGAACTGCCGATCGTGCGAGTGCCTGTCGGTATTGCGAGGCCGTTCGCGTTCACAATGGCATTGATTTCGCCGCAGGCTGCAAATGATCCAATAGAGATCCGCACATTTTAGACTTGCACTTCGAATTTTCATGGCCAAGATGGCGTCCCACCGATGGACGAAGTTGCTGCATTGCACTATCTGGCCATCTGATTGCGTGTGCAAAGGGGCAGTAAGAGAATGATCGGACTTGTGCTTGTCACGCATGGCAAGCTGGCTGAAGAGTTTCATCACGCGGTGGAACATGTGGTGGGACCACAGAAATTCATTGAAACGGTATCGATCGGCCCGGAAGACGACATGGATCAGCGTCGCCAGGACATCCTGGATGCCGTCATGCGCGCGGACGATGGACACGGCGTCATTATCCTGACCGATATGTTCGGGGGCACCCCTTCCAATCTCGCCATTTCCGTCATGAATGCCGGCCGGATCGAAGTGATTGCCGGTGTAAACCTCCCCATGCTGATCAAGCTTGCAGGCGTGCGCGGGGAAAACGATATGGAGAAGGCGTTGGTAGAAGCATCCGAGGCTGGCCGGAAATACATCAATGTCGCCAGCCGCGTTCTCAGCGGCAAGTAACTGCCGGAAAGAATGCGCATGACGTCAATCTCCCGCGAACTTACGATCACCAACAAACGCGGCCTGCATGCGCGGGCGTCGGCGAAATTCGTCCAGACAGTGGACGGATACGATGCAGTGGTGACCGTCGCCAAAGACGGAACAACCGTTGGCGGGACATCGATCATGGGATTGATGATGCTCGCGGCAAGCCCAGGCTGCACCATCCTCGTTTCCGCTTGCGGAACGCAGGCAAGAGAAGTCCTGGACGCTCTCGAGCATCTTGTCGCAGACAAGTTCGGCGAAGAGATCTGATCATCCCGCGCCATATAAAGACATAAAGACTTCTTTATATCTCGGTTGCCAATACTCTGGAAGCCTGCTAAATGCCATGGAAGAAATCCGTCTTCGTAAGAGCCGGATAGCGAAGGGCGCGTGCGCATCGTCCTGAACGGGCGGCTGCGCCTGCATCAATTCCAAGCCGGGAGAGCTTCATGAGCACAGAAAAGAATTACATTGTCGCGGACATCGGGCTCGCCGATTACGGCCGCAAGGAAATCAACATCGCCGAGACCGAAATGCCCGGTCTTATGGCTTGCCGGTCCGAGTTTGGTGACAAGAAGCCGCTCAAGGGCGCCCGTATCACCGGGTCGTTGCATATGACCATCCAGACTGCTGTCCTGATCGAGACGCTCGTGGCGCTCGGCGCCGAAGTGCGCTGGGCCTCCTGCAACATCTTCTCCACCCAGGATCATGCAGCCGCCGCGATTGCAGCCTCCGGAGTTCCGGTTTTCGCCGTCAAGGGCGAATCGCTCGAGGAGTACTGGACCTATACCGACAAGATCTTCCAATGGGCCGATGGCGGTCTGTCGAACATGATTCTCGATGATGGCGGCGATGCGACCATGTACATTCTTCTCGGCGCCCGCGCCGAAAGCGGCGAGGACGTGCTCAGCAATCCGCACTCGGAAGAAGAAGAGATCCTCTTCGCGCAGATCAAGAAGCGCCTTGCGGCTTCGCCGGGTTGGTTTACGAAACAGCGTGATGCGATCCGCGGCGTCACCGAGGAAACCACGACCGGTGTCAACCGTCTCTATCAGCTCAGCCAGAAAGGCCTGTTGCCCTTCCCGGCCATCAACGTAAACGACTCGGTTACGAAGTCGAAGTTCGACAACAAGTATGGCTGCAAGGAATCGCTGGTGGACGGCATCCGGCGCGCAACAGATGTCATGATGGCCGGCAAGGTCGCTGTGGTTTGCGGTTACGGCGACGTCGGCAAGGGTTCGGCAGCATCCCTTCAGGGTGCCGGAGCTCGCGTCAAGGTGACAGAAGTCGATCCGATCTGCGCACTTCAGGCCGCGATGGACGGCTTCGAGGTCGTCCAGCTTGAGGACGTCGTATCGAGCGCTGACATCTTCATCACGACCACAGGCAACAAGGACGTGATCCGTATCGAACACATGCGAGCCATGAAGGACATGGCGATCGTCGGCAATATCGGCCATTTCGACAACGAGATCCAGGTTTCGGCGCTACGCAACCTGAAGTGGACGAATATCAAGCCGCAGGTCGACATGATCGAGTTTGCGAACGGCAACCGCATGATCCTGCTTTCGGAAGGCCGTTTGCTCAATCTCGGGAACGCCACTGGCCATCCGTCCTTCGTCATGTCGGCTTCCTTTACCAATCAGGTCCTGGCCCAGATCGAGCTCTTTACCAAGCCCGATGCCTACGAAAACCAAGTCTACGTCCTGCCGAAACACCTAGATGAAAAGGTCGCCCGGCTGCATCTTGAAAAGCTCGGTGTGCGCCTGACGGTTCTTTCCGAAGAACAGGCTTCATACATCGGCGTCACGCCGCAGGGCCCGTTCAAGTCTGACCACTATCGCTATTAATTCTATTCTTGATTTCCACAAGATGTAGTGGCTGCGGCATTGACAAATGCCGCAGCTTCTTTTTTGGCTCCCGCACTTCCCGCCGATTCCCTTAAGCAGTATTGTTTTGAGACTTGATTCGCGACGCTCGCCCAGTGCGAAGACGCGAAATGGGATGTCTTGTCGACGATGCGGCACATAGGACGGAGACAGACCGAAGATGTCGGTAGTAGAGAATAATCCGCACAAGCGGGGAACTGCGCGCGGGGGTGCGCTCGAGGTTCCGTTGATGCGGTTTTTGAGGACGGACGCTGTCTCGAGGGGGATATTGCTCCGGCTCCTTCACTGGCGTGGCAGGCTTTTGGCCGGCGCCAGGAACGTCTTCCTGGCGGGAACCGTGCTTGCAAGCCTGACGCGAACGGCAGTGGCGCAGATTGGGGCCGGCGTCCCCGAGGTGCAGCGGCTCTTCACCTCCGTCGAGATGATCGGCTTCTCCCTCGTGATCGGCATCCTGTCAGCGGCATTGCTTTCGGCAATCTGGCTGATCCGCCAGAAAGGCGCTCTGGAGGTCGAAAGCCATGAAATGCGGTCCGCTCTATCGGACGCGAAACAACGCATCTCCCGTTACCAGGCCCTGATCGCCGACAAGAACCGACGCATCGTCATATGGGACGGCCATGACCGCAAACCCGAGTTCCTGGGCCAGCTGCCGGCAGAGACCGGCGCACCGCAGGGCGACAGCGATTTCCTCGCCTTCGGCCGCTGGCTAAAGGCAGCCTCTGCCGGCGACCTGGACAAGGCAATCGAGCGGCTCCGCTTCGACGCTCAGAGCTTCGACATGATCGTCGAGACTACTCGCCATGAGGTGATTGAGGTGCAGGGCCGGCTCTCTGGAGGCCGCGCATTTGCGCGCTTCGTCGCACTCAATAACCTGCGTGCTGAGCTGGCCGAACTCAAGATCGAGAGAACCCGACTGAAGGCCTCCATCGCGACGTTCGAGGCGCTCCTGGACGCCATCGAGCAACCTGTCTGGCAGCGCGACAGCGACGGCCGGCTGGTGTGGGTCAATCAGGCCTATAGCGAGGCCGTCGAGGCAAACTCGCCAGACCAGGCGATACGGGAGGAGCGCGAGGTACTCGGGACCGTCGTGCGCGAAAAGATCCGCGCCGGTGTAACGCTGGAATCGCCTTTCCATGACAAGGTTTCGACCGTTGTGCGCGGAAACCGTACATTCTTCGATGTCGTTGACGCCCGCAGTCCGTCGGGTTCGTGCGGAATGGCGATCGACGTTTCGCAGACGGAAGCGTTGCGCGAAGAACTGACCCGGACACTGAAGAGCCATGCCGATACGCTCGATCATCTGGCGACGCCCGTTGCGATCTTCGATGGAGAACGGCGGTTACAATTTTATAATCAGGCTTTCACCCAGCTTTGGCAACTCGATACGCCCTTCCTCGAAGCGCGCCCCGACAACAGTGAATTCCTGGATCGGCTACGGTCCGCGAACAAGTTGCCCGAGCAGCTCAACTGGAAGACCTGGAAGGAGAATACCCTCTCGGTCTACCGGTCGCTGGAGACGCAGACGGATCTCTGGCACCTTCCGAATGGACAGACGCTGCGCGTGATCGCATCGGCGCATCCGCAAGGTGGGGCTACTTGGGTCTTCGAGAATCTCACCGAACAGGTCGATCTCGAAACACGCTACAACACGCTTCTGCGGGTACAGGGTGAAACCATCGACCACCTGTCCGAGGGCGTCGCCGTGTTCGGCCCTGACGGACGAATCCAGCTGTCCAATCCTGCTTTCCGTGCCCTCTGGGGCATCGCCGAAGCCGATGCGAAGCCGGGCACCCATATCCGCGCCATCGAATCGGCCTGCATGTCATCCTACGACCATGCCGATGGCTGGAAATCCTTCAGCAAGATGATCACGAGCTTCGAGGACGAGCGCCCTTCGAGCCAGGGAACCCTCGAGCTTTACTCGGGTCTCGTCCTAGATTTCGCGGTGACGCCGCTTCCGAACGCCCAGACGATGCTGACCTTCGTCAACATGACGGACAGCGTACGCGCCGAACGAGCGCTGAAAGAAAAGAACGAAGCGCTGCGCAAGGCCGACGAACTCAAGAACGATTTCGTTCAGCACGTGTCCTATGAACTGCGTTCGCCGCTCACGAATATCATCGGCTTTACCGATCTGTTGAAGACGCCGGCGATAGGACTGCTCAACGAGCGACAAACGGAGTATGTCGACCACATTTCGACTTCATCCTCAGTACTGCTCACCATCGTCAACGATATCCTCGACCTTGCGACCGTCGATGCCGGCATCATGCGGCTCGAATATTCCGACATCGACCTGAGCGATCTGCTCGATGATGTTTCCATGCAGATGACAGACCGGTTGCAGGAGAGCAATGTCGCGCTCGAAATCAGAGCCTCAGCCCATCTCGGCCATATCGTAGCCGACCAGCAGCGACTGAAGCAGATCCTCATCAAGATCCTGACCAACGCCGTCAATTTCGCACCGGAAGGCTCCTCCATCGACATGAAGTGTTGGAGAGAAGGCGGCGACTTCTGCTTCGATGTGACTGACAACGGATGCGGCATTCCCGAAGACGTGCTCGCGTCCGTGTTCAACCGTTTCTCCTCGAATGGCAGGGGCGGCAAACGTAGTGGCGCGGGTCTCGGACTCTCCATTGTCCAGAGTTTCGTCAACCTCCACAACGGCAAGGTCTCCATCGACAGTGCGCCCGGCCGGGGCACGACCGTTCATTGCCGCATTCCCACCGCCGCCATCCCGCAATCCGTCGCCGCAGAATGAGCGCCAAAGCCCTGTCTCTGCTGCTCCCTGGCGAAGCCGACACTATCCGGCTCGGAGAGGATCTATCCCTGGCGGTAAGACCCGGTGATTGTCTTGCCCTTCACGGCGATCTCGGCGCCGGCAAGTCGACCCTGTCGCGGGCGTTGTTGCGCGCCATGGCCGACGACGACTATCTCGAAGTACCCAGCCCGACGTTCACGCTCGTCCAGAATTACGATCTTCGGTACCCGGTCGCCCATTTCGATCTCTACCGGCTGAGTGATGAAAACGAGTTGGAGGAACTCGGCTTCAATGACGCGCTCGAAAGCGGCGTATGCCTCGTCGAATGGCCAGAAAAGGCAGGCAGCTCCATGACCGCCGAGCGCATTGACGTGCAGTTCGACTTTGACCCCTCCGGCGGCCGTCGTGTCGTCATATCCGCGACGGCGCCGAAGCTCGACCGCATCAGCCGCGTCCTTGCGATCCGCCAGTTTCTTGATGACCATGGATATCGCCAAGCGCGGCGCCGGCATCTGACAGGCGACGCCTCGACGCGCGCCTACGAATACATCTACCCGCCTGATGGCAAGCGCATGATCCTTATGGATTCGCCCCGCCAGCCAGACGGGCCGCCGATCCGAGACGGAAAGCCTTACTCGCAGATCGTCCATCTTGCCGAGGATGTCTACCCATTCATCGCAATCGATCTCGCGCTGCGCGCGAAGGGGTTCGCGGCGCCTGAAATCTACGAGCACGACTGCGAGGCTGGCATTCTTCTCCTCGAGGATCTGGGTACCGAAACCATTCTGGACGCAGACGGCAAGCCTGTTCCCGAACGCTATCGGGCGTCGGTCGCATGCCTTGCGGAGATGCACGCGATGACCTTCGGGCGGGAGCTTCCTCTCCCCGGCGACCATATCCACTGCATTCCAGATTACGACCGAACAGCCATGAAGATGGAAGCAGAGCTTCTTCTTGACTGGCACCTGCCATGGAAAAGGGGAGGGAAACCCGCCACGGCAAAGGAGCGGAAAGATTATCTCAACATCTGGGACCGGCTGATCGATCAGCTTGACGATGCCGAGAAAACCCTCGTGCTTCGTGACTTTCATTCGCCGAACATCATCTGGCGGGGCACGGAATGCGGTGTGAAGCGCATAGGCATCATCGACTTCCAGGACGCAATGATAGGCCCATCGGCTTATGATCTCGTTTCCATCGTGCAGGACGCCCGCGTGACGGTCGAGCGGGATCTCGCGGATCAGTTGATGGAAGACTATTTGACGCTGCGGCGGTTGCAGCCTGGCTTCAGCGAGGAGAACTTCCTCAGGTCCTGGGCGATCATGTCGGCGCAGCGCGCCTGCAAACTGAACGGACTCTGGGTGCGATTGATGCAGCGGGACAAAAAGCCCGGCTATATGAAACATATGCCGCGCACGCTCTGGCATCTGTCCATCGCATTCGAGCATGAGGCCCTTGCCCCCTTGCAGGATTGGTGTGCAAAGGTTGGAATCGGATCAGCCGAATCAGCACGGCAGGGACAATGAAAATCACCAATGCGATGGTGCTCGCGGCCGGGCTCGGGACCCGGATGCGACCGATTACCGAATCGATACCAAAGCCACTCGTCAAAGTCGCGGGCAAGCCGATGATCGATTACGTACTCGACATACTTGCGGACGCTGGAGTGACGCGCGCGGTCGTGAATGTGCATCATCACGCCGAACAGATGGTAGAACATCTGGAAAACTATCCTCGGCTCGAGGTCATCATATCCGACGAGCGTGCGGCGCTGATGAATTCCGGCGGCGGTTTGGCAAAGGGTCTCAAGCTCCTCGACCGCAGCACCGCGTTCGTCATGAATGCCGATCTGTTCTGGATCGGCGACGAGAGGGGTGAAGACAGCAATCTCAGGAGGCTGGGAGCATTCTTCGACCCCGAGCGCATGGACATGGCGCTTCTGTGCGTCACTCCTGAGAAGACCACCGGTCATAACGGAAAGAACGATTTCGAGCTCGCCGAAGACGGTCGCCTTACACGATTCAAGGCCGGCCACCGTAATCCTGTCGTCTATGCCGGCGCCATCGTGATGAACCCGGCGCTTCTAGACGATGCCCCCGACGACGCCTTCAATCTGAATATCTACTTCGACCGCGCAATTGCGCGAAATCGTCTCTACGGTCTAAAACTCAAAGGGCACTGGCTGACAGTCGGCACGCCGGATGCAATTGGTGATGCGGAGGATCTAATCCAACGCCTGGGAAAAGGTGTCTAGACGATGGACCGGGCTCGCCAACCACGCGTTCTGACGATCCCGCCGGGGCTACCCTTCCTGAAAGTGCTCGCCAAAGCGCTGGTCGACGGCCGCTTGGCGCCTGACTACCAATATGAGCCCGATGATCCCCTCTCTCTCGCCAAGGTAACTATCCTGGTTCCGACGCGGCGCGCGGCGCGCGTGCTTCGCTCTGAATTCGTCGATATTCTTGGCGGCAAGTCGGCCATTCTGCCCGTCATCCGCCCGCTCGGTGAGACGGATGACGATACCGGCTATTTCGACATCGCATCGCCTGCCCTTCTCGACCTCATTCCGCCGGTCAGCAGCACTGTTATGCTGCTTGAGCTTTCACGCCTCATCCTCGCCTGGCGCAATCAACTGCCGGAAGTCGTCCGCAGCATCCACTCCGACACACCGCTCGTCGCTCCGGCAAGCCCGGCGGATGCGGTCTGGCTGGCCCGCGCCCTCGTCGAACTGATCGATGCCGTCGAGACCGAGGAGCGAAACTGGACCGATCTCGATGAACTCGATGCGCGGGACTTTGCCTCCTGGTGGCAACTGACACTCGAATTTCTCCGCATTGCCAGCGCTTTCTGGCCCGCCCGCCTGGAGGAGCTGAAACGATCATCGCCGGCACGACATCGCAACGCAATGCTGAGAGCCGAAGCGCAACGGATATTGCAGGTCCCAGATGATAGCGGACCCGTGATTGTCGCCGGCTCGACGGGTTCCATTCCCGCGGCAGCGGAACTCATCGCGGCTATCGCCAGCCTTCCCCAAGGCGTCGTGGTTCTACCGGGTCTGGATCTGTCGATGACGGACGACAATTGGAAACACATCGGTCATGAGCCGGAGTCCGATCGCAAGATCGATCCGGCGCGCCGCGGCCATTCGCAATATGGCCTTTACAAGTTGCTCGAACGCTTGCGGCTCACGAGGTCCGATATCCTTCCCCTTTCGACTGCGGCCCCCGACCTCTGCGACCGAGCCGAGATCCTGTCGCGCGCCATGGCTCCCGCGAGCACGACCGACCAATGGACTGCGTGGCGAAGCGGATTCGGCCCCGACCGCTTCGACGCCGCATTTCAGGATGTTGCCCTGATCGAGGCGGCAAACGAACGTGAGGAAGCAACCTCAATTGCCATTGCACTCCGCCTGGCATTAGAAGAGCCAAGAGCAAATGGCGACAGCCAGGTGGCGCTTATCACGCCCGATAGGAACCTCGCGCGGAGGGTGACAGCCGAACTGGCCCGGTTCGGCATCATCGCCGACGATTCTGCCGGAACGCCTTTCATCGCCACGCCGCAGGGAACGCTCACCCAGTTGCTGCTCGAGGCAACGCTGCGGCCTGGCGATCCCGTCGCCATCGTGTCTCTGCTCAAGCATCCCCTTTCGCGATTTGGCTTCGATGACCGCACCTATGGCGATGCCGTCAATGCCCTTGAAATGATTGCGCTCAGGGGTGGTGTCCGTGCGGTCGACATCAGCCAGCTTGAACCGCATTTCGACCAACAACTTGCTGAACAGAGCGCCGATCGCCATCCGCCGCAATGGCGTCTCGCCCTTTCTCAAGAAGCCGTCGAGGCTGCAATAAAACTTGCGGGTGTCGTTGGCCAGGCCGTCGAACCTCTTGCCGGCATGCTGGTGCGGGAACGTGAACGCGGATCGTTGTCCACGACGGCTGCGCTGGCCGAGTGGACCGAACGAACCGGCCGCGCCCTTGAGGCAGTTTGTACCGATCCCGAGGGCAATCTGGCCGCACTCTGGTCCGGCGAGGCAGGCGAAAAACTCGCGAGCCTGCTTGGCGAGATCATGGAGGCGGACGGCCAGATCGAGGCTGACGGTCCGCAATGGATCGACATCATGACGGCGCTGATGGCGGGCGAGTCGGTCAAGCCCGAAGCGCTCAGACACCCGCGTGTCTTCGTTTTCGGCACACTCGAAGCACGGCTGCAGAGTGTCGATACACTCGTGCTCGGCGGTCTGAATGAAGGTTCGTGGCCGGGGCAGACGACGAACAACCCGTTTCTGTCACGGACGATGAAGGCGGAGATTGGCCTTGAACCGCCTGAAAGGCGAATCGGACAACTTGCCCATGACTTCGAAATGGCGAACGGAACGCGAAACCTCATCTATTCGCGCGCCTTGCGACAGGGATCTGCCCCGACGGTCGCCTCCCGCTGGCTGCAACGGCTTCTGGCGCTCGGCGGCAAGGAATTTGCGGGCCGGCTGAGGGAACGCGGCGACCGTTTCCGCCATTTTACCGACTTGATCGATCGCGGTGAAAGCCAACAGCCAGCGCAGCGCCCGGCGCCGAAACCTCCAGCCGGCCTGCAACCCAGCAGCTTTTCCTTCAGCGAGGTGGGGCGGCTGAGGCGTGACCCCTATTCGATCTATGCGCGCCGTATCCTGAAACTGGATCCCGTGGATCCGTTTAACTCCGATCCGGGGGCTGCTCAACGCGGGACACTCTACCACCGTATCGTCGAGCAATTCGTTCGCGAGGGCCACGCACCGGGATCGCCAGAAGCCTTCGAGACCATGAAAGCCATCGCTGATGCGCTCTTTGACGCGGAGGGCCTGCCGCCGCATATCGACCTCGTCTGGCGACAGCGTTTCGGCGAGGTCGCGCGCGCATTCCTCAATTGGGATAGCAAACGACGAGCGGAAATCAGCCAGGTCCTGACTGAAGTGCCTGCTGGCATCGAACTGGAGGCGGCCGGAATAAGGCTGACGGGGGTTGCCGATCGCATCGATCTCAAGGGAGGAGGTCATGCCGACATCATTGACTACAAGACGGGCCTCAGCCCCAGCGTCTCACAGGCGCGCAGCCTTCTCGACCCCCAGCTTGCCCTGGAGGCGGCAGCACTCATGGCCGGCGGCTTCCGCCAGGCAGGACCCACAATTCCGGAGAATCTTCTATACGTTCGCCTCAGGCCTGGCGGTCGTTTCAAGTCAGAGCAGGTGAACAACGAGCTTAGCGGGCAAGGAGACAACAAGAAGTCGGCGAAAGATCTCGCCGAGCAATCCGTTGCCGAACTCACCCGCTTCGTGACGCTCCTGCGCTCCGGCGAGCGTGGGTTCATGTCCCGTCTGATTCCCGCGCAGCAGAACGATTTCGGCGGCGAATACGATCATCTCGCACGCGTGGCCGAATGGTCGACGGCAGAAAGCGAGGAGGCGTCCAATGACGAATGAAGACGCCATTCGGCTTCCCTCCAACGATGATCCAATCGCCTGGATCAACTGGACGACGGCGCAACAGGCGCTCGCTTCGGACCCGCTTCGTTCAGCCTGGGTTTCCGCCAATGCCGGGTCCGGCAAAACCCATGTTCTAACCCAGAGAGTTATCCGGCTCCTTCTGGCCGGAGCGCGCCCATCGTCAATTCTCTGCCTCACCTACACCAAGGCCGCGGCATCCGAAATGTCGAACCGCGTCTTCGAACGTCTTGCCGAATGGGCAACCTTGCCCGACGACACGCTCGCCGAGCGGATTGCGGCGATCGAGGGTCGCCGACCGGATCGAATCAAGCTCAGCGAAGCGCGGCGGCTGTTCTCTAAGGCGCTCGAAACTCCTGGCGGACTGAAGATCCAGACGATCCATGCCTTTTGCGAGGCACTGCTGCATCAGTTTCCACTCGAAGCCAATGTTGCGGGTCATTTTTCCGTGCTGGATGACCGGGCAGCGACAGCCGTCCTTGCCGATGCCCGCCGGTCGCTTCTGATCGCGACGTCTGCCGAGGAGGATGCCACGCTTGCCGACGCATTCTCGCAAGTTCTAAGCCTTGCCGACGAGACGGGTCTTGAGGCGTTGTTCAGCGATATTGTCGCCAACCGCCATGCAATCCGTCATTTCATGACGACATCGCAAAATGTCGGCGGTCCTGACGCGGCTCTTCGACTCGCGTTCGGGATCGGTGCGGGCGAGACCGAGGAAGATCTTGCCGAACAGTTCTGGCCATTGCCAGGTCTTCAGGGCGTCATGTTGAATGAATACCTCGCCGTCGCTTCAGAAAAAGGCGGCGCCAATGCCCGGGCGCTTGCCGACAATCTGCGACTTGCAGGCCGGGAGGCCGATGTCTTGCGCCGCGTCAAGTATCTTGAGAGTGCGTTCTATACATCCGCCGACAAGCCGAGGGCCGACAGCACACTCATCACTGCCGCGATGGAGAAAGCGATGCCGGGCCTGCGTGACACGCTCATCGCAACGCGCGAACATGTCGTCGCCTGCCGGGACAAACTGCGCATTTTCAGGATGTACACGGCGACGAAGGCGGCGCTGGCTCTCGCCGACCGACTGGACCGCGACTACGAAGACCTCAAGAAGAGCCGCAGCCAACTGGATTTCGAGGACCTGATCGCTCGTACGGCCAATCTGCTGACCAGAGGAGATGTCGGCCCGTGGGTGCACTACAAGCTCGACCAGGGGATCGACCATATCCTTGTCGACGAGGCTCAGGATACCAGCCCTGTGCAGTGGTCGGTAATCCGGTCACTGCGTGAAGACTTCTTCTCCGGACAGAGCGCACGCGATCTCACCCGCACCTTCTTCGCCGTTGGTGACGAGAAGCAATCCATATATTCCTTCCAGGGCGCTCGGCCGGAACGTTTTTCCGAGGAGGCGACGACCACGGCAAGAGAGGTCGCGTCTGGCGGCCAGCTCTTCAGCCCGGTTCGACTTCCGCTTTCCTTTCGTTCGACTTCGGCCGTGCTATCGGCGGTCGACCAAGTCTTCACCCTGGGCGAAAACGCCCGGGGCCTGAGCGCCATAAACGAGGCAGTCGTCCACATGTCCAGCCGCACGGGCCATCCGGGCGTAGTCGATCTCTGGGACATGGTTGCGCCAGAGACGGGCGAAGCCACGGAAGACTGGACCGCGCCTTTCGACGCCACCCCGGAACGCGCGCCGTCCGCTATTCTCGCACGCCGGATCGCGTATCAGATCGAAGCCATGGTCGGCCATGAGACGATTATCGAAAATGGGATCGAACGCCTAATCTCGCCCGGCGACATCCTCGTCCTCGTGCGCAAGAGAGATGCCTTCGTCAACGCGCTTACACGCGCCCTCAAACGTCGCGACAATGTTCCCGTAGCGGGCGCAGACCGGCTGCGGCTGACCGGCCACATTGCCGTTCAGGATCTGCTCGCGCTCGGGCGTTTCGTTCTTTTGCCCGGTGACGATCTTTCGCTTGCCGCCATTCTCAAGAGCCCCCTCTTCAATCTGGGTGAAGACGATCTTTTCGAATTGGCCGCGCTTCGTGAGGGCAGCGGCAGCATCTGGACCCGGTTGCAGCGGCTTGCCGACAGCGGCGAGCCCAAGTGGCGCTCCGCGGCAACCAGACTAGCCCAATGCATATCACTCTCGCGAGTTCTCCCGGTTCATGATTTCTATGCTCGGATTCTCGGCGCGCAGGGCGGGCGGCGGGCATTTCTTGCCCGGCTCGGAACCGAAGTCAGCGATATCCTCGACGAGTTCCTCAATTTCGCACTCGCATTCGAGACTTCCGGGCTTCCCGGGCTACAATCCTTCGTTTCCGCCCTCGAACTGGAGTCCCCCGAGGTCAAGCGCGAGCAGGACAAGGAGCGCAACGAAGTGCGGGTCATGACCGTGCATGCGTCCAAGGGTCTGGAGGCTCCGGTCGTCTTTCTGGTCGATGGCGGCTCGAAGGCCTTCAACCACACCCATCTTTCAAAGTTCCGGATGATGGAGACAAACACTGGTGGAGCAACCATCCCCGTGTGGGTTCCCGTTAAGGGCCTCAGCAATTCGTTGACAGCAGCCGACACCGAGCGCGTGAAGCGACTGGCGGAAGAGGAATATCGCCGGCTGCTCTATGTGGCGATGACGCGCGCCGCAGACCGCCTCATCGTTTGTGGCTATCGCGGCAAGCAAGAGCCCAACAATGTCTGGCACCGGATGATATCGGAGGCCTTGCGTCTTGAGGACGCGCTCTGCACTCACGCGCAGTTCACGGGTCCGGAAGGAGAATGGAGCGGCCTCAAATGGAGACTACCTCCCTCAGGCAGGACATTCGAGAGCCACCGGCAAACGGAAGAAAAACCTTTGGCCGATCCACTGCCGGATGCCCTGCTGCGGCCGCTGCCGCCGACGCCCGCCTTGCCGAGACCACTCAGTCCATCGGGCGCCGGGATCATCATTGATGATGAAATTGAGCCTGTCGGCACTTCGGCGCTTTTCGGAAAAAAAGAGACGAACGGCATAGCGTTGCAGAAGGGCAAGCTGACACACCGCATGCTGCAACTGCTACCGGCCTTCCCTGCACACGAGCGGGAACCCGCCGCACGACGTTACGCGGAAAGGGCGGCGCGCTTCTGGCTACCTCAGGAGAGAGAAAAGCTCGTGAACGCGGTCATGAGCGTCCTCTACCATCCCGATCTGACCGAGGTCTTTTCCTCCCATGGTAGGGCGGAAATTTCCGTCATGGGCACATTCTCATTGAACAACGAAGAGCGCGCGGTATCGGGCCGGATCGACCGGCTCGCCGTGACGGAAGACCGCGTCATCCTCCTAGACTACAAGACCAATCGAACGCCACCTGATAACCTTGACGCGGTGCCACTCAGTCACCGAGCGCAGCTTGCGATCTACCGTGAGATCCTCAAACCGCTCTATCCTGGAAAGGAGTTCGAATGTCTGCTCGTCTATACCGAGACTGGTTCTGTGATTGCCATCCCGCCAGTCCGGCTTTCGCAAACGCTTGCCGAGCTCAAGACATCGTGAGATACCATATCTTGAAAAACCGCCGCAGCGGTATCAGATAATCCTCCAAACAGTACCGGCAAAGGAGCAGCCCATGGCTACGGTAAAAGTCGACAATTCCAATTTTCAGGCGGAAGTTCTTGATTCCGCAGAGCCTGTGGTCGTTGATTTCTGGGCCGAGTGGTGCGGACCTT
Organism: Rhizobium sp.; assembly: GCA_041675415.1. Classification (GTDB taxonomy): domain Bacteria; phylum Pseudomonadota; class Alphaproteobacteria; order Rhizobiales; family Rhizobiaceae; genus Allorhizobium. Next base: position 60,018 of record JBAYTX010000010.1, on the reverse strand, counting down.
GCAAAATGATCGCGCCGAGCCTTGAAGAGATTTCCAACGAAATGGCAGGCAAGGTAAAGGTCGCCAAGATCAATATCGACGACAATCCCGAACTGGCCGCAAAGTTCGGCGTCCGTTCAATTCCGACCCTTGCCATATTTAAAGCTGGCCAACTTGCCGACATGAAGGTGGGCGCATCGCCCAAGACCGCGCTGTCGAACTGGATTTCCAGCGCCGCCTGAACTCAGCGTTCGATCATTCACGAAAAGCCCGGTGATCCCGGGCTTTTTCATTTTGGCGGTGTTCCGTTGTCCGCAAGCACATTGCCGACGAGATAGAGTGACCCGCCGATCAATATTCTCGGTGCCACGACATCCGGGTCGATCCGATCCGAAATTGCGTCCAGCGCTTCGGCAACCGAAGAAACCGGTGTCGCCGCGAGCCCGGCCTCAATCGCCGCGTGAGCAAGAATGACCGGATCGATCGCGGCATCAGTCCCCCGGATGGGAACCGTAAGGACCTCCTGCGCAATATCGGTGAAGGCATGGAAATATCCGATCGGGTCCTTCGTATTGATCATACCCGTTATTAGATACAGGGGGCGCGACTGGCGCTCCTCGAAGCCAGCCATGGCTTCAGCAATGACCTCGCCGGCTCCCGGATTATGACCTCCGTCAACCCAGATCTCGGCATCCCTCGGCGCATGCTCCACCAGTCTGCCGGCAAGGAGCTTCTGCAAACGACCCGGCCATTCGACCGTCGTCATAGCTCTCTCTGCGATGGCTTCAGTCACCGCAAATCCGGCAGCCTTGACCGCACGGATCGCTGCTGCCGCGTTGGCGTATTGGTGGCGTCCTGGAAGCCGCGGTAGCGGGAGATCAGAAAGACCGAACTCATCCTGATAGATCAGACGGCCGAATTCCTCATGAGCGAGGAAATCCTGACCAAACACCGAAAGCGGGCAGGAAAGGCGCTCGGCAGTGTCCACGAGCACATCCAGAGCGCTGTCATGGTCCTGGTGCCCAATAACGACAGGGCGACCCTTCTTCATGATCCCGGCCTTTTCGGCCGCGATGAGTTCGACCCTGTCACCCAGATAGGGCTGGTGATCGAGCGAGATCGGCATGATCACTGACACCGCCGGATTCTCGATCACGTTCGTCGCGTCGAACCGACCGCCCAGTCCCACCTCGATTATCGCCACATCGGCAGGATATTCTGAAAAAAGAATGAAAGTCACCGCCGTCAGGATCTCGAAGACCGTGATCGGCTGTCCACCATTGGCTCTAGCCACCCGCCGAAGAGCGTCAGCGAAAACGGCGTCCTCGACCAGTTGGCCCGCGCCACCCTTAACCCCGATCCTGTAGCGCTCATGCCAACGGACCAGATGCGGCGAGGTGTGCACATGGACGCTGAGGCCCGCCGCTTCCAGGATTGCGCGGGAGAACGCCGTAACGGAGCCCTTGCCGTTGGTGCCCGCAACGTGAATGACCGGAGGAAGCTTCAGGTGCGGATTGCCGAGCGCTTCCAACAGACGGCGGATGCGGTTCAGGGAGAGATCGAAGCCCTTGGGATGCAATCCCATGAGCTTTTCAATCTCATATTCTGCCTCACTGAAGGCGGGCTCGTTCATAATATGGATTCCGCCGCTTCGGACCGACTGAAGGGAATTCAGGTTCAGGCCGGCGTTTTCTGCAGGATGGGCATATTTTCCGCGCCGGTCGCTACATTAGCCGGTTGCTTCAGCATCATCTTCAGCACGCGGGCGAGAAGTGCGGGAATATCATGACGCTTGACCACCATGTCGACCATGCCGTGCTCCAGCAAATATTCGGAAGTCTGGAATCCTTCCGGCAACTTCTCGCGGATTGTTTGCTCGATTACGCGCTTCCCGGCGAAACAGATTTCTGCGCCGGGCTCGGCGATATGGAGGTCGCCGAGCATGGCGTATGAGGCGGTGACCCCACCGGTTGTGGGATTGGTCAAAACCACAATATAGGGAAGCCCGGCCTCCTTGAGCATGTCGACCGCAACGGTCGTACGCGGCAATTGCATCAGTGACAGTATGCCTTCCTGCATACGAGCACCGCCCGATGCCGGGAACATTACCAGCGGGCACTTCTCAGCAATCGCACGCTCGAAAGCCTTCACGATCGCTTCCCCGGCCGCAATCCCGAGCGAACCGCCCATGAAATTGAACTCGTGTACGACGGCAACGAGCCGGACGCCCTTGACGCTCCCGAGCCCGGCAACAATCGTATCTTCCTGCTCGGTTTTCAACCGGCTGTCCCGCAGCCGGTCTGTGTATTTCTTCGAATCGCGGAATTTCAGAGGATCCTGGGCTACCTTCGGCTGGGTGAATAGTTCATACTCACCGCCATCGAAGAGATCGAGAAGCCGGGCCTTAGCCGGCATCTTCATGTGATAGCCGGAAGCCGGAATCACCCACTTGTTCTCCTCGAGGTCCTTGTGAAAGACCATCTCGCCGGTTTCGGGGCACTTGATCCAGAGGTTCTCAGGCACCTCACGGCGGCCAAGCATGGAATTGATCCGCGGCCGCACGTAGTTGGTAATCCAGTTCAATTGACTAACTCCTGACTGATATCGCCAATATGGGTTGCCTATTCGGCAGCGGCAAACCGCGCCGCATGGACGCCAGCCGACAAGCCCCGCACGAAAGTGGCCACCGATTGCACCGTATCCGCGGTGGCGTGACCATCCTTGTCGAGCGACGTTGCGACCTGATTGACAATCGCCGTGCCAACCACAACGCCATCGGCGGAAGCTCCAATAAGGCGCGCATGCTCGGCAGTCTTGACGCCGAAGCCGACGCAGACCGGCAGCTCGGTCTGGCTCTTGATACGCCCGACAGCGGCGGCGATCTTCGAAGGATCGGGCAGAGCCGAGCCTGTAATGCCGGTCATCGACACATAGTAGACGAAACCGGACGTGTTCGTGAGTACCTTGGGCAAACGCTTGTCATCGGTGGTCGGTGTCGTTAGGCGGATGAAATTGATGTCCTTCCTGCGGGCCGGAATACACAATTCGTCATCCATCTCGGCCGGCAGATCGACGACGATCAAGCCGTCGATGCCTGCTTCGAGCGCATCCTCGAGAAAGCGTTCGACGCCATAGACGTAGATCGGGTTGTAGTAGCCCATCATGACGATCGGCGTCGTATCATCTCCCTTGCGGAATTCGCGGGCCATCTGCAGCGTCTTCTTCATCGTCTGGCCATTCTTCAGCGCCCGCTGGCCGGCCATCTGGATCGCCGGGCCATCGGCCATGGGATCGGAAAAGGGTGCACCCAATTCGATAACATCTGCACCAGCGGCAGGAAGCACCTTCATGATTTCCAGCGAGGTCTCATAGTCAGGATCGCCGCCCATGAAGTAGGTGACGAGCGCCGGCCGGCCTGCGGCTTTCAGTTCGACGAATTTCTTGTCCATGCGTACGGTCATGTCAAAGCCCCATGCCGAGAATCTTGCCGACGGTGAAGATGTCCTTGTCGCCTCGGCCCGAGAGATTGAGAAGAATCACCTGATCCTTGCGCATCTTCGGCGCGCGCTTGATGACCTCGGCGACGGCATGCGACGGTTCGAGCGCCGGGATGATGCCTTCGAGCCTGGTCAGCAACTGGAACGCTTCGAGCGCCTCGTCGTCCATGATCGGCACATATTCGGCGCGGCCGATATCGTTTAGCCAGGAATGTTCGGGACCGATACCCGGATAGTCCAGGCCGGCCGAAATCGAATGGCCATCCTTGATCTGGCCGTCCTCATTCTGAAGCAGATAGGTGCGGTTGCCGTGCAGGACGCCGGGTGAACCCGCGGTGATCGACGCACAGTGTTCGTCGCCCGAAAGCCCTTTGCCGCCCGCTTCGACACCAACGATCTTCACATCCGCATCGTCCAGGAAGGGATGGAAGATACCGATCGCGTTGGAACCGCCACCGACAGCCGCAATAACGAGGTCAGGAAGTTTGCCTTCCGCTTCCAGGATCTGCTCGCGCGCCTCGGTCCCGATCACCGCCTGGAAGTCGCGGACCATTTCCGGATAGGGGTGCGGACCGGCGGCGGTGCCGATCAGATAGTAGGTATCATCGACATTGGTGACCCAATCGCGCAATGCCTCGTTCATGGCATCCTTGAGGGTGCCATGTCCGGAACTGACCGGCTTTACCTCGGCTCCCAGCAATTTCATGCGGAACACGTTCGGTGCCTGGCGCTCGACGTCGGTGGCACCCATGTAGACCACGCAAGGAAAGCCGAAGCGGGCTGCGACGGTTGCGGAAGCGACGCCGTGCTGGCCTGCCCCGGTTTCGGCAATGATGCGGGTCTTGCCCATGCGCTTGGCGAGCAGGATCTGACCGATGCAGTTGTTGATCTTGTGGGAGCCGGTGTGGTTCAGCTCTTCGCGCTTGAAGTAGATCTTCGCGCCACCAAGATGCGCCGTCAGCCGCTCGGCATAATAGAGCGGGCTCGGCCGACCAATATAATGTGTTCCGAGATGCTTGAGCTCCGCCTGGAATTCGGGATCAGTCTTCGCCTTTTCCCACTCGGTCTGCAGGTCAAGAATGAGTGGCATCAGCGTCTCTGCAACGAAGCGACCGCCGAAAATGCCGAAACGACCGTCTTCGTCGGGGCCTTCGCGAAAGGAATTCGGTGTTGGGGACTGGTTCACTTTGCGCTCCCTGAAACCGGCTCGTGCGCCGAAGCGCGTTCAACCGCCGCGAAAAATTCATCCATCATTGCGAGATCCTTGACCCCCGGCGCGCTTTCGACCCCGGACGAAACGTCGATCGCGTGAGCACCTGTTTCCTTCAGTGCCGCGGCGACATTGTCCTTGTTCAGCCCTCCGGAAAGCATGTAATCGACGTCGTCGTCAAGCGTCCGCAGCAGGCGCCAATCGAAAGGAATGCCATTTCCGCCCGGTAGTTCCGAGTCCGTCGGCGGCCTCGCATCGAAGAGAAAGCGATCCGCAATACCTATATAGGGTTCGATTTTCTTCAGGTCACCCAAATCGCGAATGGAAAAAGCCTTTATAACCGGCAACCCATAGAGCGCCTTGAGCATCAACAGGCGTTCGGGGCTTTCCTCGCCGTGCATTTGCAGGATATCCGGTCTCAAGAGAGCAACGATCTCATCGAGGTCATCGGTATCGGCATTGACGGTCACAGCGACGATCTTCACTCGACCGCGGACACGGTCGGCTAGCGCGCCGGCGATGTCAGGCTCGATATTGCGGGGGCTCTTTGCGAAGAAAATGAAACCGATATGCGTCGCACCGCGTTCGACGGCGCGTTCGACCGCTTCCGGTGTCTTCAATCCGCAGATCTTGATTTCAGGCATCATGCCAGCGAAGTCGCACGAAAACGCAAAAGAGTCGAGCCAAATTGCGACAATGGCGGCCACACCCTCGGCTGGTCAGTCGAAGTCGATAGCATGGAGCTGGGAACCGTGGCGCTTCAGCCATGCCTTTGCCTCGTCCATGTGGGGACAAAGATCGCGGCAGAGTGACCAGAAATCCGACCCATGGTTCATCTCTCGCAGATGCGCCACCTCATGGGCAGCGAGATAGTCGATGACCCCGGGCGGAGCCATGATAATACGCCAGGAGAAACTCAAGTTGCCCTCCCAGGAACAAGACCCCCAACGGCTGCGCGTATCCTTCATTGTCAGGGATCGCACCGGCCGCCCGACTTTGCGGGCATGGCCCTCGACCAGAGCCTCAAGGTCCCTGCGTGCTTCCTTCTTGAGGAATGCTGCGATGCGGCGCCCGAGATGCTCCTCCAGACCGCTGACACTCAAGAAGGGGTTGCCATCGACAATTCCGGCTTCTGTCAGTCCCCGCAGCCGTCCTGTATGCACAATACGGTGAGATACGCCACGCAACAGGATCTCCCCGCCATGACGGAGGCTGTTGTCTTGTCCATACCTGGCGAGTCTGTTCCTGAGCCAGCCGTGATGGCGATCAAGGAAATCGCTGACATCGCGGTCCTTCAAGCCCAGCGGTATCGTCATCTTCAGGGCCCGTCCGCCCGGCTCGATGCGTAACGTGATCCGTGTCGCGCGTGCGTTCTGCCTGATCGTGAGCGGCATCTCGCGGCCGTTCACCTCGAGGACTCGGCTTGCCGGTACTCGGGGAGATTTCGGGCGAAGCGGTTTTCTCAACAGTTGAAACATGGCATCGTTTTTAGCCGATTCGCGGCAGTCACAGCGAAAAAAACCGGCATCCTGTGATGCCGGCCGGTATTTGTCTTTCGCGCTAACGACTCAGTTGCCCGAGTATCCCGGAGCTGGGCCACCCTCGTCCGTACGCTTTACGTTGGCGCGATTGCGCATGAAGCGGTCGAACTCTTCCTGATCCTTTGCCCGCCGCAGTTCGCGGACGTAGGAATCAAATTCTGCACGCATCTCATCAAGTTTGCGTCGTTCTTCCTCAAGACGATCGAGTTCGGCCTTGCGCCAATCATCGAAGGCGACATTTCCGGTAGAGAAGTGCGGTCCACCGTGGTGTCGACCGTGACGACATTTTGCGAATATGCCGTCGGCCGCCTTGTTCGCGTCTCGTTTGAAGCTCGTGAACCGTTCACCAAAGAGGATATAGGCAAGCATAGCGAGGCCTAGCGGCCAGAACACCATAAAGCCGAGCACCATCAAAGCAACGGTCGCTGGCGTCCAATCCGGACGAAGCAATGCTGACTGGTTCATCGTCAATGACCCTCATTTTCCTCGGGAGCAACATGCGCCCGATGAAAACGATGTGGGAAAGGCCCGGGCCGGCTTCAAGAAGAAACACGGTCAAAACGGCCAATCCCCTGATTGGTCAACGATAAAATGGTTGCGCTAATCAGGCCGAACGTCCGCCCGTGATTACCCGTCTGACTGGCGACGACTTGGCATCGCGGGAGTGCTCTCTGGCGAACCCTATTATGCGCGGAGCGATTTCCTTGCGGAAACGCGAGCCGTTGAAGACGCCGTAGTGTCCAACATCCGGCTGCAGGTAATGCATTCGCTTGGCCTCCGGAATATTGGGGCAGAGCGTCTGGGCTGCTTTGGTTTGTCCGACACCGGAGATATCATCGTTCTCCCCTTCCACGGTCAGCAGCGCGACATTGCGGATCGCAGTGGTATCCACCGGCCGGCCACGATGGGTCATCTCGCGTTTCGGAAGCGAATGTTTGATGAATACGGTATCAACCGTCTGCAAATAGAATTCAGCCGTTAGGTCCATGACAGCAAGGTATTCATCATAAAAATCGCGGTGCTTCTCGGCGGAGTCACCATCGTTCTTGACGAGGTGCATGTAGAAATCCTTGTGCGCGATCATATGGCGATCGAGATTCATCGACATAAATCCCGAGAGCTGCAGAAAGCCGGGATATACGGCACGCATGAACCCCGCCTGTGGCCAAGGCACATTCATGATCACGTTGTCCTGGAACCATTCCAGGGGTTTGGTCTGCGCCAGTTCGTTGACCGCCGTCGGATTGATGCGAGTGTCGATCGGGCCACCCATCAGGGTCATCGAGGCCGGCGAAAGAGGATCTCCCACGGCCTCCATCACCGCGACGGCGGCGAGGACGGGCACGGAAGGTTGGCACACGGCAACCACGTGGGTATCCTGCCCGAGGCAATGAAGCATTTCGATGATATATTCGATATAGTCATCGAGATCGAACGAACCGTCTGTTACCGGGACCATGCGTGCATCTGTCCAGTCGGTTATATAGATTTCAGCGCTTGGCAGAAGTGCTTCGACGGTTCCCCGCAGCAGCGTCGCATAGTGCCCCGACATCGGAGCCACGATCAGTATCTTCGGGTCCCTCACATGTCCGGGGCCAAGATCGCGCTGGAAGTGTATGAGATTGCAGAATGGTTTCTTCCAGACAATGTGTTCCCGAACTGCGACCGCCTTGCCGTCTATCGTCGTGAACGGCAATCCGAATTCCGGCTTGCCGTAGCGTCTCGTCACGCGTTCGAACACCTCGAAACCAGCAGCAAGGGTACGTCCGACAACAGTGTGCGAGAGCGGATTCAGTGGATTCCGATAGGCAAGACGCATAGCATCGGCCGTCGCCCGAAAGGGCGCCATTGCCGCGTGGTTCAATTCATAAAGCTGATAAAACATAAAGGTCGCCGCCTTTCGGGTTCCGTCGAATTCTCGCATTCTCCGACGCATCAATGGTAAAAACTATCAGAGTTTCATCAAATAGTAACGGGTTTGTTGCCGCGCCAACCGGCGGTGCGGGATCATCGCAACCGATAGACATCAGAATGCCAAAGCGGGGTTAAGACTCCGAGGGGAAGACTGGTTAACATCGTCTACCGTGCCGCGACATTCCAAGCCCTCTCTTCTCGCGTTCGAGAATTGTCCATCACGTCTTGCAGTGCCGCCCTTCTGGCCTAATTTATCGGGTGGGTCATACTACCCGGTTTGGCCAGCCTCATCCATGCGCGTGCCGCCCCGGCAAGCCCAAGTCAGGTCCAATCATGACAAGTAGCAACAACCGCCAGTCCGAATACGATATCAACCCGGTATTCCTCGACCGCTGGTCGCCGCGCGGATTTACCGGCGAAGCAATGGAAAAAGATGCTCTCCTGACAATACTCGAGGCGGCGCGTTGGGCGCCCTCCGCATCGAATTACCAACCTTGGCGGTTTGTATATGCGCTCAAGGGTTCGCAAGACTTCGACAGACTCCTGGTCGTTCTCGACGAGTCCAACCAGATCTGGGCGAAGTCAGCCTCTGCGCTTGTGATGATATTCTCCGACACTCTGCGCCGGCGCGACGACGGATCTGATCCGAAACCCTCTCGCAGCCACAGTTTCGATACCGGCGCGGCCTGGGCCATGCTGGCGCTGCAGGCCGTCTACTCCGGCTACTTCGCTCATGGCATGGGTGGAGTCGATTTCGACAAGGCGATCGAGGTGCTGGAGGTGCCCGCAGGCTATCGCGCGGAAGCTGCCGTCGCAATCGGCAAGCTCGGCAAAGTCAGCCTATTGCCGGAGCACCTACAGACTCGGGAAGTTCCCAGCAATCGAAAACCGCTGAGCGCCATTGCGTTCGAGGGAGCTTTCAAGCCGGACTGACGGTTAAAGTGTTTCACGTGAATCACGGTTAACGCGCGATTCACGTGACACGTCAAATATCGAGATTCGCCACACTCAGAGCATTGTCCTGGATGAACTCGCGGCGCGGTTCCACCTCGTCACCCATCAACCTCGAGAAGAGGCCATCGGCGTCGGTCGCATCGCTGACCCTAACCTGCAGGAGCGAGCGGACATTCGGATCAAGTGTCGTTTCCCAGAGCTGCTCGGCATTCATCTCACCAAGCCCCTTATAGCGCTGCATCGACAATCCCTTGCGCCCGGCCGCGAATATCGAATCGAGGAGCGAGCGGGGGCCCGAAATCTCAAGCCGACCATCCTTGCGGGCAAGAACCGGTGGCGCGGCATAGATCTCCCTAAGTCTGGGCGTCAACTGGTCGATATGGCGGGCATCCGCCGAGCCAATCAGGGCAACGTCAAGCGACGCCACTTCCTTGACTCCACGCACCATGCGCTCGAAACGCAACCCGCCCTCGCCGGTTACGTAACCGGTCCATCCGCGTTCTGTCTCTTCAGCGATCAGATCCAGGCGCCTGGCCACCTCGGCCGCCGTTTCTTCCGCACGCGCGCGATTCTCGGTCAGCTCCGGATTGAGCGCTCCCGCAATCGCCGCCTGCTCGATCACACTACGACTATATCGCGTGTGAAGTCCGTCTATCAGCGAGCGCAGACGCAGTGCGTCCTGAATGACTTCACGAAGATCTGGCCCGGCACGAACCTCGCCGTTGCCCAGGGTCAGCGTGGTATCCTCAAGTCCCATCGAAATCAGATAATCCTCAAGCGCCTTCTCGTCCTTCAGATACTGCACGGACTTTCCGCGCGTCACCTTATAGAGCGGCGGCTGAGCGATATAGAGGTGGCCGCGCTCGATCAGCTCCGGCATCTGACGGAAGAAGAATGTGAGCAACAGCGTACGAATGTGAGCGCCATCCACGTCAGCATCGGTCATGATGATGATCTTGTGATAGCGCAGTTTGTCCGCGTTGAACTCGTCCTTGCCGATGGAAGTGCCGAGCGCTGTAATCAGTGTGCCGATTTCCTGGCTCGACAGCATCTTGTCGAAGCGCGCGCGTTCGACGTTTAGAATCTTGCCTCGCAGTGGAAGGATGGCCTGCGTCTCGCGCGAGCGTCCCTGTTTCGCGGACCCGCCGGCCGAATCACCCTCGACGAGAAAGAGTTCGGACTTGGATGGATCGCGCTCCGAGCAGTCGGCAAGCTTGCCGGGCAGCGACGCTATATCGAGCGCGCCCTTGCGGCGCGTTAGCTCGCGGGCCCTGCGGGCCGCTTCGCGGGCAGCGGCAGCCTCCACGACCTTGCCGACCAGGATCTTCGCCTCGCTCGGGTGCTCTTCGAACCAGGTGCTGAGCGCCTCGTTAACGAGGCTTTCGACGACGGGACGAACCTCGGATGAAACCAGCTTGTCCTTCGTCTGTGATGAGAATTTGGGATCGGGTACTTTCACGGACAGGACCGCGGTGAGCCCCTCGCGGCAGTCTTCACCCTGCAGGGTCACCTTTTCCTTCTTGGTGATCCCGGAACTGTCGGCATAGGACGTCACCTGCCGCGTCAATGCGCCGCGGAAACCAGCCATGTGTGTGCCGCCGTCACGCTGCGGGATGTTGTTCGTGAAGCACAGCATGTTCTCGTGGTAGCTATCGTTCCACCACATCGCCACTTCGACCGTGATACCGTCCTTCTCACCGCGGATTGAGACCGGCCTTTGCACCAGAGGCTTCTTCGCCCGGTCGAGGTAGGCGACGAAGGCCTCCAGACCGCCATCATAGATCATTTCTTCCTGGCGAATGTCCGACCGGCGCTTGTCAGTCAGGAGAATGCGGACGCCCGAGTTCAGGAACGCCAACTCGCGCAGGCGATGTTCCAGTGTTCCAAAATCGAATTCGACTTTCGTGAAGGTCTCGGAACTTGGAAGAAAGGTCACTTCTGTCCCGGTCTCGCTACCGCATTCGCCGGTCACGGCCAGCGGCGCATCGGCAACGCCATGAGTAAAACTCATCTCGTGGATCTTGCCACCGCGGCGGATCTTCAGTTTCAGCTTGACCGACAGTGCGTTCACCACTGACACGCCGACGCCATGAAGACCACCGGAAACCTTGTAGGAATTCTGGTCGAACTTACCGCCGGCATGGAGCTGCGTCATGATCACTTCGGCTGCGGAGATCCCCTCGCCAGTGTGGATATCGGTCGGGATGCCGCGGCCGTTGTCGGTCACTGTCACCGAGCCGTCGGCATTCAATGTGACCGTCACCAAGTCGGCGTAACCGCCCAGCGCTTCGTCAATGGCGTTGTCGACAACTTCGTAGACCATGTGGTGAAGACCGGAACCGTCATCGGTATCGCCGATATACATGCCGGGACGTTTGCGCACAGCATCAAGACCCTTCAGCACCTTGATCGAATCCGCCCCGTATTCGGAGGTTTGAATGTTTTCAGTCACGGGCGTCTCAGTCATTCAGCGATCTTTCCAGTCCAGTCATAAAGAGCCGCGAGATTCGAATCAGCGGCTTTTTGGTGCATCGACTATAGGAGGTTTACGAAAAGTTCCAAATGCGCGATCCTTGAATCCGGTGGATATAGGATCGCATGGGCATCACCTAGCCGGATCTTTTGGTCTTTTCGAGGACATTGTCCAATTCGTTTATCACGTCCGGGGGAAGGAAGCGAATCCGGCGGGCCAATTCGTTGGCAAAAGCGGTATATTCCGGCGGCATTCCCGAGGTGTCCAGAACTACTCTGGGATCCGAGGCGTCGGCAACACTGAAGAGATCTTCTGCCTCGTCCCAGATGATATTGAAATAGCCCGCCACGCGCTGGAGAAAGTCGAAATTAGGCGTTCCGCGCTTGCCGTGCTCGAGCGCCGAAAGATAGGCGGGTGACACGCCGATCGCGGCGGCCATTTCCTTTTGTGAAACGCCTTTTCTCTCGCGCAGCTTCCTGACAGCTTCCCCGAACGGTGTCATGTACGCTCGCCTCCCGCACGTGAAAGCCGAACATAAAGCGCACCCTCTCCGCCATGATGACGTGCCGCAACCTCGTAGGACGAGATGAGATAGCGGTATTCCGGTTTCGAAAACCACATGGGAACCGCGCGCTTCAACGCGCCCTCGCTGCCCATTGAGCTACCCTTCCCCGTGATCACCAGAACATGGCGCATGCCGCGCTCATGGGCACGAATGAGGAAATCGAGCAGAATTGCATGAGCTTCACTCTGGATGAGACCATGAAGATCGATCCGCGCCTCAAGCGCCAGGCGTCCGCGGGACAGCTTTCGCTTCACCGGTTTTTCAAGCGGGTGATGGATGCCCGCCGGTTTTTTGGTGCTTACGCTTCCAGCCACCGCCTCAGGTCGAACCGGCGACACCTTCGAATCGGGAGCGGCGGCTTCCTTGGCGACAACTTCCTGTTCGAACTCCATCAGGTCTTCAAGACGGCCAGGCATTGGACGGGTCGAACGGGCCACCTTGCCCCACAGGATGCGGTCCTCACCGCTCAGCTTCACTTTTCCCGGCACTAGAGAAACCTCGCTGCGGCCTGTTTCGGGATCAGTATATAGAAATCGGCCGCATTGCGCACCGCGCCGGCAAGTTCACCGGCGAGATCCCCCGAGCCGGTGAATATATCGCCCCGCGCAGATCCAATAATGGCCGAGCCCGTGTCCAGAGCCAACATCAGACGCGCAAATGGCTTACCGCCATCGAGCCGTGTCAATCCTTCGGCCCGGATGAAGAATGGATATCCGAAGGTGTGGATATGCCGGTCCACAGCAAGCGAACGACCGGCGATCAACGGCACCTTGGCCGCTGCGATCGGCCCAAGCGACAGGTCGTCAACGGCCGCCTCACGAAAGAAGATATAGGAGCGGTTGTGCCAGAGAACCGCATCCGCCTCCCCAGGATGTTCGGCAAGCCACTTACGGATGGACTGCATGGAAATCTCGGCGGGTGCGATCTCGCCCCTTTCAATCAGCAGCTTGCCTATAGCCGAGAACGGGTGCCCTGCCTTGGCGGCATAAGTGATTCTCACGAGCCGACCATCAGGAAAGCGCAGGCGGGCCGCGCCCTGGACGTGAGCAAAGAAGACATCGATCTTGGATTTCGCCCAGGCGATTTCAAGTCCACGCCCCTCTAGGCAGCCCTGATCAATCATCCTGCGGTCCGGATAGGACGAGATGACCCCATCCTTCATCAGGCCGAAACAATAGGACGGGTCCATGCCGATCGGCCGATTGCTGTTGTCGATATCGGCCAGATCCGCCGGGCGGCGGTAGAAGGGAAAGCGATACTCGCCTTCCTCTTTGCTGGAAACCTCAACTTCGGGTTCATAGAAGGCGGTAACAAAGCCCCTCCCGCCATCGAGACGCTCTATCAAGAAAGGTCGGGATTCGGACTCGAAGAAGGAGCGAGCGGAAACCGGATCCCGACGCGTCTGCTGCTTTGCAGCTTCTAGCAGCGGCTCAAGGTCGGCCGATGTCAAGCCAAGCGATCCCGCGCGATAGGGTTTTGTCGAACGGACATAATTCCGGCAAGCCTCAAGTGCGGCAAAAAGGGGCGACGGATCGTCCTCTTCCCATCCAGCCAACTCCGGGAAGGAGACCGGCTTTAGCCGAAACTCCGCGCCGCCCGCGTTCATGATTCCGATTCGGTTGCTATCAGCTTCCAGTTCGGATCGCGTGAATGAATCTGACGGGCAAAAGTCCATATATCGTTGACTTCGCTCACCGCCTCCGCATCGCCATCGATCAGGGTGCCAGCCTTGTCATAGGTAGCTGAAATGAGCTGGCAGACGATTCGCACCGTCACCTGTTCCTCATTGTCCTTGACGCCAGCCTGGGTGATATCGGCTTTCTCGATACCGACGAAGGTGGATTTCATCACCTCGCCGCGCGACTCGCGATCCGAGATAGCGCTGTCGAAACCTTCGAACACCTCACGCGAGAGGAGGCTTTTCAGCGTCTTCCTATCGCCATCCGCAAAAGCCATGACTATCATCTCGTAGGCCATGCGAGCGCCGTTGACGAATTCCTTCGGGTTGAAGTTCGGGTCCACTTTGATCAGCTCACGCAACGAGTTGTTCAGCTCGCTGCCGGGCTTCGCAAAGGCGTCGACAGCCGCGAACCGCTCGTCAGAGAGGGCCTCGTCACGACGTGGCAAGGTAACGACCTTGCCATCATCGCTTCCTGGCCCCTTGGCCAGATCGCGTGGGCTGTAAGGTTCGAAAGGTGGTTTCTCGTTTCCCGTACGGCGGCCGAGCACGCTGCGCAGCTGCAGAAATATGAGCACTGCCGCCACAAGAAAAAAGAGAGTTACAAAGTCATTCGATCCCATGACGTCCGCCGGCTTGTTTATTTTTGTGGTTATCATGCCCATATAGTCTGCTTCCGGCAATCATTCAAATAGCGATGCCACATTCTTCGGGTGCGCTCATCGTCACGCAAATCAGATTCCGGGAAGCCCGCCAACCTGATCACAGGGAGAAAGCCGCGCATGCGCGTTCCATTGCTGCTCTTCATTCTTCTGCCCCTTGCTGAAATCGCCGGATTCATCTTCGTCGGCAGCAAGATCGGAATAGCCGCCACTCTGGGACTAACCGTGCTGACGACCGTCGCGGGACTCGTTCTCCTACGCGTTCAAGGCGCGGGAATTCTTCAAAAGCTCCGTGACGCCAGCCGGGAAGGCGCCAATCCCGGTCGAGAATTGATACATGGAGCAATGATCGTCGTCGCGGCATTTTTGCTGATCATGCCAGGCTTCCTGACTGACATCATCGGTCTTCTCCTCTTCCTTCCCTTCGTGCGAGATCTCGCGTGGTCCATTGCCGGACCGCGCACGGTTGTCTTTACCGAAGAGCACGCGATCTACCGTAGGCGACAGGAACCGCGGCCACCAGGAGACGCCCGGGTAATTGATCTCGACAACGAGGATTACCACCGCGATTCTCAACGGAAGTCTCCATGGTCGAGCGACCCGGATAACCCTCGGTAAGGCGCTTGCCCGCCAGCACTCCTGAGTGGCAAGGCTTGTAAGCGCTGTATTGAAATGTTAGATGGCCCCAACAATTCAAGCCGCGAGGAAAGCCCTATGGCCAACGACAATCAGGGAACGGCAAGCCCATCCCTCAATATTCTAGCTCAGTATATCAAGGATCTTTCCTTCGAGAATCCCGGCGCGCCGCGCTCGCTACAATCGCGGGACAAATCGCCATCCATCAATATCAATGTGAATGTGAACGCGAACCCGCTTTCAGAATCCGATTTCGACGTGGTTCTCGCCCTCAATGCAGAAGCCAAGGATGGAGACAAGATCGTTTTCGCGACAGAACTTGTCTATGGCGGCGTGTTCCGCATCACCGGATTTCCGCAGGAACACATGTTGCCAGTGCTCTTCATCGAGTGCCCGCGGCTGCTTTTCCCTTTCGCACGCCAAATCATCGCGGATGCAACGCGCAACGGCGGCTTCCCCCCGCTTATGATTGACCCGATCGATTTTGCGCAGATGTTTGCGCAACGCATGGCGGAAGAACAGGCGCGCGCCAAGGTCCAGGCCACGCCGAACTGATCCGAACGTCGTGGAATCAAAAGCCCGGTTTCGCCCGGGCTTTTTTTGTCTCACCGATATTTTGCCCACACTGCCTTTTCTCCGAGGCGCGCGACAAGCGCTTCATGGACTTCGACTTCTATCTCGGAGACGCGCGGTGCCAATATCTTTGAGCGCGCCCCAACATGATCTACGACATCTGTATCCTCGTTCCGGCGAACTTCTCTTTCCTCCGACTGCATAAGACCGAAGGCTGCCTGCCGACCGCCCAGCATTTCGATATAGACTTCCGCAAGCAGTTCCGAGTCGAGAAGCGCCCCGTGCTTTGTACGATGGGAATTGTCGATCCCGTAACGCCGACATAATGCATCGAGCGAGTTCGGTCCCATCGGATGCTTGCGGCGGGCCAAGGCGAGGGTATCGACAACCAATTCCGATGGAACCGGTGGCCGGTTCAGCCGCTCAAATTCGGCATTGATGAAACTCATGTCGAAGGTCGCGTTGTGGGCGATCCACCGGGCTCCATCGAAGAAGGCGACGAGATCATCGACGATCTCAGCGAAGACCGGCTTATCCTTGAGAAAGTCATCGCTGATACCATGGACAGCCAAGGCATCGGGATGAACGCGCCGGTCGCCCGGATTGATATAGACGTGGAAACTGCGACCGGTTGGAAACTGGTTTAGCAACTCGATGCCGCCGATTTCGATAATCCGATCGGACTTAAATTCGAGGCCAGTCGTTTCCGTATCGAAGACGATTTCCCGCATCTCTTAGACCCCCTGTTTTCCACGGCTCCGAAGTATCGAAATAATATCGGCGACCCGTTCTCGGGCCGCATCCACACCATGCCCAGTATCGACAATGAAGTCCGCGCGCGCGCGTTTCTCGGCATCTGGCACCTGGCGGGAGAGGATCAGTTCGAACTTCTCTTCGGTCATTCCCGGTCTCTTCAGAACCCGCGCACGCTGAATTCCAGGATCGCAGCTAACGACGACGACCACGTCTACCCGCTTTTCTGCACCGGTTTCGAAAAGCAATGGGATATCCAGGACGACCATATCCGCGCCGGCCGCCTGGTGCCGAGCGAGAAATGCGCGTTCCTTATCGCGTACAAGTGGATGAACTATGGCCTCCAACGCTCCAAACTTAGCCGGATTCTTCGCCAGAGTCTCAGAGAGAATTTGGCGATCGACTATCCCCTCACGGACTACTTCAGGAAACTCTCGTGCGATGGCCGTCACGGCTTCCTTGGAATAGAGCCCGTGAACGACGCGATCCGCGTCGTTCACGGGTATTCCCAACTCTGCGAATAGCCCGGCGGTTGTCGATTTTCCCATCCCGATCGAGCCTGTAAGACCAACAACGATCATCGTGGCTTTTCCATATCGGCGATAACCAGCGCGCGAAGGTCCGCAGTGACTTGCGGTCGCCGGCCGAACCATTTCTCAAATCCTGGAACCGCCTGATGCAACAACATGCCGAGACCATCAACAATCGAAAAGCCCAGCTTTTCCGCCTGATGCAAGAATGGGGTTTTGAGTGGAACATAGACGATGTCCGTTACGATCGCACCCGACCTCAGTCTCTCGAAACGAAATTGCGGTACGGGCGCTCCATTCATGCCGAGCGATGTCGTGTTGACGAAGAGGCCGGCGCCCACCATCACCTCATCAAGTGCTCCCATGGGATGGGCGAGCACCGCTGGCCCAAATCGGTCTGCAAGTTCCTTCGCCCGATCCAGCGTCCGGTTAACGACATTTATCTCCCGTATTCCCCGATCGCGCAGGGCTTGAATGATGGCCCGACTTGCGCCTCCAGCGCCGAGTACCAATGCTTTCTCGCAGTTGTCCCATCCGGGCGCGCGATCATCGAGATTCGAAACGAATCCAAGGCCATCGGTATTTGTCGCATGTATTTTGCCGGCTTCAATCCATAGCGTATTGGCAGCTCCCAATTCCGTGCTCAGTGGATCAGGCAGATCGGCCAGCCGCAGCGCTTCTTCCTTATGTGGTATCGTGACGTTACCTCCGCAGAACTTTGCGGAGCCATCCTTCAGACCGCTCATGAAGCTGCTGAAATCCGCGGGCGTAACCTCGATTGCCTGATAGCTTCCCTCGATCGCGAATTGCTTCAGCCAATAACCATGGATGAGAGGCGAACGCGAATGCCTGACCGGATGGCCAACGACAAATGCATGCGGCGCTGTTTCACGTGAATCACGCATCGAGTTCTCCCATCTCCCTGAGTTTGGAGAGAAGCGGAAGCAACGGCAGTCCAAGAATGGTGAAGTAGTCCCCTTCTATCGACTCGAACAATTGTATCCCCTCTCCTTCCAGCTGATAGGCGCCGACACTTTTCAGCACGGATTCCGCGACTCGCGAGAGATATTGGTCCAGATAACTTTCCGAGAAGGACCTCATTGTCAGTTCAGCGATTCCGACGTGCTCCCAAGAGACCTCACCGTCCTGCACAAGAACAATTGCGCTGTTCAGCCGATGGGTCTTCCCGCGCAACGCCCAGAGATTTTCGCGCGCTTCTCCAATACCGGCCGGCTTGTGAAAAACAACCTGATCCAATGACATTGTCTGATCGCAGCCAATGACCAAAGCGCCCGGTTTCTTTCCGCTGACGTCCAGAGCCTTTTGGCGGGCAAGTTCCAGTGCAAGTTCCGCAGGCCCGAGCTTCACGTTCCGTTCTTCGGTTTCAATTGCACGCTCATCAACAGTAGCGGCCACGGCATTGAAGACAAGGCCGGCGTTCTTCATGAGGGTGCGTCGCGATTGGCTCGTCGAAGCGAGAACCAGTTCTGCCGCCATCTTTGACGCCTTCTTATATGAGCTTGTACTGGAATCGCATTATCTTAGCTTTACGCGTAGAGCAACGATTGCAGCCGCCGTTTCCTCAATCGACCTTCGGGTTACGTCAATGATCGGCCAGTTGTTGCGCGCGCACAGCGAACGGGCGTACTTCAATTCTTCGGCAATCGATGCACGATCGATATAGTCGCTGCGGTCGAAACCGGCTGTAGAGCCGAGTTCGCGGTTCTCACGAACCTGGGAGATGCGGTCTGTTGTTGCGATCAATCCCACGATGAGCGGCTTTTTTGCCTTCAGTAAGCCCTCTGGCAGAGGGACACCGCAAACGATCGGAACATTTGCTGTCTTGATACCTCGATTGGCGAGATAGATGCTGGTCGGGGTCTTCGAGGTTCGGCTGATACCGATGATCACGACGTCCGCTTCATCATAGTCATCGGGCATTTGGCCATCATCGTGATCCATTGTGAAATTCAGCGCCTCAATCCTGGCGAAATATTCGGCATTCAACGCGTGCTGCGCGCCTACGCGGCGGCGGGACGGTGCACCCAGATAGGATTGAAATTCGGCGATCACTGGTTCGAGTACATTCACACTCGGGACACCCATTTCCCTACAGCTCGCTTCAAGCAGTTCACCAAGGTCACGATCAACGACCGTATAGAGAACGATCCCTGGTTCCAGGTCAATCGCTTCGAGGACCGGCATCAATTGACGCTTGTTACGGATCAGGGGATAGACGTGCTCGATGGCGTTGCTCGCCTGGAATTGAGCCGCTGCTGCCCGGCCCGCGGAAATGAGAGTCTCTCCGGTTGAGTCAGAAATCAGATGGAGATGAAAGAAGTTTCTCTTGTTCTCCACGTTCTTCTCCGACACCTGTTGAAAACCCGGGACAGAAACAGCTATCGGCGCCGGCAGCCGTTACGCAAGGGAAAAAGGGGAGAGTTATCCACATCCGCCCAAAACGGTAGAGTCTTTCGAGGCATCTGTTGATATCGGGCATAACGACTCGTTAGTCCGGTCTTTCCACAACTCATCCACAGGATCAGCATATCATGATTTTCAGCCAACCTATTGAATTTTTATTGTTTTTATGAAACATCCCTCTCAATCCAAAGTTCATATCCGAAAGGATCCCTGTCAATCTCTTCAAATTGATTGTCGCAGTCTTTTTGTGAGTTCGCTTTAATCCTTGATACTCAGTGACTCTTAGAAATAGAAGAAGATTCCTATCTTTTCATTTTAATTAGGAAGGTGACAGCCTTTGACCGAAACAGGGCGGAAGATATTGGAGGTGCTGAGTGGGAAGACAGTGTCTCCTCCACCGATATGGCTGATGCGTCAGGCAGGCAGATATCTGCCGGAATATCGTGAGACACGCGCCAAGGCTGGCAGCTTCCTGGATCTCTGCTATTCGCCGGACCTTGCCGTTGAGGTAACGCTCCAACCGATCCGTCGATATGGTTTTGACGCGGCGATCCTGTTTTCCGACATTCTGGTGATACCGGATGCCTTGAGGCGAAATGTTCGATTCGCGGAAGGTCATGGCCCCGAGATGGACCCGATCAGCCCGGAGGAAATCGGCAAACTCGAGACTGCTCATTTCCTTGATCATCTGCAACCGGTTATCGAGACTGTTCGACGTCTTCGGGTCGAACTCCCCTATGAAACGACACTGCTCGGTTTTTGCGGCGCCCCTTGGACGGTCGCGACTTACATGATCGCCGGGCACGGGACATCGGATCAAGCGCCAGCACGTCTCTTTGGCTACAGACATTCGCAGGAGTTTGACCGACTTCTGTCAGTTCTGGCAGAACTTTCTGCGGAGTATCTAGTAGCGCAGATCGATGCAGGTGCCGATGCCGTGCAGATTTTCGATTCTTGGGCGGGCGTGCTCGGTGAGGACGAATTCCTGCGCTATTGTGTCAGGCCGGTGGCGAGTATCATTGCCTCGGTCAAGGCGCGGAGGCCATCGGCGAAAATCATCGCCTTTGCCAAGGGCGCGGGGTTGATGTTGAAGGACTACAGAAAGAAAACCGGTGCCGATGCGATCGGGCTTGATTGGACGGTGCCCTTGCCGTTTGCGGCCGAGTTACAGAAGGACGGACCCGTCCAGGGAAATCTCGATCCGATGCGCGTCGTGGCGGGCGGAAAGGCGCTTGAAGACGGCATAGATGCGATTCTCGACCAACTTGGGCATGGTCCGCTAATTTTTAATCTCGGGCACGGAATCACGCCGCAAGCGGATCCGGAGAATGTGTCGCTCCTCGTCAAGCGTGTACGGGGAAGGAAAACTAATGGCTAAGGGGCAGGAAACTGGCTCCAGGGTTGGACGGAAAGTTGCACGCAGGGCCGCCGTAGCCCTCGCCGTCTTTGGCGGCTTCGCACTTGCTGTTTTTTTTCTTGAGCCAGAGAATTTCTATCTATGGATCAAGGCGCTTCACGTCATAGCGGTGATATCCTGGATGGCGGGTATGCTTTATATGCCCCGGTTGTTTATTTACCATGGGGACAGTCCCCGTGGTTCGGAGCAGGCAAAGACATTCAGTGTCATGGAGCAGCGGCTGATGAACGTCATCATGAGGCCGGCCATGGCAATATCCTGGGTTCTTGGTCTCTACATGGCGTGGGATGCTTATGGCTTCATGGCGGGATGGCTGCATGTGAAACTTGCAGCGGTTATAGGGCTTTCGGCCGTTCATGAATATTTTGCGCGGTCGGTTGCGGCCTTTGCGCGTGGTGATTATGTACGAACGGCGCAGTTCTGGCGGCTTATGAATGAGGTACCGACGGTTTTGATGATTGTCATTGTCATTATGGTGATCGTGAAGCCTTTTTGAGCGTCCCTGACGCTGTTCCTGCTTTATTTGCGCCAGATCCGCCTTTTCACTTGCGGGCAAACAGGTGAATCGCTATTTTCCCGCAATCTCATCTATACCGGCGTGCGTAACATTCAGTCATTTGCGGTTTCCGCGATCGTACCGAATTCAACCAGCACGCCTTTCCCTTCCAAAGAATGTGGTCCCCTTCATGGCTGAAATGAAGCTACAAGAACTCAAAAGCAAATCGCCGACGGATCTGCTGACTTTTGCGGAATCCTTGGCGGTCGAGAACGCGAGCACGATGCGTAAGCAGGAGCTGATGTTCGCGATCCTGAAGATGCTCGCGAGTCAGGATGTCGAGATTATCGGAGAAGGTGTCGTCGAGGTCCTCCAGGATGGCTTCGGCTTCCTGCGTTCGGCCAATGCCAACTATCTTCCGGGACCGGACGACATCTATATTTCACCTTCGCAGATCCGCCGCTTCTCGCTGAAAACGGGCGATACCGTCGAAGGGCCGATTAGGGGCCCCAAAGAGGGTGAGCGCTACTTCGCGCTTCTGAAGGTCAACACGATCAATTTTGAGGATCCGGAAAAGATCCGGCACAAGGTTCATTTTGACAATCTGACTCCTCTCTATCCGGACGAACGGTTCAAGATGGAGCTGGATGTTCCGACATCGAAGGACCTCTCAGCGCGGGTCATCGATCTCGTGGCTCCGCTCGGCAAAGGCCAGCGTGGATTGATCGTAGCTCCCCCGCGCACCGGTAAGACCGTTCTCTTGCAGAACATAGCCCATTCGATTACCGCCAATCATCCGGAATGCTACCTGATTGTGTTGCTCATTGACGAGCGCCCCGAGGAAGTCACGGACATGCAGCGGTCCGTGCGCGGCGAAGTGGTGTCGTCGACTTTCGACGAGCCTGCCGTGCGGCACGTCCAGGTGGCTGAAATGGTGATTGAGAAGGCAAAACGCCTGGTCGAACATGGACGGGATGTCGTCATCCTTCTTGATTCGATCACGCGCCTCGGTCGTGCATACAACACCGTCGTTCCTTCATCCGGCAAGGTTCTGACGGGTGGCGTTGATGCGAATGCCCTGCAGCGTCCGAAGCGCTTCTTTGGTGCGGCACGCAATATTGAAGAGGGTGGTTCGCTGACGATCATCGCGACTGCCCTGATCGATACCGGAAGCCGCATGGACGAAGTCATCTTCGAAGAGTTCAAGGGTACCGGCAATTCGGAAATCGTTCTGGACCGAAAGGTTGCCGACAAGCGGATCTTCCCGGCTATGGATATACTGAAGTCAGGGACGCGAAAGGAAGACCTTCTTGTGCCGCGCCAGGATCTTCAAAAGATTTTTGTGCTGCGGCGTATTCTTGCACCGATGGGTACGACGGATGCGATCGAGTTCCTGATCGACAAGTTGAAGCAGACGAAGAACAACGCGGATTTCTTCGACTCGATGAATACGTAATCGGCGGACGGGCAACTGCTTCGGGTTTGGAGCGGAATGTCTTCCAGTAGAATGAGTGCTCTTGATTAGCCGGATTCTCAAGGCACGGAGAAGTGCACGATACGTTTTTGTAACGAAGACAATCGAATAGATCCGCAATTCGGCGATTGAGTTCGTAGCCATGGTTTCCACCCATCAGGATACTATTTTCGCACTTTCCTCCGGAGGGTTGCCGGCCGGCGTCGCAGTTGTTCGGATCAGCGGCGACGAGGCTTTTGGCATCTGCCGCAAGATGTGCGGGGTATTGCCGCCCCCCCGGGTGGCATCGTTGAGATCGATTCGTAGCCGGAACGGCGCCGTCCTCGACAGGGGCATTGTGCTCGCATTTCGCGGACCGCACTCGTTTAGCGGGGAGGACTGCATAGAATTCCATCTTCACGGCGGGAAAGCTGTCGTTGCTGCTGTTCTTGCAGAATTGCAGCTTTTTGACGGTTGTCGGCTGGCGGAGGCGGGCGAATTCTCGCGGCGGGCCTTTGAGAGTGGCAAGCTGGATCTCGTCGAAATCGAGGGGCTGGCGGATCTGCTGGCCGCAGAGACCGAAATGCAAAGGCGCCTTGCTACGGAGCAGAGTTTCGGGAAGCTCTCCGCGATCTATTCATCCTGGCGGGAGAGGCTGCTTCATGCCAGAGCGATGATTGAGGCGGAACTGGATTTTTCCGACGAGGGAGACATTCCGGGATCGGTATCCGACCGGATCTGGATTGATATGGAGGCGTTGGCGAAAGAAATCGCACGGTACATTGAACAGGAAAGGGTGGGCGCGATTATTCGCGACGGCTTCAAGGTGGTCATTGCAGGACCACCGAATGCCGGTAAGTCAAGTCTGATGAATACGCTGGCCAATCGTGAGGTAGCGATTGTGACTGAATATGCCGGTACGACGCGGGATATTCTGCACTGCGAACTCGACCTTGGGGGTTTTGCCGTTCATCTCTTTGATACGGCCGGTATCCGGGATACCGACGAAGCGATTGAACGGGAGGGCATTCGGCGTGCCCTGACCAAGGTGGAAGAAGCCGACCTGATCCTCCATCTCTCGGATGTCTCCTCACCTGCTGGGTTCGCTCACGACCTCTTCGCGTCCAGTTCCGCACCGGTGATCAGAGTGGGTACGAAGTCTGATTTGAGCAACGATTCGAATCCGAAACAAAACCAGGACCTTTGTATCTCGACAGTTACCGGTGATGGCGTCGACGACCTAAGGGCAATGATTATGAAACATATGGAGGCCATGGCGGGTGGGCTTTCACTAGCAATACCCAGCAGGCTGCGCCAGCGGCAGCATATAGCCGATGTGCTGACCAACATTGAAGCGGCCGTTGGCAATACCGATATTGGGCTCGAGGTCAGGGCTGAGCATTTGCGCCGCGCATCGGACGCTTTTGGGCGGATTTCCGGCAAGATTGATGTCGAGTCTCTCCTTGGAAAGATCTTCTCCGACTTTTGCATCGGCAAGTGATTCACGTGAAACACTAGCCTTGATAGCAACTGAAATAGCTGCGTGGCCTGACACTTCCTTGAACCTACCCAATAGACCCCCGCAGGAGTAGAGCGAATGAGCGATTCAAGATACGATGTTATCGTAATAGGCGGCGGCCATGCGGGATCCGAGGCAGCGAGCGCCGCCGCGCGCCTGGGTGCCAGAACTGCACTTGTCACGCACAGACGAGAAACTATTGGTGCAATGTCCTGCAATCCGGCAATTGGTGGCCTCGGCAAAGGACACCTCGTGCGCGAGATCGATGCGCTGGACGGGCTAATGGGCCGGTGTGCGGATCGTGGCGGCATTCAGTTTAGGATGCTGAACCGCAAAAAAGGCCCCGCTGTCTGGGGACCGCGAACGCAGGCTGATCGCAAGCTCTATCGGGGCGCTGTTCAAGTGGCGTTGGCGGCACATGATAATCTGACCATTGTCGAGGGGGATGTATTCGATATCAACCGAGTCGATCCCGAAACGAATGGTGTCATTCTGGCCGATGGACGCGAGATTTCCGCGAAATCCGTGGTTCTTACCACAGGAACATTTCTTCGTGGGCTCATTCACATCGGTAGCCGCAAGATACCGGCGGGACGTTTCGGCGAGGCGCCTGCCATTGGGTTAAGTAGCACATTGGAAAGGGCAGGACTTCGGTTTGGGCGACTGAAGACAGGGACACCAGCGCGCCTCGATGGAAGAACAATAGACTGGGCGTCGTTGGAACGGCAAAGCGCCGACAGCGATCCAGTCCCCTTTTCTTTTATGACCGACAGGATAGCGAATCGGCAGATCGAGTGCGGGATTACACGCACCACCGAGCGAACCCATCAGCTGATCCGCGAGAATATACACCGCTCAGCAATGTATTCGGGGCAGATCGAAGGTGTGGGCCCACGCTATTGTCCTTCGATTGAAGACAAGATTACGCGATTTGGTGACAGGGATGGGCACCAGATTTTTTTAGAGCCAGAAGGCCTCGACGACGATACGGTTTACCCCAACGGCATTTCGACATCTTTGCCGGAAGAAGTGCAGGATGCCTTCATACGGACCATTCCAGGACTCGAGCGCGTACACATTTTGCAGACGGGATACGCCATTGAGTATGATCATGTCGATCCGAGGGAGCTTTATCCAACCTTGGAAGCGAGACAGATGCCGGGTCTCTTTCTCGCGGGGCAGATCAATGGCACGACTGGATATGAGGAGGCCGCCGCGCAGGGTCTCGTTGCGGGAATAAATGCGGCGCTGATTGCCGGCGGCAGCGATCCGGTAACCTTTAGTCGGACCGATTCCTATATTGGGGTGATGATCGATGATCTGACCTCCCGAGGAGTCACCGAGCCGTATCGGATGTTCACGTCTCGGGCGGAGTACAGATTAACGCTTCGAGCAGACAATGCCGATCTCCGCCTGACTCCGCTCGGATTGAAGATTGGCTGTATTGGCGGCGATCGTGCGAGACGATTCGCCAGTTACCGCGATTCCCTTGATGCCGCGATTCAGGAGCTTTCGTCGCATACTGTGTCACCGACGGGCGCAGCTCAATTTGGTTTGTCTGTAAATCAGGACGGGCGCAAGCGAACGGGTTTGGAGCTCCTCTCCTATCCGGAGATTTCCCTGAGTGACCTTTATCGAGTTTGGCCGGAGATTGTGCCGTTCGACCGGAAAATTGCCGATGCGGTAGAGATCCATGCATCCTATTCCGTCTATGTCGAGCGCCAGAGCGCCGATATTCTTGCTGCGCGCAGAGAGGAGGAACGCCTTATACCGGCAGATTTTGATTTCGCCGGACTTGCTGGACTTTCGAACGAATTGAAGCAAAAGCTGAGCTCAGCGCGCCCCTGGAGTATCGGGCAAGCTGCCCAGATCGACGGGATGACGCCTGCGGCCCTGTCGTTGTTGATCGCGCACTTGAAGCGGCAAGAGTCGGTTAAGAGGGTTGGCTGATACAATGTCAGAGAGTCCATTGTTCGATCTGATCGGCCTGCGTGTTTCACGTGAAACATATGATCGACTTCAGCATTTCGAAAATCTCTTCCGCAAGTGGTCCTCCACCATCAATCTTGTTGCTCCTTCAACGAAGGATGCGATGTGGATGCGCCACATTGCTGACAGCGCGCAAATTTTTAAACTTTCGCCCGAGCCAAAACAGTGGGTGGATCTCGGGAGCGGCGGCGGTTTCCCAGGTGTGATTACGGCAATTCTACTAGCTGAGCGGGGAGCTGGATGGGTTCACCTGATCGAGAGCAACCACAAGAAGGCCAGCTTCCTACGTGTCGCACTCGCGGAGACCGGCGCAAGGGGCAGTGTCAATGCATCCAGGATAGAGAAATGTCCGCCAGTAATCGGGAAATGCGATGCCATTTCCGCCCGGGCGCTTGCCCAACTCGACCAACTGCTGGATTTCGCGAATCCATGGGCAGAGATGAATCCGGATTTGCTTTGCTTCTTTCACAAAGGGCGGGATTATCAGGTGGAAATCGACAAGGCGCGTGGTCGTTGGCAGTTTGATCTGGTATTACACTCCAGTGTGATCGAAGCGGACTCCGTCATTTTGGAGATCGCTCATCTGGCACGCAAGGTTTAATGAAGTCGGGTGTGGCATGGCTGGCGAAAAGAACCGGATTATCACTATCGCAAATCAGAAGGGCGGCGTCGGCAAGACGACGACCGCGATCAATCTGGCGACAGCTCTTGCAGCAATTGGCGAGCGTGTTCTCATTGTCGATCTGGATCCGCAAGGAAATGCCAGCACTGGCCTGGGTATCGAGCGCCGCGAACGCAAGTATTCTTCTTATGACATCTTGATCGGCACTCACAATGTCGCGGATGCTGCATTGCAGACGGCTGTTCCCAATTTGTCGATTGTGCCTTCAACGCTCGATCTCCTCGGCTTGGAGATGGAAATATCTCAGCAGGCGGATCGGGTGTTTCGTCTCAAAAAGGCGCTGCAGACGACAGACGCGCAGCAATACACGTATATTCTTATCGATTGCCCGCCTTCATTCAATCTTCTAACAATGAATGCGATGGCGGCAGCCCATTCCGTTCTTGTGCCTCTTCAATGTGAATTTTTCGCGCTTGAAGGGTTGAGCCAGCTGCTTGAGACGATCAATCAGGTCCGACAGAGCGTGAATCCGACCCTGGATATACAGGGAATTGTCCTGACGATGTTCGATTCCCGCAACAATCTAGCGCAGCAGGTCGTCAGCGACGTTCGTACTCACCTTGGCGAAAAGGTCTATGCGACACTTATTCCGCGCAATGTCCGTGTGTCCGAAGCTCCGTCCTATGGAAAGCCGGCAATCCTCTACGATTTGAAATGCGCGGGGAGCCAGGCTTATCTGCAGCTTGCGTCGGAGGTGATTCAGCGCGAGCGGCAGCGCAAGGCGGCCTAATAGCCGCCTGGATAGTTGTGAGGTATAAAAAGAATGAATGATGACATTTCTAAGCGTCGGCTTGGCCGCGGTCTCGCTGCTTTGATCGGTGAGATGGATCAGCCCCTGCCCGTTGGTGATACGCGTCCGAGCGTAAGTCCAGACCGCACGGTGCCGATCGAGTTCATTTCACGAAATCCGCGCAATCCCCGGCGCTATTTTGACGAAAGCGAGCTGCAGGATCTCGCCGGTTCCATTCGCCAGCATGGCATCGTGCAACCGGTTGTCGTCCGTACGCTTCAGATGGACCGCTACGAGATCATAGCCGGCGAACGACGTTGGCGAGCCGCACAACTGGCCGGCCTTGTCGCGATACCAGTGATCATCCGTGATGTTGATGATAGGACGGCGCTGGAACTCGCAATTGTTGAGAACGTGCAGCGTGCGGACCTCAATCCTCTCGAGGAAGCGCTCGGCTACGAGCAGCTGATCGCGGAACATGGATATACGCAGAACGATCTTGGCGAGATCATCGGCAAGAGCCGGAGTCATGTCGCCAACAGCCTGCGTCTTCTGAAGTTGCCCGATCCGGTACGTGACATGTTGGCCGACGGAAGTCTGTCTGCCGGTCACGCACGCGCGTTGGTTTCCACTCCTGATCCTGTTGCACTGGCCAAGACGATTGCCGCCAAAGGGCTTTCGGTACGTGATGCCGAGCGCCTGGCGCAAAACCATATCAAAGCGCAAAGCGCACCCACATCGTCTGTCCCCAGGGAAACGAAGGATTCCGACACGATCGCGCTTGAGCGCAGCCTTTCGGATCGGCTTGGTCTTTCAGTGGCAATCAATCACAAGGGATCTGGTGGCCAGATCCGGATCAACTACACCTCGCTGGAGCAACTTGAAGAGATCTGCCGTCTCCTCGAAAGCCGTTGACGTCTTGGCAGTTTAACCGGTACGCCGATTCCGGCGCGCGGATTGCAGCGTCGTTGACAACAGTGTCTGCAAAGCGAGATTGTCTTCCAGCACCGGCTTTTGGCGCGACTGCAATACAGCTGCTTGTATTCTGCCTGCCTCACGCCCGAGATCGGCCGAAGACCAATTGCGCAATGCACGCTCGATAACGGGTTTGCGTCGAAAGTGAATGCTGCGCCCGAATGTCTGCATGACTTGGGCGGGTTGCAGCCTTCGCTCTTCCATTTCTGCGCGCATCGCGTCAAGTTGCTGGAATTGCCGAAGGCAAGACTGCAGGACAAGGAAAACAGGTGTCTTGGACGTTGCAACCTTCTGGATCGCGTGCAGGAATGCATCCGGATCGCCGTTCAGGACTGCGTCAACGACTTCGTCGGTCGAGATACCGCTGGCATCGCCGATGATATCCCTGACATGTTCCTCATCGATCAATGATTGCCCGAGGCGATAGAGAACCAGCTTACGGATCTCGTTTCGTGATGCGATCCGGTCACCCCCCAGCAAGTCGACCAGAAGCTCGCGAGCAGCAGGTGTAATCCTCAACTCTGCCGCCGAGAGTTCGGTATCGATTAGCGCGTTCAGTTGCCGCGCGTCGTCCTGATAACAGGGAATGGCTGCGATTGTCCGCGCTTCCTCGGCTGTTCTACGAACGAGCGATCCCTTCTTCAGATCGCCAGCCTCGATTATCAAATGGCAATTCTCTGGCGGCGCCTCGACCAGATACCGCAGTCCGTCCGCCAGCGATTTCTCATTGGATGCGCCCTTTATCCAGACGAGCTTTTCGCCGCCAAAGAGGCCAAAGGAATTCACTTCGTCGATTAGGCGGCCGGGATCGCCTTGTATGTCTCCAATATCCAGACGGATGAGGGAGAAAGGGTCGTCCAGATTGACGCCTGTTGCCCTAGCGATGAGCGCAGCCCGTTCTGAAACAAGGCCTCGATCTTGTCCATAGACAACAAAGATCCGGTGGTGTCGCGCCGATTTCTGAAGAAATGCGTCGAATTCCCCGGATTTGAATTCCGCCATTTCAACCCGGCCTCACCGGCCGAGAGCCGACGCGAGGTCGGCACGGATGAATTCAGCAAGCTCGCGCGCCGCACGATCCTCGCCATCGCGTATTGCGCGCAGTTTGGCAAATTCCTGCGAAGGATAGTCGACGACTGCAACTACCTGACGACGACCCGTGTGCAATGTTGTTGCGTCGGATGCACGCTTCAGCTTGTAGCTGGCGGACACGATGACACGACCGGCCTTAGCTGTGTCGGAAGATTGGTCCAAAAGCACTCCCATAGTCGTCGCACTGACCTTGAGGTCGACCTCATACTCCGGATTCGCCGGTTCACCTGCCCCGCCTGCAGTCAGGAATATGAGGTGGTTGCGTACTTCCTGACCAACACGGTTGCTCGCGGCAGAATAGACGATGGAGCTGAGGCTTCCCGTCGTGCCCGACGCTTCGTCATAAAGCGGACGAACCTGACAGCCGGCTAGCGCCACCGCCAAACCTAAACCGAGGAGAACCTTGCGAAACGGCAGGATGACGGAATCACACGACAATATTCACAATCCTCTGCGGTACCACGATGATCTTCTTTGGCGCCTGACCGTTCAAGGCAGACTTTACGGTTTCCAAGGCGAGAACCGCATTCTGAACAGCATTCTGATCCGCATCGCGGGCGATTGTCAATTCAGCACGTTTCTTTCCATTGATCTGCACGGGCAACACGATTTCGTTTTCCGTGACCAGAGCGGCATCGAAACTTGGCCACACCGCCTGAGCGACAAGACCGCTATTGCCAAGGGCTTGCCAGCACTCTTCGGCCAAGTGGGGCGTCATAGGCGCAATCAACTGAACAAGGATCTCGGACGCATTCCTGACCGCCGCAATATAGGCACTGTCTGCCTGACCGCCGGCAACTCTGCCCAGAGGGCCGGCGAGCTCATTGACCAGCTCGTAAATGCGGGCGACGGCCTTGTTGAAGGCTAGTTTGTCATAGTCGCCCTGGACTGCTTTAAGCGTCCGATGCGCAACTTGCGACACGAGAAGCCCCTCCCCTTCGGTAGCCGGATTCGCAGCGATTTCACGCATACGTTCCGATGCCTCTGAAACGAGACGCCAGACGCGCTGAACGAATCGATGAGCGCCCTCTACTCCTGATTCGGACCAGATGACGTCGCGATCGGGCGGGGAGTCCGAAAGCACAAAGAAGCGCGCGGTGTCGGCACCGTAGGACGCAATAATGTCGTCTGGGTCCACGACGTTCTTCTTCGACTTCGACATCTTCTCGATCGAGCCGATCGTCACTTCCTCACCAGTCTTAAGCAGCACGGCGCGTCGCGCGCCATCGACTTCCTCGATGCGGATGTCGGCCGGCGCCACCCACTGGCCGTGCGCGCCCGAACCCAGCTTGTAGGTCTCGTGCACCACCATGCCCTGCGTGAACAGGCCCTTGAAGGGCTCGCTGATGTTGACGTGGCCGGTTTCGCGCATGGCGCGGGTAAAGAAGCGTGAATAGAGCAGGTGCAGGATCGCATGCTCGATACCACCGATATACTGGTCGACGGGCAGCCAGTGATCGGCGATCGCCGGAACGGTCGGCAGGTCTTCGCGTGGCGCGGTGAAGCGGGCGAAATACCAACTGGAATCGACGAAGGTGTCCATGGTGTCGGTTTCACGCCGCGCATCCTTGCCGCATTGCGGGCAGGCGACATGGCGCCAGGTCGCGTGGCGATCCAGCGGATTGCCGGGAACGTCAAAGGTCACGTCGTCTGGCAGCTTGACCGGCAGATCCTTCTTCGGCACCGGCACGACGCCGCAAGCCTCGCAATGGATGACCGGGATCGGACAGCCCCAGTAGCGCTGGCGGGAAATACCCCAGTCGCGCAGGCGGAACTGCACCTTGCGCTCGCCCTGAGGCGCATTGCCGAGCGTCTTCGCCGACAGTTGGTCGGCAACCACCTTGAAGGCCGCCTCCGTGTCCAGTCCGTCGAGGAAGCGCGAATTGATCATCACGCCGTCGCCGTCATAGGCGGTATCGCCGACCGTGAAGGTCGCGGCGTCGCCGTCCTTCGGCATGACCACAGGCACGACGGGCAGCTCATACTTGCGGGCGAAATCCAGGTCGCGCTGGTCGCCCGACGGGCAGCCGAAGATCGCGCCCGTGCCGTAGTCCATCAGGACGAAGTTGGCGACGTAGACCGGCAGCTCCCACGACGCGTCGAAGGGATGGCGAACCTTGACGCCGGTATCCATGCCCTTCTTCTCGGCCGTTTCCAGCGCGGCCAGTGACGTGCCGGCCCGGCGGCATTCGTCGCAGAAGGCGGCGATCTCGGCATTGCCTTCGGCAACGGCCTTGGCCAGCGGGTGATCGGCGGCAATCGCCAGGAAGGATGCGCCGAACAGCGTGTCGGGACGCGTGGTGTAGACGGTGACCTCGGAATGGCCGGCCGGAGCTTCGCCGGCGATCTCCCAGCGCAGCGTCAGGCCTTCCGAGCGGCCGATCCAGTTCTTCTGCATCAGCCGCACTTTTTCCGGCCACTGGTCGAGCGTATCCAGCGCGTCGAGCAGGTCCTGGCTGAAGTCGGTGATCCGGAAGAACCATTGCGTCAACTCGCGCTGTTCCACCAGCGCGCCGGAACGCCAGCCGCGGCCTTCGATGACCTGCTCGTTGGCGAGCACCGTATGGTCGACCGGGTCCCAGTTAACCTTCGACTGCTTGCGGTAGACCAGGCCCTTTTCCATCATGTCGAGGAAGAGGTACTGCTGGCGTTGGTAATATTCTACATCGCAGGTCGCGAATTCGCGCGACCAATCCAGAGAGAGCCCCATGGATTTCAGCTGGTTGCGCATTGTTGCGATGTTCTGGTAGGTCCAGTCCTTGGGATGAACCTTGTTCTGCATGGCGGCATTCTCGGCCGGCATGCCGAAGGCGTCCCAGCCCATCGGATGCAGGACATTGTAGCCGCGGGCGCGCTTGTAGCGCGCAACCACGTCGCCCATCGCATAATTGCGGACATGGCCCATATGGATGCGGCCCGACGGATAGGGGAACATCTCGAGGACGTAATACTTGTCGCGCTTGTCGTTGTTATCGGTGACGAAGACGCCTGCTTCGGACCATTTCGCCTGCCAACGGGGCTCGGCATCGCGCGGATTGTAACGTTCGGTAGCCATTTGTCGCATTTCCGGAAAATCAAGGAGGATTGGGCGTGACCTTCACCACGAAACAGTGCAAGCGTCAAGTTTCCCGGGCCTTGCCATGCGGGAAAGCGTAGCATGTGGTCGGATTCAGATGCGGATCCCCCGCACGGTCTTGCCTTGTAGCGGAGCGCTGCGCGATGATGGAAAATAACTTGCGAGATGTGGACGGAAAAATGACGATTGAGAAACGGCTGGCTGAGGTTTCGACACGGATTGCACGGGCGGCGAAAAATGCAGGTCGTGAGCCGGAGTCCGTTAAACTCGTTGCGGTTTCCAAGACGTTCGACGCAGATAGTATCCGACAGGCAATTGCTTGCGGTCAGCGAATCTTTGGAGAGAACCGTGTCCAGGAGGCTCAACATAAGTGGCCAGAGCTGAAGTCCGAAACCTCTGGAATCGAACTGCATCTGATTGGACCTTTGCAGTCGAATAAGGCCGGAGACGCGGTGGCCCTGTTCGATGTGATCGAAACAGTCGACCGGGAAAAGATCGCCCGTGCGCTCAGCGAGGAGATGAAACGGCAGGGACGCTCGCCGTCTTTCTATGTCCAGGTCAATACCGGACTGGAGCCACAGAAGGCCGGGATCGCCCCGGACGATACAGTTGATTTCGTGCAGTTCTGCCGCAAAGATCTTGCCCTACCTATCGAGGGCTTGATGTGCATTCCGCCTGCCAATGAAAACCCCGGGCCGCATTTCGCTCTCCTGGCAAAGTTTGCCGGGCAATGCGGCTTGGACAGACTGTCGATGGGCATGTCGGGTGATTTCGAGACCGCCATTGCCTTCGGGGCTACAAGTGTGCGGGTCGGATCGGCAATCTTCGGAGTTCGGTGACTGTCACCGGTCCGCTGTTCGAATTGCCCTGATTGGCTAGGGCTTTCGTCGGACTTCCCAGATTAAGACTGCGTGCCTAGTATTGCGGCAAGGTATCGCTTTGTGTCGCGGTCGATCGGGAGGACATCATGGAAAGCAAGTATCTGGAAACCTACCAATCGTGGATGGGTAATCCGGAGGCGTTCTGGAAGGAGCAGGCGACCAAGATCGACTGGTTCCGGCCGGCCGACAAGGTCTTCGACGGGAACGCCGGAACTTATGGCCGGTGGTTCGTCGGCGCAGAAACCAATACATGTCACAATTGCGTTGACCGCCATGTCGACGCGGGTCGCGGTGAGCAGGCAGCCGTGATCTATGACAGCCCGATGACCGGCGAGAAGACGCGCTTCACCTATTACGACGTTCTTACAGAAGTGACGGCTATTGCCGCCGTGCTGAGGAATCACGGTGTGATGAAAGGTGACCGCGTCATCATCTATATGCCAATGATTCCTGAAGCTGTATTCTCAATGCTCGCTTGCGCGAGGCTCGGCGCAATACACTCGGTGGTCTTTGGAGGTTTCGCCGCGCACGAGCTTGCAACCCGCATCGATGACTGCAACGCCAAGGTGGTGATCAGCGCCAGCTGCGGGCTGGAACCAGGGCGGATCGTCCCTTACAAGCCCCTGCTCGACCATGCGGTCGATATGGCGAAGGTCAAGCCCGAGTATTGCTTCATCCTGCAGCGCGATCAATTGCATGCGCCGCTTCGCTACGAGCATGGGGACGTGGATTTCGCAAAGGCGATAGAGGCGGAGCGGATCAACGGTACCGTTGTTCCATGCGAGCCGGTACTCGCAACCGACCCGCTTTATATCCTCTATACGTCCGGAACGACGGGCCAGCCGAAGGGTGTAGTTCGGGACAATGGCGGGCACATGGTGGCCTTGCAGTGGTCGATGGAGAACATTTACGGGGTGAGGCCTGGCGAAACATTCTGGGCTGCCTCCGATATCGGCTGGGTTGTCGGCCACTCCTACATCGTCTACGGGCCGCTTCTGGCGGGCAATACCACGGTGCTGTTCGAGGGCAAGCCAGTCGGGACGCCTGATGCCGGAACGTTCTGGCGTATCGTTTTGGAGTATGACGTGAAAACTCTTTTCACTGCCCCGACAGCTTTTCGCGCGATCCGTCGCGACGACCCAGATGGTGAGCTTCTGCGCAAGTATGACCTTTCGGGCATGCGGGCACTGTTCCTGGCCGGGGAGCGGGCCGATACGGAGACGATCAGATGGGCCGAGCAGATGCTCGACGTACCTGTCATAGATCACTGGTGGCAGACCGAGACTGGCTGGCCGGTCGCGGCCAACCCTGCGGGGCTCGGGTTTCTGCCGGTAAAATATGGATCTCCGGCCGTAGCCATGCCCGGCTATGCAATCGAGGTGCTCGACGACTCCGGGCATCCGGTTCCAAGTGGAACGCTCGGCAATATCGTTGTCAAGCTGCCGCTACCTCCCGGGTGCCTGGTGAGCTTCTGGAATGCCGACGACCGGTTTCGGTCGACATGTCTTGAGGAATTCCCGGGCTACTACAAGACCGCGGATGCCGGCATGGTCGACGATGATGGCTATATCTTCGTGATGGCGCGAACCGACGACATCATCAATTGCGCAGGCCATCGGTTGTCGACTGGTGCCATGGAGGAAGTCGTAGCCATGCATCCGGATGTGGCGGAATGCGCAGTCATCGGCATCGCCGATGAGTTGAAGGGGCAAATTCCTTGCGGCTTCCTAGTACTGAAGAAAAATGTTTCCCGTGAAACATCAGCTATCTTCCGTGAGGTGGTGCAGCTCGTGCGTGATGAAATTGGACCGGTGGCAGCGTTCAAGACAGTGATGGTCGTCGAGCGCTTGCCCAAGACCCGCTCGGGCAAGATCTTGCGCGGTACGATGCAGAAAATAGCCGATGGCTTGCCATGGAAAATGCCGGCAACCATAGATGACCCGGTGATCCTGGATGAAATTACGGGCGTGTTGAGACAGAACGGCATGGCGCAGTAGTCGGAATACAAAAAAAGCCCCTGCAGATCCGCTGCAGGGGCTCTCTCCAACATTTCTGCCGACGGACTCAGTATTGGTCTTCGTCGTCTTCGTCCTCGGGGCGGCTCGACTTGAGGGACTTCAACTTGGCGAAGACCGCGTTGGCGTCGATTTCCTTTTCCTCTTCCTGCTGGAAGCCATAGCCGAGGTTTTCGGTTTCGGTTGCCGACTGCAGGGTGGCGCCCAACTCGGCTGCCGTTGGCAGCGGGCGACCCTTGGATGCCTTCTCTACTTCGAGGTCGAGATCAATCTGACTGCAAAGTCCGAGGGTGACCGGATCCATCGGCGTCAGGTTGGCCGAGTTCCAGTGGGTGCGATCGCGAATTTGCTCGATCGTGCTCTTGGTCGTGCCGACGAGGCGCGAAATCTGCGCGTCTTTCAGTTCCGGATGGTTTCGAACCAGCCACAAAATGGCGTTTGGCCGATCCTGGCGCTTGGAGACAGGGGTATAACGAGGACCACGACGCTTGGAGTCGGGAACGCGAACTTTCGGCTCCTGAAGCTTCAGTTTGTGGTTCGGATCGGATTCGGCGCGTGCGATCTCCTCGCGGGAAAGCTGGCCAGTCGAGATTGGGTCCAGACCCTTGATGCCCTGTGCCGCTTCCCCGTCCGCGATGGCTTTGACCTCCAGCGGATGGAGCTTGCAGAACTGGGCGATCTGGTCGAATGACAGCGCGGTATTGTCGACCAGCCATACGGCCGTTGCCTTTGGCATGAGCAATGTCTGAGCCATAGAAATAGTCCTTCTTTGCGTCCGCGCCGGGTGCCGCGGTCCGTGGGTATCAACCACAATTTCCGGAAAGTAATGTGCTCTATAGCCGCAATGGGACGAGATTGCAATTCTCCAGCATGCGAATGACCTTTGTCTAATTGCTGGGTTTGCCTGACCTGCTATGAATGTGGCACATATGGCCGAAGGTGGGATCTTTCGGTCTTAAGACATACTGGCGTTCTACATGAGGAGGAGTTCATGTCTGCCAAAACCTATCCGGTTCTCAAATCGGCAAAGAGCCGTGCCTTGGTCGACAAGGACAAGTACCTGAAATGGTATGAGGAAAGCATCGAGGATCCCGAGAAATTCTGGGACAAGCATGGCAAGCGCATCGACTGGTTCAAGCCCTATACCAAGGTCAAGAACACCAATTTCAAGGGAAAGGTCTCCATCAAGTGGTATGAAGATGGACTGACCAACGTCTCCTACAATTGCATTGATCGCCACCTCAAGACGCATGGCGAACGCACCGCGATCATCTGGGAAGGCGACAATCCCTACATCGACAAGAAGATAACCTATAACCAGCTTTATGATCAGGTCTGTCGCCTTGCCAATGTGCTGAAGGAGCAGGGCGTCAAGAAGGGCGACCGGGTCACGATCTATATGCCGATGATCCCGGAAGCTGCTTACGCAATGCTTGCCTGCGCCCGCATCGGCGCCGTTCATTCCGTCGTCTTTGGCGGTTTTTCGCCAGAAGCGCTTGCCGGGCGCATCGTCGACTGCGAATCGACATTCGTCATAACCTGTGACGAGGGGTTGCGCGGCGGGAAGCCCGTGCCGCTGAAGGAGAATACCGATACGGCCATCGACATTGCGGCAAAGCAGTATGTGATGGTCAACAAGGTGCTGGTCGTGCGTCGCACGGGCGGCAAGATCGAATGGGCGCCGGGCCGGGATCTCTGGTACCACCAGGAAATCGCCAAGGCGAAGCCGGATTGTCCGCCTGTGAAAATGAGGGCCGAAGATCCGCTCTTTATCCTTTATACCTCGGGCTCAACCGGCAAACCGAAAGGCGTCGTTCATACGACTGGCGGCTATCTTGTCTACGCCTCGATGACCCATGAGTATGTCTTCGACTACAAGGACGGTGAGATCTACTGGTGCACGGCCGATGTCGGTTGGGTCACGGGTCATTCCTACATCGTCTATGGGCCGCTCGCGAACTGCGCGACGACGCTGATGTTCGAAGGTGTGCCGAATTTCCCCGATCAGGGGCGGTTCTGGGAGATCGTCGACAAGCATAAGGTCAACGTCTTCTATACAGCTCCGACAGCGATCCGTTCGCTCATGGGTGCCGGCGACCATTTCGTCGAACGGTCGAGCCGCTCGACGCTGCGTCTGCTCGGCTCGGTCGGCGAGCCCATCAACCCTGAAGCCTGGGAATGGTATTACAATGTTGTCGGCGGCCAGAAATGCCCGATCGTCGATACCTGGTGGCAGACGGAGACAGGTGGCATTATGATTTCGCCCCTTCCCGGTGCCACGGACCTGAAGCCCGGGTCGGCAACGCGGCCGTTCTTCGGAATCAAGCCGGAACTGGTCGACAATGAGGGCAAGGTTCTGGAAGGTGCAACGGACGGAAACCTTTGCATTACGGACAGCTGGCCAGGCCAGGCCCGGTCCATCTACGGTGACCATCAGCGCTTCGCTCAGACCTATTTTTCCACCTACAAGGGGAAATATTTCACTGGTGATGGATGCCGGCGAGACGAAGACGGCTATTACTGGATTACCGGGCGCGTGGACGACGTTCTCAACGTTTCGGGCCACCGATTGGGGACGGCGGAAGTCGAGTCCGCGCTCGTTTCACACCATCTCGTATCGGAGGCCGCTGTCGTTGGCTATCCGCATCCGATCAAGGGTCAAGGCATCTATTGCTACGTAACCCTGATGGCCGATCACGAGGGCGATGAAACGCTTCGTCAGGCTCTCGTCAAGCATGTGCGGGCTGAGATCGGCCCGATCGCATCGCCGGACAAGATCCAGTTCGCGCCAGGTCTGCCGAAAACGAGATCCGGCAAGATCATGCGTCGCATCCTGCGCAAGATTGCGGAGGATGATTTTGGTGCCCTCGGAGATACATCAACACTCGCCGATCCCGGCGTTGTCGACGACCTGATCGCCAACCGGCAGAACAAGAGCGCCTGACGGCCCTCTCGACCGCGATCCCAAAGGCCTCTCCGTTCGTCCGGAGGGGCCTTTTCCGTTCGAGCCCTCATCAGCAGCCGATCATGCCGCGGATCCGGTCGACTTTTTCGCGTGAGTGACAGATGTTCTCGCAAGGAATGCCGTCGTTGTCGGCGTCCGCGCGGCGATAACCGCTGCACCATAGTTCCACCGCCTCTGCACAACTTGCAACCTGCTTGCAGGTTCGTCCCGCCGCGAGACGCAGTGGAAAGTTCGGATTCTCCGGTTTGGCTTCGGCGGTGATGGGCGTCAAGAGGAGGAGAGACAGAATCGGCACGCTGAAGAGGGGGGAACTGATGGTCATCTCGATAGTCAATCCGGTTAGGCCGCCATTGAAGACGATGCGATCGTCCTTGTCTAGCAATCGTCGACAGCCAGTGCCTACGCGCCACGGTGGCTCAGGAGCAGGCGACAGTCTTTTTCCGCCCACCCCGGTAGGGGTCGACCAGGCCGGCCGAAAGCAAGGCTGCCGCGGGATCGCTGCCGTCCGCGAGCGTGATCGCGGCGACGACGCGTCCATAATACTTGTCGCCTGATATGTCGGTAAGCTCAACGACGGGGGAAGCTTTCAACAGGTCGGTCAGGGTGGACTGCGCCTCTTCCGCCGCGCTACGGATTGCCGGGCAGCGCGACTTCAGTTCCGGCGCGTCGATGCCGCGCAGCCGGACATAGGTCGTCACATGATGGTCGGGCCAGGGCATGGCGCTCACCAGCACCGTGTCCCCGTCGATCACGCGGATCAGTTCCGCCGCGACCGGACCGGCGATCTTCTCGCCGGCCACCCCATTCCCGCCGGCCAGGATCGCGCCCGAAAGGGCAAGCAGGACAGAGGACTTGGAACTGGAGTGACGATCGCGCATAATATGGAAGATATTCCTATACTAGGCGCGGATCAATAGGTATTTATTCAGATCAAAAGTCGATCGCGCGACCCTTGATCTCCCAGTCACCGAAGCGGGCCGGATCGGCGCCGCCGCGCCCACCGATCTCGGGCGCAGGCTCGACGGCGACTGTTCGCCGGCGGCGTTCCTCGGCCTCGCTTAGGGCGCGCTTTGCCGCAGGTGAAAGTTCCTTCTGGGAATTTTCGCCGTCCAAAGCACTGTCATTGGATAGTGGATGCTGATTTCTCACGGTCGACACACTTGATGAGGTTGGTTTTGCTTTAGCGAACATTGAAAACGCATATTCAATTTTTAAATCATATTGCGTGCATTGCGACAACAATGTTCGCAGTTTCGCATATGAGACGAAAGTGGAGCGATTGATGAATTTCATGCGTACGGCAATGCTGCTCGCCTTCATGACTGCATTGTTCATGGGCGTCGGATACATGATCGGCGGCCAGAGCGGTATGTTGATCGCCTTTCTGATCGCCGCCGCGATGAACTTCTTTTCCTATTGGAACTCCGACCGTATGGTGCTTGCCGCCTATCATGCCCAAGAGGTGGACGAAGCCACCGCTCCCGAGTTCTATCGAATGGTCCGCGACCTGTCGGCGAATGCCGGCCTGCCCATGCCCCGCGTCTATGTCTTCGACAATCCTCAGCCGAATGCATTCGCCACCGGACGAAATCCTCATAACGCTGCAGTCGCGGCTTCGACCGGGCTGCTGCGGCGCCTGACGCCCAAGGAAGTCGCGGGAGTCATGGCACATGAATTGGCTCATGTGGAGAATCGCGACACGCTGACGATGACTATTACCGCGACGCTTGCGGGTGCGATTTCGATGCTCGGCAATTTCGCGTTCTTTTTCGGCGGCCGGCGGGATGACAACAATCCCTTGGGTTTCGTCGGTGTTTTGGTGGCGATGATCGTCGCGCCCCTTGCTGCCATGCTTGTCCAGATGGCGATCAGCCGCACCCGCGAATATGCCGCTGACCGGCGCGGTGCAGAAATCTGCGGTAGTCCGCGTTCGCTTGCTTCGGCGCTCCAGAAGATCGCCGGTGATGCCTCTTACATCGAGAACGACGATGCCGAGCGCAATCCGGCAACCGCACATATGTTCATCATTAATCCACTCAGCGGGCAGCGTATGGATAACCTGTTCTCCACCCATCCGGACACGGAAAACCGCATCGCAGCTCTGATGCAGATGACGGAAAGCGTGAGTGCGGTATCGACGCGGGCCGAAACCGCTGTTAAGGCGACACGCAAATCGCGTTCCGTCCCGGATACTGGATGGGGTCGCGGT
This sequence comes from Rhizobium sp., assembly GCA_041675415.1. Taxonomy (GTDB): domain Bacteria; phylum Pseudomonadota; class Alphaproteobacteria; order Rhizobiales; family Rhizobiaceae; genus Allorhizobium. The sequence continues at coordinate 19,130 of JBAYTX010000010.1, read as the reverse complement.
GGTTCTCAACCACCAAAGGGACCTTGGTCTTGAACGACGGAAAAGTTCGCAACAGCATCCCAAAAAACAAGATGGCCCCACATGCCGGCGGGGACCGCGCAGGAAAATCTTTCTCGCCGCCGAAACCCGGGCTCGACGCAAGAATTGCCGCAGCCAAGATTCTTGCTGCGGTCGTTGACCGAAAGACGCCGCTGGACGGCATGTTGGATGCAGAGCATGGGAACCCGGCGTTCAAGGCTTTGAGCGAGGCCGATCGCGGTTTGGTCCGCGCCATATTACAGAGCACGTTGCGGCATCTGCCGCGAATCGAGGCGATCCTATCCTCCCTTCTCGAAACCCCCCTGCCGGAGGGGGCTCGGTCCCTCCATCATCTTTTTGTCGTCGCTGCCGCCCAGATGCTCTATCTCGACGTACCGGATCACTCGGCCGTCGATCTGGCGGTGGAGCAGGCGACACGCGATCCGCGCAACAAGCGCTTCGCCAAGCTAGTCAATGCTGTCTTGCGCCGTCTCGGCCGGGAAAAACAGACGCTCCTGGAAAGCGTTTCTTCGTTGCCATGCATGCCCACCTGGTTCCTCGAACGGCTTGGGGCGGTTTATGGACAGGAGACTGCCCGTGCTATTTCCGAGGCACAGTCTCATCCCGCCGCAATTGATCTGACGGTCAAGAGCGATCCCGAAACCTGGGCCGCCAGGCTCAACGGTCTCGTGCTTCCAACGGGAAGCATACGACTTGGGGAATTTCGCGGAGCGATTCCGTTGCTGGACGGATTCAACGAGGGAGAATGGTGGGTACAGGATGCCGCCGCCGCCATTCCGGCCCAGCTTCTAGGTGATGTCGCGGACCAGCGCGTAGCCGATCTTTGCGCCGCTCCCGGCGGAAAGACCGCCCAGTTGATACAGAAAGGCGCGTTGGTTACTGCTGTCGAACAATCGGAGAATCGTCTTGAGCGCCTCAAAGGCAATCTGTCCCGGTTGGCCATGAAATGCGATTTTGTGCGCGCCAATCTTCTCGATTTCCGCCCTGAAGTACCCTTCGATGCGATCCTGCTTGATGCACCCTGTTCATCGACCGGGACAACCCGCCGCCATCCCGACGTCTTGTGGACTAAGGGGCCAGCCGATATCGCAAAGCTTGCCGGGCTGCAGGAAAAACTGCTCCGTCACGCGCTGACACTGCTTCGGCCGGGAGGCCGGATCGTGTTCTCCAATTGCTCACTCGACCCCTCCGAAGGTGAGGAGGTGGTTGCGCGTATTCTTGCGGATACGGACGGATTTCAAAGGGTACCGGTGCGTGCTGCCGACTGGCCTGGACTCGAGGACGCCATCACTTCGCTTGGCGAATTTCGCACGACACCGGCGATGCTGCCGGCGAAAGCGGGCTTTTCGGGCGGATTGGACGGCTTTTACGCATGCGTAATATGTAAAGTTTAACGAAATATTCACTCAAGTTGTTGCCATCTGGACGAGATAGCGGCTAATCGCTCGTCGCCGAGGTCGTTCTGGTATGCGTTGGCATTCGGAAAGGGCGGCGAATTCGATTCCGCCTACCCGATTTCGGCGCGGCCGCGGCGGCATGGGAAGACAATGCGATTCACGGAACGCCAAAGGCTCACCTTTCTATATCTTCGTGAAGCCTGGAGACGGATTTCCCGACAGATAGCGATTGGACGCATCTCGGCCCTGCGCTTCACCGGCTCGGGACCGAGCCGCCTCATCGTTGCGCCGACTGATCTGAGGGTCATCGATCCCTTTGTGGCGCAAGAGATTCTGTTCCGGCGCTTTCCTCTTGCCGGGCGCGTGCTTGATGCTGGCAATCAATCGCCCTTCGCGCTCGAGCTGCCTTCTCATCTCTTTGCCGTGCGGCTTCATTCTTTCACGTGGTTGCGCCATATCCGTGCTGAAAAATCCGGTGCAGCTTGCGCCAACGCCAGGACGATCGTCGATGAATGGATCGGCCTCCACGGAACGCGGATTGCCGGCGTGGCATGGGAACCGGATGTGATCGCACAGCGGATTATCGCGTGGCTGTCTCACTCCCCGGTCGTTCTGCAAGATGCGGAGAGCGGGTTCTACCGGCGCTTCCTCAGCAACCTCGCATTCCAGTTGCGTTATTTGCAGCAAATCGCCGACCATGTCCCGGATGGTTTGCCTCGACTGCGTGTCCGTATCGCGCTTGCGATGGCGTCGATATCCATGCATTCGCGCGCATCTTCGGTTCGTCGCGCCGCACGTCACCTCAATCGCGAGATCGACAGGCAGATCCTGGCCGATGGGGGGCATGTTTCACGCAATCCGCATGTCGCCGTCGATCTGCTGTTTGACCTGCTTCCGCTACGCCAGACCTATATCAATCTTGGACATGATGTTCCCGCGAAGCTAATTCCCGCGATTGATCGGATGTATCCAGCGATCCGGTTCTTTCGCCACGGCAGCGGTGATCTGGCCCTATTCAACGGAGCCTCCTCGACACTTGCGAACGAGTTGATGTCCGTGTTGCGCTACGACGAAACTGCGGGTCTGCCGTTCAAAGCCCTGCCGCATTCGCACTTTCACCGTCTGGCAGCGGGTACGACGGTCATCATTGTCGATACCGGTTTTCCGAAATCGGTTGAGTTATCGAAGTCTGCGCATGCAGGATGCCTTTCATTCGAACTCTCGTCAGGCAAGCACCGTTTCATTGTCAATAGCGGTTCACCGCGCTTCGCAGGTGCGAAACTGCAGCAATTGGCGCGAACGACGGCCGCTCATTCCACAGTATCCATCGGTGCTGCGTCGTCCGCCCGCATTTCCAAATCACCGTTTCTCGGCCCATTAATGGTTTCGGGTGTGTCCGAGGTCACGATGACCCGTCAGACAGCGTCCGATGGGAGCGACCGGCTCTGCGCCCGCCATGACGGCTATCTCGATATTTTTGGGCTTTGGCACGAACGCGAATTGCGCCTGAACGAGGCAGGAACCAAGATTGCCGGCCGGGACCGATTTCTGCTTCCTAACGGCGAACCGCTGCAAGGCAAGCCGCCAGAGGAGGCCATCGCGCGCTTCCACATCCATCCATCTATCCGCCTGGAACGCATCGACGAACGCAGCGTTCGTATGATTGCACCCGACGCAGAAAGCTGGGTCTTCTCTATCCCTGTCGGCAATCTCGCGATCGGCGAGGACGTCTTTTTCGCCGACGCATCGGGCGTGCGCCCCTCCGAGCAAATAGAGCTGATCTTCAACGGACCGGAAATACGCTGGTTTCTCGCTCATCAGCCTTAGGTCGGTTTCCTCTTTTCATCAGCTGTGCTAGGCGGCATCCATCCTGTGCTATCCTCCTGCATTATCGCAGCTCGAACTTCAGATTGGAGCAGAACCCATGGCTGTCGTTTCCAAGAAAATACCCGCTCCCGACCGTGTCAAGGTCAAGACCGCACTTCTGTCGGTCTCCGACAAGACGGGCATCGTGGAACTCGCCGGAGCATTGCACGCCATGGGCGTGCGGCTGCTGTCGACGGGCGGGACTCACAAGGCGATTGCCAATGCAGGGCTCCCGGTTACAGATGTCTCCGAGATCACGGGGTTCCCGGAAATCATGGACGGGCGGGTGAAGACACTGCATCCGCGTGTACATGGCGGACTTCTGGCTATCCGCGACGATGCCGAACATATCGAGGCTATGCGCGAACACGGTATAGATGCGATCGACCTTGCGGTGATCAACCTCTACCCCTTCGAAGAGGTTCGCGCCGCGGGAGGCGACTATCCGACGACGGTCGAGAATATCGATATCGGTGGGCCGGCCATGATCCGGGCTTCGGCCAAAAACCATGCCTATGTGACGATTCTGACCGATCCGTCCGACTATCAGCCCCTGCTCGAAGCGCTTGGCTCCAACGATTGCCAGACCAGCTACGCATTGCGCCAGCAGTTCGCGGCCAAGGCTTATGCACGCACCGCGGCCTATGACACCGCGATTTCCAACTGGTTTGCCGAAGCACTTTCGATCGAAATGCCGCAATATCGTACCATCGGCGGCGTATTGAAGGAAAAGATGCGTTATGGTGAAAACCCGCATCAGAATGCCGGTTTCTATGTCAATGGTGACACGCGGCCGGGGGTTGCCAATGCAACCTTGTTGCAGGGGAAGCAACTCTCCTACAACAACATCAACGATACCGATGCGGCCTTTGAGCTGGTAGCCGAATTCTCGCCGGAGAAGGGGCCCGCCTGCGCAATCATCAAGCATGCCAACCCGTGCGGAGTTGCGACCGGAAAGACGCTTGTCGAAGCCTATCAGAGAGCGCTCGCCTGCGATTCCGTTTCGGCCTTCGGCGGGATTATCGCACTGAACCAGACGCTGGACACGGCAACCGCCGAAGAGATCGTCAAGCTCTTTACCGAAGTCATCATTGCCCCGGATGTATCTGATGAGGCCAAGGCGATTATCGCCACGAAGGCCAATCTCCGTCTGCTGACGACTGGCCGTCTGCCGGATCCTCGCGCCTCCGGTATTACCGCGAAAACGGTTTCCGGTGGATTGCTCGTCCAGTCTCGCGACAATGTCGTTGTCGAGGATCTCGAACTTCGTGTGGTCACGAAACGGGCCCCGACGCCAACCGAGCTCGAAGATATGAAATTTGCCTTCAAGATCGCCAAGCACGTCAAGTCCAACGCGGTCATCTATGCCAAGGACGGCCAGACTGCGGGCATCGGGGCTGGCCAGATGAGCCGCGTCGATTCGGCACGGATAGCTGCGATGAAGGCTGAAGATGCGGCCAAGGCCCTGGGTCTTGCCGAACCGTTGACGCGGGGCTCGGCAGTCGCGTCCGAGGCCTTCTATCCCTTTGCAGATGGCCTGCTTGCAGCGATCGCCGCCGGAGCAACTGCTGTCATCCAGCCGGGCGGATCGATGCGCGACGAAGAGGTGATTGCCGCAGCGAACGAGCACAATGTCGCGATGGTCTTTACTGGTGTGCGGCATTTCCGGCACTGACGGCACGTCGCCCTTGAGTGCGGGAGCCCGACTGAACCGGGCTCTCCTATGGGCCGCTAGGAGTTCCCGTGTGGGCCGCGGGATAGGGCGTCTTCAAGAGGATGAACAATCCCGCCGCGAGGAAGATGATGATGCTTGCCATTCCGATGCGCGCCGAACCAGTCCAATAGGTCAGGAGCGAAAAGCTCAAGGTCGCCATGAAGCTCGTGACGCGACCGGAAAGTGCGTAGATGCCGAAATAGCGGCCGGCCTCTTGCGGTGTAACGCTTCGGGCGAGATAGGAACGGGACGACGCCTGAACCGGGCCGAAGGACACGCCAATCAGCGTCCCGAACAGCACGTAGGTCTTTTCCGCAGTGGTGGCGAACATTCCCGATGTTTCGGCCGAGGGCAGCTGGACAAGACCGAACAGAGTAAAGCCCGGGCCGGTGGAAATGATCCCAAAGGTCGCGATAATCAGGAGCAGGAGACTGAGGACGACGGTGAATTTCGACCCGAATCGTTTGTCTATCGAACCCGCGGCTATGCATCCGCCGATTGCTACGATGTTGAGGATGATGCCGTAGATGCCAATCTCCATCGTAGACCAGCCGAACATCGCAGCCGCGAAAACGCCACCGAGGACCAGCAAGCCGTTGACGCCGTCCTGGTAGATCATACGCCCGATGAGGAACTTGAAGATCCCCGGTTTCGTCTTCAGTTCGCCAAGTGTGCTCGCAAGGCCGCGAAGACCAGACTGGATTGCCACGGCGAAAGGTTTGCCCCGCTTCGCATCAGGCGTAAAGAAGAACATCGGCAGGATGAAGATCAGGTACCAGAGCGCGGAGATCGGCCCGGTAATTCGCGCATCCTCTCCGGCTGCGGGATCGAGGCCGAAAAGCGGCTCGCGACCAAGTAGGGTCTTGCCTGTTTCCGGGCTTGCGGCAAGCAGCACGACGACCGCGATCAGAACAACCATGCCTCCGAGGTAACCGAGGCCCCATGCGATATTGGAGACGCGACCGACGGTTTCGGGAGTAACGAGGCGTGGCATCATGGAGTCGTTGAAGACGACCGAAAACTCTGCCGATACGGTGGCCAAGATGATGAGAATGACCGGGATGACAACCGGTGAACCCGGCGCTGCCGTCCACAACAGGCAAAGGCTCAGGATCTTGATCACCGCGAAGAAGCCGATCCAGGGCTTTCGCGCGCCGGACTGGTCGGCGATTGATCCCAGTATCGGCGAGAGCACCGCAATGATCAGGGAAGCGATCGTTGCCGTATTGCTCCAGGTCGCCTGCGCCAAAACCGGGTCAGTTGTCATACGTGAGACGAAATAGGGTCCGAAAATGAAAGTCGTGACCACAGTGAAGAAGGGCTGGGCTGCCCAATCGAACAGCATCCAGCCCCAAACCCCCCTGGCGGGTACCGCTGCCGTAGCGTGAGCCGGCATCCCAGTTTCCGTAACCGCCATCTTCTCCCCTTCTGTCGTCGAAACGGAGAGTGTCATCTTGTCCTTTCGTGTGCAAGATCAGTCAGAAGCCCCGCTGCGACAGCGATTTTGGAGAGGCTTGGCTCACCGCTTTCCGTGAGTGCGACAAGTTCGGCTTCGAGCCGCTCCACGCGCAATTTGTCGGTCGCCCGCCAGGCGCCCACGGGATGGCTCTCCTGCGGATAGCGCGACAGGGCTTTGATGACGATATCGCGGCGTGCGGCTCCGATCTGGTGAATGCTGCGGGTAAGAGATAGGCTATCGTAGTGATCTGCCGTGGTGACGCGATTGGCGGTGGCAAGGACGCGGTCGATCCGGAATGCTTCCGAAACCGCGAAATAGCCGGCGACCGCGCGGGACAGCGCAGCGCCTGTTTGGCTTGCAATCTGCATGATCTCGGGCACGAGCAGCAGAGTTGAAAGCCGAACGACCTCATCGGCAAGTTCCTCAGGTACCCCCGCCTGAACGAGTTCCGCATTTCTCTGAGCAAGCGTCTGCCGCAGCTCCTCGGGAAGTGCGGAGCCGAATGCTTGTTTCAACGCCTTCACGGTCGATTTCAACCGGTCGAGCGCATCGGCCATATTTCCGGCCGCCATTCCGGTCTCGATCAGAAGTTGGGTCGCTCCGGTATAGACATCGCCAACCGCCGCATAGAGGCGGTTCTGTACTTCTCCCGGTATCGTGGCGTCGAGTGCGTCGATCCGAGTCCAGATCCCGGTGAGTTCCAACCCGTCTCGGACGAGAAGGGCGGCCTTTACCACGTCGGCAGGCAGGACGCCGGTAGCATCTGCAGTCGTGACGACAAAGGCCGGTCCGCCGCGGTTGATGACGTGGTTTGCGAGCACCGTCGATATGATCTCGCGATGAAGCCGATGCCCGGCAATATCGCCGGCATAAGTCTTCCGCATCTTGGCCGGGAAATAGGTCGAAAGCGCCGACGCGCAATAGGGATCGTCGGGAAGGTCGGATTCGACCAAGGCATCGAAGAGGACAATTTTAGCATAGGAGAGCAGCACGCCAATCTCGGGGCGTGTGAGGCACTTGCCGTCCGCATAGCGTTCCGCCAGGACGTGGTCGTCAGGTAGGGTCTCGACCTTGCGGTTCAACTTCCCGGCAGATTCCAGCGTTGTTATGAGCCGGCTCAGCTCCTCGCGATTGCGAGCGCCCTTGCGCTCCGTGAGCGATATCGCCAGCGACTGCAGATAGTTGTTGCGCAGAACGAGGGATGCGACCTCGTCGGTCATGTCCGAGAGCAGCCTGTCGCGTTTGGCCATGCTCAGGCGGTTGTCTACAACCGCCGGAGCCAGCGCGATCTTGATGTTGACTTCGACGTCGGAGGAATTGACACCCGCCGAGTTGTCGATCGCGTCAGAATTCACGCGACCACCGTTCAAAGCGTACGCGATCCGGCCCCTCTGGGTGACGCCAAGATTGGCGCCCTCCCCGATAACTTTGGCTTGGACCTCGGAAGCGGTAATGCGGATTGGATCATTAGCACGGTCGCCAACGTCAGTATCGGCCTCACCGGTCGCCTTCACGTAAGTGCCGATGCCGCCGAACCAGAGAAGATCGACCGGCATCTTCAGGATTGCGCTCATGATTTCAAAAGGCGTAGCAGAGGTTTTGCCGATGCCGATCGCAGCCGCCGCCTCCGCAGTGAGCGTCACCGACTTTACCGCACGCGAAATGATCATCGCGCCTTCCGACAGCACCTTCCGATCATAGTCCTGCCAACTCGAGCGCGGCAGCGCGAAGAGGCGCTTGCGCTCTGCAAACGAAATATCCATGTCCGGATTGGGATCGATGAAGATATCGCGGTGGTCAAAGGCAGCGATCAGGCGAATCTTCTCCGATAGCAGCATACCGTTTCCGAAGACGTCGCCGGACATGTCGCCGACGCCGGAAACGGTGAATGGCGTTGTTTGGATGTCAATATTCATCTCCCGGAAATGACGCTTGACCGCTTCCCAGGCACCACGAGCGGTGATGCCCATCTTCTTGTGGTCGTAGCCGGCTGACCCGCCGGAGGCAAATGCGTCATCGAGCCAGAAGCCGGCGGAGCGGGCAAGTGCATTGGCGGTGTCAGAAAACGTAGCTGTCCCCTTGTCTGCGGCAACGACGAAATAGGGATCGTCTTCATCGAGCCGGACGGTGTCGGGCGGTGGCACGATCTGGCCGGCCTGAATGTTGTCCGTGATCGACAGAAGCGTGCTCACGTAAGTTTTATAGGCTTCCTTGCCGGCATTGAGGTACTCATCGCGGCTGCCGCCCACTGGAAGCTGCTTGGGGAAGAACCCTCCCTTGGCGCCGACCGGCACGATGACGGCGTTCTTGACCTGTTGTGCCTTGACGAGGCCCAGAACTTCCGTGCGGTAGTCCTGCGCTCGGTCGGACCAACGAAGCCCGCCGCGTGCGACTTTCCCGAAGCGTAGATGAACGCCTTCCACCTCGACGCCATAAACGAAGATTTCGCGGAATGGGCGAGGCTCAGGAAGCCCGTCGAGCTTGTGCGGATCAAATTTGAAGGCGAGCATCGGCCTCGGGTTGCCGTCGGGCGCCTTCTGGAAGAAATTGGTCCTGAGCGTAGCGTCTACCGAGTTGACATAGCGCCTGAGGATCCGATCCTCGTCGATGCTCGGCACGGAAGCAAGCGCGGCCTCGAGCATTCGGCGGCAGTCGGCGACCTTGCGGTGGCGGGTCTTGTCGGCAATTCCTGGTTCGAAAGTTCCGTGGAAAAGCCGAAAGATCGCGGTGGCAATCTCCGGATATTTGTTCAGTGTGTCGGCGATATGGTTTCGCGAATAGACAATACCGCATTGCCGCAAGTAGGCCGCATAGGCCCGCAACACTGTGACCTCGCGAGCAGTAAGGCCGGCGGACAGGACGAGGCGGTTGAAGCTGTCGTTATCGATAGCGCCATTGAAAGCTTCGCGAAAGGCGTCTTCCACGATCGCGCCTTGGCTGGCGATCTCGAAGCCGTTCGCGCCTTGGACCTCGAGCTCCATATCGTGCAGGACCACGAGACCTTCGGCATCACCGCGTTGTTGAACATGTATATCGAATGTGCGTTCACTGATGACACGGAAACCGAGATTTTCCAGTAGCGGCACGCGACGCGACAGCGGCAGATGGTCGCCTGCATGAAAGATCTTGAGGTAGAGAACACTTCCTTTTTCTGATGGCTGTTCATGAAACGCGATGCTGACCGGCTGGCCCCTGAGGCAGGCGTTGATGTGCCTGAGGTCGGAAACGGCTTCTTCAGGCGCGAAGGCCTCCTGATATGCCTGGCTCACCGAGATAGCCGGTGCCGCCGGGCCCGCAAGGGCGGAGAAGCGATCTGTCCAGCGTGCAGTGATTTCCCGGACAGCTTCTTCAAGGCGCGCCTGGGGGATCCTTGGCGTCTTGCCCTCGGAGCGCCCGATAATAATGTGGACGCGCGCGACTCCGCCTTCGGGAAAGGCCGGGTAATAGGCTGAAACGTGACCGTCATAGGCGGTCTTGAAAAAATCGCCAATCTTTTCGCGGATAGCGGAATTGTAATCCTCGCGGGGGACGTAGACGATCAGCGAAACAAACCTGTCAAAATGATCGATACGCGGCAGAACCCGCACCCGCGGCCTCTCGGAGAGATCGTTGATCTGCTCGCAGAACTTCGTGAGCAGGTCAGCGTCGATCTGGAAAAGATCGTCACGCGGATAAGATTCGAGCGTGTTCTGCAGCATCCTGCCCGAGTGGCTTTGGGGATCGAAGCCGAATTGGGAGATGACTTTTTCGATCTTGGCTCTCAGAAGCGGGATCTGGTTGACGGAGCGTGTGTAGGCAGTCGACGTAAACAGACCGACGATCCGCAGTTCGCCGACGACCCTGCCCTGGGCGTCGAAGCGCTTCACACCGACATAGTCCATATAGGCGCGGCGATGGACGATGGACTTGACGTTCGCCTTGGTGACGATGAGGAATTCCGGCCCCTGGAGGAAGGCAAGGATTTCGGGCGTCGTTGTGACGGCATTTTTTCCCTGGCGCAATACAAGAACGTCCGGATCAGACAGGATGCCCAGTCCGCGGCCCTCTCCGCGTTCCAGTTTCGCGTCTGGACCGTTACCTGAGTAGATGTATTCCCGCATCCCGAGGAAGGTAAAATTGTCGTTTCTCAGCCAATCAAGGAAGGCAAGTGCTTCGTCGCGATCGGCTCTGCTGCGGCCCGGAGCAATGTTCTGAAGCTCCTGCATCGAAGCGTCAAGGATGGCAAGCATTGGCTTCCAGTCCGCTGCCGTCAGTTGTACCTGCTCAAGGACGTTCCTCAATTGCGCCTCGAGCGTGGCGGCCTGCTCATCGCTCAGCGGTGCGAGATGGAGCTGGATGTAACTCACCCGATGGGCGGGATCGCTGGCAATGTCGGGTCTGAAAAGCTCCGCGCCTTTACCCGGCTCAGCGACAAGGATCGGGTGAATGGCCAGATGGATGTCTCGAAATAGGCTCGTTACCTCGCCCATGACGGAGTCGTAGAGGAACGGTTTGTTGCGATCTACAATAGACAGCACACTGGCGGGCTTGCCTGAGTGGTCGACACCGGGAATGTCAGCGATCGAAATTCTCGGTCCCTTGCGATCCCAGGCGGTGAGGTCGGCGGCAGCCCGGATCGCCGAGAGAGCCAGCATTTCCGGTGTGTAGTTATTCATGTCGTCGTTGCTTGCACGCCCGAACAGCACGGCGGGCTCGATGAAGGGCTTGCCGCTTGCCAGTGCTATCTGGCGGGTCTTTTCCCACTGCTGATCCCGCTTCGACTTCCTATCTGCGACCATTGCGCACGCTCCTCATTGGCACCGTTGATCATTTCGTCCAAATGATCTCGAAAGTGGTCTGTTTAATAGTGCATTGGTTGAGAATTGACATACAAAACCCCTTTCGAGGCGCGAATCGCGCCGGATATTGACAAGGTCACGCCAAAAATGAGCAAAAGCACAGCCGAAATGGAATTTTGGATATGAGCGATAAAACGCCGGGCGCAGTCGTCGTCATTTCAAGCCATGTCGTGCGCGGTTCAGTCGGTAATCGGGCCGCCGTCTTCGCGCTGGAGACCCTTGGCTTCCCGGTTTGGGCTCTCCCGACGATCGTTTTGCCCTGGCATCCCGGTCATGGGCCGGCAACGCGGCTTACATTTCCCGAGTCCGATTTCGACAGCGCGATTGACGACCTGATCGGCGCACCGTGGATCTCGGAAGTGACAGCCGTGCTCACAGGCTATTTCGGGAACGCGGCGCAGACACGTTCGGTGGCTCGCCTGATTTCCGCCCTGAAGGAAAGAAACCCGGACCTGCTGTATGTCTGTGATCCCGTGATGGGTGATGTCGGCGGTCTCTATATCCCTGAAGAAACCGCGATCGGCATTCGCGACAACTTGATACCGCTCGCCTCGGTCGCCACGCCCAATCGCTTCGAGCTTGGCTGGATGGTCGGCGCCGACCTTAACAGCAACACTGACATCATGGATGCCGCAGTGTCGCTGGGACCCTCACGGATGCTGGTGACATCGGCGGTGCCCATGATGGCGGGTGGGACCGGGAACCTGCTTCTCACAGGTCGTCATTCACTGCTGGCGGAGCATCGCCTTATCGACAGTCCGCCCAACGGCCTGGGAGATCTTTTAGCTGCCGTCTTTCTCGGGCGGCTTCTGGTCGGCATGCCCGACGAACGCGCCCTGCAACTTGCGACCGCCAGTGTCTACGAGATTCTGGCAAGGACGACAAAGCGAGGGAGTGATGAACTGATGTTGGAGAGTGAGGCGTCGAGTCTCTCGACGCCGATGGCGCTTGTCCAGATGCGTAGATTGATGCATCCCTCACAAAGGCCAAAGCGCCCCTGACGCACAGCGTCTTCCTGATTGCAGCGCCTGTGCCCAAAGCAGCACCTATTCCCTTCTGGAGAAACTTCAGACAGGTAGTTGCCACGAGGGCGCCGTCGCTATAGTTCAGGGATATGCAGCATTTTCCTGACTCCCTTGTTGCCGGTTATCGCAATTTCATGGCCGGTCGCTACACCGACGAGAGCGAGCGTTATCGCGTGTTGGCCGAAAACGGCCAGAAACCCCACACCCTCGTGATCGCCTGCTGTGATTCACGAGCCGCGCCCGAGACGATTTTCGATGCGGGTCCCGGTGAACTCTTCGTTGTGCGCAATGTTGCGAACATGGTTCCGCCCTATGAGCCGGACGGACAGTATCACGCGACGTCGGCGGCACTCGAATTCGCTGTGCAGGCGCTTCGGGTGCGTGACATCATTGTGATGGGTCACGGACGCTGCGGCGGAATCCGCGCTGCTCTCGATCCGAGCGCTGAACCGCTTTCGCCCGGCGACTTCATCGGCAAGTGGATGGGGCTCTTGAGGCCCGCCGCCGAGCAGATCCAGAGCAATTCGATCATGACCGCGACTGAGCGACAAACCGCCCTTGAACGCATCTCGATCCGCAACTCGATCGCCAACCTGAGAACATTTCCCTGCGTGAAAATCCTTGAGGAGCGCGGCAAGCTCAATATTCACGGGGCATGGTTCGATATCGCCAATGGCGAGTTGTGGATCATGGATCGCGAGACGCGCGACTTCGCACGTCTCGACATCTGAACACAAGGCCCTGGCGAGGGCCTACTGGCCGTCGATCTGCGCACCGATATAGGCGATTGCCTGCTGGTAGACCGAAGCAGCATTCCATCCCTGAAGCGCCCCGTAGTTCGCCTGCCCCGGCTGATAGCCGGCACCCGGCTGCCAGCCATGGCCGCGCAGGAAATTGGCTGTCGACGACAGCGCATCGGCTCTGGAGCCGACGAGGTCAATGCGCCCGTCCCTATCGCCATCGACGCCGAAACGCACCACATTGCGCGGAAGAAACTGTGTCTGGCCAATCTCGCCATGGGCTGCACCACGTGCGTTAATCGAGAGCGACCGGTTGGCGACAAGCTGCAGTGCGGCATAGAACTGGTCGGTAAAGTAGGCGGTCCTTCGGCAGTCATAGGCGAGCGTGGCGACAGCCGAGAGGATGTGCTCATTGCCCATATAGGAGCCGAAGCCGGTTTCCATGCCCCAGATTGCAATAAGAGGGCCGGCCGGAACGCCGTAGCGTTGTTCGATCCTTGCAAACAGCGCGGCATTGTTCTTCTTCATGCTCTTGCCGCGCGATATGATCGTCGCGCCGCCCCGCTTCTGCATGAATTGATTGAAAGACAGCTTGAAGCTCTTCTGACCTCGGTCTGCACGGATCGTAGCGGTATTATAAGAGACGCTTGCAAATACCTGGTCGAGTACTTTGGCGCTTACACCGCGGCCTGCTGCCTCTTTCTTGAATTGTGTTGCCCAGTTGGAGAAACCGGCCGAGGTATTACCACATTGAGCGGCGCTAGCGATGCTGGCTGTCCCGGCAAACGCCGCGGTTACCAGAAAAGCTGCCGTTAGAAACTTCGAAAATCGCATCGATACCTCGTATTCGGCGTTTTGGACTTTGCCTAGGAGCATGCCAGCGTTGACTGATTCTGTCACGCAGTAGTTTAGTATTTCAGGCTACTTTGAAATCGCCATTGGGGCACCCGGACCGGCGCCAGGACAGGGCCCCGATGCCATCGGCATCGACACCCTGTCCATCCCGCTTTACTCAGGCGGCAAGCTTCTTGGGCTTGATCAGACCGCGATTGATGAGCAATTCCGCGATCTGGACCGCATTCAAAGCAGCGCCCTTGCGCAAATTGTCGGAGACGATCCACATGTTCAGGCCGTTCTCGACGGTTGCGTCCTCGCGGATGCGGGATATGAAGGTTGCATCCTCGCCAGCGCATTCGTAAGGCGTGATGTAGCCGCCGTTCTCATGCTTATCGATGACGAGGCAGCCCGGAGCTTCGCGCAGTATCTCGCGGGCCTGGTCCGCGCTGATCTCGTTTTCGAACTCGATGTTGACCGATTCCGAATGACCGATGAAGACGGGAACGCGCACCGCGGTGCAGGTCACCTTGATCTTCGGGTCGAGCATCTTCTTGGTCTCGGCGAGAACCTTCCACTCTTCCTTCGTGTAGCCGTCTTCCATGAACACGTCGATATGCGGGATGACGTTGAAGGCGATGCGTTTGGTAAACTTCTTCGCCTCGATCGGATCGGCGACAAAAACGGCTCGGGTCTGGCTGAAGAGTTCGTCCATACCTTCCTTGCCTGCACCGGAAACCGATTGGTAGGTCGATACGACGACACGCTTGATCTTGGCGGCGTCATGCAGCGGCTTCAGCGCGACGACGAGCTGGGCGGTCGAGCAATTCGGATTGGCGATGATGTTGCGCTTCTTGAAATCGACGACCGCGTCCGGGTTTACTTCCGGAACGATCAGCGGCACGTCGGAGTCGTAGCGCCAGGCAGAGGAATTGTCGATCACGACACAGCCTTGCGCGCCGATCTTCGGCGACCACTTCTGCGAAACGGTGCCTCCAGCCGACATCAGACAAATGTCGGTGTCCGAAAAGTCATAATTTTCGAGGTTCTGCACCTTGAGCGTCTTGTCGCCAAAAGACACTTCCGTGCCCTGCGAACGGGCGGACGCCAGGGCGACGACTTCATCGGCCGGGAATCCGCGCTCGGAGAGAATGTTGAGCATCTCGCGACCGACATTGCCGGTGGCGCCTACAACTGCAATTTTGAAACCCATATTTCCTGCTCTCTTTCTTTCTCTCCGCGGCTGGTGAGGGGAAAGCCGCGTGGTGCGCGAACCTTCCTCGTCCCCGGCCGTGCCGGGGAGAGAGCGGGGGCCAGAGACGTCAGACGGTTTTGGTCGTCGTTTTGGCCTTGGTAGTGGATGAAAAGGAAACGCACGCGTCCGCCCCGGCGCAAGACGCCCGGCAAATGTGTTCAGCAGTGGAAGAGCCGAGAACACGCATGAACGGTTTCCTTTCGACGCGAGCTAATAGAAGGTTTTCCGCCGGAGTCAAGGTCCCAGGTTTGCGCGGCAGTACGTCGATGCCAGGATCGAGCCTTCTGGGTCCGGGGATGGGCACCTGGTGTCCGGTGAATTCAGCGACCTGTCGTAAACGGAAAGAGAACGTGCCGGCGCCACAGATATGGCGGTTTGCTTTCCGCGACCGTTTCCACGTTCCGCCCGGTACCGCGAGCGCCAGACTTACCGTTCTCGCATGACGGCTGACGGCGACGATAGCTTGCAGTTTCCTCACGATTGTGAATGATGCGAAGGCGAAACACGCTTTAGTCACTCCTTCCGGCGCAAATCCATGTTCTTTATCCTTCGCGACGCCGTATCGACGGATGTTCCGTCGATCGCCGAAATCTATGCCGATGCGGTTCTGACCGGTACGGCGAGCTACGAACTTGTTCCGCCGACCGAAAACGAGATGACATCCCGCTTCGCGGCCATTACCGCACAGGGCTATCCGTATATTGCCGCTGTCGGATCAGGCGGCGAGTTCCTCGGATATGCCTATGCCTCGGCTTTCCGTACGAGGCCCGCATATCGCTGGCTCGTCGAGGACTCCATCTACTTGTCGCGCGACGCGCGAGGGATGGGGATCGGCAAGGCGTTGTTGTCGGAGCTCGTGCAGCGCACTACGGTTCTTGGTTTCCGACAGATGGCCGCCGTCATTGGCGGAGCAAGTCCGGCCTCCGTGGGTTTGCATCGGGCCTGCGGGTTTGAGATGGCGGGTAAGCTGACCGGGACCGGCTTCAAGCATGGGAAATGGCTGGACACCGTCCTCATGCAACTCGCACTCGGCGAAGGTGACAGCACCAATCCCGATGAAACTGTCTATCCTGGTACGCTTTTCACTGGCTGAGAAGGATCAATCGACCACTTTGAGCGCTTTGTCGAATAACTTCAGCACCTGCTTCAGCTCGTGTCCGCGCTTCAGGACTCTGCCGCTGGTGTTAATCACGGAATAAGCCCCCTGCTTTGCGGCAAGCTTCGGATTCTTCTCGATGCGATAGAGCGGCAATTCGCCCGATCGCTTGAAGACCGAGAAGACTGCCTTTTCTTTCAGATGATCGATCGCGTAGTCGCGCCACTCGCCTTCTCCGACCATTCGTCCGTATATCCAGAGAATGGAATCAAGTTCGCGGCGGTGGAAGGTGACCGGGAGGGGATCGCGGCTCTGGCGGTATTCCCGCAGGTCCACGACTGAGGCTGATCGGCTGTCGTGTGTTTCGGGATCCTGGCGCTGCAAATCCGGTTGATCGGTCATAATTGCTCCCCGAGATCTCCTTCATGACAGATGCATGACATTTTGCCCCAGGTAGAGGAAATTGCAAGCTGCGATCCCGAAGGCCGGGCGGTCGTCCGACCAAAAGTCCGGTCTTTCTCCGCTTTGCCGTATTTTGGTCAAAACAGCGCCCCAATTGCAACCGAAGCTGGTGCGACTTGATTGGCGCGGTGCGCCAAATGGTCCGGTCTAGCGCATTGACCCCTTACCCCCAGCCCCCCAATGCTTCTAGGCCGGACCCCCCAGATGTGCGGCTGCGCCTTTTCCGATCAGGAGCTTTTATCGCCGACGATCATCGTTGCGCCGATTATCGCGGCGGGGTCGCCCTTCGATCCGGATGTCTGCAGTAGAATCGCACAGCCGTCGTTCTTATCCTTGCCCATAACCTTGGCGGGGAGAACCAGATGCAGATTGCTGCCTTCCCACATCCCGACAGTCTGTACGTCGGTTACGCTGTTCCAGTAGGTAACAGTCTTGCCGATGTTTTCGCCCTTCAGGACATCGACGATCTCCTTACGGCGAAAATAGACAATGACGACATCTGCCTTGCCCGCACCGGCACCGATCGTGATCGAAAGCTCGTCGTCCTTCTGCACCGCGCTTACTGGCACGCTGAGACCTCTGCCTTCCTCGTTCAGTTCATCCATCTTCTGATTGAGGACAGCGGCATCGGTGCCCTTCAGGTGATCTCGTCCGTTGATGATTGCCTGCGGCGTATAAACCCCGCTGCGCCCGAGACTATGTGCATAGGCGTATTGACGGCCGGTGTTTTCCGGCGTGGCGAGCGTATCGGTCCAGCCGAGATAGTTCCAGTAGTCGACGTGATAGGCGAGCGCCACCACGTCTCCCTGCTCAATCAACTGTTCCAATGCACTGTCCGCCGGCGGGCAGGAGCTGCAGCCCTGGGAGGTGAAGAGTTCCACCACGCCTCGCGGTATTACACCATCCTGTGCAATTGCAGACGTGCAGACAACGGTCGCACACAAAAAGGCGAGTCGGGCAAAAACAGTCGAAGCCATGAAGTGAAACCCGTCCGTCGATTGCCGATCGCCACCACGCAGGTGTCGCGACCGGTACCGGTTTTAAACTGACGATTAGAAATAGACCCTATGCCGGTCAACGAGAAGTCACGATGGGGTGAAACCCAAGTCATCGAGGCGCTCAAGTCAACTGCGCATACAATAAAGCCGCCGGAAGAGATATCCCGGCGGCCATGATCGAAAGGTGTGTCTGGTTTACGCTGCCAGATCGCGCAGAACGGTCTGCAGGATACCGCCGTTATTGACGTAGGTGACTTCGTCGAGCGTATCGATGCGGCAGATCAGCGGGATCTCCTTCACCGAACCGTCGGCATAGGTGATCTTGGCGATCTTCTTCTCGCGCGGCTTAATCTCGCCGTCGAGGCCTTCGATCGTCACGGTCTCGTCGCCCTTGAGGTTGAGCGAGGCCCAGGTGGTGCCTTCCTCGAAGCAGAACGGGATGACGCCCATGCCGACCAGGTTCGAGCGGTGGATACGCTCGAAGGACTGGGCGATGACGGCGCGTACGCCCAAGAGGTTGGTGCCCTTGGCGGCCCAGTCACGCGACGAACCATTGCCGTATTCGACGCCGGCGAAGATGACCAGCGGCGTGCCTTCGGCCTTGTACTTCATGGCGGCGTCGTAGATCGACATCTCTTCCTTGGACGGATAGTGGATGGTGTAGCCACCTTCCTTGCCGTTCGGGCCGAGCATGTGGTTACGGATGCGGATGTTGGCGAACGTGCCGCGCATCATCACTTCGTGGTTACCACGACGCGTGCCGTACTGGTTGAAGTCGGCAACGCCGACGCCGTTTTCCAGCAGGTAGGCACCAGCCGGAGAGGCGGCCTTGATCGAACCGGCCGGCGAAATATGGTCGGTGGTGATCTTATCACCGAACAGGCCGAGCACGCGGGCATTGACGATGTTCTTGACGCCAGCGCCGGTCTTGCCCATGCCGACGAAGTAGGGCGGGTTCTGCACATAGGTCGACTTGTCGTCCCAGGCATAGGTCTGGCCTGCCGGGATTTGCACGGCCTGCCAGTTGGCATCGCCCTTGAACACGTCGGCATACTTCGATTCGTAGAGTTCGCGGGTGACGTATTTCAGGATGAACTCCTGGATCTCGTGCGAGGTCGGCCAGATGTCCTTGAGGAAGACCGGGTTGCCGTTCTGGTCTTCGCCGAGCGGCTCCTTGGTCAGGTCCTTCTGCACCGTGCCGGCGAGCGCGTAAGCCACGACCAGCGGCGGGGAGGCCAGGTAGTTGGCCTGGACGTCCGGCGAGATGCGGCCTTCGAAGTTGCGGTTGCCCGACAATACGCCCGCGGTGATCAGGCCCTTGTCGTTGATCGTCTTCGAGATCGGTGCCGGCAGCGGGCCGGAATTGCCGATGCAGGTGGTGCAGCCGAAGCCGACGAGGTTGAAGCC
>JBAYTX010000009.1:0-114282 GCA_041675415.1 Rhizobium sp. | reverse complement strand
GCATTGGATAATTGGCATTGAGCCCCTCGCCTTCGCCCTCGCCGGTTTCGTCGGCATAGCCGAGGAAATAGGGGAAGGCATCGACCGGATCGCCGTGCAGCGAGGCAAAGAAGATGTCACCGCGATTGTAGGTGATGTCCTGCGTGCCGTTGCCGTGGTGGAAGTCGACGTCGAGGATGGCGACTTTCTTGGCCCCGTGATCGAGCAGGCGCTGTGCGGCGACCGCGGCATTGTTGATGAAGCAATAGCCGCCGAAGAGATCGATGCCGGCGTGGTGGCCCGGCGGGCGGCAGAGCGAGAAGGCAAACCGGTTGCCGGCGTTCAGCCAGTCCGCGCCGGAAATCGCCACGTCCATCGAGGCAATCGCCGCCTCATAGGTGCCGTGGGAGATCGCCGTCTCCACCGAATTGGCATAGTAGCCGACGGCGCCGTCGATATTGTTGGGCGCGCGCTGGCGCGAGCGGCGATAGGCGAAGGCCGTCGGAATCGCCTCGCCCGGATAACCGGCAGCACTCCAGCGGTCCCAGCAGGTGCGCAGGAATTCGAGATAGTCGGCGCCATGCACCTTGAGCGCGGTCTCGAGCCCGTGCTCCCCGGGCGCGACGACATCGGAGAACCCTGCCTCCTTCACGGCGGCGAGGATCCACTCGGCCCGGAAAGGCCCCTCGAAGGGCTTGACCAGAATGCCGCCGTGCAGCTCGGTCTTGGCGTCCCGCAGCTTGTGCTTTTCGGAATAGATAACGCGCATGGTGCAAGTCTTCCCCGTTATTGTGTCGGGGAAGGTTAGCGTCAGGCCCGACGGCTTCGCAAGATCGTCCGACGGAATATCCGGTCAAATGACCAAAAAAATTCGGCGGCAGGAATCAGGCATCATTCGACGAGGTTGATTTCCTCGGTTTCGCCGCCTTCGCAGACGTAGCAGCAGTCCTCGCAGGTTTCGGCATTGTCCGGGCCCGTGCCCCAATAGGTGCCCTTGTCGCCCGAAACCCAGGCGCCGTAGCAGATCTGCTCACCTTCGTTGCAGGACAGCGGGATCTGCTTGGTCTCGCCGTCGTCGAGATAGTACACCTCGTTGCCACCCGGCCAGACATGGTCGCGATCCTGGCTGTAGAGCTCGACCTCGACGGCGTTCGGATGCGTGTTGCGCATCACGAATGTGACGTCGGCGGAAAAGGCCGGCGCCGCCATGGCGCAGGCGGCGGCAAGGGCCGCAAGACGGATGCCCCGGCGGGCGGCCGGGCGGAAAAGGAATGAAACGGACATGAAACCCTCAGTGAATCAGCTTCGACAGGCTGGCCGACATTATCATGTCCGCACCGGCACGGAAGTCATCCGGGCCATGGGAAGTCGGACCAATTTTGGCACAATCGCCGGGTGCATTCCTATACCAGGCGCTTCCAGAAGATCGTCGTGGAGCAATAACTTCCGTCGGGAAAGAGCGCGTAGTCCGGCACGACACCGGTGCGCTGCCAGCCGAACCTTTCATAGATCGTCTCGGCGGGCGAGCCCGTTGCCGTGTCGAGGACGAGCAGCCACCGGCCTCTGGCCTTCGCTTCCTTCTCCGCCGCTTCCATCAGGAGACGCGAAAGTCCGAGCCCGCGCGCGCTTCGATGCACCAGCAGCTTCATCAGGTCGCCACGGTGCGGCTGGTTGGGTTTCGAGGCGAAGCCGACCTGCACCGTGCCGACGACACGTCCCTCCTCGTTCTCGGCCACGAGCAGCAAGACCTCACCGCGCCCGACGGCCGCCGCCACCCCCTGCCAGAAGGGAAGGGCATCGTCGGGCCGATAGGGCGACAGGTAGCCGAGCGAGGCTCCGCCCTCGACGCAATCGGCGAGCACCTCGCAGAGATCAGGCAGCGCTTCCAGCGCTTCGGCTTCATCGAGCAGGCGGATGGTGGTCATGGGGGCTCCGTCAAGGTTCAGCGATGGCCGAGATCGATGATCACGGCATAGCGGGCGGGTTTGCCGGTCGGGTTGCGGAAGGCGTGGACGTCGCCGACATTCATGTGGAGGCAGTCGCCGGCCTCGAGGCGATACACCGTCTCGCCGATGGTCAGTTCCATTTCGCCCTCGAACAGCCAGACATGCTGCGACTGGCTGCGGCTCGCCTGCTGGCCGGGAAAGCGCACCTCGGCGCCGGCGGGAAACTCGACCTCCACCACGTCGACACGCGAACCCGTGCCGCCCGGCGAGACGACGCGGCGCAGATAGCCGCTTTCCGGATCGCGCCAGACCGGCTGGTCGGCACGCCGCGCAAGCGGAGACGTCTCCGCGCCGGCGGTCGCGAAAAAGACAGAGAGCGAAACGCCGAGCGCCGAGCAGAGCCGCGCCAGAAGGGCGGCCGTCGGGCTCGCCTCGCCGCGCTCGACCCGCGAGATCATCGCCCGGCTGACCCCGGAGATCTCCGCCAGCTGGTCGAGCGTCAGGCCACGCTCGGCGCGAAGCCGCCTGACCCGCTCGCCGACCGTTTTCTCGAAATCTTCGGTCTCATTATCCATTATGTCGGAATACATGTCTCTTATAGTGGAGTCAAGAACCTTGATCTCTAACGCCGGACTTTCGCCTCCCGCCCCGGACAACAGCGCGCCACCGAATGCAGCGCGCCGCTAGACTGCCGCCTTGATGCTGTCCCTTATCCGTGAGGCGTCCCGTGCGGGTGGGTGGCCGAACAGCCGCGCATATTCCCGCGTGAACTGCGAGGCGCTTTCGTATCCGACTTCATAGGCGACCGCCGATGCCTTGAAGGACTGCGATATCAGAAGCTGGCGTGCCTGCAGCAAGCGGATGCGCTTCTGGAACTGGATCGGGCTCATCCCCGTCACGGCCTTGAAATGGCGATGGAAGGTGGAGACGCTCATCGAGACGAGATCCGCCAGCCCCTCGACTTCGACGGCTTGCGCATAATGCTCCCTGATCCAGTGGATGGCCGAGCGCATACGCGACAGCTCGCTGCCCGGGGCCGCGATGTCGCGCAGCATCCAGCCTTGCGGACCTTGCAGCACGCGATAGAGGATCTCGCGCTCGTAGGCCGGCGCAAGAGCCGGCATATCCTCCGGCCGCTCCATGAGGCGCAGCAATCTCAGCCAGGCATCGAGCAGTTCGATCGTGACGGGGCATACGGAATAGCCGCCTCTTTGACCCTCGACATAGACCTGCGCCGGAAGATCCATCAGCAATGCCGCTATCTTTGGTGGATCGAGCGTAAGACCGACGCCGATATAGGGCCGGTCGGGGCCGGCCTGATGGACGGCGCCGATGGCGGGCACCTCGATCGACATGACAAAATAGCTCGCGGGATCGTAATGGTATGCCTGATCGCCGATGGTCAGCGTCTTCCCGCCTTGCAGGATCAGGTTGATCATCGGCTCATAGACGGCGGCGAGCTGGTGTTCGGGCACCTCGCCCTTCACCATCGCCACACCCGGGATACCGGTTTCAGTCCTGCGGTTTTCCGCGCCCATCGCCAGGCGGCGCATTTCTTCAAGCATCGTCTCCATGGCCAAATCCTGGACCAGCTTCTTTCCGCCGGCAAGAAAAAAGCAGGAATAGGCAAGAACGGGGCAGTATCCGACGCATCGCTTCTCCTCCGCCTTCGATAGTTTCCCGCCGATCGAAAGCACGAGGACACAGACATGAGGATTGCAGTCATCACCGGCGCAAGCAGGGGCATCGGCAAGGCCGCCGCACTGGAATGCGCGAAAAGCGGCATGGGCGTCATCGGTACCTACAACAGCCACAAGCCCGGGGCGGATGACGTCGTCCGCGACATCGTCAGCATGGGCGGCAAGGCGGCGGCGTTGCCCCTCGATGTCGGCAATGCCGCGAGCTTCCCGGCCTTCGCCGGGGAGGTCGCAGCAGTGCTCCTGAAGGTTTGGGGCCGCACGGATTTCGACTGTCTCGTCAACAATGCCGGCTTCGGCTTCTTCAACTTCATTGAGAATGTGACGATGGACGAGTTCGACCGCCTCATGAACGTTCACCTGAAAGGCCCATTCTTCTTGACCCAGGCCCTTCTGCCCCTGATGACGGATGGCGGCGCGATCATCAACCTGTCGAGCGCCACGACGCGCGTTGCGACGCCCGGTGTGGCGCCCTATGCGGCATTCAAGGCCGGCATCGAGGTTCTGACCCGCTACATGGCAAGGGAGTTCGGTGAGCGTCGTATTCGCGCCAATGCCATCGCCCCGGGAGCCATCCGGACCGACCTCGCCGATGGAGCACTCGACAAGAATCCTGAATTGGCGGCACTTCTGGCATCACAGACGGCGCTGGGCAGGATCGGCGAACCCGAGAACGTCGGTCGCATCATAGCAATGCTGCTTTCGAAGGAGAGCGAATGGATTAACGCCCAGACCGTCGAAGTGGCGGGCGGCTACATGATATGATCGGCCTTGCGAGGAGAAGGAAGGGATTGGCGATGACAGGAAAAGCAATCGAAGTCACATCGTTCAGGCTGAAGGACGGACTGCGGCCAAAGGACTTCGTCGAAGCCAATTCCGACGTCGATTCATGGCTGCGCCGGCAACCGGGCTTCGTATCCAGGATCATGGTCGAGCAATCGAACGGTACGATTGTCGACATGGTCATCTGGGAGAGTGCGGTCGAGGCCGCGGATTCGGCGCGCCGGCTGATGAAGGAGTTGTCGGATTCCCCCGTCCATGACGCCATCGACCAGAGCACCGTTTCCTGGGCTGTAAACCCGCTTTTCCACCAGGTGCCATAGGGGCGATTACCCCCCGTCAATCCCCGCTGCCAGCTTCGCCAGCAGCCTCGCCAGTTCGTTCAGCTCCGCCTCATCGAGCCCCTTCAGCAACCTGGCCTCCACTGCCATGTCCTCGCGGAAGGCGTCTTCCACCGTCTCGCATCCGAGCGCCGTCAGCTGCACCGGCAGGCTGCGGCCATCGGCGTCGCTGGCCGGACGCTCGATCAATCCGGCCCGTTGCAGCCGGATCAACCGGTTGGTCAGCCCGCCAGACGAGATCATGAGCTGGGTAAAGAGTTCCGTCGGCCGCAAGCGATAGGGTGGCCCGGAGCGCCGCAATGTCGAAAGCACGTCGAACTCGCCGGCATCGAGACCGTGCCGGGCAAACACCGCCTCGATCGCTGGCCGGACCTTGAGCGTGATCCAGCGGGCGCGGCCGAGGATCGCCATCCCCCTCGTGTCCACGTCGGGCAGTTCGACCCGCCATTGGGCGCGGCGGTGCTCGACATGATCTTCGGGCTCCACCGCGTCGCGTTCAATTTGTCTTGACATAAAGATATCTTCCGATTTATCTTTGCGTAAAGATAAATTGATGTCTCGCAGACGACAAGGGGCGGATGATGAATATCCAGGGCATAGATCACGTGGTCTTGAGAGTGCGCGACCTCGAAGGCGCCGTCGACTTCTACCATCGCGTTCTCGGCTGTCCGGTCGAGCGCCGCCAGGATGCCATCGGCATGGTGCAGATGCGCGCCGGACACGCGCTGATCGACCTCGTTTCCATCGACGGCACGCTCGGACAAAGGGGCGGAGCGGCTCCCGGCCGGGACGGGCACAACATGGACCATTTCTGTCTGGCGCTCTTGGATTTCGATCCCGATGTGGTGCGAAGCCAGCTCGAGCGCCAGGGCGTCGCCGTCGGCGAGATCGGCTCCCGCTTCGGCGCGGGCGGCGAGGGTATCTCGCTCTATTTCACCGACCCCGAGGGCAACCGCATCGAACTGCGCGGCGCCTGAATCCCCGGCTCAACTTCAAGGAAAGCAAGGACCATGGAAACAAGTAGCATCATGCTCTGGACCGGCCGCGTGCTGACCGCCCTTTTCGCCCTCTTCATGCTCGGCGCCTCGATCTTCCCCAAGCTGACCGGCATGGCGGTCGCCGAAGAGACGCTCGCCGCGCTCGGCTGGCCGGCCGGCTACGCCCTGATGATCGGCGTGATCGAGCTGACCTGCCTCGTGCTCTATCTCATCCCCGCGACCAGCCTGTTGGGCGCGATCCTGATGACCGGCCTGCTGGGCGGCGCGATGGCCACACAGATCCGCGCCGAAAGCCCGCTCTTCTCGCACATTCTCTTCGGCCTCTATCTCGGCGCCTTCATGTGGGGCGGGCTGTGGCTGCGCCTACCGGCCGTGCGGGCCGTCCTGCCGTTCCTGCGATAGCGGCCGGGCGGGAGGCAGATCTCGCCCCGGTGGACAAACCTGTCCGATGTCGCGCAGACGCTATCGCCACGAATTTCGATCGGATAGGATCGCGGATACGGTCGCCTCCCCGGCGGCCGATTTCCGTTCCACCCATGCTCGCCGGTCAGCAATTCTTCAGGAATTTTCGATGACAGCCCAGGCCGTAAGGACAACCTCGCCGCTGTCGATTGCCAGCATCGTCGCATCGATGACGGCGGTGGCCCTCGGCAATGGCGTGATCTCGGCCTACGTTCCCTACGTGCTGATACGTTCGGACAGCCCGTCCTGGGCTGCTGGCGCGGCGATCACCGCCGTCGCCTTCGGCGGGCTCGTCGGCTGCGTCGTCGCCGGTCCGCTCATCCGCCGGGTGGGCCATGCGCGGCTGTTCGCCTCCTCCATGGCGCTCGTCATCCTCGGCACGCTCCTGATCGCCATCGGCGTCAACCCGTTGCTCTGGATCCTCGGACGCCTGCTCTACGGCATGGCCGGCAATACCAATTTCATCATCGCGCAGAGCTGGCTCAACCACGCCGCCTCGAACGAATGGCGCGGCAAGGCCATGTCCTTCTTCTATATGGCCTATGTCATCGGGCTCGGCGCCGGCGCCTTCGCCTTCGGCCAGATCCCGGCGGACGGCAATCTGGCGCCGCTCGTCACCATCTTCTTCACCGCGATCGCGATCCTGCCGATCAGCCTCACGCGCCTGCCGAACCCGCCGCCGCCGGCCAGGGTCAGCGTCGATATTCCCATGGCCTGGCGCAATTCCCCGGTCGGCTTCATCGGCGTGCTCGCCGCCGGGGGGCTCTCCATGGTGGTGCAGGGCTTCACGCCAATCTATGCGGCCGGCAACGCGGTGTCGCAGGGCGACGTGGCGCTCCTGATGTTCGTCATGCAGCTCGGCATGCTGTTCATCCAGTTCC
Organism: Rhizobium sp.; assembly: GCA_041675415.1. Classification (GTDB taxonomy): domain Bacteria; phylum Pseudomonadota; class Alphaproteobacteria; order Rhizobiales; family Rhizobiaceae; genus Allorhizobium. The sequence continues at coordinate 107,198 of JBAYTX010000009.1, read as the reverse complement.
CGCTCGGCGCTTTGTCCGATCGCATGGACCGCCGCCTCGTGCTGATCGGCACATGCGTCCTGATCGCCGTGATGGCGGTCGTCGCCCTCTTCGTCTCGTTCGCCGATCTGCTGCTCCTGATGATCGTCTTCGCCATCTGGGCCGGCGCGGTGGAGACCGTCTATTCGATCGCCAATGCGCATGCCAACGACCGCACGGAGCCTCAGGACTTCGTGCCCCTGGCCTCGACGCTTCTGGTCGCGTGGTCGGCTTCGGCGACGCTGGTTCCGCTGACGGTCACGCTGGTGACCCCGTTCTTCGGGCCACAGACCTTCATCTATGCCGCCATGGCGGTCGCCATCGCCTATTCCGGCTTCGTCCTGATGCGGCTCAAGGGCCGCGAGGCAGTGCCGGCAGCGGAGCGCGAAAGCTTCGAGATGCTGAGCGCCCAGCTGCCCAATGCCTCGGCCATCACCGAACCCGAGGCGGCAGGGCAGGAACAGGCGCCGCCCGCCGGTCGATAAATCCTTGTCCGGCGGCGGGCAAATCCCCGCATTTCCGCTTTGCTGCGTCATTGCGCGCTGCTATATGGCCCAACCATGAGCACAAATCCGAACCGCACGCCCCTTGACCATATCCGCAACTTCTCGATCGTGGCCCATATCGACCACGGCAAGTCGACGCTGGCCGACCGCCTGATCCAGACGACCGGCGGCCTTGCCGAGCGGGAGATGTCGGAACAGGTGCTCGACAGCATGGATATCGAGCGCGAGCGCGGCATCACCATCAAGGCCCAGACGGTGCGCTTGCACTACAAGGCCAACGACGGCGAGACCTATATCCTCAACCTGATCGACACGCCCGGCCACGTCGACTTCGCCTATGAAGTGTCGCGCTCGCTTTCCGCCTGCGAGGGCTCGCTGCTAGTCGTCGACGCATCCCAGGGCGTGGAAGCCCAGACGCTCGCCAACGTCTACCAGGCGATCGACAACGACCACGAGATCGTCACCGTCCTCAACAAGATCGACCTGCCGGCGGCCGAACCCGACCGTATCAAGGAGCAGATCGAGGAAGTGATCGGCATCGATGCCTCCGAGGCCGTGCTGATTTCGGCCAAGACCGGCCTTGGCATTCCCGACGTGCTGGAAGCCATCGTCCACAAGCTGCCGCCGCCGAAAAGCCCGGGCGGCGAAAAGGCGCCACTCAAGGCGCTGCTCGTCGACAGCTGGTACGACACCTATCTCGGCGTCATGGTTCTGGTGCGCATCATCGACGGCGTGCTGACCAAGGGCCAGACCATCCGCATGATGGGCACCGACGCCAAGTACCAGGTCGAGCGCGTCGGCATTCTGACGCCGAAGATGGTGGCCGTGGACAGCCTCGGACCCGGCGAGATCGGCTTCTTCACCGGCTCGATCAAGGAAGTGGCCGACACCCGCGTCGGCGACACCATCACCGAGGACAAGCGCCCGACGGCGGAAGCGCTGCCGGGCTTCAAGCCTGCCCAGCCCGTCGTGTTCTGCGGCCTCTTCCCGGTCGATGCGGCCGATTTCGAGGACCTGCGCGCCGCCATGGGCAAGCTTCGCCTCAACGATGCCTCGTTCTCCTTCGAGATGGAAAGCTCGGCCGCCCTCGGTTTCGGCTTCCGCTGCGGCTTCCTCGGCCTGCTTCACCTCGAGATCATCCAGGAACGCCTCGAGCGCGAATTCGACCTCGACCTGATCGCGACCGCCCCGTCGGTGGTCTACCAGCTGACCATGACCGACGGCACCGAGCGCGAGCTGCACAATCCGGCCGACATGCCCGACGTGGTCAAGATCGCCGAAATCCGCGAGCCGTGGATCAAGGCGACGATCCTGACCCCCGACGACTATCTCGGCGGCATTCTGAAGCTCTGCCAGGACCGCCGCGGCATCCAGACCGAACTCACCTATGTCGGCAAGCGCGCCATGCTCACCTATGAGCTGCCGCTCAACGAAGTGGTGTTCGATTTCTACGACCGGCTGAAGTCGATCTCCAAGGGCTATGCCTCGTTCGACTATCACCTGAACGGCTACCGCGAAGGCAATCTCGTCAAGATGTCGATCCTCGTCAACGGCGAGCCGGTCGATGCGCTCTCCATGCTGGTCCACCGCTCGGCTGCGGAAAAGCGCGGGCGCGACATGTGCGAGAAACTGAAGGACCTGATCCCGAAGCACATGTTCAAGATCCCGATCCAGGCCGCCATCGGCGGCAATGTGATCGCCCGCGAGACGATCTCGGCGCTGCGCAAGGACGTGACCGCCAAGTGCTACGGCGGCGATGCGACCCGCAAGCGCAAGCTGCTCGACAAGCAGAAGGCCGGCAAGAAGCGCATGCGCCAGTTCGGCAAGGTCGAGATCCCGCAGGAAGCCTTCATCGCAGCGCTGAAGATGAGCGACGAGTGATCCCCCCTTCTCCCCGCCGGGGAGAAGGTGGCCCGAAGGGCCGGATGAGGGGGCGTTCCGTCTCACAGGTCCGGCTTACGTAGGGATCGAGATGATGTCCTCTTCGGCCTCAACCGTGAGCCGCAGCCTCATTTTGCGGCGCGCCGGCGCGCCTCTACCAGAAGTTCGTTCAAGCCGCGCGTGCCGACGCCCTCCTCGATGAGCCGCTGAAGCTCGGCAATGCCCTGCTGCCGCTCCTGATCGCGCCGGATCAGATCGCGCACGTAATCGCTGGCATTGCCATAACGCCCGCCTTGCGCCTGTTCCTCGACCCAGCTTTTCATTTGCTCGGGGAGCGAAATGTTCATCGTTGCCATGGCGATCTCCTATCATGGCAAAGTTTGCCAATTTTTGGCAAAATATGCAAGTGAAGGCCGGCAAGATGCGCATGCGCCAGTTCGGCAAGGTCGAGATCCCTGAGGAAGCGTTTATTGCGGCGCTGAAGATGAGCGACGAGTAGATCGGCGAAAGCTGCATCGACGATCGTCGCCTCCCGGGCTATGCTCAGGCTTGGCGGCGGGGTGTGCGCGCCTCCAATGCCTCACCGTCTCTCTCCTTTGCGGCATGCGCCATACCCCAGCTCCCCATGGCGTCCAGCACCGGTACCAGCGACAGGCCGTACTCGGTATATCGATACTCGACATAGACCATTTCCCCGTCCTTCACCGGCGTTCGGGAGATGACGCCGTCGCGGCGCAGCGCCAGCAGGTTTTCCTGCAGCACCTTCTCGGACACTCCGACAATACGCCTCAGTTCTCCGAAGGTTGCCGCCCCGTCGCGCAGCCGCCACAGGATCCGCGGCTTCCATTTTCCGCCGATGACCTGGATGGTCGCCAGGACCGGGCAATCATGCATCTTGTCGACGTTCACGCATGCCTCCATTGCCGCTTTCCGCCCGCCGTATGACCGGCGCCACCATAGCCCGCCTGCGGCGCCATATTGGTTACCTCCAGGTAAGTGCTTGTCTCGTTTGGATATTCTGCAAAAATGCCGCCGAAACCCAGGAGCGAACCGCCATGATCGTCGAATACATTCGCTATCAACTCAAGCATCATACGCCCGAAGAACTCATCGCGGCCTACCGCAAGGCGCAAGACAGCCTCAAGGCCGCGCCGCAATGCCACGGTTTCGAACTGTCGCATTGCGTCGAGGACCCGTCGAGCCTCACCCTGCGCATTCTGTGGACGTCCACCGAGGACCACCTGCAGGGTTTTCGCAAGGGGCCCCACTTCCCGCCCTTCCTCGCCGCCATCCGGCCCTTTGTCGGCGAGATCGCGGAGATGCAGCACTACGCCGTCACCGACGTCGACTGGCGGCGGTGATCCTGCCGGCTGCGGTCGCCGGTCTCTTCCGCCACACCGGCGAAATCGCCGCCGCGGCCGGTTTCCTGTTCCAGGGCTTCTGACCCCGCCCTTGCCCCACTGCTGCTCCCGCGCTAGCATTCGCATGCAATCATAAGCGCATATGGCGATATCATATCGCGAGAGGGGAGACGGGCATGCACAAGTTCAAGATCGTCAAGGCCGCCAACGACCAGTTCCGCGTTCAGTTTTCCTACAATTCCGAGATCATGGTGTGGTCGGAGAACTACGCCTCGAAGGCGAGCGCGAGGAACTGCGTCGATTCGATCAAGAAACACGCGCCGGACGCCGCAATCGTCGACCTGAGCCAGGAAGAGACCGGCACCGGCTATCGCTTCGAGATCGACAAGGCGAAGAATGGCGAAACCTTTGTGCGCTTCCGCGCCGCTAACGGCGAGATCATGGTCCGCTCCGAGACCTATTCCTCCAAGTCCAGCGCTAAAAACTGCGCCGAATCGGTCCGGAAGAACGCCCCCGATGCACCCGTCGAGGACGAGGCCTGAGGCCACGGAAAAACGCGGGGGCTCACCCTCCGCGTTTCTTTTCCTTCACCGTCTGAACCGCGACCCGGCAGCCACCGGCCGTGAGGTCTGTGGCGCGGGTCGCATTCGCCGATCTTACGGCTTTGTCGTATCCGCCCCCGGCGTTGCCGGAGCCGCGTCCGTGGCCGGCGGGGTTGCCGGCGCGGCCGGTTGGGCAGGGGCTGTGTCGGTCGCGGCGGGCGGCGTCGAGGACGTCGTGGTCGGATCGGTGGCCGGACCGCCCATCATGGCCCAGACAGCGATGCCGACGAGTATGACGGCGCCGATAGCCGCCCAGGTCCAGCTGCCGCCGCGCGGCGCCCGGGCCGGCGGCGTGGCGAGATCAGGACGGTCGCGATTGAGATTCGGATCATAGGTCATGCGCATGTCCTCCTGTTACAGTGACAGGAAAACGCGGAACGCCGCACTTGGTTCCTTTTCATTCCCCAGCGTGAAACCTTCATCCCTTGATCGGCAGGTAGAGCTCGCTCACGGCCTCATGCTCCGGCACGTCGGGAAAGAAGGTGACACGCCGGCAATAGAGCGGAAAGTCGCGTGTCTCGCGCCCGCTCGCCGGCAGCCATTCGCGATAAAGGAAGTTCGCCGCCCGAGACAGGTCGTCGCTTGCGCCCGTCACCTTCAGCATGGCGCAGGCCCCGCCGGGAATGGTGCCGGCCTCGACGCCAGCCTCTGTCGCGGAAAGCGGCGCGGACGTCGCGGCGCAGAGATCGACATGGAAATCGGCGGGGTTCCCGGGCTCCGGATCGTGAAAGACCGTAAAGGTGGCGCTCGTTCTGGGCGTGAGCCCCGCCTCGCGCCGCCAGGCGATGAAGCGGCGGATGGTGGCGCCGAGCCGGGCCGGATCGCCGCGATGCGGCATCACGGCGACGGTGGTGGCAGGCATGTCGACGAGGGTCACTGTCGAGGGATCGAAGGTATTGTGCATGGTCGTGCTCCTGGCTTGTTCGAGAGGGTTCAATACGTCTCGCCACGGTTCCCAGTCCGGCGCCGTCCGGAAGGCGGACGGCGTCTGCCCGAAGCGTTGCCGGAAGGCCCGGGCAAAAGCCTCGGGCGCCTCGTAGCCGGCGTCGAGCGCGATGCCGGTCACGTCCTGGTTGCGGAAGGCGAGCCGATAGGAGGCGCGCTTCAGCCGCATGAGCTGGACATAGCGGTTCACGGGAATGCCGAAGAGCGCCGTGAACTGCCGGTGGAAGTGATGCCTGGAAAAGGCCGCGACCCCGCTCAGCCGTTCGAGCGTCAGCTCTTCGTCGAGATGGCGTTCGATATGGTCGAGCACCCGCTGCATGCGGGCGTGATAGATCTGTTCTGCGGTCTTTGACATCTGGCTCTCCGTGGCGACATCACCCTAGGGCGGTCTTGCCGCGTCCGCCCGACCGGCCTTGCTGTTTTCACGCGGCGGCCGGAGGTGATCAAGCCGCCCCGGACGAAAACCGCACGCCGGCCACCGGCGGGCGGTCCTCACGGCGGCCGATCGCGGTCCCGAGTGATAAAGACAACATCGAAAAACCCAGAAAAATCAAAGAGGGCATGGCATTTTTGTCCCCCTTTTCCGAAACCGTGCGAGAATCACCCCGTTCCACCATCGGATACACCGGAGAGCGTTGCCGGCGAGGTGGAACCGGTGCCCCGACGTTTCGGCCAAAACGCAGGCCGGATATCGGGGGCCGTGCAGAAACGGTCTCCCTCCCGGCTGCAACAGGCCGGGGCGTGCCTGAGTGGCACACAGGAACAGGACCGGCGACTGGCCCCGGGCAAATGCGGGGCCTTTCGGGACGCCACGGGCACAGACTGCGAAATACGCCCGCGAGCCTCCCCCTGGAAAAGGTGCCGTCATCCGCTCAGAGGGACCAGGTTGCACGGCAAAAGACACCGAACGGGGCACGTCTTCGTGTCACTTAAAATTTCAAATCGAGGCACGAGGCGTGTCCCGACCGAACCACCCCGGAAACGGGGAAACAGATGTGAAGAGCCAGACCACGGACGGAACCCGCCGCGTGAACGGGAAGGCGCGTCCTTGGGCAAGGAGGGGATAGAGACATGGATGACATCGACATTTCCGGCCACGAGCGCCGGCTGAAGGACCATCATGAGCGGCTCTGCCGCACGGCCGCGACCTACTCCAGTTTCTACGTGATCTGCGATATCCGCAAGTGCCGCCGGGATCGTGGCTGCACGGGCCCGATGGTGGAGAGCGACAGGCAGGCGAGCAGGGTCGCGGCGCAGCGCTTCATGGGGCTCTCCGGCAACGCCGCAGCCGAGCTGCCGCTCTGTGTGGCGCAGGCGTCGGAATCGCTCTACGACCTTTTCCTCGTGCGACGCGAGGCCATCCTTCAGGCGCTCGCTTCCGATACTTCCCTCCACCTTCCGCGCTTCGACCGGCGGATGAAGAGCAGTCCGTGGACCGAGCCGTGAATCGTGAGCACGCGACGCCAGGCGTTGCCTGGAAATCAGATCTGCCGGACCCAGGCCCGCGCGATCGCCAGGCCCGCGGCATCGGCCGCAGGACCGTGCAAGGCGGCATATTCCGGATGGCGCGAAAGCCAACCCGGCTCCTTGCGCTCAACGTGCTGCGGGAAAAGCCGGTTCCACTCCTCGACCACCGATGTGCTCGCCTCGAAATGAAACTGCGTGCCATAGGCGGCGCGGCCGATCCGGAAGGCCTGGTTCGGCGTTGCGGCATTCTGCGCCAGGCGCACCGCGCCCTCGGGCAGGGTGAAAGTATCGTCGTGCCATTGAAAGGACAGGAAGCGGCCCCCTTCGGCTGCCGAGATCACCGGATCGCCGAGCCCCTCCCCGGTCGGCTCGATCCCCTCCCAGCCGAATTCCGGCGCCGCGCCGATCAGGTTTTCGGCGCCATAGGCGCGCGCCAGGATCTGGCTGCCGAGGCAGATGCCGAGCACCGCCTTCTGCGCCTCGGCGAAATCGCGCATCAGGGCGGCGAGCGCCGGGAGATAGGGATGCCTGCCGTCGTCACGGGCATTCTGCTCGCCACCGAAGACGACGATCGCATCATGCTCGTGAACGCCCGCCGGCAAGGGCTCGCCGGCAAAGGCACGGATAAGGTCTATCTCGGCGCCGGCCTCTTCCAACGCCACGCCCACCTGTCCGTGGTGGGTGGATTTCATGTTCTCGACGATTGCAACGCGCATGCCCGGTATCCATTCCCGACTTGTCCATTATGCCGAGATGAGCACGGCGCCTGGCGGGATTCAAGTGCCTGCGCTATCCATGGATCCGGGAGAACCAGGCTCCTGTTGTGGTGCCGACCGGCAGAAGGCCGCGGCGGAAGACGACGCCTGAATGGACAAGGGCGGGGATTGCTCCCCGCCCGGACCGGTTGGCGCTCCCGCTCAGAAGTAGGGCGAGCGGCAGACCTTGAAGTAACCGCTCGTCGACAGGAAGCGGTTGGTGCGCGGATTGTACGAGCGGTAGCGGCTGAAGCACCAATCGACATGCCGGCTCCAGTTGCGCCCGCCATAGATCGGCGGCGGCGGAGGCGGCCGGCGGTAGATGGGTGGCGGGGGCCGGCGGTAGTCGTCGTCCCACGACGGCGGCGGACGCCGATAGCCGTCATCCCACAGCGGTGGCGGGGGCGGCCGGCGATAGATCGGCGGAGGTGGCGGCGGCGGGCGGCGATAACCATCGTCCCACAATGGCGGCGGACGGCGCCAGGTGTCGTAACAGCCATATGGGTCGCAGACCACGCCGGCATTGACGACGCCGGCAGGCGCGGTCGGCTGCCGGATAGAGGCCTCGGCCGGCATCGCGGCGAGAGCGGGGGCCGGCAGGACATTGGCAAGGCTCAGAAGCGCGCCGAACGCTATTTTGCTGAGTTCATTCATCGGGATCCTCCACATCGCCGGTTGCGCCTCCTTTGCCGGACCTCCCCGATCGTCGGGCGCAGCCGGGCATTCGGCCTGGCTCTCATGGCCCGATTCGGGACGGCAATCGGCACGCTCGGAAGATCTCGGACGAGACCCTTCAACCGGGAGATCATTGCTCGAACGCTATCCGGTCTTCAAGGTGAAGATGGCTTTTCAAAGACCGGTTTCGACTGCGCCATGCCGGTTTCTTGGCCAATGACATGAAAACTTCAAAATGCCTGTTGACAGCAAAGAGCCACCCCCTTACATGCGTGACCGTCGCCCAGATGGCGGAATTGGTAGACGCGCCAGCTTCAGGTGCTGGTACTCGAAAGGGTGTGGAGGTTCGAGTCCTCTTCTGGGCACCAAATTCCCGTTTCAGACCGTCCCGGACGGTCCGGAAACAACGCAAAAAGCCCGGTTCGCCGGGCTTTTTTGTTGCTTTCTTGCAGGCCTTCCCGAATCGTCAGGACGCATGATCCGTGCCGCTAGTCCTTGCGTACCGGAATGGCCCGCAAGGCCCAGGACCGTTTCGCGAAGAAGGACAGCCGCGACAGGCCGTACCCGATGGCAAGCCCCGCGCAGACGCCGAGCGACTTGACTGCAGCGTCCTCGAAATGGGCGTGCCGCGTCGGCGACAGGACCTGCATGACCTCGAAGAGAAAGGCGCTGCCGACCAGAAGCAGTGCCACCCGCTTCCAGCGATGGGGATAGGCAAGAGCAAAGAGCAAGGCGGTCACGGCATAGGCCCCGGCCCGGTCGATACTCACCGTTATGATGGTATGGGGCCGCAAACCGATCGGGCTGACGGTCACGAAGAGGATCGCCGCAAGCAGGAGCCAGGCGAAGGCCTTCGCCGCCTTCACCGTCGTCGCCTTTGCCGTCACGTCCTCACCCCTGCTCCGCTCATCGAGTATCACTGGCCGAAACTCTGCGGATTGATGCCCGGATACCATTTCGGCGACAGGGGCGGATTGCGGCTTTCAAAGGTGAGGTCGCCACGTGTGCAGCGATAAAGGATAACCGGCATGCCATCGGCGAAAAACTCCACACCATCCACCGCGTCGGTATGGCGCGTGACGGTCACGCAGCGATAGGCCGGTTCTTCCGTCAACCCCGGCAACCTGACGCCCGGCAGGTCCTTGTAGTATTCGGGCGCCTTCAGCCTGGGCTTCTCGGCGGCCATGGCCGGAAGTCCGACGGAAAGAACGGCAAGGAACAGCCCTGTTGCCGCCGATGCGAGCCTCACATTCATGCATTGCCTTTCGCTGGCCCGGCAGGAGGGAAACGTCCCGCACCCTGTTTGGTCACATTGACACTCGCGGTTCATATAGCGATCGCAAACCCGTTTCGTAAGGGCAGCACTCTCCGGGAGTATGGTCAGGCCACCGGCCGGCGATATCCGGTCGGCAGCTCGTAGAGCCAGCCGATGCGCTTGACCGCCGCCTCGAAATCTTCCCGCGCCACCGTCATGGTGTGACCATTGGCATGAAGCAGCGTCTTTTCGTCTTCCATGATGCCGACATGGCCTTTCCAGAAGACCAGATCGCCGCGCATCAGTTCTGCGCGGTCGATCTCCGCGCCGAGACCCGCTGCCTGCATGTCTGTGTCGCGGGGGGCGGCCTGCCCGGTCATCAGCAGCGACAGCTGGACGAGGCCGGAACAATCGATGCCGAAGCCCGATCGCCCGCCCCAGAGATAGGGCGTTTCGAGAAAGCGTGCGGCAATCGCGACATAGTCCTTGCCGGCATATGTGCCGATCGGCAGGCAATGGGAGGCGATGACGGCGCGACCGTCCGAAAGCAGGAAATACCGGGTGCCCCGGGTTTCGGCCTCTCCCGTCACCGTGACACGGCTGCCCATGGATAGCGCCGTGGAGGCTGGAAAGCGCAGATCCGCGCCGGGATAGAGGAATGTCCGCGGCACGGTCACATGATGCGTCGGGGCAGGTAGCGGCTCGCCAAGAGCGGTCTCGGGCAGGTAGCCGACATAGCCGTCGCTTGCCGCCTTGACCCAGGCCCAGCGATCGGCGCGCTCGAAAACCGTCACCTCCTCGCCAAGGAGGAGTTCGGTGTCGATCCCCGTGGCAAGATCCGGTCTTGCCCGAAGGGCCACGACCGGCACGGCGATACGTGCCGGATGGCCGGCGACGAAGCGCCGGGCCTCGACCTCGCCCTCAAGGACCTCGTCGGCGAGATCGTCGCGATAGGCATTCAATCGTCTGTCCAGTCCCATCATTGCCTCTCAAAGTGTCAGGCTGCGTCCCTTTTCGATGACCAGATCACAGAATTTCTCCAGATAGAGCGCGCCGCTGACGGTTCGTTTTATGACCACGTTTCGCCGATCGCGCTCGTCACGGACCCGGTCGACGAGACCCATTTCGCCCATCGTGTCGAGCGCGCGGGTGATCACCGGCTTGGTGACGTTCAGGGTCGCTGCAAGGCCACGCACGGTATGCGGCGGCGGCACGAGATAGATCTGGAGCAGGATCGCCATCTGCCGCAGCGTCAGATCGCGCTTGTCCTGCTGCACCTGCTGCAGCGTTACCTTGTGCCAGAGGCCCAATGCCTCGGAGGCGGTCAGTTCAACACTCATCCGACGGTATCCGCGTGCCGGTCAAAGACCCGTTCCTTTTCCGGCAATCGCCCGGCCATTGCAAGAGGCCGCGGCGGTCGCGAATGCCCGCGGCCGCCCAGTTGCAGCGCTGTCAGCGCAGGCTGGTTCCCAGATAGCGGTAGATCGCGCGGATCGCCTGTGCCTCACCGCCGACAGGAGAATGAGGACGCTCCGACGGGGCCCAGCCGAAGATATCGAAATGCGCCCAGCTGCGGCTTTTGGTGACGAAACGCTTCAGGAACAACGCGGCGGTAATGGCGCCCGCCATGCCGCCCGCGGGCGCATTTGTGAGATCGGCGATCGGTGTCTTGAGGTTTTTCTCATACCCCTTGTAGAGCGGCATCCGCCACAGGGGATCGTCGGTTTCGAGGCTCGCGTCGGCAATGGCCTCGGCAAGTTCATCATCATCCGTGAACACGGGCGGCAGGTCGGGCCCGAGCGCCACGCGGGCGGCACCCGTGAGCGTCGCCATGTCGATCAGGAGGTCGGTATCCTCCTCGTCCGCATAGGCGAGCGCATCGGCGAGGATCAGGCGGCCCTCCGCATCGGTATTGTCGATCTGCACGGTCAGGCCCTTGCGGCTGCGATAGATGTCGCCCGGCCGGAAGGCATTCCCGGCAATCGAGTTTTCGACCGCCGGAACGATGACGCGCAGGTCCACCTTGAGCTTGGCGTCCATGATCATCAGCGCAAGACCCATCACATTGGCCGCACCGCCCATGTCCTTCTTCATCAGCAGCATCGAGGCCGAGGGCTTGATGTCGAGGCCGCCGGTATCGAAGCAGACGCCCTTGCCGACCAAGGTGACACGGCGATGTCCGTTCTTGCCCCAACGCATTTCAAGAAGGCGCGGGGCCTGCGCGCTCGCCCGGCCGACGGTGTGGATCAGGGGGAAATTGGCCTTCAGGAGATCGTCGCCCGCGATCACCGAGACCTCCGCCTTGTAATGGGCGGCGAGCGCCCGGAAGGCCTGCTCGAGATCGGAAGGGCCCATGTCGTTCGTCGGCGTGTTGATGAGATCGCGCGCAAGGAAAACGCCTGCGAGCTGCCGCTTGATGTCGGTGGCATCGGCATCCTGCGGGATCAGCAGCTTCGGCTCGGCGGGCTTTTCCGCACGGTAACGGTCATAGGTGTAGCTCCCCAGGCCATAACCCAGCGCAAGGCGGTTGGCGGTCAGCGGGGCGGTCTCGACATGCCAGTCGCCGGCCGGCAACTGGCGGGCGAGCTTGCCCGCGAGAAACGGATTTCCCGACGGGTTGGCGCCGAGACCGAACAATGCGCCTCCGAGATGCCCGTCAGCCGTCGGGATCAGAAGGAGCGCGCCGGCTTCCGCCGTGAAGCCTGCCTTTTTTGCCCAGTCGAGTGCGATCGGATCAATCGTTCCGGTCTCGATATGGGCCGGGGTCACGGCGAAAATGGGAAGGGTCTTTCCGCTCTTTGTGCTGAAAGGGCTTTTTCTCTCGATGTACTGATAGGGCGCCATAACCTGCCTTCTATGGAATCAGTCGGAACTAGCGACATTAACACTCCGTTAGGGTTAACAGATTATTGCTTGAGTGGAGGTTGCGCCGCCGCATTTTCCCAGGACAGCGCCGGCGCAAAAAGAATCGACTCAGGAAAGCAATCATGGCCGCTCGGGAAAACTTGTCACGCCGTCAACCGACATTTCTCGCCAGCGTTTGCATACTCGCCGTGACGGCGATGCTCGCCGGTTGCGCGACGACGAAGGATCCCACGCAGACCGGCTCGATCCCCAGGCTTTCAAAACCGGTGGAGAGCATGACCGCGCCGGAACTCGCCAGTGCCTCGGAGACGATCGGCAAAGCCTATGACCGTAATCCAAAGGACCGCAACACCGGGCTTACCTATGCCTCCATCCTGATGATGACCGGGCGCAATACACAGGCGCTGGCAGTCATGCAGCAGGTCGCAATCGCGCATCCGAGCGATCGCGAGGTACTTGCGGCCTACGGCAAGGCGCAGGCCGCTGCCGGCCAGATGGAACAGGCGCTTGCAACCATCGGCCGCGCACAGACGCCCGATCGCCCCGACTGGAAGCTCTATTCCGCCGAAGGCGCGGTCCTCGACCAGCTCGGCCGGTCGGACGAGGCGCGCAGCCGCTATCGGATGGCGCTCGACCTCAAGCCGAACGAACCGTCAGTGCTCTCCAATCTCGGCATGTCCTATGTGCTGTCGGGCGATCTCAGGACGGCGGAGACCTATCTCCGGTCGGCATCGGAACAACCGGGCGCCGACAGCCGCGTGCGCCAGAACCTCGCGCTCATCGTCGGGCTTCAGGGCCGTTTCGACGAGGCGGAGAAGATCGCCCGGCAGGAACTCGACCCCCAGCAGGCCGATGCCAATGTCACATATTTGCGCGCGATGCTGACGCAGCAGAACTCCTGGAAGCAGCTTGCGGCCAAGGACACCGGCACCAGGACAAATTGAGGCTCGCGGGAGAGCCGGCAGGTCCCGACTACCAGAGCCGGGCAGCGATCCCCTCACCCGCCAATCTCGCTCCGAGGCCCGCCATCACCGCTCCGGCGATCCGATCGATCCATCTCTTTGCCCGGGCATAGGCCCGGCGCGGTCCGTGGGCCGAGAAAACAAGCGCAACGGCGAGATACCAGCCCGCCTCGACGGCGAACAACGCCGGCGCGAGCGCGACGAGCATCCAGACTTCCGGATCGGCCGGAAGCAAGGCCGCGAATATGCTGCCGTAGACGATGACCGTCTTGGGGTTGCTGAGCTGGGTCAGCAATGCCGCGGCAAAGATGCGACCGAGCGAACCGCGCTCCACCTTCCCTTCGCTGTCGAGCACGAGAGGCGCGGAGGCCTGGCTCCACATGCGGAAGCCCAGATAGATCAGATAGATTCCGCCGCAGATCTTCAATAGCGCGAACACTTCCTCGGCCCGCACCAGCAGCGCGCTCAGCCCGAAAAGCGCCAATGCGGCGAATGTCGCTCCGCCGGCCCCCATTCCGACCGCTGCGGCGATCCCTGCCGAACGCTTGCCCGCGATCGCGGTGCGGCTGACGAGAATGAAGCTTGGGCCCGGGCTCATCGCGCCGATCAGGATTGCGCCGAGGATGCTGAAAAATGCGGCTTGCGAAGACATCGTGGCCCCGTTCCATCCAGAGTTGACTGCCCAGGCGAGCGGCATCGAGCGTGACCCGCGCTCCCCGATGGTCATCCATCTCTTTTCGCCAGTCGCGCGGTGGGGAAGGGATAGCGGCTTCGCGAACGCGCCGCAATCGCCCGCCTAGAATCTGTCGGAGACCTGAATACCGGCCGGTCCCAGAATGACTGCGACGAGAACCGGCAGGAAGAACAGGATCATCGGCACGGTCAGTTTCGGCGGCAAGGCGGCCGCCTTCTTCTCGGCCTCGTTCATGCGCTCGTCGCGGCCTTCCTGGGCGAGAACGCGCAGAGCCTGGGCGATGGGCGTGCCGTAGCGTTCGGCCTGGATCAGCGCCTGGGTCACGGCCTTGACGCCTTCGAGCTGGGTACGCGTGCCAAGGTTTTCGAGCGCGGTGCGCCGATCCTGGAGGAAGGAGAGTTCAGCCGTCGTCAGCACCATTTCCTCGGCCAATTCCGGAGACTGGTTGGCCATTTCTTCCGCCACCCTGCGCATCGCGGCCTCGATGGAAATGCCTGATTCGACGCAGATGAGCATCAGATCGAGCGCATCCGGCCAGGCGCGCTTGATCGAGTGCTGGCGTTTGCTCATCCGGTTGGACACGTAGATATTGGGCAGATAGAAGCCGATATAGGCGCCGACGACGGTCGCCAGCAAACGCACGGCAAAGGGCTTCTCGGCGAGGTTCCCGAGCACGAAGATCCAGATCGCCGCCAGCGTCACGGTCAGGAACGGCAAGAGGAAGCGGGCGACGAGGAAAATGTTCAACGCGTTCTGCGAGCGGAAACCGGCGGCGCGAAGCTTGTCCATGGTCGCATCGTCGACGAGCGCCTGGCGGAGGTTGAACTTCTCGACGATCTGACGCACCGACTGGTTGTTCGACGCGCGCAGGCTTGCCTTTCCGTGAGAGCTTTCGGAGTTCATGCGGGCGCGCTCGCGCGCGCGGATGAGATCGCGCTCGGTCGAGACCGCCTTCATGCGCTTCTCGAGGTCGCCGCGCTCGAGATAGGGTACCGCAATCGTGTAGAGCGTCGCGAAAACGGCTATGGCGACGAGAACCGCGACGATCATCGCAGGATCGGTCAATCGGGCGGCAAGTTCCTGCGTCATGGCCAGCCTTTCCTAGATGTCGAAGTTGATCATGTTGCGCATCACCAGAATCCCGATCGACATCCAGACGGCCGAAACGCCGAGAATCATGTGGCCGCGCGGATCGGTAAAGAGAATCATGATGTATTGCGGCGAGGTCAGGTAGACGAGCGTGGCGACAATGAACGGCAGCGCGCCGATGATGGCGGCCGATGCCTTGGCCTCCATGGACAGGGCGTTGACCTTGGCCTTCATCTTCTTGCGGTCGCGCAGCACGCGCGACAGATTGCCCAGAGCCTCGGAAAGATTGCCGCCGGCCTGGGACTGAATGGCGATGACGATCGCGAAGAAGTTGATTTCCTGCAGTGGCATGGTGACGATCATGCGCTGGCAGGCTTCCGGAATGCTCAGGCCGACCTGCTGGGACTCCACGACGCGGCGGAATTCGGTCTTGACCGGCTCCTGTCCGTCGGACGCGATCAGCCGCAGCGCATCGTTGAGCGGCAGGCCGGACTTGATCGAACGGACCATCACGTCGAGGGAATTGGGAAATTCGGCGAGAAACTTCTTCTGCCGCCGCGAAACGAGAAAACCGAGCACCCAGCGGGGCACGCCGAGGGCCGCTACAAAACCGAGACCGATGCTGACGAGAAGCGGCAGGCCACCGAGAAAGGCAAAGACGAGAACGACCACGCCGAAGACGGCACTGAAGATATAATATTGCGCCAGCGAGATCGACAGCCCGGCCTGCACAAGGCGAGACTTGATGCTCGTGCTCGCCATCTTCCTGGTTTTTTCCTGCTGCTTGCGCTCGATGTCCTTCAACGAATCCTGGACGGATTTCCGTCGCTTGGATATTTCCTGGACCCGGTCGCGCGCAGCCTTGACCTTCAGATGATCGGTTTCGGCCGACCTGACCCGGCTGATGCGGCTTTCGGTCTTCTTCTCCACCTCGATACGGGGATAGAGAACGCCGTAGGCGACGGCGCCCGCGGCGATCGCGACCAGAACGATGATGAGCAATACCGTCAGATCGAGCCCGAACATCGCCGTCAGACCCCCTTGGTTTTCTGTTCCATGAGGTCGAGAGCCGCGGCGAGGCGGCGCTCCTCGTTATAATAGCGGGCGCGGTCCCAAAAATGCGGCTTGCCGATCCCGGTCGAGACGTGCCGGCCGATGATCTTGCCGTTCATGTCCTCGCCCTCCATCTCGTAGCGGACGAGATCCTGGGTAACGATCACGTCGCCCTCCATGCCGATCACCTCGGTGATGTGGGTGATGCGGCGCGAGCCATCGCGCAGGCGGGCGGCCTGGACGATGACGTCAATCGAGCCGGAAATGATTTCGCGCACGGTCTTGGCCGGCAGGCTGAAGCCGCCCATGGCGATCATCGATTCCATACGGCTCAGGCATTCGCGCGGGGTGTTGGCGTGGATCGTGCCCATCGAACCGTCGTGGCCGGTGTTCATGGCCTGCAGCAGGTCGAAAACCTCGGGCCCGCGCACTTCGCCGACGATGATGCGTTCGGGGCGCATACGCAGGCAGTTCTTGACCAGATCGCGCATGGTGATCTCGCCTTCGCCCTCGATATTGGGCGGGCGGGTTTCCAGGCGCACGACATGAGGCTGCTGCAGTTGCAGTTCGGCGGTATCCTCGCAGGTGATGACGCGCTCGTCTGTATCGATATAGCGCGTCAGGCAATTGAGAAGGGTCGTCTTGCCCGAGCCGGTACCGCCGGAGATGACCACGTTGCAGCGAACGCGTCCGATGATCTGCAAAACCTCGGCGCCTTCGGGCGTGATGGCGCCGAATTTCACCAGCTGGTCGAGATTGAGCTTGTCCTTCTTGAACTTGCGGATGGTGAGCGCCGGACCGTCGATGGAAAGAGGCGGGGCGATGACGTTGACGCGCGAGCCGTCGGGAAGGCGGGCGTCGCAGATCGGACTCGATTCGTCGACGCGCCGGCCGACCTGACTGACGATGCGCTGGCAGATCGACAGGAGCTGCGAATTGTCGCGAAAGCGGATTTCGGATTCGATCGTCTTGCCGTTGACTTCGATGAAGGTCTGCCCGGCCCCATTGACCATGATGTCGGCGATATCGTCGCGCGCCAGAAGCGGCTCCAGCGGACCGTAGCCGAGAACGTCGTTGCAAATATCCTCGAGCAGTTCCTCCTGCTCGGAAATGGACATCGCGAAGTTCTTGATGGTGATGATGTCGTTGACGATATCGCGGATTTCCTCGCGCGCGCTCTCGCCGTCGAGCTTGGCGAGCTGCGACAGGTCGATCGTATCGATCAGCGCGGAGAAGACCTGGGACTTGGTATCGTAGTAGTCCTCGGTGCGCGCGGGTCGCTTGCGCGCCGGCGCCTGCATCGGAGGCGGGGCGACCTGCTGGCGCGGAGGGGCGTCATCGCGCGCTGGCGAGGCGGCAGCGGCGGGTGCCGCCTGCTGGGGCGATGAGACGGGAGGCGCGACCGGGGCCGCAATACCCGCGCCCAATCCGCCCTTTCCAAATCCGTCGCTTCCGCGTCTGCCAAACATAGCTGCTACCCGTTCCCTTTGCGAAACTCAGACTATTTTCTGCCGAGCATGCCGAGCATCTTGCCCAGGCCGCCCTTCTTTGGCTTCTTGACCGTCGCCCGTCCCGTCACGAGATGGGCGATCTGCGAGAAAGTTTCCGCCGTCGGCGATTTGGCGTCGGTTTCCGAAATCATCCGGCCGCTATTGGACGCCGTGCCGAACAACTGCGCATCGAAGGGGATGATGGCGATCGGCTCGATCTCGAGCGTTTCGAAAAAGTCGCCGGGAGCGATTTCCGGCCGTTTCGGCATCCCGACCTGGTTCAGCACGAAATGCGGAGCCTTGTCGTTCGGGCGCAGCTTCTTCAACGCATCGAGCATGTTCTTGGCGTTGCGCAGATTGGCAAGGTCCGGCGCGCATGTGATCACCACCTCGTCGACCTCGCAGAGAACCGTGCGGGTCCAGTCCGACCAGACATGGGGAAGGTCGAGCACCGTTACCGGCGCGCTGCGCTGCAGCAGTTCCAAAAGCGGCTGGAAGGTGTCGCGGTCATAGTCATACGCCCTGTCAAGCAGCGAAGGCGCGGCCAGAAGAGACAGGTGCTGCGAACAGGTGGTCAACAGACGGTCGAGGAAGACCTCGTCCAGACGGTCCGGCGAGAAGACCGCTTCGGCTATTCCCTGCGCCGGATCCTGGTCGAAGTCGATATTGGCCGTGCCGTAGGGCAGATCGAGATCGGCGAGGATCGTCTCGGTCGAAAACAGGCTTGAAATGCCGAAGGCACAATTGTGGGCGATCGTCGAGGAGCCGACGCCGCCCTTGGCACCGATGAAGGCGATCGAGCGACCGAGCGGCTCGGCCTCCGGATCGACGAAGATTGCCGCCACGGCGGCTACGATCTCTGCCATTGACACCGGCGCGACCATGTATTCGGAAATGCCGTTGCGGATCAGTTCCCGATAGAGCGCGATATCGTTGGAGCGGCCGATGATGATGACCCTGGTGCTCGGATCACAGACCTGGGCAAGCGGGGCAAGATCCGCCAACAGACTGGCCGCGGGCGAATCGGCCTCCAGAATGATCAGGTTCGGCGTCGGCGCCGAGGCGAACATGTTGGCGGCGGCGGCGACATTGCCGCTGGTGATCCTGAGGCTCACCTTGGCCATGCGGCGATCCTGGGCGCATTTCTCCATCACGCGCTGCACACCTTCGGAGATGCAGAATGCGTGGACGGAGATCCGCGGCAACGGGCGCAGCTGCTCGAGATCTCCCGTGGCCGCACCGCCGTCGGGCATCTGGTCGTCCCGGGACCCGGTCTCGAATTCGTAGTCGATCGCGTTCATGCTTCCATCCTGCCTTCCGATAGCTGTCGCCGCCTCACTTGGTCGAAGTGTCCTTGCCTTCGCGGTAGAGCCCGATCACTTTCGAGCGGCGCGCCGCATCGATCGGGGCTGCGCCGCGCGGCGCGATCAGATCCATCGGGCTTGCGATCTGGGCCGCGAGGTTGCTCTGGGTGGCGCAACCGAAATTGTGCCAGTTCCGGTTCATGATCGTGTTGTCGGAAAGATCCTCCGGCCACTGGCCGCACTGATCCGTGACCGCCGTCGTCGCCACGTAGCTCAGGCGAATCGGTGCGGCATCGCCGGAGGCCGCGGCCTGGTAGGAGGTTTCAATGATCCTCGGCGACGGCACACCGCGGCCAGCCAGCGTGGCGCGGATATCCTTGCGCAGCATCGATGCGGCGCCGGCATTCATCGAGCCCTGCGGCAACATGATCTGCATGGTGCCCGAAGAGCTTGCGAGGTAGTCGGAGGCAAATCCGGCGATGGTATCCTTCATCCCGATGGTCAGTTTGCGGTCCCCCGAGGAGATCGGGATATCCAGCGTGTGCTCGACTTCGGTGACCGTTATCGGATGGCGTGTGCGATAATCGTCCGGAATGGCGCCGGTCGTCATGCCGTCGCGGTTCGCGCCGCATCCCGTCAGGACCGCCGAGGCGCCGAGGACGGCGGCCACAAGGGCAAGCCCCTTGAGCCGTGACGCAATCAGGTCAGATTTTCGTGCGGGCATGGCTTTGCGACTTTCTGTCTTGCAGGGTGTGACCGGGTTCCTGAGCATCTCCACCTCCCCGCTCACTTGTAGATAAATCCGACGGAGCCGTGATAGCGGCCAGTCACGTCCGCTTCCTTGCGCCCGTAGACCTTGTTGACACGGTTCAGGAAGAAGGTGGCGCCGTCGTTTTCCGGATTGAAGTTGTCATCGGGGCGCGCAAGCTGGTTGCGGGCCACGGGCCGCACCAGATAAGGCGTCGCGATGATCACGAGCTCCGTCTCGTTTCGAATGAAGTCCTTGCTGCGGAAGAGCGTTCCGAGCACCGGCACCTTGGAAAGTCCCGGAAGGCCCGACATCGCCTGGCGGATATTGTCCTGCACCAGTCCGGCGATCACGATCGAGCCGCCGGAGGGCAGTTCCACCGACGTCGAGGCCTCGCGCTTGCGAATGGACATATAGGTCGAGCCGGGAATGCCGCTCGCGGTGTTGCCTGTGACCGCCGATCCCTCATAGGTCGGTTCGGAGACGTTGGTTTCGATCTTCAGGCTGATCCGGCCAGGGGCCAGGACCACGGGGCGGAAATTCAGCTCGATGCCGTAATCGACGGTGTTGGTTGTCCGCGTGACAGACGGCATCCCCGTGGTTTCGTCGACGGCGATTTCCTGCTCGCCCGCCATGCGGAATTCGCCGCCCACATAGAACTTGGCCTGCTCGCCGGAGATCGCCGTCAGGCTCGGTTCGGCCAGGGTGCGCATGACGCCCGCCTGCTCCATGGCGTTGATGTAGCTGCCGATCGTATAGCGTCCGATCGAGGCCACCGCCGTCGGCAGGCCACCGGAGATCGCATTCGTCACGCTGACGGCGTTGCCGAGATTGGCGGGATTGTTGAAGGTGATACCGCTCGATCCGTCCGACAGGCGCCCGTTGAAACCGAGCTGCTTGAGGACCTGCCGGCTGACCTCGGCCACCGTGACCTTCAGCGTCACCTGATCTTCGCCTTCGATGGTCAGCAGATTGACGATCGACGACTTCTGACGTTCTTCCGCGAAGATCGCGACGTCACCGCCGTCCTTGGTGCTCGAAGCCGTCTCGTTGCGGGTCGTTGCCTCACCGCCCTTGAGGAAGGCCTGGGCAAGGCTATCGGCACGCTCGGCGTCCTGGGGCGTGCGCACCGTTCCGGTCAGCACGATGTTGTCGGAGACGATCTCGACCTTGATGTCGGATTCGGGAATGAAGCGCCTCAGGTTGGATTCAAGCCCGGCAATGTCGCGCTCGATCTCGATGTCGAGGCTGACGATCTCTTCGCCGTTCCTGCCGAAAATGAAAATGTTGGTCTGGCCGACGGCCTTGCCGAACAGATAGATCCGGCGCGAGGTGCGCGTTACCGCGTCGGCCATCGCCGGATCGGCGACGAGGATGTCATGCGCGTCCACGGGCAGATCGACGACCAGCGCCTTGTTCAGGCCCAGCTTGACGGTGCGTCTGGCACCTGGTCCCGACTGGGCGATGCGGATGACGCTCTGGGACGCGGCAAGGGCCGCCGGGGTTTCGACAAAGCCGGGAATGATATTCCCCGGCATACCGGAAAGCGCCATGGAGAAGGTGATCCCTCCCGCAAGCGAAGCACGGATTCTTCGTTTCAAGTTCGTCACCCTGGCGTTCCCGTTCATTGCATCTGTACCTCGGTGTCCTTGACGAGCGTCCCGGATTTGATGACCTGGATCGTCGGCATTCCCGAGCCGCCACTCAGCAGGTAGTCGGCTGCAGAGGTATCCTCCTCCTGGGCATCGGCGACCGAGCGAAGCGCGAGGGACAGGCGGGCGGCCATCTGCTGGGCGACCGTGATCACCTTGGCCTGATCGGGGGTCAGCTCCAGCGTTGCGGTCGTTCCGATCACGGATTTCGATCCGTCATCCTTTTCCTCGATCTGCTGGTCGATCGCGAGCACGCGCACATTCGAAAGCACGGTTTCGGTCAGGTAGTTATCTTCCTTGCCGGCTCGAACCATGATCACGTCGACGCGGTCATTGGGGAGGATGAAGCCGCCGGCGCCGGTGGCGACCGATATTTCGGTCGAGACGGCGCGTTTGCCGGAGGGCAAGAGCGACGACATGATGCGCGTGGACGAATCAGCGATCTTCTCGCGGCGCAAGGGTTCGCCCTCGAAGAGCGGCAGGCGCACGACCACGCCCGACAGCTCGGCGATGGCCTGCGGACGATTATTTTCGGTGATGAAGCTCTCGACAACGCTCGAAGCCGGCCAGGCCATCCAGCGCATGGATTTCTCGTCGAGACGCGATCCCACGGGCAGATTGGCGGCGGAGACGAGCACATTGACCGTCTCCTCCTTCTTCATGACGGCGTCGGCCTGCTGCATGACCACCGTTTTCGTTCCGGTGAGACGCATCGCCAGCAAGCCGGCCATGCCGGCGGCGACGATGGCCACTGCGAGAATGATGATGCGCGCGGGTTTCATGATCGATCCTTGAGGGACACAACGGACTGTGCCCCGCAGATTGATCAGCAATTGGTGTAATTATGGTTAATAAGGCGCTTACGATCTTGGTTAACGGATGCTTTCCGTCCGTTGACCCGCGCTTTTCAGTGCATGCCTTCGAGCGCCCAGAGGACGAGAGGCGATTGCGGGTATGTCAAGAGCCCGGCCGCGCCGATCGCGATACCGTAGGGAATCTTCCTGGCGGTCACGATCGAATCGGGAAGCCTCAGGCCGAAGGCACTGACGACGTCGGTATGGGCGCGGATCAGCAGAATGAGGAGGGTGAGGCCGCCGCCGAGATAGGCGACATACAGCATGAAGGCGTAAAGCGAGGGATCGAAGCCGTACCAGACGGCCGCGGCCGTCAGCAGCTTGGCATCGCCGCCGCCCATGGCATTGAGCGCAAACAGCGCAAATCCGACCGAAAAGACGATGGCGCCGGTGGCCAGATGCAGGCCGAACTGGCTCCAGCCGAGACCGGCAAAGGGCGCCACGAGGACAAAGGAAGCCAGCAAGATCACCGGAATGCGATTGGGGATCGTCATCTCGAAGAAATCCGTCAGCGCGGCAAGCGCCAGGCAGATTGGAAAAATTACGAAAATGACTGCTTCAATCATCGGATCCGAACCTTCTTCGACATTCCGCAGAAATGCACAGAAAGACTTTCAAATTTACAAATTCGGTCACGGTTTTTCTGCAACGTCATAGACTACGACATCGCGTTCACGGCGAAAGGCCGTTTCCGGCGGAAACGGCCTTTCAGAATTCCGAGTGATCGCCTGGAACCTCGGCAAGCATTGATTACTGCTTCGTGTAATTCAGATTCTTGGAGATTTCGTCGAACTGGGTGTTCAGCGACTTGCCGAGGGTCGTTGCGCCGGTGATGAGGGCAACGGAAATCAACGCAGCGATCAGGCCGTATTCGATAGCGGTCGCGCCGGATTCGTCTTTCATGAAACGAGCGAAAATCTTGGTCATGGTATCTCCTAACTCCACAAGGTTGATCAGCACTTCCTGCAACTGTTCGCCGTTGCTCGGATGGCTGAAACCTACACAGGGGCCATTGCCATCGGCTTAAGAAACTGCGTTACCAAATGCTGAAAGCCGGGAAGCGGCGCACGTGGTAAACGGAGTTTTATCCAGGCCGATAAAATTCCAGGCGACTGGAAAATATCATTTATAAACAATGGTATACATTCGGACGAGAAGCGGTCGCCAGGCGCCGGGACAGGGGATCTTTCGCTAGCGTCGCACGCCGCTTGTCCGACGGCTGTTCAATTTCGGGATTGCGGGCCGCGCCCGGGCACTCTCCACTGAGGCTTTTCCTCCGCTCTACGTGGAAATACGTCACCTCGTTTCCTCTCGCGCCAGAGCCCTGCTCCCCGATCCACCGGCCGCAGGCCTAAAACCGGACCGGTCTCCGCGCCTTTCCCGCCCTTAACGCTTCATTCACCAATCCCGATCATCCTTGAAGCCAGTGGTTTCCTTCCGGATCGTCCAAAAAAGGCTCGCTCGCATGACGTCTCGCATCGGCTCTTTCTCCCTTGCCGTCGGCATGATGGTGGCCGGCTGCGGCCTCGCCTCTTCCGGCATGGCTGAGGACGGCATGATGCGCGTCTATATGAACCAGGCGCGCGTGCTGAAGCTGGACCGCCCGGTGAGCAAGGTCATCATAGGCAACGCCGATGTCGCCGATGCCACGGTAGCCGACGCCAAGACCATCGTGCTCACCGGCCGTGCCTTCGGCACTACCAATCTCGTTCTCCTCGACAACGAGGGCAATGCCATTGTCGACGAACGGATCCTGGTGTCGATCGACGAGGGCAACACCGTCCGGGTTTTCAAGGCGACCGAGCGCACCGTGCTCTCCTGCACGCCGAACTGCGAGATCCACGTCGAGGTAGGCGGCGCACCCGCCGCATCGAACTGACCACAATCCATATTGAAGGCAGCCTCGGGTCTGCTGATTCCCGTTAAACTCCTAGATAATCGGGAAACGGAAAATCAATGTTTCGCTCCTAGCATCCGGCTCGAATTCCGGACATCGGATACAAGCGATGAGCGCACGCGACAACGACGAGAACCCTGCCGGGATCCAGAGGCACGAGAAACGGCACGCCTGGAGGCGGCTGTGGCGTTCGCGTGACGGCGCGTCCGCCATCGAATTCGCGATCCTCGCCATTCCCTATTTCATGATCATCTTCGCAATCCTGGAGACCTTCGTCGCCTTCACGGCCGAACAACTGGTCACCAACGCAGTCAATACGATGGCGCGAGACCTGCGCACGGGCAAGATCACATATAATCTCAATCGTCCGGCGACGGACATGACCGAGGCGCAGTTCCGCCAGGCATTCTGCAACGAGATATCGATCATGATTTCATGCTCGCCGACGGAAATCGCAACGCCCGCCGACCTCTATCTCGACGTCAGGACTTTTGCGAAGTTCGGCGATATTCCGAACAGCATTCCCCGCACTTCGACCGCGGATTACGCCGATATCGATCCGTCCTCCTTCGCCTACAATCCGGGCGGGCCCAAATCGATCAACATGCTGCGCGCCTATTATCGCTGGCCGGTGATCACGGATCTCGTCCGTCCCTACATCACCAACATCCGCCCGGGGAACGGATCGAGTTCCTTCCTGATCGTGGCGACGACCGCCTTCCAGAACGAGGACTATCCGTGAGATATTCCCGCGAACGCAATGCCCTTGACCGCGTGCCCGGCTTTGCCGGGGCAAGACACCTGCTATCCGGCCTGACGGATACCCTGAAGCGCCTGAAGGAGGATCAGGGAGGTATGGGCGCGGTGGAATTCGCGTTGCTCGTGCCGATGCTCATCGTGGTCTATCTGGCGTCTTTCGAGCTTACGATGGGCTTGAGCGTCAACAAGAAGGTGAGCAGCGCGGCGAGCACCGTCGCAGACCTGGTGACCCGGCAAAAGAATGTCGACAAGGCGTCCCTCGCCGCCATGGCGGACGTCGCCCAAGCGATCTTCGTGCCTTACGGAACGGGTGGTCTCAGCCTCAAGATCACCGGGATCAAGATCGACGCCACCAGCAAGCCGACCGTCGCATGGTCATGGGCCAACAACGGAGTTGCCCCCTATGCCACGGGCAACGCGATCGGTGTTCCCAGCAGCATGGTATTGCCGGATACGTTCCTGGTTCACACGGAACTCAGCATACCGCACGAATTGCTGATGTATCTGCCGAACTTTTCCGGCAGCGAGATCAAGTACATCACGCTCGGCAAGGACTTCTATTTCCGTCAACGTATCGGCGACGGGATCGCCTGCGGCGACTGCTGAACGGTGGCTGCCCCGACGAATTGCCAAGCAGGTTCGGAGGCGTTATGGATGCGCCAGAGGCGACCGGGGGAGTATCGGCCCGGGTTTGACGCCGGTGCTGACGGTTTCAGGTGAAACATGGCTCGTGCTTTTCTTTTCGTACTGGATTCCTTCGGTATCGGCGGTGCGCCCGATGCGAGGGACTATGGCGATGACGGATCCAATACACTCGGTCACATTGCCGAGTTCTGCGCCGCCGGCGCCGGCGACCGCAAGGGCCTGCGTTCGGGACCGCTTTCCCTTCCCAACATGTCGGCGCTCGGGCTGGTCGCGATTGCTAAACTGGCCAGCGGGCGCCAACCGGCCGGCATGCCTGTTCCCGAGCGGGTCTTCGGTTTGCATGGGGCGGCGAGCGAGACCTCCCGGGGCAAGGACACCCCTTCCGGCCACTGGGAAATGGCCGGGACCCCGGTGATGTTCGACTGGGGCTATTTTCCTGCCGAGGGAGACGCCTTCTCGCCGGAACTGGTGGAGGCCATCTGCGCGGAGGGTGAACTCCCCGGTATCCTCGGCAACTGCCACGCATCGGGCACAGAGATCATCGCCAGGCTCGGGGAAGAGCACATCAGAACCGGAAAGCCGATCTGCTACACCTCTTCCGACTCGGTCTTCCAGATCGCCGCGCACGAGACCCATTTCGGGCTCGAACGGCTGCTTGCCCTCTGCCAGATCGTACGCAAGCTCGTCGACCCGCTGAATATCGGCAGGGTGATCGCCAGACCGTTTATTGGCGAGACGTCTTCGACCTTCGTGCGCACCGGCAACCGGCGGGACTTCTCCGTTCTCCCCCCTGAACCGACACTTCTAGACCGGCTCGTCGAGGCAGGTCGTAAGGTGCATGCCGTCGGCAAGATCGGAGACATCTTCGCGCATCAGGGCGTCACGCGCGTCATCAAGGCCAATGGCAACATGGCGCTGATGGACGTCACGTTGAACACCATGGACGAGGCGGAGGACGGCGACCTCGTCTTCACCAATTTCGTCGACTTCGACATGCTTTACGGCCACAGACGCGATGTCCCCGGTTATGCCGCGGCACTCGAGGCATTCGACAGGCGCCTTCCGGAAGTCCACCGCAAGCTGAAACCCGGCGACATGGTGCTCCTGACCGCCGACCATGGCTGCGATCCGACCTGGCGGGGAACGGACCATACGCGCGAGCGCGTCCCGATCATGGCCTTCGGGCCTGGAATCAAGGCGCGCGCCGTCGGCGTGCGCAGCACCTATGCCGATATCGGCGAAACGATCGCCGCTCATCTCGGCATCCCGGCGGGGCGGCACGGGCGGAGTTTCATTTGACACGACATCTGAAGAAGGCCGAGTTGCACTGCCATGTGGAAGGTGCGGCTCCCCCCTCCCTTGCGCTGAAACAGGCCCAGAAATACGGTATCGACACCAGCGGTTTCATCCGCGACGGGATCTATGTCTGGGAAGACTTCACCAGTTTCATAGCCTGCTATGATGCCGTGGCCTCGGTCTTCCGCACGGCAGAAGACTACGCACTGCTCGCCGAAACATACCTGCTGGAGCTGGCCGCCGCCAACACGATCTATAGCGAGCTGTTCATCTCACCGGACCATGGCGAAGCAGTCGGCCTGGCGGCGGAGGACTATATCGAGGGCCTCGCGGCCGGAATCGTTTCCGCACGGGAGAAGACCGGCATCGAATGCCGCATGGTGATCATCGGCGAGCGGCATCTCGGGCCTGAGAACGTTCTTCGCCGCGCCAGGTTTGCGGCAAAGCTCGACCATCCGCTGGTGACGGGCTTCAACATGGCGGGCGAGGAGCGAATGGGGCGGGTCGCCGATTATGCGCCAGCCTTCGACATCGTGCGCGAGGCAGGACTGGGCATCACCATCCATGCAGGCGAGCTTTGCGGCGCCTTCAGCGTCGCCGACGCGCTCGACCTCGTCAAGCCGTCGCGGATCGGCCATGGCGTGCGCGCCATAGAAGACCGCTACCTGGTGGACCGCCTTGCCGATCTCGGGACGGTGCTCGAGGTCTGCCCCGGATCCAACATCGCGCTCAAGGTATTCCCGGACTACCGGAGCCATCCGCTCAGGCAATTCGTGGAGGCGGGCGTGCGCGTGACGCTCAATTCCGACGATCCTCCATTCTTCCACACCTCGCTTGCCCAGGAATACGAGACCGCTTCCAGGGTGATGGGTTTTTCCGACGACGAGATCAACACCATGACGCGCACCGCCATCGAGGCCGCCTTCGTCGACGAGGAGACGCGCCAGGCATTGCTTGCCCGGCTTTGATACGCGTGGCTGGGGATGACGCGGCAAAATGGCGTGCCGCTCTTGCAGCAGCCCGGCGGAACGTGGAAAAACATAAGTATGAAAGAACAATGACGGAAGGCAGAACAATGGACGGCGTCAAAGTCATCGACCATCCGCTGGTGCAGCACAAGCTGACCATCATGCGCCGCAAGGAAACGTCGACCGGAAGCTTCCGGCGATTGCTGCGCGAAATCGCGACGCTGCTCTGCTACGAGGTGACGCGCGACCTGGAACTGAAGATGGAGACGATCGAAACGCCGCTGACCGAGATGCAGTCGCCGGTGCTCGAAGGCAAGAAGCTGGTCTTCGCCTCGATTCTCAGGGCAGGAAACGGACTGCTGGAAGGCATGCTCGAACTGGTGCCGTCGGCGCGCGTCGCCCATATCGGGGTCTACCGCGACCATGAGACACTGCTGCCGGTCGAATATTACTTCAAGGCGCCGGAAGACATCGCCGAACGGCTGATCATCGTCGTCGATCCGATGCTGGCGACCGGCAATTCCTCGATCGCGGCCATCGACAAGCTGAAGGAGCGCGGCGCCCACAATATCCGCTTCCTCTGCCTGCTGGCAGCGCCCGAAGGCCTCAAGCATTTCCGCGAAGCCCATCCCGACGTGCCGGTATTCACGGCGGCGATCGACAGCCATCTCAACGAGAAAGGCTATATCGTTCCGGGCCTCGGCGATGCGGGCGACCGCATGTACGGCACGAAGTAATTCGCCAAGGCTTAACCATCTGACCAGATTGCAGCCTCCGGACCCCCGTCCGGAGGCTGTTTTCCTATGTCCATTAGCCAGTTCTTCAGCAAGTCAGGGGATGGCTGGGGTCTCGTCTTTCGAAGTCCCCGTGTCCCGAGAAAGGGATGGCCCCATGCTGACGCGCAGCCTCATATTCGTATTCCTTTCGAGCCTTGTCGCCCTGCAGATGTCGCAGGCCTTCGACGCCTTCCACAAGGAGCTTCCGAGGAGCGGGCAGGCCAGCGGATTGCCGGTTCCAGCAAGCACGGCGCCACCCGGTGTCTCGGTTCTCAAAGCCGATGCCCAGGGGCACTTTCGCGCAACCTTCAAGATCAATGGCAAGCCTATCAAGGGCATGGTCGATACCGGCGCCTCGCTCGTCGCAATCAACGAGAGCACCGCGCGCCGGCTCGGCTACGGCGCGGTCTCGCTCGACTTCCGGTTTCCGGTCGCCACTGCCAACGGCAGCACAAAAGCCGCCCTCGTCAGACTGAAGCGCGTGGAGATCGGCTCGATCAGGATCGACGACGTCGATGCCTTCGTCATGCGTGACGAGGCGCTCTCCGATACACTGATCGGCATGAGTTTTCTCAAGCGCCTGAGTGGCTACTCCGCTGGAAAGCAAGCCCTGACGATGACCCGCTGAAGCCAGAGCATTTCCGGCCAATTCGGGGCCGGAAATGCTCTAAAGCCGCTTGATGATCACCGGCCGCGATGCCGGTTCGGACTGCGCGATCGAATAGCTTGCGGAAACCGTACCAGCGGCACGCTCGCCACTCTCCTTGTCGGCGGCATGCACGGTTGCGATGATATCGCCTTTCGACACACGGGTTGCGAGCGGCAGAAAGCCGCTCAGCCCGACACGATGATCGATCCGATCGGAAGGCCTCTGGCGACCACCGCCGAGTGCCACGACCGCCATGCCCAGCGCACGGGTATCGCAGGCGGCAAGCCAACCGTCATTGGCGGCAAGGACCGGGATCTGGACCTTGGCGTCGGGCAGATGCGCACTGGGGCGTTCGATGAGATCGGATGGACCGCCAAGCGCATGGACCATCCGGCTGAAGATCTCGGCGGCCTTGCCCGAGGTCAGTGCGCCGCGGCATCGCGCCTCCGCCTCGTTACGGTCGCGGACCAGCCCCGAATTGACCAGCATTTCAGAAGCCAGCGCGAGGGTCACGATTTCGAGCCGTGTTCCGGCCTTCCGACCGGCGAGAAAGTCGATGCAGTTGCGCACCTCGATGGCATTGCCCGCGCAATCTGCGAGCGGCTCGTTCATGTCGGTCAGGAGCGCCGACGTCCTGAGGCCGGCGCCGTTGGCAACCGTGACGAGGGAACGCGCCAGTTCCTCCGCCTCGTCGAGGCTCGTCATGAAGGCGCCGTTTCCGACCTTGACGTCGAGCACGAGTGTCTGAAGCCCGGCAGCCAGCTTTTTCGACAGAATGGAGGCGGTGATCAAGGGGACGGACTCGACCGTGGCGGTGACGTCACGAATAGCATAGAGCCGCTTGTCGGCGGGCGCGAGATCGCCCGTCTGGCCAATGATGGCGCATCCGGCTTGCGCCACCGCCCGGCGGAATGTCGCCGCATCCGGCATCACGTCATAGCCGGGGATCGACTGCAGCTTGTCGAGCGTGCCGCCGGTATGGCCGAGACCGCGACCGGAGATCATCGGCACAGCAAGCCCGCAGGCGGCGGCGATCGGCGCCAGCATCAAGGAGACGTTATCTCCCACACCGCCGGTCGAATGCTTGTCGGCGATCGGCTTGTCGATGCCCGCCCAGGAAAGGACTTCCCCGGAGTCGCGCATGGCAAGGGTCAGGGCGACGATTTCCTCAGGCGTCATGCCCTTGAAGAAAACCGCCATGGCGAAGGCGGCAACCTGCCCCTCGGATATCGTCTCGTTGTTCAGGCCGGCGATGAATTCGGAGATTTCGGTTGCGGTCAGCACCGCACCGTCACGCTTGCGCCTGATGATTTCCTGGGGGAGCATGGATCAATATCCCGTGTTTGCGGCGAGGGGTTTTCCGTCACCGAGGATCGAAAGGATATCGTCCAGGAGGCCGGATGCGCCGAAACGGAAGGTCGACGGCATGACCCAGTCATCGCCCATGATCGTGCCGGCATGGCGCAGGTAGAGGGCAGCGTCGGCAACGCTCGATATGCCGCCCGCGGGCTTGAAACCGACCTTGCGCCGGCTATCGCGAATGGCCAGCAGCATGATGTCGGCAGCCTCGAGTGTTGCGTTGACGGCGACCTTGCCGGTCGAGGTCTTGATGAAATCGGCACCTGCGGCAATCGCCAGTTCGGATGCCCGCCTGATCAGCCCGGAGTCCTTCAACTCGCCCGTCTCCAGAATCACCTTCAAGAGCACCGGCGCGGGGCAAGCCGTTCGTACAGCCGTTACCATCTCGGTCACAGCCGCCTCGTCTCCCGCCACCAAGGCACGGTAGGGTATGACGAGATCGATCTCGTCGGCTCCGTCGGCAATCGCCTTCGTGGTCTCCCCGACCACATTTGCGACATCGGCCTCACCCGAGGGAAAATTGACCACGGTCGCGATCTTCACCAGGCTGGCGGATCCGAGGATGCTCCGGGCCTGTGCCACGAAGCGCGGCCAGATGCAGATTGCCGCCGTGTGGCCATAAGGGGTTCGCGCCCGGGCGCAGAGAGCGTCAATTGCCGCCGGCGTGCAATCATCCTTGAGGTTGGTCAGATCCAGAAGCGTCAGCGCGACAGCTGCGGTCGCCCTTAGTTCATGATTTTCCAAGGTCCATTCCTCCGCCCGAGATCATCGTCTTCAGGATGACGGCAAGCCGCTTCCCACCGATGGGCGCCATATCCTTGGTTTCCTCATGACTGAGTTCGGCGCCCGTCATGCCTGCACCATAATTGGTGATAACCGACGCGGCGGCAACACGCAGCCCAAAAAAGCGTGCGAGGATAACTTCCGGCACCGTGGACATGCCGACGGCGTCGGCGCCGAGGAGCCGCGCCATGCGGATTTCGGCCGGCGTTTCGAAACTCGGGCCGGAAAACCACATATATACGCCGCTGGCGAGCGGGATGCCCACGACGTCGGCCGCATGCCGCATCGCTTCGGCGAGTTCGGCATCATAGGCCGCCGTCATTCCGACGAAACGGCTGTCGCTCTCCTCCCCGATCAGCGGGTTCAGCCCGGAGAAATTGATATGGTCGGAAATCTGCATGACCGAGCCGGGCGGCAGATCCTCGCGCAACGATCCGGCGGAATTGGTCAGGATCAGGGATTGAACGCCAAGGCCCTTCAGGACCTCGATCGGCAGGCGCATGGCATTGGCGTCGCCCTTTTCGTAGTAATGGATCCGCCCGGCGAGCATGATGACCGGCTCGCGCCCGAGGTATCCGGCGACGAGTTCGCCGGCATGGCCTGAAACGCCCGAGACCGGAAAGCCGGGCAGATCGCCATAGGAAATACGAACGGCATCGGTGACTTCATCAACGAGGGACCCCAGCCCGGAGCCAAGGACGATGCCGTAGCGTGGCATCAGACCATTCAGTCTTTCGACCAGCAGGTCGATCACGTCCCTCATCCGAGAATCTCCGTCTTGAAGGCGAAGGGCAGGAGCTCACCGATGGTCATGGACTTTTGCACGCCGACCTCGTCGCACAGGTAAATCCGCGTGTCCGCTGTCGCGAACTCGGCGATCTTCTGCCGGCAGCCGCCGCAGGGCGGGCAAAGCGGCAGCTTCTCGGCGATTACCGCCATTTCCACGATCTTCCTTGCACCGCCCATGATCATGCAGCCGATCGCCGTCGGCTCGGCGCACCACCCTTGAGGATAGGACAGGTTCTCGATATTGGCGCCGGTATAGATCTTTCCGTCCTCGGCGCGTATCGCCGCGCCGACAGGGAATTTCGAATAGGGCGCATGGGCAAAGGCCATGGCATCGCGCGCGGCTTCGAAGAGATCATGAGACATGGCGTCAACGCTCCTTCACATAGGGCACACCGCCTGCCTTCGGCGGATTGGCGGCGCCGATCAGGCCGGCAAGCAGAATGCACGTCAGAACATAGGGCAGCGCCTGGAAAATCTGAACCGGCACCTCGCCGATCAGCGGCACGGACTTACCTTGCATGAAATTCGCCAGCGCGTCGAGGAAGCCGAACAGAAGGCAGGCAAACATCACCGGCACAGGTTTCCACTTGGCGAAAATGAGCGCGGCAAGCGCGATATAGCCCTTTCCTGCCGACATGTTGTTGATGAAGGCCGCCGACTGGGCAATGGCCAGATATGTGCCGGAGAAGCCGCAGAGGAAACCGGCGACAATGACGGCCCGATACCGGAGCCAGGTCACGGAAATGCCGGCCGTGTCGACCGCGCCGGGATTCTCGCCGACTGCCCTCAGCCTCAGCCCGAAGCGCGTGCGATAGAGCACCCACCAAGAAAGCGGCACGGCGAGAAAGGCGAGATAGGTCAGCAGGTTGTTGCCCGAGATGACATTGGCATAGAGCGGCCCGATTACCGGCACGTCACGCATCATATCCGTTCCGGGAAGGGTGATCGGCCCGAAACGGGCCTCGCCCGGCAATTGCGGCGTGCGGCCCCCCTGGCGGAACCAGGCCTGACCCAGGACGGCGGTAAGCCCTGCCGCGACGAAATTGATCGCCACCCCGGAAACGATCTGGTTGCCGCGATTGGTGATCGAGGCAAAGCCGTGCACCAGCGAAAAGGCAATGGAGACCCCGATACCACATCCGAGCCCGACAAGGGCCGATCCACTGACGTGTGCGGCGGTGGCGGAGGCAAAGGCAGCGGCCAGCATCTTGCCCTCGAGCCCAATGTCGAAAATTCCGGAACGCTCGGAGAACAAGCCGGCAAGAGCCGTGAATATCAACGGGACCGAGAGGCGGATCGTGGAACCGAGTATGCTGACGAGAATATCGAAACTGTCCATCTCCGCGTCCTCACGCCCTGACGAGTTGCTGATAGATCCGCACGATCGCGGGGCGGAACATGTATTCAAGCGCGCCGGCGAACAGGATGACCAGGCCCTGAATGACGACGATCATGTCGCGGGTGATCGTCGGCATCTCGAAGGAAAGCTCCGCGCCGCCCTGGTAGAGAATGCCGAAGAGGATGGCCGCCAGCACAATGCCGAGCGGATGGTTGCGGCCCATCAGCGAGACGGCAATGCCGACGAAGCCGGCGCCACCGACAAATTCTACTTGCAGGCGGGCAGATGCCCCCATGACCGGGTTGAGCGCCATCATGCCGGCAAGGCCACCGGAGATCAGCATGATAATCATGACGGTGCGGACATATGAAATGCCGGCATAGCCTGCGGCTGACCGGCTGAGGCCGAGCGTGCGCACTTCATAACCGAACCTGGTGCGCCAGATCAGCACCCAGACGACGACACACATGACGAGTGCGATCAGGAAGGATACATTGAAGGGCGCTGGTCCGAGCTTCAGGCCGAACAGGGCCATCAGCCAATCGAGCTTGGGCAGCTGGCCGCCTTCGAGGAAGGTGCGGGTTTCCGGCGCCATCTTGCCGGGAACGATCAGCACGTTCACCAGCAGATAGACCATCAGCGCGGCGCCGATGAAATTGAACATGATCGTCGTGATGACGATATGGCTGCCGCGCTTGGCCTGCAGCCATGCCGGGATCAACGCCCAGCCGGCGCCGAAGACGGCAGCCGCGATGACGGCGAACGGCATGGTAACATACCAGGGCACATAGTGATCGAACGCAAGCGCGACCAGTGCCGCGCCGAGTCCGCCGACATAGGCCTGACCTTCGGAGCCGATATTGAACAATCCTGCATGGATGGCGACGGCGACGGACAAACCCGTGAAAATGAAGTTCGTAGCGTAGTAGAGCGTGAACCCGATGCCCTCACCGCGACCGAGCGCTCCCTGAAGCATCAGCTTCAGCGCGTCATAGGGACTTTCTCCGATGATCCAGACCACCAGGCCGGAGATGAGAAACGCCAGGGTGAGGTTTACGACCGGCAGAAGCGCATAGTTGATCCAGTTCGGAAGGGGGACGGATGCGGTGCTCATCGAAACCTCATGCGGCAATACCGGCCATCATCAGGCCGAGGGTCTGTTCGCCGGTGTCCGGGCTCTTTTCGCCGACGATCTTGCCGGCGAACATGACGAGGATGCGATCCGACATGGACCGGATCTCATCAAGCTCGACCGAAACCAGCAAGATCGCCTTGCCGGCATCCCGCGTTTCGATGATCCGGCGGTGGATGAATTCAATGGCGCCGATATCGACGCCTCGGGTCGGCTGGCCGACGACGAGCAGCTTCGGATCGCGCTCGATCTCGCGGGCAACAACGATCTTCTGCTGGTTGCCGCCGGAGAAATTGGCGGTCTTGAGCCGGGGATTTGGCGGGCGAATGTCGTATTTCTCGATCTCGTCGACCGCCGCCTTGCGAACCGCATCCGGGCTGAGCCATGCGCCCTTGCCGTAGCGATCGTCGCGATGATAGCCGAGGACGGCGTTCTCGGCCTCCTCGAAGGCAAGAACGAGACCCATGTGATGGCGGTCTTCCGGGATGTGGGCAAGGCCCATGCGGCGCAGGCGCGCCGGATCGAAACCAGTCACGGGCTCGCCGCAGAACAGGATTTCGCCAGAAGTCGGTTTGCGGATGCCGGTGATGGCCTCCAGAAGCTCGCTCTGCCCGTTGCCGGCGACGCCGGCAATGCCGACGATCTCGCCGGACCGCACGTCGAAGGAAACGTCATCCACCATGGTGACGCCACGATGGTCCTTGACCGTCAGGTTGCGCACCGAAAGGAACACCTCGCCAGGCTTGGCATCGTCCTTTTCCACATGCAGGAGCACGCGGCGACCGACCATGAGTTCGGCCAGTTCCTCGACGGTGGTCTCGGACGTCCTGCGGGTGGCGACGATCTCGCCGCGGCGCATGACCGAAACCGTATCGGTGATTGCCATGATTTCCCGCAGCTTGTGCGTGATCAGAATGACGGTCTTTCCCTGGTCGCGCAGCACGCGCAGGATCTTGAACAGATGGTCAGCCTCGGCCGGGGTGAGGACGCCGGTCGGCTCGTCGAGGATGAGGATCTCGGCGCCGCGATACATGGCTTTGAGGATTTCCACCCGCTGCTGCAGGCCGACGGGAAGCTCCTCGACGACCGCATCGGGATCGACCTCGAGTTCATAATCGTCCTCGAGCCTCTTCAGCGCGTCGCGCGCGGCATCCGTCCCTTTGCCCAGCAAGGCGCCTCCCTCAGCGCCGAGCATCAGGTTTTCGAGCACGGTGAAATTTTCGACCAGCATGAAATGCTGGTGCACCATGCCGATACCGGCGGCAATCGCGGACTGGCTGTCGCGAATGACGACGGGCTTGCCGTCGATGCGGATCTCGCCGCTGTCGGCGTGATAGAAGCCGTAGAGGATCGACATCAGCGTCGACTTGCCGGCACCGTTTTCACCGACGATGCCGTGGATCGTTCCCTTGGCGACCGTCAGGTTGATATTCTTGTTGGCATGGACCGCACCGAATTTCTTGTCGATGCCGATGAGTTCGATCGCAGGCGCTTGGCTCACTTCGTAAAGCTCCGGATACCAGACATGGAAAGGGCGCAAATCGAGCGTTCAAACCCGACCTGCGCCCTATCTCAGATCATTTCGGGCAGGAATTGTCGGACATATAGTCGTGGACCTTGACGGCACCCGAGATGATATCGGCCCTGGCCTTCTCGACGGCCGCCTTCATCTCCTCGGTGACGAGCTTTGCATTGTGCTCATCGAGCGCATAACCGACGCCGTCTTCCTTGACGCCGAGGGCCTGGACGCCGGGGGTGAACTTGTCACCCTTGGCATCGGCATAGGCGTTGTAGACGGCGAGGTCGACGCGCTTGACCATCGAGGTCAGCACCGAACCCGGATGCAGGTAGTTCTGGTTCGAGTCGACGCCGATCGACAGCTTGCCATTGTCGGCCGCGGTCTGCAGCACGCCGAGGCCGGTGGCGCCGGCGGCCGCGTAGATCACATCCGCGCCCTGGTCGATCTGGTTCTTGGTCAATTCCCCACCGCGAACCGGGTCGTTCCAGGCAGCACCCGTCGTGCCGGTCATGTTCTGGAATACCTGAATATCGGGATTGGCGGCGCGCGCGCCCTGCTCGTAGCCGCATTCGAACTTGCGGATCAGCGGAATATCCATGCCGCCGACGAAGCCGACCTTGCCGGTCTTGGACGCCATACCGGCGAGAACGCCGACGAGATAGGACCCTTCTTCCTCCTTGTAGACAACCGAACGGACATTCGGGAGATCAACGACGGAGTCGACGATCACGAACTGGGTGTCAGGGAATTCGGCTGCGACCTTCTCGACGGCGGAGGTCCAGGCGAACGATACGGCGACCACCGGATTGTAGCCCTTGGAGGCAAAATTGCGGATCGCCTGCTCGCCCTGGGTATCGCCGGTCGGCTCGAAATCGCGATAATCGATGCCGGTCTCGGCCTTGAATTTCTCCGCGCCTGTGTAGGCGGCTTCGTTGAAAGACTTGTCGAACTGGCCACCCGTACCGTAGACGAGCGCCGGCTTGATGTCCGCGGCAAGCGCGGTTGCCGACATGGCGGTCAAGGCAAAGAGACTCAAAAGGGTAATCTTCATATTGCAGCCCTGTTGTTGCTATTGATCTTTTGTTGGGTCCTCCCGCAAGCGCTTTGAAACGCATGTCTGCGGAACCACCGACCCCTCGCGAAGGGTCTAGGCTACAGTCATCCTTGCATGGCGCCCGGAAAAATTCATCCGGTTTTTTTCATTTGGTAAATATTTGCGGACATGCCGGATTTCCGGCCATGGAAGCCGAAAATTCAGCCAGATCTATCGGATCTCTGCCGCTTTTCTAGCCGACCGGGCAACTCACTCCGGTTCCCCGCAACCCGCAATAGCCGTCCGGGTTCTTGGCCAGATACTGCTGATGATAATCCTCCGCGTAGTAGAATTCGCCAGCAAGCGCGATCTGGGTCGTCACGGTATTCTTGCGCCCGGCCGCGACCAGCGCCGCCTGATAGGCGTCGCGCACACGGATCGCCGTATCCACGTCGTCGACATTGTCGGCATAAATTGCCGACCGGTAGGTCGTGCCGATATCATTGCCCTGGCGCATGCCCTGGGTCGGATCGTGCGCTTCGAAGAAGACCTTCAACAGGGCCTCGAGGGTGACGACCTTCGGGTCATAGACGACCTTCACGACCTCGGCGTGACCGGTAAGCCCCGTGACGGTTTCCTGATAGGTCGGGTTCGCGGTGAAGCCGCCCTGATAACCGGCAGCCGTAACCCAGACGCCAGGCGTCTTCCACAAAAGCCGCTCGGCGCCCCAGAAGCATCCCAAGCCGAGATAGACGGTCCGCAGACCGTCCGGATACGGCCCCTTCAAGGGGCGGCCCGAAACGAAATGCGTCTCCGCCGTCGGTAATGCGGTGGCGCGGCCGGGCAAGGCGGTTTCCGCCGTCGGCATCGTGGTCTTCTTGTTGAACATGTCGATCAGGAACATCGATACCTCCAATGACGGGCCGGGAGGCCGGTCGGAAAAGTCAGGCCGCGAAACGACCCGCAGGCGACGGCTTCTTGTAGCCGATCATCCAGAAGAGCAGCGCGAGGACGAGAAACACGGCAAAGGTCGGCTGCGGCATGATCCATTGCAGCATCAATTTCCATGCCCAGGGCCCGATATAGCGCTCGACCGCCACACTTGCCTGATCGAGCGTCGCCGGACTTATTTCCAGCCACGCGATGCCGAAGGGTGTGACGACATAATCGGAGACAGAGACGGAAGCGATCGAGTCCATTACACCCGCAGTCACCGCCAGGCAGAGCGCGACCAGACTGAGGAACCGGAAAACAAATCGTATCATCACCTTCTCCGGCGAACTTCAAGAATAACCTCTCGGCACGCCCTTCTTCAAACGACATGGCGCCCACCCGGCTGATGATTACATAGAGTTTCGTGCCGGCAAGTCAAAATTCTGTCAGATTCAGGTTGATCCCGGACAAATCCTCGGTATATATCGCGCCCGACCGGCTGCGTTGCCTCTTGAAGGCGCTGGCTGTCAACGGACAGGTGGCCGAGTGGTTTAAGGCGCACGCCTGGAACGCGTGTGTACGTGAAAGCGTACCGAGGGTTCGAATCCCTCTCTGTCCGCCATTCTCATTGATTTATAGTGATAATTTCCAGCATTTTCCCGCCGGGCCGCTCCTGAGATTTCACTGCGTCCTGTTCAAGTTGCGGCAAGCCCCTACAGCGAGGCGTTTGACGGGCGGTTGCTCGGGGCCAGTGGTTCTCTGACACTAATATCACCGCGACCATCGACGGCTGTTTCAATTCGCAGGGAATTCTGTCAAAAGCCCCCACGGAGCGCGGCTGCTGTGAACTCTAGCACAGGGCCGAACGGGCTGATTGACGTCTCACCCGTCGCCACGAAAGAACGTGGCCGTTCCCATTTCCCCCGCCTGACCCTGCAGCCCACCGACGAAGCCTCTCCGCGACACATCAGGCGCGTCGAAACCCGGGCGACAGAGCTCAGGGCATCAGCACCTGCGCGCGCTCGAACCGTGCATCGGCGGTGCTGCCATCGTCAAAGATCAGCCGAACAGAGATGCTGTTCACCGATCCCAGAGCCTCGCGTAGATAGATCGCATCACTCTTGATCGCATTGGGCTGAGCGGTGCCATCGTAGCAGGGCTCCATCGGGAAGACGGTCTCCGGTTCCGCCCCGTTCAGCCCGTAGCGGATCTCCGAAAGCCCGCAGCGCCATGCCAGAAGTTGGGTGAAATAGACCAGATCCGCCCCGTCGTACTCGCGCACCGCCACCCAGTTCGCCCTGGTCGCCTCGAGGATCGGGCGAACTTCGGCAGCGGCCGTGAACCCTTGCGCCAGGATCTGGCCGTGAAGCAGCACGGTAGCGAGCACCACTCCGATGGCGAATCCAAGTCTGCGCATTCCAATCCGCATGCCCATCTCTCCCGTCGCGTCATTCCCCAATTCTCACGAGGTGACGGTCTCGGCCCGCCTGGCTTGTTCGCTCAGAACCCTCGACACATCCTCTGCCGTCTTGGGCTTGCTGAACAGGTAACCCTGGAATTCTGTGCAGCCTTCCGAGGTCACACTCGCAAGCTGCTCGTGCGTTTCGACGCCTTCGGCGGTCGTGGTGATCCCCAGGCTGCTGCTCAACCCGACCACGGCGCGAACGATCGCAAGGCTCTCTTCCTTGCCAGGCAGATCCTGAATGAAGGACTGGTCGATCTTGATCTTGTCGAACGGGAAACTGCGCAGATAGCCGAGCGAGGAATAGCCGGTGCCGAAGTCATCCATGGCAATCCTTATACCAAGGTCCCGGAGTTGATGGAGAATTGCAAACGCACTCTCGTTATCCTGCAGAAGAACCAGCTCGGTAATTTCCAGCTCGAGACGGCTGGCCGGTAGTCCGGAGGACACTAGTGCGCTCGTGACGGCAGGAACAAGGTTCTTGCTCTTAAATTGGGCCGGCGACAGATTGACGGCGATCGTGATCCCAACCGGCCACTTCGCCGCTTCGGCGCAGGCCTGCCGCAACACCCACTCCCCGAGTGGAACGATCAGGCCGGTTTCCTCGGCGACCGGGATGAAATCCATTGGCGAAACCATCCCGCGCTCGGGATGATGCCAGCGCACCAGAGCCTCGCAACTGGTCACCTGTCCGCTTTTGACATCGATAATCGGCTGATAATAGAGCTCGAACTCGTGATTGACGATCGCCCTGCGAAGATCCAGCTCGAGGGCGCGGCGCGCCTGCATGCGCGCGTCCATTCCGAGCTCGAAAAAGCGGAACACGCCTCCTCCGTCGGCCTTGGCGCGGTAGAGCGCAAGATCGGCGTTCCTCATCAAGAGATCCGGCAGATTGCCGTCATTGGGCGCCAGGGCGATGCCCACACTTGTTGCAACAACCACCTGGTGACCTTCAAGTTCGAAGGGCGTGCCAAGCGCTTCAATGAGACGCGCGGCAATTCCCGTGACATCGGCCGGCTCTTCCAGCGGAACAAGGACGATGGCGAACTCGTCGCCACCGAGCCTGGCGACAATGTCCTCCCTGCGGACGCAATTGCGCATCCGCTCAGCCGCCGCGCGCAGCAACAGGTCGCCAATGGGATGACCGAGCGAATCGTTGACATTCTTGAAATGATCGAGGTCGAGACTGAGAACCGCGACGGTTTCACCATGCGGCAAGGCGTTCAGAACCGCTCCCATGCGCTCATAGAAGGACGAACGGTTCAGCAGGCCTGTGAGCGCATCGTGGCGCGCCATGTATTCGATTTCTTTTTCCGCTTTTTGCCGCTCGGTTATGTCCTCGAAAGTTGCAACGAAACCGCCCTCCGGCGCGGGCCGCTGCGTAATGGCGATGCTGCGCCCGTCGGCCAGGCGCTCGATCGCGGAGCCCGTTTTGCCCTGAACAGTCCACTTCCTCTGCAGAAGCTCCAGCGTGGTCTCCCGTTCCCCCTCAGCCAGTCTGGCTCGGCTACGGGCAAGTGCCATGAGCGCCATTGCCGTCATACCGGGCTTGATGTCTTGCGGCGACAAGCCATAGATCTCAGCAAAGCGCTGATTGAAGATGACGAGCCTCTCATCGGTATCGAACATGCACAGACCCTGCGACATGTTCGCAAGCGCCGCGTCGAGTTTCAGTTTGGAGTCGGCCAGCGCCACCTGCACCTGTTTTCGCTCCGTGATGTCCTGGTTGACGCCGTAGGTCCTGATCGTTCGACCATGTTCGTCCTTGACGATGAAAAAGCGCACCGCGATGTAGCCAGGTTTTCCGTCCGCATAGAGAATACGATGCTCGAACTCCTGGCTGAAGTTTGGATCTTTCGTCTCGATTGCGGCTTTCACCTTGGCGCCAACGATCTCGATTTCTTCCGGATTCACGAACCGCCTGGCGTATTCGGCGGAGCTCATCGTGTAGCCGCCCACCGCCTCGGCGGTGGTGCGGAAAATGAGATAGAAATTGTCGTTGAAGGTAAAGAGGTCGTTCAGGACGTCGTATTCCCAGTTGCCGGCGCGCGCCATCTGGAGCGCATTCGACAACTGCGCTTCGCTGATGCCAAGACGTTCATTCTGCGTCGACAATCTCTCCCGGCTCTCCTCCAGGGCGCCGATCGTCTGATCGAGCACGCGCAGGGGAAAGATGCGCAGCGCGAAATACATCCCGAAACCAAGCAACGAACTCATGATCACAACCAATCCCGCTTGATAAAGCTGGGCGCGGAAGCTGGTCTCTACTTCGATATAGCCGCGAAGGTCTCCTGAAACGGCAATCGGAACACGTCTGGTGATGATCGGGGCACGCAGCGGTGCCCCGACCTCCAGTACCAGTTCTTCGTCCGCAGTGAATATCCGTTGCCGAATCGGCTCCTCGTCGGCGAACGGGAGCTCGATCAATTCGGCCAAACGGAGCTGCTGATACTGCCAAAGGGAATTGTGGGAATA
Source organism: Rhizobium sp. (assembly GCA_041675415.1). Classification (GTDB taxonomy): domain Bacteria; phylum Pseudomonadota; class Alphaproteobacteria; order Rhizobiales; family Rhizobiaceae; genus Allorhizobium. Next base: position 65,208 of record JBAYTX010000009.1, on the reverse strand, counting down.
GATATACTGGGCAACCCGATTGCTGCCGAGCCCGGCCTTGAATTGCAGCGTGCGGTTCGTATCGGAATACGCATCCCAGAGAAAGGCGATCGGGCCGATGATTGCCGTAGCCAGCGCTATGGTCAGTCCGATCGTGCCGACCAGGGTGCGGAGAGAAGGCGAGGTCATCGGCACTCCTCACTCGCCAGCCAGCAGACATCCGACTTCGCGGAGAACACCTTGACCTTCCCCGGAGCGCAGGAAGTCGAGCAGGGCTTGCGCCGTGGCCGCCGATTTCTCGGAATAGACTAGGTAATAGGGCTTGTCGTAGGGATACGTGCCCTTTTCGAAGTTCTCAAGGGTCGGCTCCACGCCATCGATCGGCACAAGCCGCAGATTGCGCTTTTCGACGACGATCTGGCTCAGACCGGTCGGGGTCAGGGACCCCACCAACTCTTCAGCCATCTTGGCATTGTCCTGATCGGTGGAAGCGACCGGAACCTCGGGACGCTGCCGCGCTGCTTCGAGCGCCTCGGCCATTCCCGGGAAATGCCGTATGAACAATTCCGTATCGGTCTCGGTCCTGGGCCGCAGGATGATGCGGATCGGCGATCCGTTCTCCCATTTTGGGTCATTCGCGGCGAATATTCCCGGGAGGTCGGCACTCTTGAGGCCGCCCGGCTGGCGGCGCGACGTGACCAGTACCATTGCAGTCCGCGCAAGGGGGACTGCCGTCAAGCCACGCGCGGTCTCCTCGGGCTTCAGCGGCCGCGAGGAAATCGCCAGATCGATGACACCATCGCCGATTGCACGGATCGCGCCTGAGCTGCCAAGGTCGGGCACGATCTCGATTGTCGGGCCGCCGGCTGCGGCATAAGCGGTGGCGATGTGCTGCGCCATCGGCATCGCGCCACCCGTACCACCCAGCCGAAACGTCTCAGCTGCGGCTTCATGTCCCTGAAGCCAAGCGCCGGCCAGAAGGAGGACGAATGCAAAATTCGAGAACAATCCACGCATGCCGCACCTGCCCGTTTGTGTTTCATCGAAATCGCGCAAGTATAGAAAATGAGAAAAACTCTCGCATTTGTCTACATTTATCAGCAATCGAACATGAATGCACGTGCGAACGCCATTCGATCGTTGCCATAGTGAATACTCATTCCGCATAAGTGTCCCGGAGCGGGACACTTGTCACCCGTCGGCGGGGCAGCGGCCTCCCCGGTCCTCCGGGTTTCAGGCACTTCCCGAACCTGGACCGATGGGAGCGGCTAGACCTGCCCCGGGCCCCCAGCGACCAGGGTTGCGAATTTGGAGAAGAACTCGCCGGCGAGCTTCTTGGCAGTGGAGTCGATCAGGCGGCTGCCGAGCTGGGCGATCTTGCCGCCGACCTCGGCCTTGACGCTATAGGACAGAACGGTCGCCGCGTCGCCGTCGGCTTCCAGCACGACATCGGCGCCGCCCTTGGCAAAGCCGGCCATGCCGCCCTTTCCCTCGCCGCTGATCGTATAGGACTTCGGCGGATTGAGATCGAGGAGCTCCACCGCACCCTCGAAGCGAGCCTTGATCGGGCCGATTTTAAGGACCACCTTTGCGGTCATGTCCTTGTCGGAAGTCTTTTCCAGGCTTTCGCAACCGGGAATGGCCTGCCGCAGGACTTCCGCATCGTTCAAGGCCTGCCAGACCGTTTCGATCGGCGCTTCAATCCGTTCGCTTCCGTTCATGTCCATGGATTTTCTCCTCCTGCGATCGCCTGTGGTCCCCGGCGCGGAGCTTACAGGCGGGCCGATCCGATTGGCAAGCTCAAGCCGACTGGCCCGTCAGACGAAGACGGGCTGCTCGACGCGATCCTCGGAACCGAAGAGCTTCAGGTAGCGTTCGATCTCGGCCGGATCGCCGGTCGCCTTTCTCGGGTTGTCCGAGAGCTTGACGGCAGGCCGCCCGTTCGCCTCGCTGACCTTGCAGACCAGCGATATCGGCTTCAGGCCCTCGATTTCACGCGGAGCGCAGCCGGCAAAGTCGTTGGTGAGGTTGGTTCCCCAGCCGAAGCTCATGCGCACCCGGCCCTCGAAGTGGCGGTAGGTATCGATGATCGCATCGACGTCGAGGCCATCGGAAAAGATCAGCAGCTTCTGGCGCGGATCCCGGCCCATCTTCCTCCACCAGTCTATGATCTTCTCGCCGCCTTCGATCGGCGGCGCGCTATCGGGCCGGAAGCCAGTCCAGTCGGCAACCCAGTCCGGCGCGTTGCGAAGGAAGGCGGCGGTGCCGAATGTGTCGGGCAAGACAATCAGCAGGTTGCCGCCATAGAGCCGGTTCCAGTCCCGCATGACGTTGTAGTTGGCCGCCGCCAGCTCCTCGTCATTATTGGCGAGCGCCGCAGTCACCATGGGTAGTTCGTGCGCGTTGGTGCCGACCGCCTCGAGGTCTGAATCCATGGCCAGCAGCACATTGCTCGTGCCAGTGAAGGCAGGGCCGATGCCCTCCTTCAGGGCTTCCACGCACCACCTCTGCCAAAGGAAGCTGTGGCGCCGGCGCGTACCGAAATCGGAAATCCTGAGACCCGGAAGCTCCCGCAGGCGCTCGACCTTGGCCCACATCCTGGCCTTGGCACGCGCATAGAGGACGTCCAGCGTGAAAAGGCCCATGGTCTTGGCGACGGACCGCGAACGCAGTTCGTTTATGATGGCAAGGGCCGGAATTTCCCACATCGTGGTTTCCTTCCACCGGCCATGGAAATTCAAGATGAATTGGCCGTCCCTCTTCGAGAGTTCGTATTCCGGCAGCTGGAAATTCGCGAGCCAGGCGAGAAATTCCGGCTCGAAGATCTGAGCCTTGCCATAGAAGGTGTTGCCGGCAAGCCAGATCGCCTCCTTCTTGGTGAGGCGGAGAGTGCGGGCGAAATCGAGCTGTTCGCGCAATTCGCCCTCGTCGATCTCCTCGGCAAGACGCACGGTTCTGGTGCGGTTGATCAGCGAGAAGGTCGCATCGACGTCCGGATAGAGCTTCCAGATCATCTGCAGCATCAGAAGCTTGTAGAAATCGGTGTCGATCAGGCTGCGAACGATCGGATCGAGCTTCCAGGTGTGATTGTACACGCGGGTCGCGATATCGGTCTTCGTCATTGATTTTCCGCCCTGCCATGCACGGCCGGGTCATGGCCGCAAGTTCGACAGCCAGCCCCTGCGGCTCGCTGCTCCCGATGCAACCTTATCGAAAAATAAGCGGGCGAAGTCCATAGCCAACCGACTGCCAAGGGCTATGGCAGGGCAGGCGTGTTCTCCCTGGGCGAGGGCGCCTGTTCCTGGACGGGCTGGTTGGACGGGTTTTCCGGCGCGATCGCATTGCCCCACCACTCGGCGGGAATCCAGACGAGCAAGGCAAGCACGATGCCGGCGAGCAATATGATCAAGACCGGGCGTCCACGGAATCCCTGGCGCGCCTCCGTGGCCGTAACGGGTTCCGGCCGCAGGCCACGGGTGTCGCGGTCGGTGGTGTCGGGCAGGTCAGTTCTGCTGGTCATGGGTCTCTCCCTGTCGTGCTGAAGCGCGGCATCACAGTGCCGCAGTCTCAGGTCAAACGGAGGGAAAAGCCTATTGTTCCGGAGAATGGGAGGGAGACGGGGTCAATAGCCGGCGTCGCGGTCGACGACGTATTCGAGAGGTTGGCCCGTTTCGAACCGGGCGATCTGGGCCTCGACATGGGCAAACAGCGCACGAACGTCCGAAGAGGCGGCGGCATGGGGCGTGATGATGGCGTTTTCCATGGCCCAAAGCGAGCTTTCGGGCGACAGCGGCTCCGACTCGAAGACATCGAGGGAGGCCCCGCCCAGGACACCCTTCTCCAGCGCCTCGACGAGATCCATTTCCACCTGACTGCCGCCACGGCCGGCATTGATGAAGACCGGCTTGCCCAGCGCGCCGCCCTGCCGAAGCCGGGCGAAGAGCGAAGCATCATAGATACCTTTCGTATTCGCCGTCAGCGGCAGCAGGCCGACGAGAATATCGGTCCGGGAAAGGAAGGCATCGAGCCCTGCCGCATCGAAGGTCTCGATACCCTCGATGCGCTTGGGGCTGCGCGACCAGCCGATGACATTGAAGCCCATGAGCTTCAGTTTCTTCGCCGCGTCCCGGCCGAGCACGCCGAGACCCATGATACCGACCGTGACATCGCGCGCCTCTGGCTGGGGATCGATTTCACGCCACAAGCGCTCCCGCTGCTGGACTGCATAGACGGGCGCCCGGCGCAGATGGCTCAGCGCCTGCAGCACCACCCATTCGCTCATGCGGTCGGTCAGGCTGCGGTCGACGAAGCGGACGACCGGCAGGTCCGGAAGCTTGTAGGCCGAGAGGATATGATCGACACCGGCGCCGCCCGAAAAGATGACCTTGAGGTCCTTCGCGCGCGAAAAGAGGGTTGGATCGGGCTTCCACACCACCGCGTAATCGATTCCCTGCAATTCCCGACCGGCATTTTCCGGCAGCGCCATGTTGATGACCTCGCGGCCCCGAAAGGCCCCTTCCAATGCCTCAGCGACGCTGGTGCGCGAGAATTTCAGATCAACGACTATGGGGCTTTTTCCGGCCATGGGGCACCTGTGTTCGATTATTGGCTGATTGCGCCGGTTTCGACGGCTTCGAGGTTGAAGGCGGCGGCCATGAGGGCGCGCGTATAGTCTGCCTTCGGAGCCGCAAAGAGCTCGGCCGCCGGCCCCTGTTCGACCACCTTGCCCATGCGCATGACGATGACGTCGTTGGCGAGCGCCTTCACCACGCGCAGATCATGGCTGATGAAGAGATAGGCAAGGTCGTGGCGCTGCTGCAGATCGCGCAGGAGATCGACGACCTGCGCCTGGACGCTCATGTCGAGGGCCGATGTCGGCTCGTCGAGCATGACGAAACGCGGCTTCAGGACCATGGCGCGGGCAATGGCGATGCGCTGCCGCTGGCCGCCGGAAAATTCGTGCGGATAGCGCCAGCGGGTGGCTGTATCGAGGCCGACCTCCTCGAGCGCCCAGCAGACACGGGTGTCACGCTCGCCGGGCGTAAGGCCGCGCTCATGCACCTTCAGCCCCTCGGCAATGATTTCCCCCACCGACATGCGTGGACTGAGAGATCCGTAGGGATCCTGGAAAACGACCTGCAGGCGGTTGCGCAGCGGCCGCATATCCTTGAAGGAATATCGGTCGATCTCCTGTCCGATGAAACTGATCCGCCCTTCAGAGGCGATCATGCGGGCCAGCGCAAGCCCGAGCGTCGTCTTGCCGGAACCCGATTCGCCGACGACGCCCAGCGTCTGGCCCGCCCGCAGCACCATGTCGACGCCATCGACCGCCTTCACATGGTCGACGACCTTGCGCAGGAAGCCGGCCTTGATCGGAAACCAGACCCGGATATCGTCGCCCTGCATGACGACGGGCTTCTGCAGGTCAGATCTCGGCGGTTCGCCGCGCGGCTCGGAGGCGAGCAGATGGCGGGTATACTCATGCTGCGGATTCGAGAATATCTCCTCGACCGGGCCGCTTTCGACAATCCTGCCCTTGGTCATGACGCAGACCTTATCGGCGAACTTGCGCACGATGCCGAGATCGTGGGTGATGAAGAGCATCGACATGCCGTGGGCGGATTTCAACTCGTGCAGCAATTCGAGGATCTGCGCCTGCACGGTGACATCGAGGGCCGTTGTCGGCTCATCGGCGATCAGAAGCTTCGGCCGGTTGGCGAGCGCCATGGCGATCATCACGCGCTGGCGCTGTCCGCCAGACAATTCATGGGGATAGGCCGTGAGACGCTTTTCAGGGTCGCGGATACCGACCTGGCGCAGAAGCTCGAGCGTACGGTCGCGGGCGTCGGGCCCGATCATGGCCTGGTGAAGAGCAAGGATCTCACCGATCTGCTTCTCGATGGTGTGAAGCGGATTGAGCGAGGTCATCGGCTCCTGGAAGATCATCGTGACTTCGTTGCCGCGCACCGATCTCAGCTCGCGCTCCGGCGCCGTCATCAAGTCGCGGCCCTCGAACAGGATCTGGCCCGATGGATGGCTTGCCGCCGGATAGGGCAGCAATTTCAGGATCGACAGCGCCGAGACCGACTTGCCGGACCCGGACTCGCCGACCAGCGCCACGACCTCTCCCTGGCCGATATCAAAGCTGATCCGGTCGACGGCAAGCGTCTCCCGGCCGCCCTGCTGGAAGGCCACCGACAGATCGCGGACGGAAAGAAGCAGCGCGCTCATTTGAACGTCTTTCGCGGATCGAACGCATCACGCACGGCTTCGCCGACGAAGATCAGCAGCGACAGCATGATCGACATGGTGAAGAAGGCCGTGAGCCCCAGCCAGGGCGCCTGCAAATTGCGCTTACCCTGGGCGATCAGTTCTCCGAGCGATGGCGAACCGGGCGGCATGCCGAAACCGAGGAAATCGAGCGAGGTGAGCGTGGTGATCGAACCCGACAGGATGAAGGGCAGGAAGGTCAGCGTCGCCACCATGGCATTGGGCAGGAGATGGCGGAACATGATCGTCCAGTTGCCAACTCCGAGTGCGCGGGCCGCATTCACATATTCGAAGTTGCGGGCGCGCAGAAACTCCGCGCGAACGATGCCAACGAAGCTCACCCAGGAAAACAGCAGCATGATACCGAGCAAGACGAAGAAGCCCGGCGGCAGGATGGCGGCGATGATCAGCAGGATGTAGAGCACCGGCATGGACGACCAGATCTCGATGAAGCGCTGCATCAGAAGATCGGTCCAGCCGCCGAAATAGCCCTGAATGGCGCCGGCCGTAACTCCAACCAGGGCCGAGCAGATGGTCAGGATGAGTCCGAAGAGCACCGAAATACGGAACCCGTAGATCATCCGAGCCGTAACGTCGCGCGCCTGATCGTCGGTACCCAGCCAATTCAGATTGCCGAGAACACAATTCGGATCCTCGGCGCCCAAGGGATAGGCCGAGCAACGCTCCTGCTTGTCCATCAGCCAGAAGGGGGCCGTCGGGGCGGAATGGGGGATATTGGAATTGACGGTCCGGTAGGAATAGCGGATCGGCGGCCAGACCATCCAGCCGTTGGCCTCTATTTCCTCGGCGATGAAGGGCGAGCGATAGTCCGTGACAGCCAGGAAGCCGCCGAACTTTTCCTCCGGATAGTCGACGAGCACCGGAAAAAGGATTTCTCCCTTGTAGGAGACGACGAGCGGCCGGTCGTTGGCGATGAACTCGGCAAACAGGCTCAGGACGAAGAGGACCATGAAGAGCCAGAACGACCAGTAACCTCGGCGATTGGCCTTGAAGTTTTCCAGCCTGCGCCTGTTGGTCGGCGACAGCCACGGTTTCTTCATTGGGCCTAGGGCATCGGTGGACGAGCGATCGAGGGAAGTCATGTCAGACATCCCTCCGCTCAAAATCGATGCGCGGGTCGATCCAGGTGTAGATCAGATCGGACAGCAATCCGACGACCAGGCCCATCAGCGAGAAGATATAGAGCGTGGCAAACACGATTGGATAGTCGCGGTTGACCACCGACAGGTAACCGAGCCGACCGAGTCCGTCGAGCGAGAAGATGTTCTCGATCAGCAGCGAGCCCGTGAAGAAAGCCGAGATGAAAGCACCGGGAAGACCGGCGATGACGATCAGCATGGCGTTCCTGAACACGTGGCCGTACAGCACCTGGCGCTCGCCAAGACCCTTGGCCCGGGCGGTGACGACGTATTGCTTCTTGATCTCGTCGATGAAGGAATTCTTGGTCAGAAGCGTCGTGGTGGCGAAGGCCGAGAGAGACAGTGCGATCAGGGGCAGCGTCAGGTGCCAGAAATAATCGACGATCTTCTGCCACCAGGAAAGCTCAGCGAAATTGTCCGATACCAGACCACGCAAGGGGAACCAGTCGAAGAAAGATCCGCCGGCGAAAAGCACGATCAGGAGAATGCCGAAAAGGAAGCTCGGCACAGCATAGCCGATGACAATGACACCGGAGGTCCAGACGTCGAAGGGCGACCCGTCCTCCACCGCCTTCTTGATGCCCAGCGGAATGGAGATCGCATAGGAGATGATCAGAATCCAGACGCCGAGCGAGATCGACACCGGCATCTTCTCGACGATGAGATCGATGACCGTGGTATTACGGAAGAAGCTCTCGCCGAAATCGAAACGGATATAGTTCCACATCATTTCGAGAAAGCGGGTCAGCGGCGGCTTGTCGAAACCAAACTGCTTTTCCAGCTTGGCGATCAGTTCGGGATCAAGCCCCTGGGCGCCACGATACCTGGAATTCATCTCGTCGGCGCCGAACTGCTGCTGGTTCAGCATGTCTCCGCCGCCGGTCAGGCGCTGGTCGGCACTGTCGCCCTGCCCCGTCAACTGGGCAATGACCTGCTCGACGGGACCGCCCGGCGCAAACTGGATCACCAGAAAGGAAATGCCCATGATCCCGACGATGGTCGGGATCATCAAGAGCAGGCGCCGCAGGATATAGCCACCCATGGATCAAACGCTCCGTCCGGCCGGCATGTGCCCGCCCTTCGTCTCATGTCTTGCGATCAATCCGTCAGTCCTTTCCCGCCGAGGTTCGACACTCGTGGTCACTCTTGTCCGATTCGCGGCCTTCATTCGTAGCCGCTCATACGGATGGCGCAAGTCCCGCGCCTCATTTCGCCGCCTCTTTCGACCACCAGATCGTCGGGAAACCGATCGCATAGGTCGGCAATTCGGCGGGATGCTCGAACTTGTTCCAATAGGCGATGCGTGCAGTCCCCCCATAGTAAAGCGGCACGACATAGTGATGGGCGAGAAGGACCCGATCTAGCGCCTTCGTAGCCGCGACCAGATCCTCGCGCCCCTTGGAGAAGATCACCTTGTCGATCAGGAAATCGACACCGGGATCGGAAATGCCGGCATAATTGCGCGAGCCCTCGCGATTGGCCGAGACGGACCCCCAAAAGTCGCGTTGCTCGTTGCCCGGATTGAGCGTCTGCGCCCAGACTGTCCAGGTCATGTCAAAGTCGAAGCTGCGCATCCGGTTGGTATATTGCGAAGCGTCGACCGTGCGGACTCGCGCGTCGATGCCGATCTTGCGCAGTGCTTCGCTATAGGGAACGGCGACAACCTCCAGCATGGGGCTCGACAAAAGGATTTCGAAGCTGAGCGGGGCACCACTTTCTGCATTGACCATGCGGTTGCCCTTGAGTTCATATCCGGCCTCCCTGAGGAGCCCTACGGCCTTGCGCAGATTGTCACGCGCCTTTTCCGGCGTGCCTCCGACGGGGTTGACGTAGGGCTCGGAGAAGACTTCCGGCGGCACCTTATCCTTGACCTCGTTCAGCAGCTCCTTCTCGCGTCCATCCGGCAGACCCTTCGAGGCGAGTTCGGTTCCGAAAAAGAAGCTGTCGACGCGCTTGTACGCTCCATAGAAGGTCGTCCGGTTCAATTCCTCGAAGTCGAGGGCGTAGTTCAACGCCTCGCGGACCCGCTCGTCCTTGAACATGTCACGGCGCATATTGGGCACCAGGGCCTGCATGACGCCCGTTGCACGATAGGGATTTGGCAGTTCCTCGCGCTTCACCCGGCCTTCCCTGACGGCGGGAAAATCGAAAGCGGTCGCCCAGCGCGCAGCCTTGGTCTCAAACCAGTAGTCGCTGTTGCCGGCGCGGAAGGCCTCGAACTCCACGTCGCTGTCACCGAACATCGTGTAGGTGATCGCGCCGAAATTGTTCTGCCCGACATTCACGTTGAGGTTCTTGGCCCAATAGTCGTCACGCAACTCGTAACGGACCGTACCCCCCGCCTTGAACGAGACGACCTTGTAGGGTCCCGATCCCATCACCGGCTCAAGCGTGGTGCGGGATATGTCGCGGACAGTTCCGTCGGCCCGCCTATCCTCCCACCAATGCTTCGGGACGATCAGAAACTCGCCAAGAATCATCGGCAATTCATGGTTGTTCTTTTGATCGAAACGAAAGGTGACGTCGCGCACTCCGGTCTTTTCGACGGAGACGACGTGCTGGTAATAGCTCGTGTAGAGCGGGTTGTGTTCCTTCGCCTTTTCGAAGCTGAAAATCACGTCCTCCGGCGTCACCGGCTGGCCATCGGCCCATTTGGCCTCGGCTCGAAGGCGAAAAGTCGCCGAGGATACGTCATCGGGAAAGGAGACGCCTTCGGCCAGCAGCCCATATGACGTGGAAATCTCGTCCTCGGCCTGCTTCATCAGGGTTTCGAAGACGAGACCGAGACCCGGCGCCAGCTCACCCTTGTCCAGGATCGGATTGAAACTGTCGAATGTGCCCGTCTGCGACAATTTGAGCTCGCCGCCCTTCGGTGCCTGCGGATTGACATAGTCGAAATGGGGAAAACCCGGCTGGTATTTCACCTCGCCTGACAGGGCGACACCGTGATGCCAGTGTTCCTCGCCTGTAGCGCCCGCCCAGTGTGGAGCCACCGCCAGTGCCAGCAGCACGCAGAAACCTACCCCAACCCGCGACCTTGCCAAACCCATGCAAATCACCCCACTTTTTCTTCGAATTTCCGCCAGCATAAGCAAAACCACGGCAAAAAACAGACACGACCGCCGAGGGATAAAGCGATGACAGCAATCGGCCGAAGCCACGGATTCAACAAATTCGAAATCCACGATAGACTATGGGCAAATCACCCGCAGCGGCGGGCTCATGCAATGCGGCGGAACGGGACAATGGCATCACGAACGAGAAACTGGCTCAAGGCTCTGGCTTTGGCGCTCCCCATGGGCGCAAGCGCGGTCGTGACGCCTCAGCATGGTCATGCGGCCGAAGAGCCGGCTGCCAAGCAACTCTTCGGCAGCGTCACGTTGCCCGCACTCGCCGCACCGGTTCCTTATGGCTTCTACTCGAAGGGCTGTATTGCCGGTGCGGTCGCCATTCCGGCCGACGGACCAAACTGGCAGGCGATGCGGCTTTCGCGCAACCGCCGTTGGGGCCATCCGCAGATGATCTCGCTCATCGAACGGCTGTCCAAGGATGCGCCAAGCATCGGCTGGCCGGGCCTGCTGATCGGCGACGTGTCGCAGCCGCGCGGCGGGCCCATGCTCAATGGCCACGCCTCGCACCAGATCGGTCTCGATGCCGACGTCTGGCTGACGCCGATGCCCGATCGCCGGCTCTCCGTGCAGGAGCGCGAGGACATGCCCTTCACCTCGATGCTACAGGAAAAGAAGTTCCTGACCATCAATCCGAGAACCTGGACACAGGCCCATGCGCGCCTCATCATGCTCGCAGCGAGCTATCCGCAGGTCGAGCGCATCTTCGTCAATCCGGCGATCAAGAAGAAGCTCTGCGACACCTGGAAGGGAGACCGCTCGGCGCTCGGCAAGGTGCGGCCGGTCTATGGCCACGACGCACATTTCCATATCCGCATAAAATGCCCGCAGGGCGCTGCCGGCTGCAAGCCGCAGGCGGCGGTTCCGGCCGGTGACGGCTGCGACAAGTCGCTGGCCTGGTGGTTCACCGACGAGCCCTGGGCAAAGCCGAAGAAGGATCCCAACGCCAAGCCGCCGAAGCCGCCACGCCCGATGCAGCTCTCCGACATGCCGAAGGCTTGCGCGGCGGTGCTCGCCGCGCCCGGACCGCAAAACGAGATGGAAGTGACCTATGGCGGCGGAACCTCTCCCGTCTCCGCGCTCGCCCCCTCGCCGGCGCCGAGCACGGGAATTGCAGCCGCCCTGGCCGCCGAGCATCCCGCCGAACTCCCTGTCGTAGTCCCGGTGCCGGTACCGCGTCCGGCGCAATACTGACACACCTGCCAGAGTTCGGCTTGCCGAGCCTTTTCAAAAGGCCTTTTCCTGGTATAGAAGGCTATCAAATCGATTTAAAAGCCCGACCGGATCAAGCCCATGTCTGCCCGCAAGTGCATAGCCCTGATCGCTCACGACCAGAAGAAGGACGACATGGCGGAGTTTGCGCGCCGTCATATGCACGTGCTTTCTGCCTGGCGCATCGTGGCCACCGGCACGACCGGGGGCCGTGTCCAGGAGGCCTGTCCGGACCTTGACGTCACCCGTCTCAAAAGCGGGCCGCTCGGTGGTGACCAGCAGATCGGCGCAATGATCGCGACCGGAGAAATCCAGACGCTGATTTTCCTTGTCGATCCTTTGACATCCATGCCTCATGATGTGGATGTAAAGGCTCTGATGCGGCTTGCCATCGTCTACGATATCCCGATGGCGCTGAACCTCGCCACCGCCGAGATCTTGATAACCACGAATACGAACTGACAAACGCCCCTGATTTATGGATCGCAACGGAACCGGTCATGCCCAAGCTCATCGACAACGCCCAGCTCACTTTTCCCATCCTGATCGGCGACATCGGGGGCACGCATGCGCGTTTCTCTATCCTGATAGATGCCTATGCCGAGCCCCGGCAGTTTCCGACGGTGCATACGGCCGATTTCGCCACCATCGACGAGGCAATCCAGCAGTGCGTTCTCGACAAGACTTCGGTTCAGCCGCGCTCGGCAATCCTAGCGGTCGCCGGTCCGATCGACGACGACGAAATCCCGCTCACCAATTGCGATTGGGTGGTCCGTCCCAAGGCGATGATTGCCGATCTCGGCTTCGACGACGTCATGATCGTCAACGATTTCGAGGCGCAGGCGCTCGCCGTCGCCTCTCTCTCCGAGGAATACCGCGAGCCGATCGGCCCGCTTTCCTCGAGCCCGATCGCCTCGCGCGTGGTGCTCGGACCGGGCACCGGACTTGGCGTTGCCGGATTGATCCATGCGCAGCACACCTGGTTCCCCGTTCCCGGCGAAGGTGGACATGTCGATATCGGCCCGCGCAGCGAGCGCGACTTCGAGATTTTCCCGCACGTGGCGCGAATCGAAGGGCGGATTTCGGGCGAGCAGCTTCTTTGCGGCCGAGGCATCATCAATATCTACGACGCCGTCTGCGCCGCCGATGGCATCACCCCGAAATGGACGGACCCGGCTGATGTGACCGCCCACGCGCTTGCGAAAAGCGATGCCCAGGCGGAGGAGACGCTCTCGCTTTTCGTCACCTATCTCGGGCGGCTGGCCGGCGACCTCGCGCTCATATTCATGGCCAAGGGCGGCGTCTTCCTGGCCGGGGGCATTCCGCACAAGATCGTCGCGGCGCTCCAGGGGCCGGAGTTCCGCGCCGCCTTCGAGGACAAGGCACCCCATACGGGGCTGCTGCGGACCATACCGACCTTCGTCGTCACCCATCCGCTGGCCGCCCTTTCGGGCCTTGCGGCCTTTGCCCGGACACCGACCAATTTCGGGCTGGCGACCGACGGGCGGCACTGGCGGCGCTGACCCTGCGGCTGAAGGCCTATCCGATTTCTATGGTCAAAAGGCATCCGACTGGTTATAGAGCGCCCAAGCCACCGCGTCCGCGCCGCCGGATGCACCGTTCGACAGGGAATGTCTTTATTTGGAAGCCAGCACGACACACAAGACGCCCGTCAGTTCCAGCAGCGTAACGGCGGTCCTGAAGCGCACCATTGCAGAGAACGGCCGCGACCATGTGGGCGGCTACGTCTTCGCCATCTTCTGTCTCGTCCTCGTGGCGCTCTCGACCGCCTTTACCGCCTGGATCATGGAAGCCGTGGTCAACGAGGCCTTCGCCAAGCAGCGCGCCGATGTCGTCTGGCTGATCTGCGGTTCCATTCTCCTTGCCTTCATCCTGCGCGGACTTGCCGGCTATGGACAGGCGGTCACGCTATCGAAGATCGGCAACAGCATCGTCGCCAGTTACCAACGTCGCCTGTTCTCACACCTCATGACGCTGTCGCTCGGCTATTTCAGCGAATCCCGTTCCGCCCATCTGGCAGCGCAAATCAGCCAGAACATCAACGGCATCCGCGACGTGCTCAACCTGACGGTCACCTCGATGGCGCGCGATCTCCTGACCCTGGTCGCGCTGATCGGCGTGATGCTGTTCAAGGATCCGGTCCTGACGCTGATCGTCTTCGTCGTGGCACCGCCCCTGCTCTATGCCCTTCGCCAGATTTCCAAGCGGCTGCGCAATGCAACTCGTGAATCGGTCATCTTCAACAGCCATGTGCTCGGCGCCATGCAGGAGACGGTCCAGGGGATCGCCATCGTCAAGGCCTTCACCATGGAGGAGGAACTCGAGCGCAAGGTCAGCGGCACTATCGAAGCGGCAGAAAAGCGCGGCAATCGTATCGCGCGGCTCAGCGAGCGCACGACACCGCTGACGGAAACCTTCGCCGGTGTCGCCATCTCCAGCGTACTTGCCTATGCCGCGTTCCGTTCGATCTATGGCGGCGTGCTGCCAGGCGCGTTCTTCTCGTTCATCACAGCCCTGCTGATGGCCTATGAACCGGCAAAGCGGCTGGCCAAGCTGCAGGTGCAGATGGAACGGGCGGTGGTCAATGCGCGGATGATCTATGAAATCCTCGACATGCAGACCCATCAGCACGACAAGCCCGGCGCAGCCGAGCTTCAGGTCAGCGCCGCGCGCATCGAATTCCGTGGCGTCAAGTTCGCCTATGCGAATGGCGAACAAGTTCTCAAGGGCATCGATTTCGTGGCCGAGGGCGGAAAGACGACGGCGCTCGTTGGCCCATCCGGCGCCGGCAAGTCGACCGTAATCACGCTTGTCCCGCGCTTCTATGATCCCCTTGAAGGGCAGATCCTGATCGACGGCCAGAATATAGCCGATGTCACCAAGGCTTCCCTGCGCAAGCACCTCGCCTATGTGTCGCAACAGCCCTATCTTTTCGAAGGCACGATCCGCGACAATATCCGCTACGGCCGGCCGGATGCGACCGACGCGGATATCGAGGAAGCCGCCAAGCTTGCCCATGCCCACGACTTCATTCTTGCACAGCCTCTCGGCTACGACACGCCCGTCGGCGAAAATGGCGTGACACTATCCGGCGGCCAGCGCCAGCGGCTATCGATTGCCCGCGCTTTGGTCCGCAACGCTCCGATCCTGCTTCTCGACGAAGCCACCTCGGCATTGGATACCGAATCGGAGGCAGCGGTGCAGAGGGCGCTCGACGTGGCCATGAGCGGGCGCACCGTCGTCGTCATCGCCCACCGCCTCTCAACCGTGAAACAGGCGGACAAGATTATCGTCATGCAGGGTGGCCTGATCGCCGAGGAAGGGACGCATGACGAGCTTGCACAGCGCCCGGGCGGGCTTTACGCTCGCCTGAACCAATTGCAGCCGACCGCCGACAAGAGCGAGTTTTTCTGAGGTAGGTATGATCATGGAGGGCGCAATGAAGCTCGTCGTTGTGGGGGCCGGCGGAAGGATGGGCCAGACGCTGATCCGATTGATCCACGAGACCAAGGGCGTGACGCTTCATGCGGCTATCGAACGTCCCGGCTCCGCCTGCCTCGGCAAGGACGCCGGCGAGATCGCCGGGCTCGGCCCAACCGGCATTCCCGTGACGGATGATCCGCTCGCAGCCTTCGTCAGCGCCGACGGTGTCATCGATTTCACCTCGCCCGCGGCCACCGTGGAATTCGCCGGGCTCGTAGCCCAAGCGCGGATCGTGCATGTGATCGGAACCACCGGTTGCTCTGCGGAAGACGAGGCCAAGATTGTTGCCGCCGCACGCCATGCCAGAATCGTCAAGTCCGGAAACATGAGCCTCGGCGTCAATCTGCTTGCCGTACTTGTCCAGCAGGCCGCGCGCGCGCTGGACGAAGCGGGTTGGGATGTCGAGGTGCTCGAAATGCACCACAAGCATAAAGTGGACGCTCCCTCGGGGACAGCGCTTTTGCTCGGGGAGGCAGCGGCCCGGGGACGCGGCGTCGATCTCGCCTCTCATTCAGTCAGGGTGCGCGACGGCCATACCGGCGCACGCGAAACCGGCTCGATCGGCTTTGCGACGCTTCGCGGCGGCTCGGTGGTCGGAGAGCATTCTGTCCTTCTTGCCGGAGAGGGCGAAGTCGTGACGCTGTCGCACAGCGCAGGCGACCGCTCGATCTTCGCGCGCGGCGCGCTCAAAGCGGCCCTGTGGGCACGCGAGCGCAAGCCCGGCTTCTATTCGATGCTCGATGTCCTCGGGCTCTCTTCATCCATCTGATCATTGTTGCGAAGGATATCCCTATGAGCGGTACTCTCGTGCTCGTGCGCCACGGCCAGAGCGAATGGAATCTCAAAAACCTTTTCACTGGCTGGCGCGATCCAGGGTTGACTGAACTGGGTGTCCAGGAGGCCAATGCCGGCGGCAAGGCGCTTGCGGACTACGGCATCAAGTTCGACATCGCGTTCACCTCCGTCCTGTCGCGGGCCCAGAGAACCTGCCAGATCGTGCTCTACAATGTCGGCCAGCCAGATCTCGAGACGATTTGCGACGAAGCGCTCAACGAACGCGACTACGGCGACCTTTCCGGTCTCAACAAGGACGATGCGCGAGCAAAATGGGGCGAGGAGCAGGTTCATATCTGGCGCCGCTCCTATGACGTTCCCCCTCCGGGCGGCGAAAGCCTTCGCGACACCGGCGCCCGCGTCTGGCCCTATTACATGACGGAAATCCTGCCGCGGGTCCTGCGTGGCGAGAAGGTTCTCGTCGCCGCGCACGGCAATTCGCTGCGCGCTCTTGTGATGGTTCTCGACCGGCTTTCCAAGGAGGAAATCCTGAAGCTCAATCTCGCGACCGGCGTGCCGATGGTCTACAAGCTCAAGGCGGATTCGACCGTCGCCTCGAAGGAAGTCCTCGGCGACATGTCGGGCGCGCACTGACGCGCCCGTCGTCCATCAATTGCTGATGGTAAACTCGACGCGGTCGGCGGGAAACCGGGTGACCGCGTATTGCATCGGAACACCGTCCATATCGGTGTTCAGCGCCCGGGTCATCAGCACGATGGCGCCGGGCGTCAAGGCGAGTTCGGCGACATCGTCGGGCTCGGCATGGCAGGCCGACACTTCCGTAACGGCGCGCAGATAGTCCGTGACGCCGTATTCCGCCAATGCCCTGGTGATCGAGCCGCTACGCAAGAACACCTCACCGATACCGTCGAAGCGGTCGGCCGGAAACCAGATCGTCGAACGCGACAGCGGCCGGCCATCCGCCTTGCGCAGCACATCGAGCCGGATGGCCGAGGCCTGTGGTCCGAGCCCCAGCCGGCGCGCAACATCGGCACTCGCCGGCTCGCAGCCTGACGACAGCAGCAGACCCTCCAGGTCTCTCGCCTGATCGCCGATGCCCTCGGTGAAGCGGGTCCGCCGGGCAATTGGAAAGCTGAACTTTTCCTTCCGGTCAATCATCGTGCCGCGGCCCTGTATGGCGCGCACGATCCCTTCCTGCCCGAGGGCCGCCAGGGCGCTGCGCACCGTATGACGATTGACGCCGAACTTCGCGGCAAGCTGCGTTTCGGGCGGAACCATGCCCGTCGCATCATAGTCGCCCTGCGAAATGGAGGCCCTGATCCTGTCGGCTATCTGCCGCCAGAGCGCGACCCCCTTCTGTCGTTCCACCGATTTCCGATCCGTCATGTCACACGCTTGTCACGCCTTGTTGGTAGCCATAAAGTAACTTGTACGGTTGTCTATATTACTAGACATTTGAGGGCCTGACAATGGAAGTAAAACAGGAAAGCGCGGAGACCCCGGCACCCGAGCGCAAGCGCGTCGTCGATCTGCTTGCCCGCATCGGCACGCAGGACCTGACGCGCGTGTGGGATGCGCTGCCCGAGCAGCCACAAGTCCAGATGTTGCGCGGCCCCGAGATCGGTCTCGTCATGGTGCGCGGCCGGATCGGCGGCGGCGGCGCGCCCTTCAATCTCGGCGAAGCCACCGTCACCCGGGCAACTGTCCGGCTTGGCAACGGCCTGGTCGGGCACGGGCACATACTCGGCGCCAACCTCAAGCGGGCAAAGCTCGCCGCCGTCTTCGACGCGCTCTGGCAAGACCCCGCGCGGCGTCCGCAGATCGAAGAGCAATTGCTGCAGCCAGCCGCCGTCCGGATTGCCGAAGAAAGCCGCAGCAAGTCGGAAGAGGCTGCCGCGACGCGCGTCGATTTCTTCACCATGGTACGGGGAGAGGACTGATGACTTCGAAAATTGAGGCCCTGACCGGAGGATTTGCCGAGCCGGTCCACCACGCCCAGAGCGTCTTTCGGATGCTGATGGACTGCATGGCCCGCCCCGGCACTGTCCGGTCCATCCTGCCGCAGGTCGAGCCGCCGCTGCCGATGGGCGCGGCTGCCGGGGCAATAGCGCTGGCGCTCTGCGATCACGATACGCCGGTCTGGTTGACGCCGGCGCTTACCAAGTCGCCAGTCGCCGAGTGGATCGGCTTCCATACCGGCGCACCGCTCACCCGCGAAAAGGCCGAAGCGCGCTTCGCCTTCGCCGAAGCCGGCGCCGTTCTTTCCTCCTTCGGCCTGTTCGCAACGGGAACCCAGGAATATCCCGACCGCTCCGCGACGATCGTCCTGGAAGTGCCGAGCCTCGACAAGGGGCCGGCACTGACGCTCACCGGACCCGGTATCCGCGAAGCCGTTACGATTGCACCACAGGGCCTGCCCGAGATGTTCCTGCGACAATGGGCCGACAATCGCACGCTGTTTCCGCGCGGTGTCGATGTCGTGTTGACCGCGGGACGTCAGATGCTCGGGCTGCCGAGAACCTGCAGAATCACCGCGAGGGAGGTTTGATCCATGTATGTTGCCGTCAAGGGCGGTGAAGCCGCCATCGACAACGCGCACCGGCTACTCGCCGACAAGCGGCGCGGCGACCGCTCGCTCCCCGCACTCACGATCAATCAGATCGTCGAGCAGCTCGGTCTCGCCGTCGACCGCGTGATGGCGGAAGCTTCGCTGCATGATCGGGCGCTCGCGGCACTGGCGATAAAGCAGGCGCGCGGCGACATGATCGAGGCGATCTTCCTCTTGCGCGCCTATCGCACGACCCTGCCGCGCTTCGGCTATTCGGTGCCGATCGATACCGGCCGGATGCAGATCGAGCGCCGAATCTCCGCCACCTACAAGGACCTGCCCGGCGGGCAGTTGCTTGGCCCGACCTTCGACTACACGCACCGCCTCCTCGATACCTCGCTGCTTGAAGACGACGAAGTACCGGAGCCAGTGCACAAGGCCCCGGCTCCGGAGGCGATCATGCGCGTTTCCGATATTCTCGGCGAAGAAGGCCTGATCGAGGCGGATGGCGACATGCCCGAGGATCATCTCGCCGGCGATATCACCCGCGAGCCGATCGAATTTCCAATGGACCGCGACACGCGCTTGCAGGCGCTCGCCCGCGGCGACGAGGGCTTCCTGCTGGCGCTCGCCTATTCCACCCAGCGCGGCTACGGCCGCAGCCATCCGTTCGCGGGCGAGATCCGGATCGGTGAAGTCGAGGTGGAGATCGAAGTGGCCGAACTGGGGTTTGCTGTGTCGCTCGGCAATGTCCGGGTCACGGAATGCCAGATGGTCAATCAGTTCAAGGGGTCGGCCAAGGCGCCGCCGCAATTCACGAGAGGTTACGGCCTGGTGTTCGGACAGAGCGAGCGCAAGGCGATGGCCATGTCGCTTGTCGATCGGGCGCTGCGCGCCTCCGAACTCGGCGAGGACATCGTCGCCCCGGCGCAGGATGAGGAATTCGTCATTTCACACTCCGACAACGTCCAGGCAACCGGCTTCGTCGAGCACCTGAAGCTGCCCCACTACGTCGATTTCCAGGCCGAACTCGATCTCGTGCGGCGCATGCGCAGCGAATTCGAGGCGGCGCGCGGCAACCACCCAGCCGGGCATGCCGAGGCCGCAGAATGACCCGGCCGAGCTCAATCGCGGTCTTGCTGGATATACCAAAAGGCACTGCCGAGCGTCGTGGTCACCATGACCGTGATAAAGACCGTCAAGATCCAAACAGTTTCCATAGCCAGTTTCTCCCGTTGAGAAAGGACAACGCCTGATGTCCGAAGAAGTTTCACATCATGCCGGCCTCGCCTCCTACAACTTTGCCTATCTCGATGAGCAGACGAAGCGGATGATCCGCCGGGCGATCCTGAAGGCGATCGCCATCCCGGGTTATCAGGTGCCCTTTGCCTCCCGCGAGATGCCGATGCCCTATGGCTGGGGAACGGGTGGCGTTCAGGTCACCGCATCGATCATCGGGATGGAAGACGTCTTGAAAGTGATCGACCAGGGGGCCGACGACACCACCAATGCGGTCTCCATCCGCGCCTTCTTCCGGAAGGTCGCCAATGTCGCCGTCACCACCCATACGAAGGATGCGACGATCATCCAGACGCGCCACCGCATTCCGGAAGAAAAGCTCCGGGAAAATCAGGTTCTGGTCTATCAGGTGCCGATCCCGGAACCACTGCGTTTCCTCGAGCCGCGCGAGACCGAAACCCGCAAGATGCACGCGCTCGAGGAGTACGGCCTCATGCATGTGAAGCTCTATGAGGACATCGCCAAGAACGGCCGCATCGCCACGACCTATGCCTATCCGGTCAAGGTCGCCGGGCGCTATGTCATGGACCCTTCGCCGACCCCGAAATTCGACAATCCGAAGATGCACATGTCAGAGGCGCTCCAGCTGTTCGGCGCGGGCCGCGAGAAACGCATCTACGCGGTGCCGCCCTTCACGGAAGTCGTCAGCCTCGATTTCGAGGACCATCCGTTCGAGATCCAGAAATTCGACAAACCCTGCGCACTCTGCGGAGCCGAGAACGTCTACCTCGACGAGGTCATCCTCGACGACCGGGGCGGACGCATGTTCGTTTGTTCGGATACGGATCACTGCGAGGAGCGCCGCGAGCAGGGCCATGCCGGTCATCTGCTGGGCAAGCAAAAGGAGGCTGCCGAATGACTGACACGCCGCTTCTGAAAGTCCGGGACGTCTCGAAATTTTATGGCAACCGCATTGGTTGCAGCAATGTCGCCTTCGACCTCTGGCCCGGCGAGGTGCTGGCGATCGTCGGCGAATCGGGCTCGGGAAAGACCACGCTCCTCAACTGCCTCTCGACACGGCTGATGCCGACGACTGGGACCGTCGAATACCAGATGCGCGACGGCGGCTATCGTGACCTCTATCATATGACCGAGGCGGAGCGGCGCTTCCTCATGCGCACCGACTGGGGCTTCGTTCACCAGAACCCGGCGGACGGGCTGCGCATGACTGTTTCGGCCGGCGCCAATGTCGGCGAACGTCTCATGGCAATCGGCGACCGGCACTACGGCAAGATCCGTGAAACGGCCAGCAACTGGCTGGAGCGGGTCGAAATCAACACAGACCGCATTGACGACCAGCCGCGTGCATTTTCCGGCGGCATGCGCCAGCGCCTGCAGATCGCCCGCAATCTGGTGACCGGGCCGCGCCTCGTCTTCATGGACGAGCCGACCGGCGGCCTCGATGTTTCCGTGCAGGCGCGCTTGCTCGACCTGGTACGGGGGCTGGTCAACGATCTCGGTCTCTCGGCCATCGTCGTCACCCATGATCTTGCAGTGGCGCGTCTGCTTTCTCACCGGATGATGGTGATGAAAGACGGGCATGTGATCGAACAGGGACTGACCGACCGCGTCCTCGACGATCCGCGCGAACCCTATACCCAGCTGCTCGTGTCTTCGATCCTGCAAGTCTGAAGCCTTTAGGAGGAAAACCCCATGGCCACGCCCCTCGTCGTCTCGGAAGTCTCCAAGAGCTTCACCATGCACCTGCGCGACGGACTGCGCCTGCCCGTCGTCGCCAATGTCTCCTTCTCGGTCGCGTCGGGCGAATGCGTCGTGCTCGGCGGACCCTCGGGCATCGGCAAGAGCTCGATCCTCAAGATGCTGTACGGCAACTATGCCGTGGATGCAGGCCAGATCCTGATCGCACACAAGGACCGCATCATCGACATCGCCAGTGCCGATCCGCGCTCCGTGCTGGAAGTCCGCCGTACCACGCTCGGTTATGTCAGCCAGTTCCTGCGCACCGTGCCGCGCGTCGCCACCGTTGACGTGGTAGCCGAGCCTCTGATCGCACGCGGTGTGGCAGCCGAACAAGCGCGCGAGCGTGCAGCAGAACTGCTGCAAAAGCTCAATCTGCCGCGCGACCTCTGGCAGCTGCCGCCCGCCACTTTCTCCGGCGGCGAGCAGCAGCGCGTCAATATCGCCCGCAGCTTCATCACCGATCACCGAATCCTGTTGCTCGATGAGCCGACAGCCTCGCTCGATGCCGCCAACCGCGCCGTCGTCGTCGAGATGATCCGCGCCAAGAAGGCGGCCGGCGTCGCGCTACTCGGCATCTTCCACGACGAGGAGGTTCGCGAAGCCGTCGGCGACCGCATTCTCGACGTCTCGCAGTTCTCACCCCGGAAGATTGCCGCATGAGCAGGAAACTGGGGCTTGAGCCCTATATCCACGAAAGCGCCCGCGTGACGAATTCGACACTCGGCCGCTATACAGAGGTCTCCGAGCGCTGCCGCCTGGAGGAGGTCGTCATGGGCGACTATTCCTACATCATGCAGGACGGCGCCATATGGTGCGCGACGATCGGCAAGTTCGCCAATATCGCCGCGGCGGTACGCATCAACGCCACCAATCACCCGACATGGCGCGCGACGCTCCATCACTTCACTTATCGCGCGGCCGATTATTTCGACGGCGCCGACATGGAGACCGATTTCTTTGCCTGGCGGCGGGAAAACAGCGTTACGATCGGACATGATGTCTGGATCGGTCACGGCGCAACGGTCTTGCCCGGCGTCTCTGTCGGCAATGGCGCGGTGATCGGGGCGGGCGCCGTCGTGTCGAAGGATGTCGCCCCCTACACGATCGTGGGTGGCGTGCCGGCGAAGCCAATCCGGGAGCGGTTCGGACCCGGCGTGGGCGCACGCATGGACAAGCTTGCCTGGTGGGACTGGAAACATGAGCGCCTGCACGCTGCGCTTTCCGATTTCCGCGCCCTGAGCGCCGAGGACTTCGTCGCGAAATACGAATGAAATTGATATTTTTCAATAACTTGCAAGATGTAATATAATCTACATAAATCTGACATTCGCATTTCATGGTCATCCGGTACTGCGTTCCTGAGGCACGCGGACAGGATGTCGAAAGAGCGAAGATGAGATTTCAGCTGAAAGACGTAACCCGGCGGTTCGGACAGAATATTGCGGTCAATGCCGTCAATATCGACATCCCCCAGGGGCAGATGGTCGGCATTATCGGTCGCTCGGGGGCCGGCAAGTCGACGGTCCTGAGAATGATCAACCGCCTTGTCGATCCATCGTCCGGCTCGATCCATTTCGGCGATACCGAGGTCTCTTCGCTGCGCGGACAAGCGCTCAGAAACTGGCAGCGCGACTGCGCTATGATCTTCCAGCAATTCAATCTGGTGCCGCGCCTCGATGTGCTGACCAACGTGCTGCTCGGCCGCCTGAACCACCGCTCGACGGCTCTCAGCATTCTCAACATTTTCAGCCGCGAAGAGCGCCTCATGGCAATCGCCGCCCTCGAGCGTCTCGGAATCGAGCAGACCGCGCTGCAGCCGGCCGGCACTCTGTCCGGCGGACAGCAGCAGCGCGTCGCCATTGCCCGCGCGCTGATGCAGGGACCGAAGATGGTGCTCGCCGACGAGCCTATCGCCTCGCTCGACCCGTTGAACGCCAAGATCGTGATGGACGCGCTGAAGGATATCAACGAGCGTGAGGGCATCACCGTCATCACCAATCTGCACACACTCGACACGGCCCGTGCCTATTGCGAGCGCATCATCGGCATGGCGCAGGGCCGCATCGTCTTCGACGGCAGGCCGCACGAACTGACGGCCGAAGCCGTGCAGGAGATCTATGGTTCCGACAGGGACGGCGCCGGTATCGACGAAAGCATGACGTCGACCAGCATCAATTTGAAAAGCGCGAAGGTCACGACCACCGCTCCGCAATCAGTTGGCCTCCAGCCCTTGGCAGCCGCCGAGGCCTGAGCGCCGCAACGATCGTCCGCCCGCGTGAAGGGCACCCCTATAACAGGACTCTCTCCGGATGATCCGGATACCAGGAGATAAACTCATGTTGAAGCAATCCCTTCTTGCCGCCGTTGCACTCGTTTCGCTCGCCGGCGTCGCCGCCGCCGAAGACCTCAAGGAATTCCGCATCGGCATCCTCGGCGGTGAAAATGAAGCCGACCGCCTGCGTAACTTCCAGTGCATGACCGAAAAGCTTCCCGCCGTTCTCGGCGTCGAAAAGGTCTCGCTCTTCCCGGCCGCCGACTATGACGGCGTCATCCAGGGCCTGCTTGGCGGCACGCTCGATTACGCCGAACTCGGCGCCTCGGGCTACGCCAAGGTCTATCTGGCCGATGCCAAGGCCGTCGAGCCGATCCTGACGACCGTCCAGACCGACGGCTCGATGGGCTATTATTCGATCATGGTTGCCCGCAAGGACAGCGGCATCGCCAAGCTCCAGGACATGAAGGGCAAGAAGCTCGGCTTCGCCGACCCGGATTCCACCTCCGGTTATCTGGTCCCGACCGTGACCCTGCCGGAAGCCGTCGGCGCTCCGATCAAGGAATTCTTCGGCGAGACTGGCTTCGGCGGCGGCCATGAGAACCTCGTTCTCGAAGTTCTGAAGGGCACCTTTGTCGCCGGCACCACCTGGGGCTCCGGCGTTGGCGAATTCAAGGACGGCTACACCTCCGGCAACCTGCGCAAGATGGTCGACAAGGGCATCCTGAACATGGACGACCTCGTCGAACTCTGGAAATCGCCGCTGATCCCGAACGGCCCGATCGTCGTCCGCACCTCGATGAACGAGGACATGAAGGCGAAGTTCAAGAAGTTCATGGTGGATCTGCCGACCACCGACGCAGCCTGCTTCGCCGCCATTGAAGGCGGCGATTTCAAGGGCTTTGCCGAAGTCAACGCCGACTTCTACAAGCCGATCATCGACGCCCGCAAGGCAACCATCGGCGGCTGATCCCGACCCGAAATGACAAAGCCGCCGGTCTTCGGACCGGCGGCGTTTTTCAATGCCGAATTTGCCGGCGCACCTTCCTCACAAAAGCGAAGCAGATCATGAATGGATCTTTCATGACCCCTCCCCTGAGCGACAAGGGAGCCATTGTCGAAAACCATTGGAATGCGCTCGCCAAAACGCGCCGCACCTATACAATCCTCAGTCTTCTCGTGCTTTTCGTCGCTCTTTCCGGGTCGTTGTGGTTTGCAAACGAGAGCAATTCCGGAAAATTTTTCGACCGTCTGCCGCATCTGTTCGATTTTGTCGGCGATCTCATGCCCCGCGACCCCGCCGAAGTGTGGCGCGCACTATTCGATCTCCCCTCGCCCTACTTCGATGGCAGCCTGCAATTCGACTATGTGGAAGGCCGTTACTACATCACGGAAAGCTTCTATATTCCCGAATACTTCTACAAGATGGTGGAAACGCTGAACATTGCCCTGCTGTCGACGCTGGTCGGGCTGGTGTGTGGGTTTCTTCTGTCATTCCTCGCCGCCCGCAACACGATGCCGAACCGCTGGGTGCGGATGATCGTGCGGCGCTTCATGGAAATTCTGCGCGCTTTTCCGGAAGTGGTGCTGGCCGGTTTCTTCCTGGCCATCCTGTCACTCGGCCCCATTCCCGCGATCATTGCGGTGTCTATTCACACCATCGGCGCGCTTGGAAAGCTATACTTCGAAGTGATCGAGAATGCCGACATGAGACCCGATGAGGGCTTGCGAGCGGTGGGCGCCAATTGGGTGGAGAGGGCATGGTTCGGCATGGTGCCGCAGGTCATGCCCAATTTCATGAGCTATTTCCTGCTTCGCTTCGAGATCAATGTGCGCGCATCGACCATCATCGGCGCGGTCGGCGGCGGCGGCATCGGCGAACAACTTCGCTTGTCGATCAGCCGCGGGCATGAAGCGAAAACGCTCGCCATCGTGCTTCTGCTGTTCACGACGATCATCGCGGTCGATCAGTTTTCCGCCTGGCTTCGCCGCAAACTGGTGGGTGACCAGGCCTTCCTGGCCGTTCAATAGGACGTATTCATGAGAACGCTCGACGCCTCAGAACTTGAAAACGTGGCTCGCCGACACCCGGGCTTGCTTGAACGATCCTTCTTCCAGCGCTTCCGCATTCCGATCGCCGTCATCGGCCTCATATTCTACCTCTTCTTCTGCTGGTGGTTCTTTTCGATCGGCAAGGTCATCGGTTCCGCCAACTGGACGATCGCCGGCAACTATCTTGCCGACTGGGTATCCTACGAAGTGCGTCCCGATGTGGAAATTGCGTCGGACCGGACGATGAAGATCGTCTATCCCCGCTTCTCTCCCCTGGGGGACAATCCAAATCCGGACTGGATCGACGCGAAACGTGAAATGGTGACGCGGACGATCGAGATCCCTGCCAGCGGACCTGCACCGGACAGTCAACCGGCCAAGACGTCGTCCTTCAGTTTCGTGGCTCCCAGCAATGCCGGTACCGCTCTAGAGCAAACACAGGCGCGGACCGAGACCAAGACGGAAGAAGTGGTGACGGCAGCACGGATCGACATCGGATCGGCGCGGGTCGATATCGTCCCGGAACGGGTGACCGTAACGTATCGGGGTGAAAGTGTATCTGCGGCGCTGCGCGGAGCGGACGGGGAAGTGCATGCCGAAGGTGCATTGCCCTCCTGGGCAAAACAGGGCCAGCCGGGCGCAAAGATACTCGCCTATTTCGGCTTTTCCGGCTGGCTCGAAATCCGTGACAACGTCGTCAAGATTCATCATCGCTTCCCGGGTTGGGAGAACTTCTTCTTCGACACCGATTCACCTTTTTTCGACAAGTCGATTTCCGAGGTCGCGACCCTGGTCACTTCGGCCGAGCGGATCGATCCCGCACAGAGCAACCTGTCGCTGGCGATCAACAACGTCCTTTACAATCCCTCCTGGCAGCATCTCGACGTCTGGACGAAGCTGTTGCAGACGATCGTCATGGCCTTCGTGGGAACGTTGTTCGCATCGATCATCGCCTTCCCGCTTTCCTTTATCGCGGCGCGCAACATCACGCAGAACAAGCCCATCAACCAGATCGTCAAGCGGTTCTTCGATTTCCAGCGCTCCGTCGACATGCTGATCTGGGCGCTGTTCTTCACACGCGCCTTCGGGCCGGGGCCGCTTGCCGGGATTTCCGCGATCTTCTTCACTGATACCGGCACACTCGGAAAACTCTACTCCGAAGCGCTTGAGAACATCGATGACAAGCAGCGCGAGGGCGTCAAGTCCGTCGGCGCACCACCGGCAGCGGTGCAACGCTTCGGCGTCCTGCCCCAGGTCATGCCGCTATTTGCTTCCCAGGCGCTTTATTTCTGGGAATCGAATACGCGCTCGGCAACCATAATCGGCGCCGTGGGCGCCGGCGGTATCGGCCTGAAGCTTTGGGAAGCCATGCGGACGAATTCGGATTGGGAAAACGTCGCCTATATGGTGGTGCTGATCCTGATCGTCGTCTTCGTCTTCGACGGCATCTCGAATGCGTTGCGCTCCCGATTGATGGGAACGAAACATTGATTTCCACCAACGTCGCTTGCCGTATCATCAATCTGTCACGGTGATCGATTATCGGACCGTTTTCTTGCCTTGAGGCGACGATCCAGCCAACACTGTCGCCCACACCTTTCCGGGGAATTGATTCTTGCGCTACGCGTTGTATTTCACGCCTCCTGAAAAAGACCCGCTGACGAAGATCGCGGCACGGTGGCTCGGGCGCGATGCCTTTTCCGGCGTAGATCTGGCACTCGAGCCAGTCAGCGGATTTGCGCACGACCAGGTGACGGCCCTGACCTCGGATCCGCGTCGCTACGGATTTCACGCGACGCTCAAGGCGCCATTCGAACTTGCCGACGGTCAGAGTGAGGACGCTCTTGTGGAAGCCCTCGGGCGGTTCTCCGCAGACGCCCGCGCCTTCGATATTCCCTCGGTCACCGTCGGTCAGCTCGGCCCGTTCTTCGCGCTCGTCCCCAAAGAGCCGCATAACCCGTTGCAGGACTTCGCCGCCTCGGTGGTTGAAGCCTTCGAGCCGTTCCGCGCGCCCCTGAGTAACGCCGACATCGCGAGGCGCAAGCCCGAGAAACTCAATGACGCGCAGCGCGCCAATCTCGTCCGCTGGGGATATCCCTACGTTATGGAGGAATTCCGATTCCACATGACGCTGACCGGTCCGGTCGAGCCAGAGGCCAGCGCCGCCGTGGCAACGCTCCTTCACGAACGCTTTGCCGCCTTCTGCGGCCGGCCGTTGCGCATTTCCGGCCTCGCGCTCTTTGTGGAAAGGGACCGGGGTGCACCTTTCACCATCCACTCGTGGCTGCCGCTCGGTGGCGCCTGAAACAAGGAAAGCCTGATCTCATGTCTGCCGAAACCGTATTGACCAACGCCAGGATCGTTCTAGAGGACAGCATCGTCGCCGGCACCCTTGTCGTTCGCGATGGCCGTATCGCCGATATCTCCGAGGGATCGACGCAGATTGGCGAGGACTTCGATGGCGACTATCTCATTTCCGGCCTGGTCGAGCTTCATACCGATCACCTTGAGGCCCACTATTCCCCTCGCCCGGGCGTGAGATGGGACAAGACCTCGGCCATCCAGGCTCATGACGCGCAGGTGGTGACCTCCGGGATCACCACGGTCTTCGATTGCCTGCGGATGGGCTCCGACGAGGACGGAGGTTTCGTCAAGGGAGAGATGCGCGATATGGCCGATGCCATTCAGGCGGCAGAACACGAAGACCGGCTGCGGGCCGAACACCTCATTCACTTGCGTTGCGAAGTCTCGGCCGAGGACGTGCTCGACCATTTCGCCGATTTCGAGACAGACCCCTATGTGCGGCTCGTGTCGCTGATGGACCATGCACCGGGCCAGCGCCAGTTCCAGACGATGGAACAGTATACGCTCTACTACAAGACCAAGCGCGGTCTCTCGGACGAAGCCTTTGCGCATTTCGTCGCCCGCCGCCAGGAAGCCTCGGCTCTCTACGCCGCCGCGCATCGTGACACATTGGCCAGGTCCTGTGCAGCACGCGGCATCACGGTGGCAAGCCACGACGATGCCACGCTCGATCATGTCGACGAGGCTATCGGCTATGGCGTCAAGCTCGCCGAATTCCCGACCAGTTTCGATGCCGCAGACGCCTCCCACAAGGCAGGAATGAGCGTCTTGATGGGCGCGCCGAACATCGTGCGTGGCAAGTCCCACTCCGGCAACATCGCCGCGCGCGATCTCGCCGAGCGCGGCGTGCTGGACGTGCTCTCGTCGGACTACGTGCCGCTCAGCCTTCTCCACGCGCCCTTCGTGCTTGCCGATGAGCTGGACAGCATCTCTCTTCCCCGGGCGCTTGCCATGGTCACGTCGACGCCAGCCCGCACCGTCGGGCTCAACGATCGCGGACGCATCGATACCGGCCTGCGCGCCGACCTCGTGCGGGTGCGCCGCCATGCCGGTGTACCAATCGTCCGCTCGGTGTGGCGCGAAGGTCGGCGGGTGGCTTGATGGACGGGCGAGAAACCAGGGCCTGGCCAATCTCTCCGGCGGGTACTCTCGCGGCCGTCGTCGGCCCGAGCGGCGCCGGAAAGGACAGCCTGATTTCCATTGCAATGGCGCATTTCTCCGAGCGGCCGGACGTTCATTTCGTCAAGCGCATCATCACCCGGGACAAGGACGCCGGCAGCGAGGACCACACAGGCGTTTCGGCTGAGGAATTCGAGATCATGCGGCTCGAGGGCAGCTTTGCCGTCCATTGGGACGCACATGGCCTGCGCTATGGAATACCAGCTTCCGTCAATGAAAAACTGGCGCTTGGGCATCTGGTCATCGCCAATGGCTCACGCTCAGCGCTCCACCTCTTTTCCAGGGCGTTTCAAAAGCTCCTAGTCATCAATGTTACGGCCCGACCGGAGGTTTTGGCCAAGCGGTTGGAGTTGCGTGGACGCGAAAGCAGTGAAGACATCCGGCGCCGTCTCGAGCGCAGCTCGCTGGAGGTCACGGGCGACTTCAATACCGTGACCATCGACAACAGCTGTCTGTTGGCAGATGCCGGCGCGCAGATGATCGCCTTGCTCGAAGGCGTGCTCTGCGAGAGCACAGCGCAACCGCAATAGGGTTCAGCGCCATTCGCCAATCCGCTCGATGGATGTCAGCATCGCCGCTCCATGGGTGAGCGAGAGTGCGGCCGCTTCGATCATCTGCGGCAAAATCAGCCATTCCAGCGTCCAGGCGCTGCCGGAACGCTCCTGTTCGTGGACAAGAGCCTGATGCACCCCGGAGACCTGTGTGGCATTGTAGCGCGCAAGCGCTACCAGCACCTCGGCCAGAACCGGGTTGTGCTTGTGCGGCATGGCCGAGGAGCCGCCGCCGCCTGAAATCTCGACCTGATCGATGCCGTTCTGGACCATCAGGGCGACATCCTGGCCGATCTTGCCGAGCGCTCCGGTAATCCGGGAGAGGAAGCTGCCGAAGTCGGCGATGCGGCCGCGATCCGTGTGCGGCACGTAATCGGGAACGGAAAGGCCGAGCTCGTCAGCCATCGCCTTTCGCACCGCGCCGATGCGATCCGCGAACTTTTCCGCGGTTCCGGCGGCGCCCGCCAGGGAGAGCACGAGCATCTGCTGGCGCTGCCGGGCAAGCCCCTCCGCGACCCGCGCCACGGCACTTCTCCAAACCGAAATGCGGTCGCCGGCCGTGATCATGATCGCCGCCTGCATGCGGGAATATGCCATCAAAGGCTCACCACCAAAACGATCCAGCAATCCGGCAAGGATCTGGTCAACGACGCCAAGCCGCTTCTCGAATAGGGCAAAGACCGGTGCCAGCTTCAGCGCCGTTGCCGTGTCGACAACGTCCTGTGTCGTCGCACCAAAATGCAGGGCCCTGCCCGCCTTCTCACCGATGGTCTCCCGCAACTGGCTGACAAGATCGGGGACCGGCACGCCGTCACGCAGCGTGGCCGCCGTCAATCGACGCATATCCGGCTCAAAACCGCCGATTGCAGCAATGACTGTTTCAGCCGCCTCGCTATCAATCAAACCGGCTTGCACCTCCGCACGTACCAAGGCCTTTTCAAACCGAAGCATTGCGGCGATATCCGTGCCGGAATCAAGAAGCGCGGCCACCTCATCGTCGCCAAGAAGACTCGCGAAATATGGCTGGGCGGTCAGAGCCATCGATCACACGCGCTCCAGTGCAACCGCGATGCCCTGGCCGACACCGATGCACATGGTCGACAGCGAATAGCGTCCGCCGGTCAGAGACAGTTCCAGCGCCGCCGTGCCGGTGATGCGCGCCCCCGACATCCCGAGCGGATGGCCAAGTGCAATCGCGCCACCATTGCGGTTCACACGCGGATCATCATCGGCGATGCCGAGCTGGCGAAGGGTCGCGAGCCCCTGGGATGCAAAGGCCTCGTTGAGTTCGATGACATCGAACTGGTCCTGGCGCATGCCGAGCCGTGCCATCAGCTTCTGGGAGGCGGGAGCCGGACCGATGCCCATGACGCGCGGCGGAACGCCGGCGGTGGCGCCTGCGAGGATACGGGCAATCGGTGTCAGGCCATGCTTCTTCGCGGCGGCTTCGGAGGCAATGATGAGCGCTGCGGCGCCGTCATTGACGCCGGAAGCATTGCCGGCGGTGACCGAACCGCCTTCGCGGAACGGGGCCTTGAGTTTGGCGAGCGCCTCAACGGTCGTGGCGCGCGGATGCTCGTCGCGATCGACGATGACGGGCTCGCCCTTGCGCTGCGGGATCGCCACCGGTGTGATTTCCTTCGCCAGACGACCGTTTTCCTGCGCGGTGGCCGCCTTGTTCTGCGAGCGGACCGCGAAGGCATCCTGATCTTCGCGGTTGACATGGTAGTCTTCGGCCACATTCTCGCCGGTCTCCGGCATGGAATCGATGCCGTACATCTTCTTCATCAGAGGATTGACGAAGCGCCAGCCGATCGTCGTATCGTGGATTTCGGCATGACGCGAGAAAGCCGTCACGGCCTTCGGCATGACGAAGGGCGCGCGCGACATGCTTTCGACGCCGCCGGCGATCATCAGTTCAGCCTCACCCGCCTTGATGGCACGCGCCGCCGCGATGATTGCATCCATGCCGGATCCGCAGAGCCTGTTGATGGTGGTGCCCGTGAGCGAGACCGGCAGTCCGGCAAGCAGCAGCGACATGCGCGCGACATTGCGGTTGTCCTCGCCGGCCTGATTGGCGCAGCCGAAGATGACGTCATCGACCGCTTCGAAGTCGAGGCCAGCGTGCCTGGCCATCAGCGCCTTCAACGGGATGGCACCAAGATCATCGGCGCGGACGGACGACAGCGCTCCGCCGAAACGACCGATCGGCGTGCGGATATAGTCGCAGATATATGCGTCAGTCATCACATTTTCCTTGCAGCTCAGGCACGACGAGGTCGGCGACAGGCCCTTCGGTGTGCAGAAGCGCACCCGTCATCGCCTGGAGTTCCTCCATCGACATGCCGGCCAGCTTCTCCCTCACCACAAAGCGGCTCTTCACGATATCGACCACTGCGTGGCTCGTATAGACACGCGTGATACAGCCGACGCCAGTCAGTGGGAAGGTGCATTTTTCAACGAGCTTGGGCGCGCCGTTCTTCGTAACGTGTTCGGTGATCACGAAAACCTGCTTCGCACCGTGAACGAGGTCCATGGCACCGCCGACCGCCGGCACACCCTTGGAGCCCACTCGCCAATTGGCCAGATCGCCATTCTGCGCGACCTGATACGCCCCGAGGATGGCGACATCCAGATGGCCGCCGCGCACCATGGCGAAGCTGTCGGCATGATGGAAAAAGCAGGCGCCAGGCTTGAGCGTCACCGCCTTCTTGCCCGCATTGATCAGATCCCAATCCTCCTCGCCGGCGGGCGGCGGCTCGCCGAAATTCAGGATGCCGTTTTCGGTGTGGAAGATCGCCTCGCGCCCCGGCGGCTGATACCGGGCGACCATTTCCGGGAACCCGATGCCGAGGTTCACATAGGCGCCGTCGGCAATGTCCTGTGCTGCGCGCCAGGCGATCTGTGCGTTGGAGAGCTTGATATCTTCGCGCGTATCGACGGTCATACGTAGGCCACTCCGGCTCGGATGAGCTCTTCTTCCTGCTGCGGGCTCGGGACTTCCACGACGCCGTTGACGAAGATGCCCGGTGTGATGACATTCTCTGGATCGATGCCCCCGGCAGGAACAATTTTCGTTACCTGGGCGATTGTCCTAGCGGCGGCCATACACATCAGCGGGTTGAAGTTCCGGCCGGCCTTGTTGTAGGTCAGGTTGCCGTGCGTGTCGCCGATCTGGGCCTTGACGATGGCGAAATCGGCTTTCAGCCAGCGCTCCTGGACATAGGGGCGGCCGTCGAATTCGGCGATCGGCTTACCCTCAGCGAGTTCGGTGCCATAGGCGGTGGGGGTGTAGAAGGCGGGTATGCCGGCGCCGCCCGCGCGGATGCGCTCGGCAAGCGTGCCTTGCGGAACCAGTTCCAGTTCGATCTCGCCCGCGAGATACTTGTCCGTGAAGGCGCGCGGATCCGATGAACGCGGAAACGAGCAGACCATCTTCCTAACCATACCGGCGTCGATCATCGCCGCGATGCCGATACGTCCGTTGCCGGCATTGTTGTTGATGACGGTGAGATCCTTGGGGCCCCTGTTGATCAAGGCGTGAATGAGTTCGATCGGAGCGCCGGATCCGCCGAATCCGCCGATCATGACGGTCGCGCCATCACCGATGTCGGCCACGGCTTCAGCCGCCGTTGCGATTGTCTTGTCCATTTGAATTCTCCATCCCGGCCCAGTCGATGATCCTAGCCGACGACCAAATCCCGAAGGAACACCGGCGCGCCCCGCAGGGCGCGCCGGGCCCGCATCAGATGTCGAAGAACACGGTCTCGTTTTCACCCTGAAGCATGATGTCGAAGGTATAGGTATCACCCTCGCGCCCGGCAATCAGGGTCGGAACGCGCACTTTGTGCTCGATACGGGCCAGTACCGGATCTTCGGCATTGGCCTTTTCCTCGTCGGCGAAATACATGCGGGTGTGAAGACCGATATTGATGCCGCGCGCCACGATCCAGAAGGTGATGTGGGGCGCCATCAGGCGACCGTCGTTGAACGGCACCCGGCCGGGCTTGATGGTCTCGAACATGTATTCGCCGGACGCCATGTCCGCCGGGCAACGGCCCCAGCCGAGGAAATTCGGGTCGGCCTTGCCGCGGGTCTCAGACGGGCTGTTGTAGAAACCGTCGGCATCTGCCTGCCAGATCTCGATCAGCGCATCCTTGAGCGGCGTGCCGGAGCCATCGATCACACGTCCCTTGATCTTGATGCGCTCACCCTTGGTCTTGTCGTCATAGAGCGCGCCGGAGCCGAGATCCGTCTCGTAGACACCGTGGATGCCGGTGAAATTCGGCGTGCAGCCGATATGGACGTAAGGACCGGCGGTCTGCGACGGGGATTCCTTGAGATAACCGAGCGGTTGCACCATATCAGTTGCCCTCCTTGCGGTTTTCGAAGAACGTCGAGCGGCGGCCGCGCAGCACGATGTCGAACTTGTAAGCGCGCATGTCCATCGGAATAGTGGCGTTGAGATCGAGCGGAGCGACGAGACGCTTGATCGCCTCTTCATCCGGAATGGTCTTGACGATCGGACAGGTCCAGATCAGCGGGTCGCCCTCGAAATACATCTGGGTGATCAGGCGCTGGGCAAAGCCGTGGCCGAAGATCGAAAAGTGGATGTGCGCCGGGCGCCAGTCGTTGACGCCGTTCGGCCACGGATAAGGACCGGGCTTAATGGTCTTGAACCAGTAGTAGCCGTCCTCATCGGTGATCGTGCGGCCCACGCCGCCAAAATTCGGATCGATGGCGGCGAGATAGGTTTCCTTCTTGTGACGGTAGCGGCCGCCGGCATTGGCTTGCCAGAATTCCACCAGAGCACCGCCGACGCCCTTGCCACGCTCATCGACGACACGGCCATGGACCAGTATACGCTGGCCGATCGGGCTTTCACCGGGTCGGGCGTAGTTCTGGATCAGGTCGTTGTCATGCTCGTTCAGCATGCCGTGGCCGAAGACCGGGCCGGTTATCTCGCTCTTGGTATTGTTGAGCGAGATCAGCGCACGCTGCGGCGAACGCAACACGGTCGTCTTGTACCAGGGCGCGTAAGCAGGCGGATGCATTTCGCGGTCGCGGGGAAAAAACGCCCCCGTCTCAGGCATTGTGTTTTTCATTTTCCCTCCTCCGGGCTCTTGTCCGCTTCTATTTGCTCAAGCGTATTCTTCGCGATCTTGATCGCGTGGTTGGCGGCCGGCACACCGGCATAGACTGCGACATGCAGGAGGGCTTCCATGATATCCTCCCGCGTAGCGCCGGTATTGGCGGTGGAGCGCACGTGCATGGCGACCTCATCATAGTGGCCAAGCGCCGCCAGAAGCGCGATCGTCACCATGGAGCGCTCGCGCTTCGTCCATGTCGGCCGCGACCACACATGACCCCAGGCAGCCTCCGTGATCAGATCCTGGAACGGTTCGTCAAAAGCCGTCTTCGACTTCTGTGCCTGATCCACATAGCCATCACCCAGAACACTGCGGCGGGTGGCCATGCCCTCGCGGTAGCGGAGGGACTTGTCCTGGATGTCGCCCATAGGATTCCTTTCATGTCTTCCTGACAAATGGCTCAATAAGCGCGGCCAGCCGTTCGGGCTGCTCGACGCAGGGGATGTGGCCACAGCCCTCGATGATCTCGAAACGGGCACCCGGAATCATGGCGGCGGCGGCGCGCACGAGGTCCGGCGGGGTGGAGCCATCCTGGTCGCCGACCACGCAGAGAGTCGGAACGGTGATGGTCGGCGGGACAGCGGAATAGTCCGTGTCGCGGATCGCCTCGCAGGTGCCGATATAGCCCTCGGCCGACTGGCGCTCCAACATCACGCGGTAGCCGGAAAGGTCTTCTGCCCGCTCCTCATGGAAATCCTTCGTGAACCAGCGTTCCATGACGCTGGCTCCGATGCTGGCAAGGCCGCCCTTGCGGATTGCATCAATGCGGCCATTCCAGATTTCCGCCGTTCCGATTCTGGGCGCGGTATCGCAGAGGATGACCTTCCTGACGAGATCCGGACGCCTTTTCCAGAGACCCTGGACGACCATTCCGCCGACCGATAGACCGCAGAAGACGGCTTTCTTGATGTCCAGAAAGTCGACGAGCGCAAGGAGATCCTCGACGAGATCGTCCATGGTGAAGGGCTTGTCGCCAAGACCGGAAAGACCGTGACCGCGCGAATCGTAGAGCAGCACCGAGACATCATCGCCGAGCTCATCGAACAGGGGCAGCCAAATTCGGAAATCGGTGCCCAGCGAATTCGAGAACACGACGAGATTCTTTGCGCCGGGATCGCCGATCAGTTCGTAATGCAGGGTAATTCCGTTGATCGTGGCAAAGGCCATGGGTTCTCTCCTCCTTCTGAAAAACTAGACGATGGTTTTTGACGGGTAAAATGATATTTTGGCCGAAATTCATAACCATATAGGCATGATTCATGGACACCCGGATCAAATTCCGCCATCTGCAGACTTTCCTAGAGGTCGCACGCCAGCGGAGCGTCGGCAAGGCGGCGGATGCGCTCGCCATCACACAGCCTGCCGTTACGCGCACGATCCGCGAACTCGAGGACATCCTCGGCGTCCCGCTGTTCGAACGCGAAGGCCGAGGGACCAGGATCACCCATTTCGGCGAGGTTTTCCTGAAGCATGCGGGCGAAAGCCTCGCAGCTGTGCAACGTGGCATGGACTCGGTGGCGCTTGCGCTGAAATCCGAAGGGCCTCCGGTGCGGATCGGTACCCTGCCGACGGCATCGGCAACCTTCATGCCGGACGCCGTGGCGCAGTTCCTCGCAAGCGGCACCGGGAGCCAGGTAACCATCGTTTCGGGCGAGAATCGGGGGCTGCTCGAATCGCTGAGGCTCGGCGAGCTCGACCTCGTCGTCGGCCGGCTCGCAGCTCCCGAACTGATGACCGGGCTTTTCTTCGAGCCGCTTTATACCGAAGAGGTGGTCCTCGTTGTGGGTTCCTCCCACCCGCTGCTGGCGCGCCGGAACTTCACCTTGAGCGCGCTCTCCAACTATACGGTGCTGATGCCAACGCGGGGATCGGTAATCCGTCCTTTCGTCGATCGGCTGTTTCTCACCAACGGCATCCCGGAGCTGCCGCGTACGATCGAGACGGTTTCGGACTCCTTCGGTCGTGCCTATATCACCCGCAATGACGCCGTATGGATCATCTCACGGGGCGTGGTGGCCGACGAATTGAAAAGCGGCCGTCTGGCCACACTCGAAATCGATATGAGCGAAACGCGTGGCGCGGTCGGTCTGACGACGCAGGCCGGCGTGGACCCGAGCGCTTCGCTTGCTCTTATGAAGCAGACGATCAGGGATCATGTTTCCGCCCGAGAGGGACGGTTTTGATGATCGCCCGGATGGATCAGTGAGCTTCGTCCCAGTTCGTGGCGGCACGGGCATCCACCTTCAACGGTACCTTCATCGAGATCGCCGGCATGGCAGCGTGCTCCATGACATTGACAATCACCGGCATCGCCTGATCCACGGCGGCTTCCTCGACTTCGAAGATCAGTTCATCGTGGACTTGCAGCAGCATGCGGGCCTTTTCATCGAGCCCGGCCTTTACCAACGCCGGCTCGATTTTCACCATCGCGCGGCGGATGATATCGGCGGCAGACCCTTGAATCGGCGCATTGATCGCCGCCCGCTCATTGAAGGCGCGCATCGAGGGATTGGACGACTTGATTTCCGGGTAATGAGCACGCCGGCCGAATATGGTTTCGACATAGCCGTTCTCGCGGGCAAAGGCCTTGGTCGCTTCCATATAGTCCCTGATGCCGGGGAACCGTTCGAAATACTTCTTGATGTAGTCGCCCGCCTCCGAGCGCTCGATCCCCAGCTGGTTGGCAAGGCCGAAGGCCGATATCCCGTAGATAATACCGAAATTGATCGCCTTGGCGCGGCGGCGCACTTCGGCCGGCATACCCTCGACCGGCACGCCGAACATTTCCGACGCCGTCATCGCATGAATGTCGATGCCATCGGCAAAGGCCTGGCGAAGCTGTGGAATGTCGGCGACATGTGCCAGCACGCGAAGTTCGATCTGGCTGTAGTCGGCCGAGAGTAGCTTATGGCCCGGCGTGGAGATGAAGGCGGTGCGGATCTTGCGGCCTTCCGCGGTACGCACCGGGATGTTTTGAAGATTGGGTTCCGAGGAGGAGAGCCGCCCCGTCGTGGTCGAAGCCAGCGAATAGGAGGTGTGCACCCGCCTGGTCTGAGGGTGGACATAACCAGGCAGGGCATCCGTATAGGTGGACTTGAGCTTGGTAAGCTGGCGCCAGTCGACGATCTTGCGCGGCAGGGGTGCGCCTTCCGCCGCCAGGTCTTCCAGTACTTGCGCCGACGTCGACCATTGACCGGTCTTGGTCTTGGACCCGCCAGGCAAGCCCATCTTTCCGAACAGGATATCGCCCAGCTGCTTCGGCGATCCGATATTGAAACGCTCGCCAGCGAGTTCGTAGATCTCGTCCTCGAAAGCGGCCGCCTTCTGGGCAAGCTCGCCCGAAAGACGCGACAGAATCTGCCGATCGACCGTGATGCCGCGTTCCTCCATCCGGGCCAGGACCGGGACGAGCGGGCGTTCCAGACGCTCATAGACTGTCGTCAGGCGGTCGGCGGCAAGCCGAGGCTTCAGGACCATCCACAGACGCAGGGTCACGTCGGCGTCTTCCGCCGCATAGGCGGTGGCCCGATCGATATCGACCAGATCGAAAGTGACCAGGGATTTGCCCGAGCCGGCCACATCCTTGTAGGCAATCGGCGTGTGGCCGAGCCAACGCTCTGACAGGGTGTCCATGCCGTGGGTCGTCTTGCCGGCTTCAAGGACGTATGACATCAGCATGGTGTCGTCGAAACTCTGAATTTCGATGCCGTGCCGTTTCATGACCAGATAATCGTATTTGAGGTTCTGCGCGACCTTCAGGATCGAAGTATCCTCCAGCAGCCCCTTCAAGGCCGCAAGCGCCTCCTTCATCGGGATCTGGCCTTCCGCAGGGCCGCCGCCGAGCAGGTCGCCGACACCGGTCCTGTGCGCCAGCGGCACGTAGGCGGCGCGGATATCGGTCGAAGCGGTCGACTGGCCATTGTCGGCAATTGCCAGCGAGAAGCCGACGAGTTCTGCCTGCATGGGATCAAGCGACGTCGTTTCGGTATCGAAGGCGACGAGACCGGTTTCGCGGGCAGCGTCGATCCAGGCGTTCAGGGTCTCAAGATCGCGTATGGTCTGATAGCCGGAGGTGTCGAGTTTCTGGCCGTGGAAGGTTTCAGCCCGGGTCTTGGCAAGATCGGCCGGAGCTGGGCCACTTGGGGTGCCTGCGGA
Source organism: Rhizobium sp. (assembly GCA_041675415.1). Lineage (GTDB taxonomy): Bacteria > Pseudomonadota > Alphaproteobacteria > Rhizobiales > Rhizobiaceae > Allorhizobium. The sequence goes on along the minus strand of JBAYTX010000009.1, from coordinate 25,889 downwards.
AGTCGAAGCTGCCGATACCTCCGGGGACGGCGCGTCACCATCCGCCGGCAAGTCACCGGTTTCGAGATCGGGTCCGTGGGCGGAAGCGCCCCATTCGATCTTGACGAAAGCGGGTTCGATGGCATTGGCATCACAGCCGCAGGCCTCGGCGACGCGCCGCGTCAGGGTGTTGAATTCCATCGTCTTCAGGAAACCGATCAGCATCGGCCCGTCCTGTTTTTCAAGCGACAAGGCATCGAGAGGCACGTCTAGAGGCACATCCGTCCTGAGCGTCACCAGTGTGCGGGACAACCGCGCGAGTTCGGCATTGGCGACGATATTCTCGCGGCGCTTGACCTGCTTGATCTCGCCGGCCCGTTCGAGAAGCGTGTCAAGATCGCCATATTCTTCGAGCAGCTGGGCGGCCGTCTTCGGGCCGATTCCGGGGATGCCGGGAATGTTGTCCGTCGAATCGCCGGTCAGCGCCTGCAGGTCGATCATCTTTTCCGGCGGCACGCCCCATTTTTCGACGACATCCGGAATGCCGATCTGCTTGTCCTTCATGCTGTCATACATGTGGACATTGGGCGTCACCAACTGCATCAGGTCCTTGTCGGATGAGATGATGGTCACATCGGCACCGACGGCCTCGGCCTGACGGGAATAGGTGGCTATGATATCGTCAGCCTCGAAACCTTCCTTCTCGATGCAGGGAAGGTTGAACGCGCGAGTGGCCTCGCGGATCAGGCCGAATTGCGGCACCAGTTCTTCCGGAGGCGCGGAACGGTTGGCCTTGTAGGCGTCATAGAGTTCCTTGCGGAAGGTCTTCGAGGAATAGTCGAAGATTACCGCGAAATGGGTCGGCGTGACGCCGACCGAGGTATCGCGGGCGTCCGTGAGAAGCTTCCACAGCATATTGCAGAAACCCGCGACCGCGCCGACCGGCAAACCGTCGGATTTGCGCGTCAGCGGGGGCAGGGCGTGGAATGCCCGGAAGATGAAGCCGGAGCCGTCCACGAGGAAAATATGATCGCCTTTTTTCATGGAAGCATGGATAGCGCGGGGGGACGTGATCGTCCATATAAAGTTCCAGCGGCCATTCGGGACGCTGTCACGCCAACGTTACCAATTTGTAATCTGGCTTTCCCTTGAAAAACCATATTTGACCGCACATTTCATAGTCACGGCGCCTGATCACGCCGCAGTCTGAATGAGGCCCGTCCCCCGCCGCTTCAGACTTGGACAAAGGCCTAATCCCCCCTCTCCGGGCCTTTGTCCCACTTTTTCGCAAAGCCGCCGTGGATCCTCCAAACCATGGCGGCTTTGCTTTGCCGACGGCAGATCTTCCATGACTTGCGCGCGGCATATCTTGTGAGCGCCTGCACGTGCGCCTATCCCATATCCATGACATTCAACCGGATGGAATCAACTACCTGTCCCGCCGGCCAGCTGGCAAGGGCGTTTTCCTGCGCCTTGCTGACGAGAGCGTCACAACTCGGTTTCTTGCGCCGGGCAATCGAAAACGCCCCGAAGCCCTGATCCCTCGCGACGGGCCATTCCCTCTGAAATTTATACGGGCGACGCCTCGAATCCGGATTTGCTTTGGTCTATCGTCCGAAGCGATTTGAACAGTTCAGGATATGGTCATGAGCGATATTTCGTCCGTACTCGACAGCGCCGACGAGGCGCTTCCCCAGAGCCTCGACAGGCTTTTCAATCTCGTCAGAATCAAGTCGATATCCACCGATCCGGCCTTCAAGGCGGAATGCCGCAAGGCTGCCGAATGGCTGGTCAAGGAACTGGGCGAACTCGGCTTCGAGGCGTCCGTTCGCGATACCCCCGGCCATCCGATGGTCGTTGCCCATCACGCCGGCGCCACACCGAACGCCCCGCATGCCCTTTTCTACGGCCATTACGATGTACAGCCGGTCGATCCGCTCAATCTCTGGGAAAACGATCCCTTCGAACCGGCGATCAAGGAGCTTGAGGGCGGCCGCAAGGTCATCACGGGCCGGGGCACATCGGACGACAAGGGACAATTGCTGACCTTCCTCGAGGCATGCCGCGCCTACAAGCAGGTTCACGGCGCATTGCCGATCCGCCTCACCATCCTTTTCGAAGGCGAAGAGGAATCGGGCTCGCCGTCGCTGAAGCCGTTCCTTGCCGCAAACGCCGAGGAATTGAAGGCTGACTATGCGCTCGTCTGCGACACCAGTATGTGGGACCAGGAAACGCCGGCCATCGCGGCGGCACTGCGCGGCCTCGTCGGGGAGGAAATTACCATTTCCGCAGCCGATCGGGACCTGCATTCCGGCCTCTTCGGGGGAGCGGCCGCCAATCCGATCCATATCCTGGTCGATATTCTCGCGGGCCTGCATGACGAGAGCGGCCGGATTACACTGCCCGGCTTCTACGACGGCGTCGAGGAGACCCCGGCCAATATCAAGGCATCGTGGGAAACGCTCGGCCGGACCGCCGAGAGCTTTCTCGGCCAGGTTGGTCTTTCCGTCCCGTCAGGGGAAAAGGGCCGCTCCGTGCTGGAATTGACCTGGGCACGGCCAACGGCGGAAGTAAACGGAATCATCGGCGGCTATACGGGCGAGGGCTTCAAGACGGTCATCGCCGCCAAGGCTTCGGCCAAGGTGTCGTTCCGCCTCGTCGGCGACCAGAACCCTGCAAAGATTCGTGAGAGCTTCCGCGCTTACGTGTGCTCGAAGATCCCCGCCGACTGCTCGGTCGAATTCCACGAGCATGGCGGTTCGCCGGCAATTCAGCTGTCCTATGACTCGCCGGTCCTGACCAAGGCGAAGAATGCGTTGTCGGAAGAATGGCCGAAGCCGGCCGTCGTCATCGGCATGGGCGGATCGATCCCGATCGTCGGTGATTTCCAGAAGATGCTCGGCATGGATTCGCTGCTCGTCGGCTATGGATTGACCGACGACCGCATCCATTCGCCGAATGAGAAATACGATCTCAAGTCATTCCACAAAGGCATCCGCTCATGGATCCGCATTCTGGATGCGCTGGCCGCATCCTGAGGCGGCCATAAGGCTGTATCCTGAAAAGCAAAAAGGTCGGGATTACCCGACCTTTCCTTTCCCATTTCGACGACCCTGCCAGTACATCCGTGGTCAGGATCGGAAATGAGCCATGCTTTGCCTGCAACCGACAGCAGATCATCTTGGACCTGCTTGCCCGTCGCTGTGAAATCGATCGTCGTCCCATGTGCTTAACATTCGGTTAAGAGGGAAGACGCACAGACTTCGCGCAGTGGTTGACCGATATGTGGGATGGGGGCAGGCCTTTGACAAGAGGCGCGACGCGGCGGCCTCCTGGCGCATGTCCACAAGCGGACTTGTCCTTCGCGCATTGACCGTTCTACAAAAAGCCATGAGCATCGAATCCGTTAAAGACTTTTTCACCCGCAATGCACCCGAGATCCAGGTGATCGAAACCGAAGCGAGTTCCGCGACCGTGGCGCTTGCGGCCGACGCGCACGGGGTGGACCCCGACCAGATCGCGAAAACGTTATGCCTCAGGATCGGCGATGAGCAAGTGCTCGTCGTTACGGCCGGTACGAAGCGCCTGGACAATCGCAAATTCAAGGAGCGCTTCGGCGTCAAACCGCGGATGCTGAATGCCGATGAGGTGCTCATCGCCACCTCCCATCCGGTCGGGGGCGTGTGTCCTTTCGGCCTTCCCTCACCGATCAAGGTCTTCTGTGACACGTCGCTGAAGGCTTTTGGCGAGGTTGTTCCGGCCGCCGGCGCCACGAACGCCGCCGTGCGGATTGCACCCGAACGGCTGGCAGTGCTCACTCAAGCCGAATGGGCCGACCTCTGCCAGTAGGCGGTATTTCCATGGAGACCGCCTTCGAGGGTTGCGCCTGCGTACAGCGTTGAAAGACATGCCGTTTTTGTTTACTGCGCTTTAACCACCCCTTAAATCGCCGCAATTAAAGTTCAATCGAGCCGCGAGTTCGATGGGGTGCAATTGGCCCGCGAACACGAACGCAATGACGCCCGCGCCGACAACGGCGGCACCGAAAACGGAGCACCACCGGCAGTCTATGGCAGGACGAGGCAGACCCACAGAGCGTGTTGAACCGACCTTCGACGGAAGGCGCGGCGACGGCGATTTTCGGCTGACCGCCGGCGATCGCGTCAGCGGCGGTGCGCAAGGGGGCAAGGAACGCCATGCCAAGAAGAATCCTGGCGGTAAAAAGCTGCGCACGGCGCGCGCAAAAGCAAAAGCCAAGCGGCAGCGCGGCGGTGGACTGACCGGACTTCTCAGACGGACTGTCTACTGGTGCATCGTGCTGGGCATTTGGGGAGGCATCGGCCTTTCCGGGATTGTTTTCTACTACGGCGCGCGAATGCCGAGCGCCAGCACCTGGACGATCCCCGACCGGCCACCCAATATCAAGATCATGTCGGTCGATGGCACGGTCATCGCCAATCGTGGTGTGACGGGCGGCGAAGCGCTGGCGCTTGACGACATGTCGCCCTTCATACCGGAGGCGGTGATCGCCATCGAAGACCGGCGTTTCTATTCACATTTCGGGGTCGATCCACTGGGCCTGGCGCGAGCCGTGATTACCAACGCCGTAAGCGGTCGGACGGTTCAGGGCGGATCGACGCTGACACAGCAGCTTGCCAAGAACCTCTTTCTCTCGCCGGATCGCACGATCGAACGCAAGGTGCAGGAAGTTCTGCTCTCCTTCTGGCTCGAGCAGAAGTACACCAAGGACCAGATCCTCGCGATGTATCTGAACCGGGTCTATTTCGGCTCGAACGCCTATGGTGTGGAGGCGGCGTCGCGGCGCTACTTCAACAAGTCGGCACGCGACATCAACCTGGGCGAAGCGGCCCTTCTGGCCGGCCTGCTCAAGGCGCCGTCGAGACTTTCGCCGGCGCGCGATCCAGAAGCCGCGGAAGCCCGCGCTCAGGTCGTGCTCGCGTCCATGCGCGATGTCGGCTTCATCTCCGACAACGACATCAAGACCGCCATGTCGCAGTCTCCGACCCGGGCGAAGCGCTACTGGTCTGGCGCCGGGCAGTACGTCGCCGACATGGTTATGGATGACGTACGGTCGATTATCGGCACGGTCACGGGCGACCTCGCCGTCGAGACCACAATCGACATGACACTGGAAAAGAAGGCGGAAGCGGCGCTCGGGGAGGCTCTTTCCGTCGATGGCAAGAAGCTGAACGCCTCGCAGGCGGCGCTGGTCTCCGTAGATGGCACCGGCGCCATCCGCGCATTGGTCGGCGGCAGCGACTATGCCGTCAGCCAGTTCAACCGGGCGGTCAAGGCCAAACGGCAGCCGGGATCGGCGTTCAAGCCATTCGTCTACGCTGCGGCGCTCGAAATCGGCGTGCGGCCGGACTCCGTTCGCAACGACGCCCCGGTCAGGATCGGCACGTGGACACCCGAAAACTACGACGAGAAATATCGCGGCCCGGTCAGCCTTTCGACGGCGCTGGCGAACTCGTTGAACACCATCGCCGCACAGCTCGTGATGGAGGTGGGGCCTGCACAGGTCGTCAAGGTCGCCCATCGGCTCGGCATCGAATCCGAACTCCAGGCCAATGCCTCGATCGCGCTCGGGACATCCGAGGTATCGCTCCTGGAGCTGACTGCCGCCTATGCCCCCTTCATGAACGGCGGCTACAAGGCGACGCCGCATGTGATCCGGCGCATTTCCACGGCGGAAGGCAAGGTCATTTACGAGAACGACTACGCCAATCCGCCACGGGTTCTGAGCGATCAGGTCGTCGCCGCCATGAACATGATGCTGACAAAGGTGATAACTGAAGGAACGGGCAAGAACGCACGTCTTGACGGCTGGCAGGCCGCGGGCAAGACCGGAACGACCCAGTCCTTCCGCGACGCCCTGTTCGTCGGTTATACGAGCAACCTGACGACAGGTGTGTGGTTCGGCAATGACGATGGTGCCTCGATGAAGAAGGTCACGGGTGGCGGACTTCCTGCCAAGGCATGGCAGGAATACATGACCGCTGCACATTCTGGCCTCAAACCCGCTCCGCTCGGTGGAGGCGTCTATATCGCCGAAGAACCTGCCCCGCCACGATCGATCGGCGCCATCATCTCCGACGTGCTCTCCGGCAATGAACAGCGTTATCCGGCCGTGCCCGTCCCATCCACGGCGAGCCCCGAGCAGACCGGATCGACAGGTCCGATGCCCCCCGCCGATGTAGGCGGCCAGAGCCCTCCCCTACCGTCGCCGGGGACGCGCCGGACGACACTTCTCGACATAATCATGGGACAATAATCGTCCGTCCGGAACAGCGTTGATCGGCCGACCGGCGAACCAATCCAATATTTTCTCTTGCATGCCCGGCACAAGGCTGGCCAGATAAGTCCCGAGGACGATACGGAGGCGAGATCCGACTGCCATTCGCCAATCTCGAAAAGGCGCGCAATCTATTCTTTTTACTGGATTACAGCGGAATTCGAGCCTTGCAGTCGGAAAAATCGCTTCTTATATACGCGACATAACCGCAGCATGGACTGCGCAATCCCAAGACCATCCACGTCGAGGGGCTGTCACGGGAATGCCTGTTTGGGGTTCCGACGGCCTGCTTCAAGGAGAGAATGACATGGCAAAAGTAATCGGTATCGACCTTGGAACGACCAATTCCTGCGTCTCCGTCATGGACGGCAAAGACTCGAAGGTCATTGAGAATTCGGAAGGTGCGCGCACTACCCCTTCCATGGTGGCCTTCACCGATGATGGCGAGCGCCTCGTCGGTCAGCCGGCCAAGCGCCAGGCGGTGACCAATCCGACCAATACCCTCTTCGCCGTCAAGCGCCTGATCGGCCGCCGCTACGAAGATCCGACCGTCGAGAAGGACAAGGGCCTCGTTCCGTTCCATATCGTCAAGGGCGACAACGGCGACGCTTGGGTCGAAGCCCAGGGCAAGGGTTATTCTCCGGCACAGATCTCGGCCATGATTCTCCAGAAGATGAAGGAAACGGCGGAAGCCTATCTCGGCGAGAAGGTCGAGAAGGCCGTCATCACCGTTCCGGCATACTTTAACGACGCACAGCGCCAGGCAACCAAGGACGCAGGCCGCATCGCCGGTCTTGAGGTCCTGCGCATCATCAACGAGCCGACGGCCGCTGCACTCGCCTATGGCCTCGACAAGAAGGAAGGCAAGACAATTGCCGTCTACGACCTTGGCGGTGGTACCTTCGATATTTCGGTCCTGGAAATCGGCGACGGCGTCTTCGAAGTGAAGTCGACCAACGGCGACACCTTCCTCGGCGGTGAGGACTTCGACATGCGTCTCGTCGAGTACCTCGCAGCCGAGTTCAAGAAGGACCAGGGCATCGACCTGAAGAACGACAAGCTGGCTCTGCAGCGTCTCAAGGAGGCTGCCGAAAAGGCCAAGATCGAGCTGTCGTCCTCGCAGCAGACCGAAATCAACTTGCCGTTCATCACGGCCGACGCATCCGGTCCGAAGCACCTGACCATGAAGCTGACCCGCGCCAAGTTCGAAAGCCTGGTCGATGATCTCGTCCAGCGCACCGTGGCACCCTGCAAGGCAGCTCTCAAGGACGCCGGCGTCACCGCCAGCGAAATCGACGAAGTGGTTCTCGTCGGCGGCATGAGCCGCATGCCGAAGGTCCAGGAAGTGGTCAAGCAGTTGTTCGGCAAGGAGCCGCATAAGGGCGTGAACCCGGATGAAGTCGTCGCCATGGGCGCGGCGATCCAGGCCGGCGTTCTGCAGGGCGACGTCAAGGACGTTCTCCTGCTCGACGTGACCCCGCTGTCGCTCGGCATCGAAACGCTGGGCGGTGTCTTCACCCGTCTGATCGACCGCAACACGACGATCCCGACGAAGAAGAGCCAGACCTTCTCGACTGCGGAAGACAACCAGAATGCCGTGACGATCCGTGTCAGCCAGGGTGAGCGCGAAATGGCTGCCGACAACAAGCTGCTCGGCCAGTTCGATCTCGTCGGCCTTCCGCCGGCCCCTCGTGGCGTGCCGCAGATCGAAGTCACCTTCGACATCGACGCCAACGGCATCGTCCAGGTTTCGGCCAAGGACAAGGGCACCGGCAAGGAACAGCAGATCCGCATCCAGGCCTCCGGTGGTCTCTCCGACGCCGACATCGAGAAGATGGTGAAGGACGCCGAAGCGCACGCCGAGGAAGACAAGAAGCGGCGCGCCGCGGTCGAAGCCAAGAACCATGCCGAGAGCCTCGTCCATTCGACGGAAAAGTCGCTCAAGGAATATGGCGACAAGGTTTCCGAGACCGACCGCAAGGCGATCGAGGATGGCATTGCCGCTCTCAAGACCGCGATCGAGGCCCCCGAGCCGGACGCCGACGACATCCAGGCCAAGACCCAGTCGCTCATGGAGGTTTCCATGAAGCTCGGTCAGGCCATCTACGAAGCCCAGCAAGCGGAGGCCGGCGAAAGCGGTGCGTCTGCCCAGGGTTCGGATGACGATGTCGTCGATGCCGACTACGAGGAAGTCAAGGACGACGACGCGAAGAAGTCGGCCTGATGCTGAGGCCGGCTACGCGCCCGACATCCAAGAGGCTGGCCTTCGGGCCAGCCGCATTTTCATTGGCCCTCTGCGCGAGCGCTGTCTCGGCGCAGGACACGGGCCAAATCGAAACGGTGTTCCGCAAGGTGAGTGCCGCCGAGGCAACCATCGTCAAGGCGATCAGCGCGGGCGACAGCCGGCAATTATCCAGGACAGGAAGCGAACTCGGCCGGATCATCGAAGCGGCGCTGCGGCTCCGCGAGAATGGCGGCAGCGTAACCTCCTGCGACATGGCTGCCCATTCTCTGGCCTTCCTCGCCGTGTCTGCGGCCGATGGTCTGGCCAACAAGGGCGAGCGGCGCCGATTGCTGATCGAGGATGCCCGTGCCGCGGCGTCGGACTTTCAGAAAGACATGGCCGCCTGCGAAAAGCAGGCAGGCAGGAATACTGGCAGCCACACGAGTGTGGAGAAAGCTTTGAGAGCTTTGTAAGACCATGGCAAAAGCAGATTACTACGAGACCCTCGGAGTCGCCCGGACCGCAGATGAGAAGGAGTTGAAAAGCGCCTTTCGCAAGCTGGCAATGAAGCTCCATCCGGACAAGAATCCGGATGATGCGGACGCGGAAAAGAAGTTCAAGGAAATCAACGAGGCCTACGAGACGCTCAAGGACCCGCAGAAGCGCGCGGCCTATGACCGTTTCGGCCATGCTGCCTTCGAGCATGGCGGCATGGGCGCAGGCGGCTTCCAGTCCGGCGGGTTTTCCGGCGGCGGCTTCTCCGACATCTTCGAAGATATATTCGGCGAGATGATGGGTGGGAGCCGGGGAGGCCGGGCACGTTCCACAGGCGGACGCGAACGCGGCGCGGACCTTCGCTACAACATGGAAATCTCGCTCGAGGAATCCTATAGCGGCAAGACCGCGCAGATCCGGGTTCCGACATCAATCACCTGCGAGGTCTGTACCGGAAGCGGCGCCAAGCCGGGAACCAAGCCGACCACATGCTCGACCTGTCAGGGCACAGGACGGATTCGCGCAGCTCAGGGATTCTTCTCGATCGAACGCACTTGCCCGACCTGTCACGGCCGTGGCCAGACGATTTCCGACCCCTGCGGCAAGTGCCATGGCCAGGGCCGGGTGACGGAAGAGCGGTCCCTGTCGGTCAACATCCCGGCCGGCATCGAGGACGGCACACGCATTCGCCTGCAGGGCGAGGGTGAAGCGGGCCTTAGGGGTGGTCCTTCGGGCGATCTCTACATCTTCTTGTCGGTCAAGCCGCACGAATTCTTCCAGCGCGATGGCGCCGATCTCTATTGCTCGGTTCCGATCTCGATGACCACTGCCGCGCTCGGCGGGACTTTCGATGTGGTGACGCTGGACGGATCGAAGTCGCGCGTGACTGTTCCGGAAGGCACCCAGGCGGGCAAGCAGTTCCGGCTGAAGGGTAAGGGCATGCCGGTCCTGCGTTCTTCGCAGACGGGAGATCTCTATATCCAGATCCAGATCGAAACGCCGCAGAAGCTGACCAAGCGTCAGCGTGAGCTGCTGCAGGAATTCGAGCAGCTGTCGTCGAAGGAAAACAATCCGGAATCTACGGGTTTCTTCGCCCGTATGAAGGACTTCTTCGATACCCTCAGCGAATAGGGCGTCTCAAGCGCCGAATTTGAAAAGCCGGCCCATCGGGCCGGCTTTTCTCGTTCACATCCTTGCCGGACGCGGCAGGCGGGCAATGAACCAGCCGAAATTGCGCTGGATCGCCGGCGCGATTGCATAGGTGATCGTGATCACCATGACAGGTGCAAGCACCAGCGTCTTCTGCCAGAGCGCCCAGCCTTCAGTCAGCGGCATCAGCAAGTAGAGCAGAACGGTCACCAGTGGATAGACCGCAGCGAACATCAGGAGGCTAAGACGCAGTTTCGATGGGCGCGGTTCAGGAATGTTGGGGGACATGGGCAAACTCCATAAGAACGGTACGTTCCGTTGCATATAGAAACGAAACGTTTCGTTCAAGGGAAAATCATGATACCGAAAGTAAAAAGACGGAACATGCAATGACGGAACCCAGAAAACCACGGCGTACATCGATCGGATCCCAGCGAAATCCCGAGAGTGAAGAAGCCATTCTGTCCGCTGCTGCAGCGATCCTGCGCGAGGGCGGACTCGGCGCCTTTTCCATCGAGGCGGTCGCCCGCCGGGCCAAGGCCGGTAAACCGACGATCTATCGCTGGTGGCCGTCGAAGGCAGCGCTGCTGCTCGATGTGTATCACCGGCAAAAGGAAGTCTCGCCGCCCGTCTATACCGGGAATGTCCGCGGCGATCTGATGCGCTTCATGACCGAATTGCTCAGCTACTGGAAGCGAGGTGGCGGTGCGGTGTTCCGCTCGGTGATCGCCGAAGCGCAGGGCGATCCGGCGGCGGCGGCAGCGCTGGCCGGCTATGCCGCCGAGCGGCGAATCCATACCGGCGCCATGATCCGCGAGGCCCAGGCGGCCGGACAGGTCCGCCCCGATGCCGACCCCGAACTGATCGGGGAAATGCTGTCGAGCTTCGCCTGGAGCCGGTTGCTGACCAACCGGCTGGATATGTCGGAGCCAGAAATAGCCGCCTATGTCGACAGCCTTTTCGACGGAATCCGGCCGGGCTGAGTGCCGGAATCAGTAGTGAGGCGGCTTCGTAATCGGCGGCGCATCGTGCGACTGCTCTTCCATCGTCAGTAGCCGTTCCGTAAGGCGCTCTAGCTTGGCGCGGGTCTGCTCGACGACCCGCCATTGCTCGGTGAGCTGGTCGGAGAGTTCCTCGATGATTCGGCCTTGGTGAGCGAGCGTTTCCTCGAGGCGCATGATGCGATCGTCTTCGTCGGCCATAGGTTTCTCCGGAGTCCGGTGAATTCGTGATGTCGGTTCATGCCGAATGCGGACCCGACAAGTCAACCACCATGACCCGCAATGCCAGGGTCGATCGGCCCTAGCGCTCCTTCTTCCTCTTGTAGGGCATGAGCATGATGGCAGAGGCGGTCACGGCCGCGGCGAAGGTAAGCGCCAGTGGCGCGGCGATCAGCACGGCCGGCAGAACCGGGTTTTGCGCACGGGCAATGTGGGAGCCAAGGCCGCCGATATCGAGCCATATCAGCAAGAAAGCAACGGCCACGCCGAGAAACGCACCGAAGGCAGCGTTGAGCCCCAGGAAGCGCAGCATTTCCCAATGGTCGCTGCGCGCTTCCTCAGGGGTCAGTTCATCGCGGTCCGAAGCCATAGCCCAAGCCTTTTCCGGCAGTTCCCATTTCATCCCTTAACACTATACCTCCACTGGAAAGCGGTCCACGGGCCGATCGTCGCGGCCCGGAGTTCCGGCTCTGGCGCCGATGTCGAGAAAATTGCCGGATATCCTTGCCATGACAGGCCTTTCGGCCTAGCTCAGGGAAGCATCGAATCCGGATCCACATGACGCACAGAGTATCTCTCCGCAGGCTGAAGCTTGCTGATTTCCGCAACTATGCGAGCGTGTCTCTCCCGCTCGAGGGTCGCCATGTGGTGCTGACCGGCGAAAACGGGGCCGGAAAGACCAACCTCATGGAGGCCGTCTCCTTCCTTTCTCCCGGCCGTGGACTGCGGCGGGCGGCTCTTGCCGATGTCGCGCGTGTCGGCGCTTCCGGCGGGTTTTCCGTCTTTGCCGAGATCGACGGCATGGAAGGAGCGGTCGAGATCGGTACCGGCACGGAAGGCGGCGAGGAGGGGCAGACGCGGCGCCTCAGGATAAATGGCACACCCGCAAAATCCGTCGACGAGCTCACCGATCATTTGCGGGTACTGTGGCTCACGCCGGCCATGGATGGTCTATTCACGGGTTCCTCTTCCGATCGTCGACGGTTCCTCGACCGGCTGGTGCTCTCGCTCGATCCGGCCCACGGACGGCGCGCCGGCGATTTCGAACGCGCCATGCGTAGCCGAAACCGACTGCTGAGCGAAGGCCGTTTCGACCCGGCCTGGCTTACCGGTCTCGAAAGGCAGATGGCCGGCCTCGGCGTCGCTATGGCGGTCGCCCGGCAGGAAATGCTGGGATTGTTGACCGCACTGATTGCCCAACAGGCCGTATCATCCGCCTTTCCCAGCGCGTCGCTTGCGCTGTCCGGCTTTCTGGACGGCGAATTGAGCGCTGCGGCAATCGACCTCGAAGATCGGTATGCCCTAGTGCTGGCGGAAACGCGCCATCGCGATGCGGCGGCCGGGCGAACGCTCGAAGGGCCCCACCGCACAGACCTGCTCGTGCGCCATCTCGAAAAGGACATGGAGGCCGAACGATGCTCGACCGGAGAGCAGAAGGCCCTGCTCGTCGGCCTCGTGCTCGCCCATGCGCGGCTCGTCGCCAACATGACCGGCCATGCCCCGGTTCTCCTCCTTGACGAGATTGCCGCGCATCTCGACGAGGGGCGTCGAGCTGCCCTATTCGACCGGATTGACGCGCTCGGCGGACAGGCATTCATGACCGGAACCGATCAGGCAATGTTCTCGTCGCTTGGCGAACGCGCCCAGTTCATCACCGTGAGCGACGGGCAACTGCTGCCCTGACGACGAGACTTTTCCGCCCCTCGAAAGCATGCGAACATGACGGATATGGAACCACTGAGCCCCGAGGAAATTTCCCGCTACAAGCGCCACATCCTGCTTGCCGAGATCGGCGGGGCGGGCCAGCAGAAACTGAAGGCCGCACGGGTGCTGGTGATCGGCGCCGGCGGCCTCGGCTCGCCCGTCCTGCAATATCTCGCGGCGGCGGGTGTCGGAACCATTGGAATCATCGATGACGACCGGGTATCGCTGTCGAACCTCCAGAGACAGGTGATCCACGACAGCGGCACGATCGGCGAGGAGAAGACAAAAAGCGCATCCGAAGCCATCGCGAGACTAAACCCTCATGTCAGGGTCATCCGGTTCGAGGCGCGTTTCTCTCCGGACGTGGCGGCACACCACCTGAAGAGCTTCGACCTGCTGGTTGACGGCTCGGACAATTTCGACACCCGCTATGCCGCAGCGGATGCGGCGGAGGCCGCGAACATACCGCTGGTCACCGGCGCCGTCGGGCGCTTCGACGGTTCGCTCACGGTGCTGAAGCCACACGAGATCGGCCCGGACGGCGTGAAGTATCCGACCTACCGCGACCTCTTTCCTTCGCCGCCTCCCGCAGGTCTTGTTCCCTCCTGCGCCGAGGCCGGCATCATCGGAGCGCTGACGGGCGTCATCGGCACGCTGATGGCCATGGAGGCGATCAAGCTGATCACCGGGATCGGTGAGCCTCTGGTCGGCCGCTTGTTGCTCTACGACGCGCTGTCGGCACGGTTCGACACGATCCGCTATCGGCGCCGCAAGGCTCCGCCTTCGTCATGACCATCGAGATCCTCCGCATCGGTGCGGGCTTCGACCGCTACGAGGAACTGCTCGATCTGATCCTGGCCGCATTCGCCTTCATGGACGGGCGGATAGACCCGCCCTCCTCCGCCCATCGGCTGACACCGGCCTCGCTCCGGCAAAACGCCACACAGGAGATGGCGTTTGCCGCGATCGAATGTGGGCGACTGATCGGTTGCGTTTTTCTGAAACCGGAGGAGGCTGCGCTCTATATCGGCAAGCTCGCCGTCCATCCCTCGGCGCAAGGCAAGGGCATAGGCCGGTTGCTGCTCGAGCGCGCCGAGGCGGCGGCCCGCGAACTGGGGCTCGCCTGCCTCAAGCTCGAGACTCGCGTCGAACTCACCGAAAATCAGCGCGTGTTTACCGCGTGGGGTTTTGGCAAGACGGCGGAAAGCCGTCATGCCGGCTATAACCGGACAACATCCATCGAGATGCGCAAACCGCTCGACTGACGGAACTTTGCTCAGGTGCGACTTGGCAGAACCCTGTTGGGCGGGCGGTGTCCGTCGAAATAGGTGCGGATGTTGATGATCACCTTGTCGCCCATATCGATCCGGCCCTCGATGGTGGCCGAGCCCGTATGCGGCAGAAGCACGACCTTGCCCTCGTCCGCGAGCTTGATCAACTTCGGATTGACTGCAGGCTCGTTCTCGAACACGTCGAGCCCCGCGCCAGCGATCTTGCCGTCGCGCAGGCACTGGATCAGGGCTGCTTCATCAATGATATCACCGCGGGCGGTGTTGACGATGTAACTGGTCGGCTGCATCAACGCCAGCCGGCGGGCCGAGAGCAGATGAAAGGTCGCGGGCGTCGAAGGGCAATTGACGGAGACAATATCGACGCGAGCGAGCATCTGGTCGAGGCTGTCCCAATAGGTCGCCTCGAGCGCATCTTCTGTCGCCGGACTGACCCGCTTGCGATTGTGGTAGTGAATCGAGAGGCCGAAGGCCTTTGCCCGCCTGGCGACGGCCGTGCCGATCCGGCCCATGCCGATGATCCCGATCCGCTTTCCCCAGATGCGGCGGCCGAGCATCCAGGTGGGCGACCACCCGGCCCAGTCACCGGGCTTCTCGATGAGAATGCGCGCGCCCTCGACTAACCGGCGCGGCACGGCGAGGATGAGCGCCATCGTCATATCGGCGGTATCCTCGGTCAGCACGTTGGGCGTATTGGTGACGGTGATGCCCTTTCGGGCGGCGGCGTCCACGTCTATATGGTCGAAGCCGTTGGAAAAACTCGCTATCAGCTTCAACTGCGGGCCCGCCTGCTCGATCAGCGCGGCGTCAATGCGGTCGGTGACAGTCGGGACAAGGACATCGGCAGTCTTCACGGCAGCCACGAGCTCCGGCTGCGTACGCGGGCTGTCGTCGATATTCAGCTCGGCGTCGAACAGTTCTCGCATGCGGGTTTCCACAGCGTCCGGCAGTTTCCGGGTTATGTAAACCTTGGGTTTTTTCTTGTTCGTCATGGGAACATTCGATGCCTTGTTCAGAGGTCGTTAACCAAGAGGGGTGATAATTTTCCCGTTCAGGGCAATTTCTACCAAACCCGTCGGCGAAGACAAACAAAACTCGCAGCCTGGCGTCCGGTTTTATCGCAAGGCCACTGGAACGCCGCAGGCAGTTGGATATACCCCCTGGATTCACTAGACCAATGGAACGACCATGCGTGAACTTGTGCTCAGAACCTGTCTTGCAACATGCCTTGCGCTGGGATGGTCAGCAGGAGTGCCTGTCTCCGGACACGCGCAGGTTTCCAAGGGCCTGAGCGGTCTGCCGCTTCCCCGGTTCGTCAGCCTGAAAGCCGCAAGGGTCAACCTTCGGATCGGACCCAGCACGGATTATGCAGTGTCCTGGCTCTATCTCAAGTCGGGTCTTCCGGTCGAGATTATCCAGGAATATGACAACTGGCGGCGCGTGCGTGATGCCGACGGCACGGAAGGCTGGGTCAATCAGTCCCTGCTGTCGGGCGAGCGCACCGCGATCGCTGCCCCCTGGATGCGCGGAGACGGCCAAGACATCTACGTCAATCTTCGACGCGATTCGATGCCGACCGCCTCCGTGGTCGCAAAGCTCGAGCCGGGCGTCGTCCTTCGCCTCGACGAATGCAATGGCAATTGGTGTCATGCCGAAGCCGGCGGCGTCGAGGGTTGGGTCTCGCAGGCCGAAATCTGGGGCGCCTATCCCGGCGAGGCCTTCAAATAAGACCGATCTCGCGACCCGCCTTTTCGAGCGAAACGAGCGGGCGCGGGCCGATCTGCTGGATGACAACACCAGCCGAGAAGCAGCCGAGCCTGCCGCAGTCGTATAACGAGCGTCCCTTCGTGTAGCCGTAGAGGAACCCTGCCGCGAAAAGATCGCCGGCACCGGTCGTATCGACCAGCTCGTCGATGTGGGTCGCGTCGACGCGGATCCGCTCCCCGCCCTTGAGGATCACAGCGCCCTTTTCACTCATAGTGACCGCCGCGAGCTTGCAATCGCGGGCCATGCGGTCGAGCGCGATTTCGAAGTCATCGGTCTCGTAAAGCGCCAGCGCCTCCTGGCTGTTCGCGAATACGATATCCACCGTTCCAGAGCGCATCAATTCAAGGAATTCCGAGCGGTAACGATCGACACAGAAGCTGTCCGACAGGGTCATCGACATTTCCCGGCCGTTCTCGTGGGCGATCCGGGCGCAATCGAGGATCGCCTGCTTGGCGCGCGGAGGATCCCATAGATAGCCTTCGAAATAGGTCACTTTTGACGCGGCGACGACATCCGGCTCGACATCCTCGGGTCCGAATTCGACGCAGGCGCCCAGATGCGTATTCATCGAACGCTCGCCGTCCTCTGTCACGAAGATCATGCTGCGCGCCGTCGGCGGATTGGTGCCCTTGGGACGGGTTTCGTAATGTACGCCCTGCGCCCGGATATCGTGTATGAAAATCTTGCCGAGCTGATCGTCGGCAACCTTGCCAAAATAGGCAGCCTTGCCGCCAAGATTGGCGATGCCGGCAGCAGTGTTGCCGGCGCTTCCGCCCGATGCCTCGACCGCCGGCCCCATGAGGCTGTAGAGCTTTTCGGCACGTTCGGCGTCAATGAGGTTCATGGCTCCCTTGGTGATGCCGTTGTCAATGAGGAACTTGTCCTCACACCGGGAAATGATGTCGACAATAGCATTGCCCACCGTAAGCACGTCGAATCTGGCCATGAAAAAAGGATCTCCGCTCTGAATAGCCCGTGTCGGTATTACCTGTTTTTCGGCCCTTTGGAAGAAAAAATACCGGCGCGGCCAGCATTTCGCCGGATGTCATTTGCCTGTTACGTTGCTCATCTAACACGAATGCAAGCAGCGGTGGCATGAGGCATGACGAGGGTCGCCGACCGTGAGGAGCATGACAAGCTCCGGCTTGGGATTGCCACCAGCCACGGATGTACTGGCGGTAGAGCAATCCAGATCCCCGGCTCGTCCGGGTGAGGGAAAGCGGGGGCCTCCCCGCTTTTTTCGTTGCGGGAAGAATGCGCATGCCGCAAAGGACGCTGGTCGATCGTAGTCTACGACGATAGACTAACGTCTCCCTACTCCGCCTTCCTGCGAAAGCGCCTCCCAAAAATGTCCGCCACTGCGTTGAATGTCCTTCCGATCTTCATTCTGATCCTTCTGGGATGGATTCTGGTCAGGGCCGGCTTGCTCAGAGACGATATCGGAGACGCGCTTGGCGAGTTCGTCTTCAAGGTTGCAGTGCCCGTGCTGCTGTTCCGCACGATCTCGGAGGCCGATTTTCAGGGCGCGTCGCCGTTTCGGCTGTGGATCGCCTACTTCTCCGGTGTCGCCATCACTTGGACCGTGGGACACGTAACCGCCACCCGGCTCTTCAAGCGGGATCAAAGGGTCGGCGTTCTCGCCGGTGTTTCATCGGCCTTCGCCAACAATGTCTTCATCGGGCTGCCGCTTGTCAACCGAACCGTCGGCAGCGACGGCATCGTCGCGCTATCGATCCTGCTTGCAGTCCATTTGCCGCTGATGATGGTGATCGGGACCGTTCTGATGGAACAGGCGGAACGCAAGGTCACTGGCGGGCCTTCTCGGGGTCTGGTCGCCATCCTAAGACAGATTGGCGGCAATCTGATACGCAATCCGCTGGTCATCGGGCTGGCTGCCGGTCTCGTTGTCCATGTTTCCGGCCTTCCTCTCCCGGATGTGATTGGCGGCGTCGTTTCGCAGATCGCAGCGATGGCGGCACCCGCCGCGCTCCTGTCGCTCGGAATGGCGCTCAACAAATACGGCATATCCGGCAATCTCGGGATCGCCGGCACCATGTCCGCGCTGAAGCTTATGTTGCTGCCCGCCTGCGTCTGGGCCGCCAGCCGGATGCTCGGGCTCAGCGATGACTGGACGGCGGCCATGGTCCTGACGTCCTCGGTTCCGACTGGCATCAATGCCTGGCTGATTGCCAACCGGTTCGGGGTCGGTCACGGCCTTGCCGCCTCCACCATCACGCTGACGACGGCGGCAGGAGTATTCAGCGTAACCTTCTGGGCTTGGCTGCTGAGCTAAGTCCGAAAACAAGAATGCCCGGCGCGAAGCCGGGCATCAATCGAAAGACCAAGAGCGTCTTGCGTCGTCTTAGTTGGTGGGGAGAGCCACCGGCGCATCGGAGAGCGTGCGCAGGTATGCGATCAGATTGGCGCGCTCCTCTTCCTTCTTGAGGCCGGCAAAGCCCATGGCGGTGCCAGCCACGAATTTCTTCGGAGAGCTGAGGAACTTGTTCAGGTTTTCATAAGTCCAGGTTTCCGCGCCACCCTTGGAGAAGTCCTTCATGGCCGCGGAGTAGCCAAAGCCTTCATGGGCGGCAACCGGACGCTCGACGATGCCAAAGAGATTGGGGCCGACCTTGTTGGCGCCGCCCTTGTCGCCGGTGTGGCAGCTCGTGCACTTCTTGAACACGACCTCGCCGGCAGCGGCATCGGCACTTGCCATCAGGGTTGCGATCGGCGTTTCGACGGCGGCTGCTGTTTCTGCTCCTGCTGCACCTTCAGCAGCGCCTTCGGCGACGATGGCATAACCTTCCTTCTCGGGCTTTTCCGAGCGGAAGATGCCTTCCGAAGCGATGGACACCGTCATCAGGACGAAAACGGTACCAAGAAGAGCACCGACGCCCATGTTCACATATGAGTTCATCTGCAAACACTCCCCATGCAGCCGGCTGATCATTGACCGGACGATCTTGAAATCGGGCGGAACCTATGTCTTTTGCTTGACAGTTGCAACACGATTGTGATCCCCAGAGTAGGACTTTTTGACACTTTTCGCGCGGGATTTGAAGGGTCGGCGATGAACAGCCATGATTTTGCGAAGACACTCGTGCTGATCCCGGCGCGAATGGCCTCGACCAGACTTCCCGGCAAGCCTCTCGCCGACATTTGCGGACTGCCGATGATCGTTCAGGTGGCGCACCGCGCGCGCGAGGCCGATGTCGGGCGAATCATCGTCGCGGTCGATGACCCCCGTACCTTCGATGCGGTCTCGGCCGCAGGCTTCGAGGTGGTCATGACACGGGTGGATCACCCCTCCGGATCGGACCGCATTTACGAGGCCTTGCTCAAGGCCGATCCCGATCGCGTAATCGAGACCGTCATCAATGTGCAGGGAGATCTGCCGACAATCGAGCCTGAAACCATAAGGGCGGCCCTCAGACCGCTTGAAAATCCGGCAACGGATATTGCGACGCTGACCGTCGAGATCACCGACGAGGAAGAGAAGACCAACCCCAATGTGGTCAAGGTGGTCGGCTCACCGATCTCCGAGACGCGGCTGCGGGCGCTCTACTTCACCCGGGCGACGGCACCGTATGGAGCAGGACCGCTCTACCATCATATCGGGCTCTATGCCTATCGGCGGGCGGCGCTGGAAAAGTTCGTCTCGCTTCCTCCCTCGCCGCTGGAAAAGCGCGAGTCGCTCGAACAATTGCGGGTGCTCGAAGCCGGACTGCGGATCGATGTGGAGATCGTCAAATCCATTCCGCTCGGTGTCGATACGCCGGCGGATCTCGAAAAAGCGCGGCGCATCCTTGTCGCGAAAACAGATAGATAGCGAGCGCTCCATGACCAGCAAAACGAAACATATCGCCTTTCAGGGCGAGTTCGGCGCCAATTCCGACATGGCTTGCCGGGATATGTTTCCCGACATGATGCCGCTTCCCTGCCCGACCTTCGAGGATGCCTTCGTCGCTGTCGAAAACGGAGATGCCGATCTCGCGATGATCCCGATCGAAAACACGATCGCGGGCCGCGTGGCCGACATCCATTATCTGCTTCCAGAATCCCGCCTTCATATCGTCGGCGAATACTTCATGCCGATCCGGTTCCAGCTGATGGTGCTGCCCGGCGTGAAACTCGACGAAATCCGTACCGTCCACAGCCATATCCATGCGCTCGGCCAGTGCCGCAAGATCATTCGCACAAATGGCTGGAAGCCGGTCGTCGCCGGCGACACGGCGGGTGCCGCGAAACTGGTTGCCGAAAAGGGCGATCGGTCAATGGCCGCTCTCGCTCCGCGCCTCGCCGCCGATCTTTATGGCCTGGAGATCATCGCCGAGAATGTCGAGGACACGGAGAACAATGTGACCCGATTCGTTGTCCTGTCGCGCGAGGCAACGACCGCCAAACGCACGAGTGCCGAGGAAATGATCGTCACAACATTTGTCTTCAATGTGCGCAACATTCCCGCCGCGCTCTACAAGGCGATGGGTGGCTTTGCCACCAACGGCATCAACATGACGAAGCTCGAAAGCTACCAGCTCGGCGGTAAGTTCGTGGCCACCCAATTCTATGCCGATATCGAAGGGCATCCGGACGATGCGCCGGTCCAGCGCGCCCTTGAGGAATTGCGCTTCTTCTCAGAAAAGGTCCGTATCCTCGGCGTCTACAAAGGCCACCCGATGCGGGGCAAACTCTAGCATCGAGAGTTGGAACAGTCTGTCAGCGCGGCCAGTCCAGCCAGTCGCGCAGCAGGCGATTCGCAATCGTGCCATGGCTTGGAGCGGTCCAGCCATTGACTGCCCGCATTTCCGTCATGGCTTCCACTTCCGCCCTCGTGAACCAACGGCAATCGGCAAGTTCGTCCTCGTCGCGATGGATGTCCGTCGATAGTGCCTCAGCATAACAGCCGATCATCAACTGATGCGGCATGGGCCAGGGCTGCGAGGCATGATAGCGGACCCTGCCGATCTCGATGCCAGATTCCTCGAAAGTCTCCCGCCGAACCGCCCCCTCGATCGTTTCTCCAGGTTCGATGAAGCCCGCGAGGCAAGAGTACAAGCCATCGGGGAAACGGTTGTTGCGCCCCATCAGACACAGATCACGCTTTTCATCCACCGCCAGCATGATCGCCACCGGATCCGTTCTGGGAAAAATGGCGTGATCACAAGCTTGGCAAACCCGCTTGTAGCCGCCGATCCGAACCTCCATGGCACCTCCGCAACGCCCGCAGAAACGGTTGTCGGCATTCCACTGGATCAGGCTCAGCGCCTGGGCCGCTTCCCCCAGAAGCTCTTCGCCGATCAGTTCATCGCGAAACAAGGCGAGGGCATTGGCCGGCTTGTAGTGGTTCGCCAATTCGTCGCTCGCACATCGCACCGGAACAGCGATGCGAGGCTCTCCCGTCGGCTGGAATCCCAGAAGGACGGCATTGTCGAAATCGGGATCGAGCTCGGGCATCTCGTAGGGAGCGAAGAGCGGATCAAGAACCTGGCCGTCATGCTTGAGGATCAGTTTCGATCCGGAAAAGGCGAGGATGTGCGCGCCCTCCACCGCAAGAGCCTTTTCCAGGCAATCCTCGCTTCTATGCTCGCTTTGCCGGTCAAGCCCGTTTCGGGAAAACGCAGTCAGACTGCTTGGTTCGGGGTGCGGAACGTCGGTGTCGAATATCGATTTGTTCATGACTGGAGGGTTTCGAGAAACTTCCGTTTAAAATCCTGGCACTTTTGCGCCTCGTAGGGAACGGCCGCTCCGTGGCCCCATGCCGGTCCCGGCCAGTTCGCGTCCCCCTCGAAGCGGGCGATTACATGAACATGAAGCTGCCGGACGATATTGCCAAGAGCGCCGATGTTGATTTTCGTCGCTCCGGTTGTTTTCTTGAGCGCTGAGGCCACCATGTTCTGCTCGAAGGTGATCATGGCCTGGTCGAGGGGCGTCAGATCAAACACCTCGGCAATGTCCGCACGCTGCGGCACAAGGACCAGCCATGGCCACCGACTGTCGCGCATGAGCCGGAGATCGCACAGGCCCAGCACCGTCAGATGCTCGCTGTCACGCGCCAGCCTCTCATCAAGCTCGAATTTGACCAAGGACGCCTCCCGATATGTTTTCCATATAGATAGCAGTTTTTTGGAGGCTTGGCTTGCATTTGCTTTCGTTATTGCCGATATGTGCTCCCGGGAGGTTGGTGGTGGACGAGCCACTCGCCAACCGGGTCAGGTCCGGAAGGAAGCAGCCCTAACGAGCACGGCACGGGTCATCGTGCCAGCCTCCCACCTTCCGTTCCATATGGCCGGCAGGAATGCAGGGTCAACGTGCCCGACTATCGGGCAAACTTGAACGCTGGCAGGGGCGATGAGCGAATTCGAGCCGACAGCATCGACTGCAAACGGCACCGCAACGGGCTACAGGGTTCTGGCCCGGAAATACCGTCCCAAGGACTTCACCGACCTGATGGTCGGCCAGGAGCCGATGGTCAGAACGCTTACCAATGCGTTCGAGACGGGCCGCATTGCGCAAGCCTATATGTTGACCGGTGTTCGCGGTGTGGGCAAGACCACGACGGCGCGCATTCTCGCCCGCGCGCTCAACTACAAGACTGCCGACATAGACAAGCCAACGATCGACCTCAAGATTCCGGGCGAGCATTGCCAGGCGATCATGGAAGGCCGGCATGTCGATGTGATCGAGATGGACGCCGCCTCTCATACCGGTATCGATGACATACGCGAGATCATCGAGCAGGTGCGCTACCGCCCTGTTTCCGCGCGCTACAAGGTCTATATCATCGACGAAGTGCACATGCTGTCGAACCAGGCCTTCAACGGCCTGCTGAAGACGCTTGAGGAGCCGCCCGAGCATGTGAAGTTCATCTTCGCCACCACTGAAATCCGCAAGGTCCCGATCACCGTGCTGTCGCGCTGTCAGCGTTTCGATCTAAGGCGGATCGGCGCCGGCGACCTGGTCGGCCTTTTCTCGACCATCGCCTCGAAGGAAGGGATTTTCGCCGACGAGGAAGCGCTGGCAATGATCGCCAGGGCAGCGGAAGGTTCTGCCCGCGACGGCCTGTCCCTGCTCGATCAGGCGATCGCCCATGGCGGTGGTACAGTCAGGGCGGAAGCCGTGCGAGCCATGCTCGGTCTTGCCGATCGCGCCCGCATCGTCGACCTCTTCGAGCTGATCGTCAGGGGAGATGTCTCGGCGGCGCTCGCGGAGTTCGGAGCGCAGTATGAGGCCGGCGCCAGCCCGACGGTGGTCCTGACCGATCTTGCCGATTTCACCCATCTCGTCACGCGTCTCAAATATATTCCCTCCGCATCCCAGGACCTCTCGCTCAGCGAAGTGGAACGGGTTCGCGGCGCCGATATTGCCGACCGCATCGCCGTCTCGACCCTTTCGCGGATCTGGCAGATGCTGCTGAAGGGTATTCCGGAGGCCGAGAATTCATCGCGGCCTGCGGGGGCGGCCGAAATGGTGATCATCCGGCTTGCCCATGCCGCCCACCTACCCTCCCCGGAGGATGCCGCACGGCGTCTGGCGGATATGGCCCGCGAGGGGCAGGGCGAAGGCCCAACGGCATCGGCTCCACGAGGTGGCGGTGGTGGCGGGCTACAGGCATCTTACAGGACGGCGGCGGTGGCGCAGCAAGCCATCGAGACCGGCCCACGCCCTGCAAGCCCCTTGCCGACGGCGCACCTTCAAAGCGTACCGATGAGTGGGCCCTCACCTATCGCGGTCGGACGCAGCGATGCCAAACCAGCAGAGGCGCCGGTTCCGAAGGTGGCCATCAATTCACTCGATGACATTGCCGAACTCTGCACCAGGCACCGCGATCCGAAGCTGAAAGCGCTGCTGCGCAACTATGTCCGCCTTGTGCGGCTGGAGCCGGGCCGGCTCGAGGTCAATCTGCCGGCCGAGGCTCCGAAGACGCTTGCCGGGGATCTCCAGCGGCGTCTGGAGGAATGGACCGAAATCCGCTGGATGGTTATCCTCAGTCGCGACGCGGGAGAGCCGACCTTGGCGGAAACCGAAACCTCCAATCGTGAGGCGAGACTACTCGATGCGCGCCAGGATCCCGACGTCGCCGCGATCTTGTCGCGCTTCCCGGGTGCCAGGATCACCGATGTGCGCATCCGCGCCACGGAGGCCGAGGGCGACGAAGAGCCGAGCCTTCCGGCGGCGGCCGAATCGGCCGAGGGCGACATTCTGCCCGGCGACGACATCGAGTTCTGAACAAAACCGGCTTCAGCCAAGACATCAAGGAGACAGTGACGATGCGCGACATCATGGGCATGATGGGCAAGGTCAAGGAAATGCAGGCCAAGATGGAAAAGATGCAGGCGGAAATCGCCGCTCTGGAACTCGAAGGCAAGTCGGGCGGCGGTCTTGTTGTCGTAACGATGACCGGCAAGGGCGAATTGAAAGGCCTGAAGATCGATCCATCGCTCTTCAAGGAGGAAGAGGTCGAAATCCTCGAAGACCTGATCGTCGCCGCCCACAAGGATGCCAAGGACAAGGCCGAGGCCGTGATGGCGGAAAAGACCAAGGAAATGACCGCGGGCCTGCCGATACCGCCCGGCATGAAGCTGCCGTTCTGATCGAACAATACCCCCAACCGGTCGCCGGTACGAGATGCGGCGGTGCCATTGCTCCCGCTGTTTCCCCTTGCCGGCTCGTCCGCGAATTCTGTCATACCGAAGGTTCCGTTCTGTCCTCTTTCGATCACGGCGCCTCACACACTGTTGATGGCGACCACCGGAATAAACCTTCCTCTCCAGTTGTCTCAGTCCGCGAACGCTCCAGCAACGGCGCGTTCGAACCTGACATGATGGAGACATTTTATGCGTTTCACGATGGTACTTTCAGCGGCATTGCTGGGGCTCGCTCCGGCTGCCTTCGGCGGGGAAAGCAAGCTTCACGATCCTTCAATCAAGCACCAGCCCAAGGACGGGGTGGTTCGCTTCTATGGCGCGGGCGGGCCGCATACTGCATTCCAGAAGGTCGCCGATGCGTGGAAGGCGAAGACCGGCAAGACGGTCGAAATCACCGCCGGACCGGAGTCCACATGGTCGGCCAAGGCGCAAGCCGATGCTGATATCCTATGGGGAACGTCCGAGCAGTCGATGACGGCCTTCCTGGAGACTTACAAGACCTTTTCCTCGGAGCAGGTCGATCCGATTTATGTCCGCCCCACGATCATCGCCGTCAAGAAGGGCAATCCCAAGGGCATCCACGGCTTTGACGATCTGCTCCGGGACGGCATCAAGATCGTCGTCACCGAAGGCGCGGGCATTGCCAACACGTCCGGCACGGGAACCTGGGAAGACGTAGCAGGCCGGCTGGGCCGGCTGGACGATATCCGTGCCTTCCGCAGCAACATCGTCGACTTCAGCAAGGGCTCAGGCGCGAGCCTCAGGGCCTTTCAGGCAAAGGATGCCGACGCCTGGGTGACCTGGCCGGATTGGCCGGTGACCCATTCGGACGTCCTGGAACAGGTCGACCTTGCTCCCGAGCGGACGATCTGGCGCGACGTCAACGTCGCCCAGTCACCCGAGGCCGACCCTGAAACGGCCGATTTCCTCGCATTCCTGGTGACGCCGGAAGCGCAGGCGCTGATGGCGACCGAGGGCTGGGTGCGCTAAGCTCAGGCCGATATTGAGGGCCAGGCGGTGCCAACCGCCCGGCCCGATCCCGCAGGCGCCCCTCAAGTGTTACGGCACCGGCGCGGCCGCAAACCGGATTTTCGTCAGTCG